>JAZOMB010000091.1:0-20608 GCA_045653515.1 Victivallaceae bacterium | reverse complement strand
AGAATTCCAAGTAAAAGATGATTAAGGATCTTTAGAATATGGCTTTGATCGAACTTGAAAATATAATCAAAACCTATTCCCTCGGAGAAATGGATGTCAATGTCCTCAAAGGCATCAACTTATCCATCGATCAGGGTGAATATGTGGCTTTGATGGGAGCTTCCGGTTCCGGCAAAAGTACGCTGATGAATATTCTCGGCTGCCTTGACCGTCCGACCTCCGGCAAATATCTCTTTGACGGCGAAGAACTCGGACAGGCTTCCGGTGACCGCCGCGCTATGATCCGCAACCAGAAGATCGGCTTTGTCTTCCAGAGCTTCAATCTGCTTCCGCGCACCACCGCATTGGACAACGTCATTATGCCGCTGTCCTACACCGCCGGCAACCTCTCTATGTCAGAACGGCGCAAACGCGGCTTGAAAGCATTGCAGGAGGTCGGCATCGGCGACCGCGCCGGACACCAGCCCAATCAGCTTTCCGGCGGTCAGCAGCAGCGCGTTGCCATCGCCCGTGCGCTCATCAACCGTCCGCCGGTGATCTTCGCTGACGAACCGACCGGTAACCTCGACTCCCACACCAGCGTTGAAGTTATGGATATGTTCAGCAAACTCAACAGCGAAGGCATCACCGTCATTCTTGTAACCCACTCTGCCGAGATCGCCCACTATGCCAAGCGCACCATCTGTATGAGCGACGGCCAGATCGTTTCCGGTATCTTCGGAGAAAAGGAGGATCAGCAATGAAAACCTCTGATACCGTTTTTATGTCTTTGAAAGCTCTCATCTGCAACCCGACCCGAACATTGCTCACTATGCTCGGTATCATCATCGGTATCGCCGCAGTTATCACTATGATGGAGATCGGTCAGGGCTCATCGCGTTCAATCCGGGAATCCATGGAAAAAATGGGTGCCGGCAGCGGTCTTATCCTTCCGGGCTGGCGCCGCGCCACCGGTGTCAACATCCGATCAGGAAGTTTCACCTGGCTTCTGCCCAGCGATGCCGAAGCGATCCTGCGCGAATGCCCCACCGTTTCAATGGTTTCACCGCAGGTGCAGGCAAGCAATATGCAGATCGTATTCGGTTCAGCGAACTGGGTCCCGGCGCAGATGTACGGTGTTGCACCTGAATTTTTCGCCATCCGTGACTGGCAGTTGGAAGAGGGAAGATTCTTCACCCAGCGCGAAGTCGATATTAATGCCCGGGTATGTCTGATTGGCCAAACCGTCGTCAATGAAGTTTTCAACGGTGCGTCTCCGCTTGATTGCGAGATCCGCATCCGCGATGTAACATTCCGTGTTATCGGCGTACTCAAAAGCAAAGGCGCCAATATGATGGGTTCAGACGAAGACGACGTGGTGATTATGCCGTGGACGACCACCAGAATGCGCATCACCGGCCGCCGTACCGGTTCCATCACCGGAACCACCAGCACTCTGGCAGATAAACCCGGTGAAGTCTACCCGGTCAAAGGTGTGGCTTTTTATCCGGAACAGGATTCCGATCTGATCGCAGACACGCTGGTGCAGCCCCGTTTCACCTACATTGATCATATCGTCTTTTCAGCGACCGATCCCAATCTGATCGACAAAGCGCGGCTTGAAGTAACTGACCTTCTGCGTGAACGTCACGGCTTATCCTCTTCACAGGAAGATGACTTCCGTATCCGCAGTGCATCAGACTTTTTGCGGATGATGAATTCAACCAGCAAACTTATGAGCAATCTGCTGCTGGGCGTGGCGATCATTTCGCTTATCGTCGGCGGTATCGGCATTATGAACATCATGCTGGTTTCGGTCACGGAACGCACCCGCGAAATCGGTTTGCGTATGGCGGTCGGTGCAAGAAGCAGAGATATCCTGCAGCAGTTCCTTATTGAAGCTGTGGTGCTTTGTCTGGTCGGCGGAATCTTGGGCATCCTGCTCGGACACGGTGCTGCGTTGCTGGTGGAAAGCCAGCTCAACTGGCCCATCGAATCCAGCCCCACCGCCGTGGCGGCCGCATTTATCGTGTCGGTGAGCATCGGCATTATTTTCGGCTTCTATCCGGCGTGGAAAGCTTCCAAGCTCGACCCGATCGAAGCGTTGCGTTACGAATAAAACCACTTGCTGATGCCAAAAATGTCTGCGCAGGATTTTTCACGAAATCGTACACTTGCAACGAAAAAAGAAAAGTCCTGCTGCAACCGGCGGATGCAGTGTGAGACAAGGTCGTGTTTTGCGACGGGCACGGAGCGGGAGTGTACGAGTGTACTCGACCGCTCAGTCGCAGGAGCAAGGCGCGAGATTGTCCGCAATGCGCCGCCGCTGGTTTGATTTTTTATAAAACATAATACGGAGTATACAAATAATGAAACTTATTACTAAAGAAGTCAAGGATTTCCTTGGAAATTCTTCTATGATCCGCCGGATGTTTGAAGCCGGTATCGAACTGAAAAAACAGTACGGTGCCGAAAATGTTTACGATTTCAGTCTGGGCAACCCCGACCTGCCTCCGCCGCCGGAAGTCAAAACCGCAATGGCGGAGATCGCCGCCAATGCCGGTGAAATGTTCGCATTCGGCTATATGCCCAATGCCGGAAGTGTCGATTGCCGTGAAGCGCTGAAAAAACTGCTGAAAAAAGAGCAGGATCTCGATTGTGCCAAAGAGGATATCATCGTCACCTGCGGTGCGGCTGGCGGTATCAACGCCTTCTTCCGCGCCGTGCTGGAAGATGGTGATGAAGTGATCTGTCCTTCGCCGTACTTTGTGGAATACGGCTTCTACGCCGGAAACTACGGCGGCAAACTCAAACCGGTCGCCACCAACGAAGACTTCTCTCTCAACATCGGCAACATTGAAGCTGCGATAACTCCGGCCACCCGTGCGATCATCCTCAATTCTCCCAACAACCCCACCGGTAAAATCTATTCCAAAGCGGAACTCGAAGCTGTGGCCGCCGTGTTGAAGTCTGCCCGCGAAAAATTCGGCCGAATGATCTACATCGTCGCCGATGAACCTTACCGCTTTTTGAACTTTGACGGCATTGAAATTCCTTCCATTGCCAAAATCTACGACGGCACCGTGGTTATCGGATCCTTCTCCAAGAGCCTTTCGCTCCCCGGTGAACGTGTCGGCTACATCGCCGTTTCTCCGATGCTTGAAAACAAGGCTGAACTGCTCGGCGCTCTGACTTTGACCAACCGCATCCTCGGTTTTGTCAACGCCCCTGTTGTCGGTCAGAAGCTCATTGAAAGCTGCTGGGACTGTCAGGTCGATCTCGACATCTACCGCCGCCGCCGCGATGCGATGGCGAAGGTTCTGACCGATGCAGGTATCGAATTCATCATGCCCGGCGGTGCTTTCTACTTCTTCCCGAAATCCCCCGTCGCCGATGAACGCATTTTCATCGATGCGCTGCTCAAAGAGCGCGTTCTGGCGGTTCCCGGCCGCGGCTTCGGCGCTCCCGGCTACTTCCGTCTGGCGTTCTGTGTCTCCGAAAAGAACATCACGGATTCCGCCGAAAGCTTCAAACGGGCGGTCAAAGCAGTTAAAGGGTGAAAATATTGTGCGGCAACCGGTTTGACGGAAACCGCGCCGCTGGAGTTGCGCCTATCGTCGGGCTGTCCGCCCGACAGGCGGGTGGAGTTCTATTGATGGTGGTATGTTCCGCCATTTAAAAAGTTCATCGCGCGGAAAAGCTGTTCGCAGAGCAGATAGCGAGCCATTTCGTGGGTAAAGGTGAGCTTGGAAAGCGACCAGAGGAAATCGGCACGCTGTTTGACTTCGGGAGCAAGACCGAACGGCCCGCCGATGACGAAAACCGCACGGCGATCGAGCGCATCAAGCTTGGAAGCAAAACCGGTGGTAGTCCACTCCACGCCCTCTTCAGAAAGGACGAAAACAGTGGAGTTGCGTTCTTTGTCAAGTTCGCGGATGATGGCGGCCCCTTCGCGGGCAACATCGCTGTCAGGCAGCACTGTGATATCAGTTTTGCCGTATTTGCGCAAACGGGTCAATATCTCAGAGGTCAGATGCTCCAGATTTTTATCTTTCATTTTGCCGACGGCAATGATTTTGAAAAAGCGTTCGCACTGCATCAGTTGCCGTGAACTCCGCGCACAGCGGTTTTGATTTTCTTGTCATTGGCGGCGTTGCGGGTCATCCAGCCGGGGTTGTTCATAGTCACCCATGAGTACAGACACACCCACGAAAGCGCAAACAGACTGAAGAGCGCACTGATAAATGCCCACGCCGCTTTGAGCGGGGTTTCGCGGTGCGCGTAAAGAACAGCCGGGATCATCGCCCACAGCCAGGTGGCGAAGATGGCATAACTCAAAACAAACATAATATTGCCCGCATTGATGATAAAGGTGTAGATCATCAGCGGAAACATCACCACCGGCAGCATAAGTCCGAGAAGCTGGCAGACAAGGTTGACTTTCAATGCGGTAAGCCGCCAGTCGCCGAAGTTGAAACGTTTATAAAAGTGGCGGATCATCAGCAGACCTTCGCGGACATCGCCGCGAGTCCAGCGGATGAGCGTGCGGCAGAGCTGCGGATAATCTTCCGGCACGCGGGTTTCGACCAGTGCGCTGTTCTGCAGTACAACGTGGTAATCGCTGCGCAAAAGGATACTGGTCAATGCGCGGTCTTCGCCGATGGTGGAGGGTTTACCGAGAAAGGTCTGATGGAGCCAGCCGTCAAGGTGCGGAAGCAATGCGGCTTTGCGGTAGGCGCTGATCGCGCCGGGAGAGCAGAGTACGGCGCCGATGGCACTCTGGGCGCTGCGGATGAAGTCACATGAAAAGACAAAACAGACATCCAATATCCGCGGGATCATACCGTTATTTATATTGCGAACGCGCACGACCCCGGCGGAGCCGCCGACTTTGGGATCTTCAAAAGGCAGTACAAGGTTGCGGATGGTATCGGGTTTGACAAAAGAATCGCTGTCGATTGTTATTACGATATCGTGCTGTGCCTGATTGAAGCCGATGTACAGGGCATTCTTTTTGCCCTTGTTCTGTTCGAGGTTGACGGCTTTTATCCGGTCGGGAGCTTCTCCTGCGACCAGAGTTATCCAGTTCCAAGTATCGTCGGCGGAACCGTCATTGATGGCGATTATCTCAAGTTTCTCCGCCGGATAATCGCTTTCAAGCAAAGTGCGCAGAGTTTCCGCCACCGAAGCGCCTTCATTGTATGCCGGAACGATAACGGTACAACCGGGCAGAGCATCATCAGAAATCTGCTCCTTCTGCACCGGACGGTAGAAACAGACCAGAATCGCCTGAAATATCAGATAAAACACCGGAATGACCCCGGCGGCGACACCGGCATAGAGGAAAATCTTTTCCCATACGGTGTCACGGGCAAAAAAATCACTGCTCTGATCACGGACACCATTGTATGCCGCCCACGCAAAGACAGCAAAAACGGCAAACAGCACTGCCATTTCCACGATCCATTGCCCTTTGGACTTCCAGAATGCAATAAGATTTTTCACCGCAACTGCTCCAGATTATATATTATCCGGTTCCGGCAAGGCTTATCAATCTGCCAGCGGAACACTTACAACTTATCTTGACAATTATATAATATAGCATTTCCTGCTGTTTTTTTCAAGGTCAGCAAAAAAACGCGAATTTTTTCAAAAAAGCGTTTGACTTTTCTCCGAAAGCGGGGTATATTATGAGTACAACAGCAAGCGAGTGTAACTCAGCTGGTAGAGTATCACGTTGCCAACGTGACTGTCGCCGGTTCGGATCCGGTCACTCGCTCCATTTTTTTTGCAGTAATTGCCGGTTTGATGATTCAAACCGGCTTTTTTGTTGCAAGAGAGCGCAAAGAAAATAACAGATATCCGATGCTGGCACTACAATTTGCTATTGACTTTTCTCCGGAAGCGGAGTATATTATGAGTACGACAACAAGCGAGTGTAACTCAGCTGGTAGAGTATCACGTTGCCAACGTGACTGTCGCCGGTTCGAATCCGGTCACTCGCTCCATTTTTTTGCAGTAATTGCCGGTTTGATGATTCAAACCGGCTTTTTTTTGCCGTTTTCGAGGGGAAAGGGAAAACAATGCGCTGACCGTGTGAAGATGACACAAAAAAAGAGCCGGGTGATTTAAACTCACTTCCGGCTCTTTTAAAGTCAGCGCGCCCAGGGCCGCGCCGCGGTCAATACATCAATCGTAGGTATTTTTTGCGTAGTTCCAGTGGATGACCACCTGACGGTGATAGGTTTTGCCGTAAGTATAGACCGGGTTGAAGTAGGGCAGAACCTCGCGATAAGATTCACTGTGGCCGTCCCAATGGAGAACATTCTGCATTTTATTATGCGGGAAAGCGTTTTTATGGACCCAGTAATAACGGGTGTTGCCGATACCTCCGTCTTGGGCAGCAACTTCAACCATCAGGAATTTTTTGCTTGGATTTATAACACGGCTGTTTTTCGGGTTGCCTGTATTGCCCCAGAAGGTATTGAAATCCAGCCAGGTATAGAATATCCGACCTTTGGTACTTGCCAGATAATCATATCCGCGAATAGCAGCATCCTGAGCGATATAGAGTGCCGGACAATAAAAAATAGTATTGTACGCCACACCGCCGGGAGTACCTTTATTGGCAATATTATATGACGGAAAGAGACGCCTCATCGCGCCCCAGCGGGTATAATTTGTTCCGACATTGTAGGGAAGATGACCGTCATAATCGTTCATATAAATTCCCAACGCCTGTCCCATCTGGCGCTGATTGCCCTGACAGGAGGCGGTTCTGCCGCGTTCTCTGGCTTTGCCGAGCGCGGGCAGCAGGATAGCCGCCAGGATCGCGATAATGGCAATAACGACCAGAAGTTCGATGAGTGTGAATTTACCTGCCGTATTACGGCAGGCTCCGTACGGAGCGGGATGGTTTTCTTTTTTCATAACAACACCTTTCTCCAACTGTTTTGATGTAAAATTTCAGCTCTCGCAAGTAATATAGCATAGCAAAATGATAAATGCAAATTTTTTATTTTCGATTGATTTGACTTTTTCCATATTCTGCGCCGCTCTGAAACAACGGTAAAAAAAGCGGACAACATTTCTGCTGCCCGCCACAATCATACAGTTCAAATATTACACATTATCATTTCGGAGTCGGATAAGCATAATCCCAATGCGGTTTGGCCGCCGTTGAATTTTTGGACTGCAAACCGTTTTTACCATCAGCATCGGTCGAGATGAAAAAGTAAGGAGGTTCTTCTTTGAGAGATTCGACGTGACCATCCCAGAATGCCACATTCGCCCGCTTGTTATGCGGGAAAGCGTTGACGGTACTCCAATAATAACGGCTGTTTGTATTACCGCTGCTGGAATTGCGGGAAGCTTCGAGCATTATGATCTTCTGCCCCGGTTTGCGCAGATCCATAGTATTGCCGACACGGCGGCCGTAAAAGTCTTTATTTGTCCACGACGGCCACAAATAATATGTCTGACCGGTCGAATTGCTTTTACGGGGGTGTTTAAAATGTTTGGGACAGGTGAGAACGGTTGCCTTATCAGCAGAAACGCCCGGAGTTCCGCGCACGATACCATAACTGCGGAAAGTGGCATTGTACTCACGCAGCGCCAGCCACGGATAAGAGGGGTCTTTCACATAATACGGCAGAAAACCGGCATAGTCTTCGGTATACTGCAACTGATACTGGACAAACTGCTTGATGTTGCTGGAACAATTTGCCGCAAAACCGCGTTCCCGCGCCGAACCGAGTGCCGGAAGCAGGATAGCCGCCAGGATCGCGATAATGGCGATAACGACCAGAAGTTCGATGAGTGTGAATTTACCTGCACGATGTTTGCAGCCCGGCGATTGTGTCTTTTTCATAAACAAGATCTCCCCAATGCGTTACAGATACAAAAACCAGATAACCAATGTAATATAGCATAGTAAAACAATAAATGCAAATTTTTTTCGGGGGAATTTGACTTGACTTTTTACCCAAATGGATATATATTGTCGCGATACAAATGTATACAGAGGATTTTTCAATGAGTGACACACCGGTAAATAACAATTATGGCGAAGATGCCATTATGACTTTGTCGCCGCTGGAGCATATCCGGCTGCGCCCGGGTATGTATATCGGCCGCCTGGGCAACGGTTCGCATCAGGACGACGGTATCTATGTGCTGCTCAAAGAGATCATCGACAACTCCATTGACGAATTCATTATGGGGTGCGGCAAAAAAATCGAGATCACGGTCGATGTCGAATCAGGCCAAGTCTCCGTCCGCGACTACGGACGCGGTATTCCGCTGGCGAAACTGGTCGATTGCGTTTCAATGATCAATACCGGCGGTAAATACAACAGCGATGCCTTTCAGTATTCTATCGGTATGAACGGTGTCGGCACCAAAGCGACCAATGCGCTTTCAAGCCACTTCAAAGCCCGCAGCGTGCGCGACGGCGAGTACAAAGAAGCGACCTTTTCCCGCGGCGAACTCATTTCCGAAGAGTCCGGAAAATGCGAAGAGCGCAACGGTACTTATATTGAATTCATCCCCGACAATGAAAAGTTTCCAGATTACAAATTCCGTATGGAATATGTGGAAAAACGCATCTGGATGTACGCTTATCTGAATGTGGGCCTCTCACTCCACCTCAATGGTGAACGTTACTGCTCCGCCAAAGGTCTCGCCGATCTTCTGGAAACGGAAACCGGTGACGAACGTCTCTACGATATCATATATTTCCGCAGTAAACAGCTGGAGTTCGCCCTCACCCACAACGACAACTATGAAACCAGTTACTCCTTTGTCAACGGTCAGTACACCAGCGACGGCGGCACCCATTTGTCCGCTTTCAAAGAGGGTGTCCTCAAGGGTATAAACGAATACTCAGGCAAGAGTTTCAAAGCCGATGCCATCCGCGACGGTATGATCGGCGCCATCGCCGTAAAGGTCAAAGAGCCGGTGTTTGAATCCCAGACCAAAAACAAACTCGGCAATACCGATGTCCGCGGTCCGGTGGTTGCCGCCGTCAGCGCGGCGGTCGCCGATTACTTGCACAAGCACAAAGATATCGCCGAAATCGTTATCGACAAGGTGATCCGCAACGAACAATTCCATAAGCAAACTATGGAATCAAAGAAAAAGTTCCGCGAGACCGCCCAGAAAACCCGCCTCCGCATCCCCAAACTCAAAGATTGCAAATTCCACGTCGGCGACAAGTGGCCGCGCAAAGTCGAACCCAAAGAGACAATGATCTTCCTTACCGAGGGTGACTCTGCGGCAGGTTCTCTGGAAAAGAAGCGCGATGTGGACAATCAGGCGATCTTCGCCCTGCGCGGCAAGCCGAAAAACGCTTTCGGCGAAACGATCGAAATGATTTACAAAAACGAGGAACTCACTTTTCTTATGCAGGCGCTCGGCGTGGAGGATTCCACCGAAAATCTGCGTTATGACAAAATCATTCTGGCAACCGACGCTGACGTTGACGGATTGCACATCCGCAATCTGCTGCTGACATTCTTCCTGTCATTCTTCAACGAACTGGTGCTTTCGGGACATCTTTATGTATTGGAAACGCCGCTTTTCCGCGTGAAGAAAGGTAAAGATATCATCTACTGCTACAATGAAGCCGAACGCGACAAAGCCGCCGCAGAACTCGGCAAATGCGAGATCACCCGCTTCAAAGGTCTCGGCGAAATTTCTCCCGATGACTTCGGCGAATTCATCGGCGAAAATATGCGTCTTTCTCCGGTAACGCTGGACAATATGCACGGTGTACAGGATGTACTGAAGTTCTATATGGGCGACAACACCCCCGAGCGCAAAGAATATATTATGAACAATTTGGAGGTCGTGGACTATGAGTGATGAATTTGATCCCCAGATTGACACCCCGATCGAAAATACCGAGGAGGAGAACGATTCCGCCGTCCTTGCCAAACAGAAGCAGGGTACCAATGACTATTTCCGCAAGATGATCGACCGTAACTTCCTTGATTACGCAAGTTACGTTATCGGTTCACGCGCCATCCCCGATGTCGATGACGGCTTAAAACCCGTTCAGCGCCGTATCTTGTGGGCGCTCTACAAGGTCTATGACGGCCGCACCCAGAAGGTCGCCAATATCGTCGGCAACACAATGCACTATCACCCTCACGGCGATGCCTCTATCGGTGATGCGCTCGTGGTGCTTGCCAACAAGGGCGGCGTTATCGAAAACCGTTACCGCGACCGCAAAACAGGACAGGAAAAAACCGAATTTCTCAACATTCCCTACTTTATTATGAAGCAGGGCAACTTCGGTAATATCCTGACCGGAAGTCCCGCGGCGGCAGGCCGTTATACCGAGTGCGGATTGACGAAACTTGCTTACGAAACGATGTTCAACAACGACATCACCCCCTTCGTTCCCAACTACGACGGCCGCGAAGAGGAACCTGTCGTACTGCCCGCCAAACTTCCGAGCTTGCTGATGCTCGGCAGCGACGGTATCGCCGTCGGTATGTCGACCTGCGTACTGCCGCACAACTTCAACGAACTTATCGATGCGGAAATAGCTGTACTGGAAGGCCGCCCCTTTGAACTCTATCCCGACTTCCAGCAGGGAGCGTTGATGGATGTCCGCGAATACGATGACGGCAACGGCAGGATCATCCTCCGCGCCAAAATCGATATCGAAGGACGCGATCTCATCATCCGCGAGATCCCGGCAACCTGCACTTCGGAATCTCTCGTGGCCTCCATTGAACGCGCCGCCGAAAAGAATAAGATCCGTATTTCCAGCGTGGACGATTTCACCACCGACCACGTGGAGATCCGCGTCACACCGACCCGCGGCTACACCCCCGAACAGACGATGCAGGGTTTGTATATGTATACGGATTGCTCGATATCCATCTCTTCGCGCATCGTTGTCATCTGCGACCGCAAACCGGTGCAGATGAGCGTGAGCGAGGTGTTGAAGCGCAATGTGGAAAAACTGGTCGGCTATCTCAAGCAGGAATTGGAGATCGATCTGGACAAGCAGACTGAACTGCACCACGCCAAAACGCTGGCACAGATATTCTTTGAAAACCGCATCTACAAAAAGATCGAAGAGTGCCGCAGTCAGGAGGAGGAATACCGCGAAGTCCACAGCGGACTTGCGCCGTTCCGCCCGCTGCTGCAGCGCGATGTGACCAATGAAGATATCGACAAACTGCTCGCGCTCCCTGTGCGCCGCATCGCCCGTTTCGATATCGAAAAGAACCAGCAGGAACTGCGGGAAATTGAAGATAAGATCAAAAAGATCCGCCATAAACTTTCCCATCTCATCGCCTACACCATCGACGTCCTCACCGGGATAAAGGAAAAATACGGTGCCAGCTTCCCGCGCCGCACCGAAATCGAAAACATCGAACAGATCGACCGCAAGGCCGCCGCATTGAACAATATCAAAGTCGGCTGGGACCGCAAAAACGGCTATGTCGGTACCGGTATCAAGAGCGATGACACCATCGTCTGCAACGAATATGACCGTCTGGTCTGCATCGAAAAAACCGGAAAATACAAAGTCATCCCTATGGTGCCGGACAAGCTTTTCATCGGCAAACTCTACGATTTCCGCAAATATGATGCCGACACCCAGTTCGGTATCATCTACAAAGAGACCAAGACCGGGAAATATTACGGCAAACGTTCCAGCATCGGCGGCTTTATTCTGGAAAAAGAGTACACGCTCTGCCCGCCGGGATGCAAACTTGAACTCTTCACCCCGCGCGCCGACGCGATATATTTGTGGAGCGAAGAGGATGCCCGCGGCAAAGTCACCACGCGCGAGCTGAATTTGATGGAATTCCCTGTCCGCGCCCCTAAAGCGCGCGGATTTCTCATCGGCAGTAAAGCATTGACCAAAGTGGTGCATTCGCGTTACCTCACTGCTGAAGAGATCGCCGCATTGCAGCAGATCCCCGATGCACCTGATACAGAGGAAGCTGAAACTGAAGAGGCCGCCGAAGCTGAAAACATTCAGAATGAAGTTGAAACTTCCGCCGAAGTCAAAGAGCAGAAAATCCCCCTGCCCCCCGGCATCACCGCCATCGTTGCCGCCGCCAAAGAGGCATCGAAACGGGCAATCATCGAGCACCATGAGATCACCACAGCTCCCGCCGTCGTGGAAGAAACACCCGTGGTGGAAGAAGCGCCTGTCGTGGAAGAAGCATCCGTGGTGGAAGAAACCCCCGTGGCAGAAGAAGCGCCCGTGGCAGAAGAAGCGCCCGTGGCAGAAGAAGCACCCGTGGTGGAAGAAGCACCCGTGGTGGAAGAAACACCCGTGGTGGAAGAAGAACCCCCAGCGGCTGTTGAAGAAACACCCGAAGTCACCGGAGAAAAAGCGGAAGATCTGGAACTTTCCGGCGAAATTGAAGTTGGTAAGCCGCGCAAAAAATCTTCTCCCACCGCGCCGAAAACAGTTCCGCCGCCGGAAGAGGATCTCGGCATAGTTCAACCCGAATTCGGATTTTGATTTATTATGAAGCCTGATAAACGACAATTGGCATGGTTGCTTTACGATCCCGCCAATGCCGCTTATGCTATGATCGTCCGCACTGTGGCGGCACCGATATTTCTCGCCGCCTGCGCCAAAGACATCTGGAGCAATTCTCAAGTCACCAGCTTCTGGAGTTTGACCGCCAGCGCCGCAGGTCTCGCCGCAGGAGCATTCGCCGTCCTTGCGGGTCCCGAAGCAGATGCAAAACACCGCAAAGTCCCGATGGTATTGATCTTCACTCTGCTCGGTGCAGCGGCAACCTTGAGCTACCTTATCGTACCGGGAAATATGCCGCAGATCGTGCTGGCGATATCCTTTGTCGGCATATCCAGCTATATGGCCGCCAACAGTTTTTACGACTCTCTGCTGGTGGATATTTCCACGCCGCAGGAACGCAACACGCTTTCCACGACAGGGTATGCGCTCGGTTATGCCGGAGCATTGATATCGTTCATATTCTGTATGCCGCTGATGAAGTTTGCCGGTGGAAAATATTTTTTCTCAGGCGCCTTTGCCATCGCCGCTTTCTGGTGGCTTGCCGGGGCAGCACCATTATTTATCAATGTCAAAGAACAACGCTCTGCCGCCGTATCGAAAGCAATAAAATTTTCTGAAACGTTCCGTTATATTTTCTCGCAGAAAAATATCATGTTGTTTCTTATCGCCTATTTCCTGTACATTGATGGTGTCGGCACAATTCTGCTTGCGGCAACACCGCTTGCCGCAGGATTGAAGATCTCCAGCACGATGATAATGATGACCATCCTTGCGCTGCAGCTCATCGGTTTGCCCTGCACGCTCCTCTATGGTAAACTTGCCGGAAAATTTTCGGCAAAAACAATGATTTATATTGCCATATCAACATATATCCTTATCGCCGTTATCGTTACTGCGATGTCATTCTGTTCAGACATATTGACCAGACAGATCATGTTCTACACCGCCGCCGCATTGATCGGTACCGCGCAGGGCGGCATCCAGTCGTTGAGCCGTGCGCTTTTCAGCCGGATCATCCCGCAGGAGCGCGCGGCAGAACTCTTTGCCGTATACAATATCTTCGGCAAATTCACCACTATCGTGGGCCCGGTACTGATCTTTGCCGCCACCGCTATCTGGGATAAAGCGGAACTCGGTATAACTATGCTGATACTGCCCTTCATCCTCGGCGCATTGCTCCTTACCAGAATAACTATCCCCCGTTCCGATGGTGAACATCATGCTTAAATATATTTTCAAACGGCTCACGCTGGCACTTGTAACGCTCTTTGTCATTCTTTTTGCCAGTTACGCATTGCTCCGGCTGGCCCCCGGCGATCCGTCCCGCAGTGATATGATGGGTTCCGGCGCAGGAATGCTCGACAGCCGCAACAATGAACTCTATTCGAATACCGCCATGCGCGAACAGCTGGATCTGGATAAACCGCTTCACATCGGATTTTTCCGCTGGTTCAGCCGCATCGTCCGCCACGGCGATTTCGGAAATTCGGTCACAGTTGACCCCGGCAAACCGGTGACCGAACTTATCAGAGAACGGCTGGGAGTTACCGTTTCGATCAACTTCTGGGCGATTTTGCTGACCTATTTACTGGCGATACCGGCGGGGGTATTCACCGCCGCAAAAGAGGGTTCATTTTTTGACCGCAGTATGGAATTTTTGCTGTTTGTATTGTATTCGCTTCCCGTGATGTGGGCGGGATTGCTGCTCCAATCAATGTTGTGCGAAGGCGGTCAATTCCCGATCTTCCCATTGAAAGGCATCACCCCGGAAAATCCCGAACAGCTTTCCATCTGGAAATTGCAGCTGGAAACTTTGCGCTGTTATTTTCTTCCGGTGCTGTGTTTGAGTTACGGAGGCTTTGCCGGCTTGTCCCGCTACACCAGAAGCAGTATGCTTGAAGTACTGCGCAGCGACTTCATCCGCACCGCCCGTGCCAAAGGTCTCGCCCCCTCCACCGTTCTCTGGAACCACGGTTTCCGCAACGCACTGATAACGATGATAACTTTGTTCAGCGGGATACTGCCCTCTCTGGTCGCCGGAAGCGTTCTCGTTGAACACATCTTCAACATCCCCGGGATGGGGTCGCTTTCGCTGCTTTCATTGTCCAGCCGGGATTATCCCTTGCAGATGGCGCTGTTTGCCTTTTCCGGCGCATTAACTCTCATCGGCCTGTTCATCAGCGACTTACTGTATATGGCAGCCGACCCCCGTATTCGTTTGGAATAGGCGGCGTCTCGCGGGCAATCTCTTGTCAAATCATCGGTCATCAGCTTCCGGCTTCATTACATTACGCCGTGACAAGCGGTCGAGTAAGTACACCTTGTCCCGGCGTAGCTTTAGCGAAGACGGATCCCTCGCTTCCGCCTCGATTTGACGGCGACCTTGCCGCACGATCCATCCGCCTTATGATGTCACAGGCTTTTTGCGACCAACGGGAGCAAAAAAAATACTCCCCTTTTCGGGAACAGTACAGAACAAAAAAGCCGGGCGATGCCCGGCTTTTTTCAAGAGCTCACTGTTCTTGAGAGAGTTGTTTCTGCTTTTGGCTCCAACGGTAGAGCCACAGCGGGATCAAAATAAACACCACCGTTCCGATGAGCAGGAATCCGATATAGGCAAGCACATAAAGCGTACCCTTTTCACGGACGCCCGGAGTCGGGATGAAGCCGGTGATGATGGCAAAAAGCGAAGTTAAAAACGCGATGCCGGAAACTATCCACATTCCAAGCTTGCCGCCGGGGACTTTGTAGGCTCTGGCAATATCAGGTTTGCTGTACCGCAGTTTGATCGCGGCGGCGAACATCAGCAGATACATAACCATATAAAGCTGTGCAGTCAGCGCGGACATCAGCCAGAAAGCGCCGCTGATGGTCGGCATAAAGAGCACCACCAATGCCAGCAGTGATGAGATGACCGCCTGAATGATCAGGATATTGGTCGGCATACCATTGGCGTTGCGGTACTGCCACATTTTGGGCAGATAGCCCTCTTTTGCCACTTCAAGAACACCTTTGGAGGGTCCGAGAACCCACGTCACCACCATAGTCAACGCCCCGTAGGAGAGGAGGAAACACATAATCGGAGTCATCCACGGAATACGGAAGATTTTGAACATCGCCGCAAATGCCTGATCCGCTCCGGCGGCAAGGCTGATCTCCTGCGGCGGGATGACCAATGCGATCGCCAAGGCGCCCAGCACGCTGAGCAATATCACCAGAAAACAGGCGATAAATATCGCTTTGGGGAAGTCACGCGCGGGATTTTTCATCTCGGTAACGTGGATCGCCGACATCTCCATACCGGCGAGCGCCACCATCATTCCTGAGAGCAGCATAAGCTGGTTCCAATTTCCAAGTTCGGGGATGAACGCCCCGGCATCCATCGTTATCTGCGGTGTTTTTCCGGCAAAAAGATAGCCGATCGCCAACAGAATGATCGCCGCGCCGGGGATGAGCGTTCCCGCCAATGCGCCCGAACTGCTCAGCCACGCCGACAGCCGCATACCTTTGAAGTTGAGGAAGGTCGCCAGCCACAGCATCACCCAGATGGTGATCAATACGAACCAGCGGTTGTTTGCCCATTCGGGATTGAATACATAGGCGATAGAAGAAGCGACAAAGGTCAGCACCGCAGGGAACCACGGCAGATTTTCCACCCACTGCATGAAGACCGCCACAAAGCCCCACTTGGGGCCGAATGCCTCTTTCACCCAGAGATAGATACCGCCGTCCTGCGGCCAGCTGGAAGCCAATTCCGCCGACACCAGCGCCGAAGGTACAAAGAAGCACACGGCAGCCATAGTGATGTAGAATATCACGCTGTAACCATATTCCGCTTCCGAGGGCAGATTGCGCAGGGACAATACTGCCGCAACGGTCAGCAATGCCATAGTCGTTATACTCATTGAACTCTTTTTCATCATAATTCACCTCAATCACTTTTTGATACACAGCGTACGGAAGACCGTTCTGCCGTTCCGTTCTTCTCTGGTGATACCGTGGATATCGCCCTCGTAACCGGGGAAGCAGTTTTCAAACTCTTCGCGGGCGGCCAGATAATCAGCGATCGCTGAAGCTTCTCCGCTCATCTTCTCTCCGCCCATCATCACCGGAATACCGGGAGGATACGGCACCAGCATCACCGCCGCGGTACGGTTGACCATCTTTGCCACGTCGACGAGTTCGACATCGCCTCTGACCACCGCGTGCGCCGCATCGACCGGAAGCATATCCGGTACGGGGATGACCTCAAACGCCCGATGCATAAGTTCCAGCATTTTGTGTTCACGCAGATAATTGTGCATTGCATCGCAATGATATTTGAGTGTTTCTCCTGTGTAGCGTTCCGGATATTTTTTCACCAGTTCGGGGAAAACATCTTCCAGCAGCGCGCCGCTGTCATAAAGTTTCTTGAACTCAAACAGCGCCGCCAGAAGCGAACCCTGCTTGGCGCGGTTGGTGCCCAGCGAGTTCAAGAGCAGAAATGAGTAGTAGTCGGTCTTTTCGCACACGATATTGTGTTTGATGAGATAGTTGCTGACCACTGCCGCGGGGATGCCGCTTCCGGCAAGCAGTTTGCCGTCATTGCCGATACCTGGAGTGAGAATGGTCAGCTTGATCGGGTCGAGCATCACATAATCATCTTCCATATCGGCAAAACCGTGCCAGCAATCCTGCGCATTCATCACCCACGGGGTCTGATTGTTTGCCAGATAATCCGCCGGACAATCGGCGAAGTTCACGCGGCGGCCCTCATATTTGATATGCTGCGGCTGCCATATTCCGAAAAACCAATCGCCTTCACGGTGGAAATCGCGTTCCAGCATAGCGAGTTTGCGCCGCAGTTGAACCGCTTCCAGAATAATGTCGCCGATAATAGTTTCGCCGTTGTCCTCCATCATCTGTGTTGCCACATCCAATGAAGCAATCATACTGTACTGCGGCGAAGTCGAACCGTGCATCATATAGGATTCATTGAAGAGCAAGGGGTCGATCTTGCGTTTGGCGCCGTTGCGGATATGAAGCATTGACGCCTGAGAGAACGCCGTCAACAGTTTATGGGTCGACTGCGAACAGAAGACCGGAGGCGTATTGACGTTATTGTTCGCCATACCGTAGTGTCCGGCGTAGATCGGGTGAAAGTGGGCGTAGGCGTACCACGCTTCGTCAAAGTGGAGATTCCGGATCATCCCCTCTTCGGCGAACCACGCTTCGTCCAGACCGCGCCGCTCGGTAACGCTTCCAAGCTCCGCCATGATCGCACCGGTGTTGTAGCACACGCCGTCATAAGTTGAATTGGTCAATGCGCTCATAGCGATCTGGTGTTTGCTCTGTTTATTTTTGATCAGCGGATGTTCCGCGATGCGTTTACGGATCGATGCCGGAGAAAATTCACTCTTTCTCACAGGCCCGATGATTCCGCGCGCATTGCGCCGCGGCCGCATATAAATCGGCAGCGCACCGGTGATGACCATCGCATAATTGAGCGACTTGTGGCAGTTGCGGTCAACCAGCGCCAGCTCTCCGGGCAGCACCTGACTGCGCCAGATGATCTGGTTGACGGTACTGGTGCCGTTGAGAACGTAGTAGGTTTGATCAGCACCGAAAACTTTGGCGGAATGCCGTTCAGCGTCTCCGGATGCACCTTCGTGGTCGAGCAGCGAACCCAACTCCGGTACGGAGATGGACAAGTCACTGCGGAAGGTGTTTTCGCCGAAGAATTTGAACATCGCCACCCCCGCAGGCGCCCGCAGGAATCCGAGTCCGCCCAGATGTCCGGGGGTGTGCCACGCATATTTGTAGCGTTCGGAATACTCCACCAATTCCGCAAAGAATTGCGGCAGTACATTGGCGATATACTCTTTGACCCAATTACTCACTCTTCCGGCGAGAAATTCGATCGTATCGGCATTTTTCCACAGACAATCGCTGATTTTGTCCAGCACGCACTTCGGCAGTTTTTCCGTTTCAAGATGATCGGTCAGCAGAATCACCGGGATCTTCCGGTTTCTTGACCGGATGCGAGCCAGCAGCACCTCCGGCGCCATTACCTCGTCCACCGCCTCAAACTCCAAGTCCCAGTCGATGACGATACAACCCAGATCCGCCCGGCTCGTAAAAATTTCCAGCGCATCCTCGTAGGTCCCGGAAGCAATGATACTGCACTCCTCGACCTCCTCCAGTTGACGCATCAGCTCCCGCAGGCGGCATCCGTCGTCACTCGGCACGTTGAATTCGCCGGACACCACAAGCACCGGCCAATCCGCAATTTTCATCTTCATACTTTCTTCCTCCTCAATACCATAGACCGCGTTTCCGTCCTCTGCCCCCGGATGCTTCTCCTCAAACATCCAGTCTCCTGACAGAGATCTCCTCCGGAACCGCTTTTTATGTCTATGCTCCTCTTCAATTTCTTCAATATAATGTATTAAGAAAATATTCCAAGTCCCTTTTCGCCATTATACTGTTTTTTGTGCAGAAAAAATTTACTAAAAAGTGCTTTTTAACAAAACTGCGGCTATTGATTTTTTTTGCTTTAAATGCTATATTAGTAAAATGTCTTCACATAAAAACAGAAAGGTTTACATTATATGAACAGCTACATCAGTTCGGTTTTGTCCGATCTTACTGCAAAATACGGCCACGAAAAAGAATACATCCAGAGTGTCACCGAAGTTCTCGGCTCTCTGGACAAACTCATCGAAGCCGAACCCAAATACAAGAAATTCAAGATCCTTGAACGTATCGTCATCCCTGAACGTGTCATTATGTTCAAAGTCCCCTGGATCGACGACAAAGGCGATATCCAGATCAATATCGGTTACCGCGTGCAGTTCAACAGCGCCATCGGCCCCTTCAAAGGCGGCTTGCGCTTCCACCCCTCGGTCAACCTCGGTATCCTCAAATTCCTCGGTTTTGAACAGATTTTCAAAAACAGCCTCACCACCCTCCCCCTCGGCGGTGCCAAAGGCGGCAGCGACTTCGACCCCAAAGGCAAAAGCGCCCGCGAAGTTATGGGCTTCTGTCAGAACTTTATGCGCGAACTTTACCGCCACATCGGCGCCAATGTCGACGTTCCCGCCGGTGACATCGGTGTCGGCAGCCGCGAGATCGGTTACCTCTTCGGTCAGTACAAAAGCATCGTGAACTCCTACGACAGCGTTCTCACCGGAAAAGGCATCAACTGGGGCGGCAGCAAGATCCGTCCGGAAGCCACCGGTTACGGCTGCGTTTACTTCGCCTGCGAAATGCTCAAAACCCGCAAAATCGACCTCGTCGGCAAACGTGTCCTCATCTCCGGATCAGGAAACGTCGCCCAGTACGCCGCCCAGAAAGCCATCCAGCTCGGCGCCACCGTCGTCTCTCTTTCCGACTCCAACGGCTCCGTCATCGACCATGACGGCATCACCCTTGAAAAACTTGAAATGATCAAGGAACTCAAAAATGTCCGCCGCGGCCGCATCGAAGAGTACGCTTCTATGGTTCCCAATGTGGAATTCCACCGCGACTGCCGTCCGTGGCAGCTCGTCCCCTGCGATATCGCGCTGCCCTGCGCCACCCAGAACGAACTTGACCTCGCCGATGCCGAAGCTCTTGTCAAAAACGGCTGTATCGCCGTCTGCGAAGGCGCCAATATGCCCACCACTCTCGAAGCTACCGCCCTTTTCCAAGCCAACAAAGTTCTCTTCGCCCCGGGCAAAGCTTCCAACGCCGGCGGTGTCGCCACCAGCGGTCTGGAAATGAGCCAGAACGCCATCCGTCTCAACTGGCACAGCGCCGAAGTCGATTCCCGTCTGCAGTCCATTATGGTCAACATCCACGATGCCGCCCGCAAAGCCGCTGCCGAATTCGGCGAACCCGACAACTACGTTATGGGTGCCAACATCGCCGGTTTCCGCAAGGTCGCCGATGCCATGATCGATCTCGGAATTTAATGCGGAGCGATCTCGCTTTGCCGGAGCGCGCCTTGTCCGCGGACGGCGGCTCGGTCGAGTACGCCGGTACACCCCCTCGCCGCCGCCTTGACAAAACCCGTGCGGCTGTGCGATATCGCTCCTGATCCACCTTAACTGGCTTGCGCATATCGTTGCGCTGACGCGCAACATGCGG
>JAZOMB010000090.1:0-30805 GCA_045653515.1 Victivallaceae bacterium | reverse complement strand
GGACTCTAGTCCACGCCCTCGCCGCCGCCTTGACAAAACCCGCCCGGCTGTGCGATATCGCTCCTTGCCGGACTGGAGTTTTGTGCCTGTCGTCGGGCTGTTCGCCCGACAGGCGTGAGGTAGGTTTTGTGATAGCGCCGCTGTCGCGGCTTATGACCGCCTGACGGCGGTTTTTTGGTTTGGCAGAATGGCGTTTTGGGAGTTTTGCGCCTGTCATCGGGCTGTTCGCCCGACAGGCGTGAGGTAGGTTTTGTGATAGCGCCGCTGTCGCGGCTTATGACTTTTTTGCGCATATCGTCGGGCTGTTCGCCCGACAGGCGAGTGGCAGTTTTTCTTTACTTCTGCGCTCTGGCTTTAAACGGAGCGAGCAGTAAGTTTCTTACCGGGAGATAGTACAGATTTCCCAAGTGACCGCCGTTGCTGAACCATGTCAGGTTATCTTTGAATTTGCGGTCAAGGAAGATGCGCTCATCGGCGCTGAGCAGGAAGTCATCGTAATTGTGGAAGACTTTTATATTTGCATCATTGCTGATCTTGTCGGCAAACGCTTTTAATTCAGATGCTTTCAGCAATTCATCCACGCTTTTTCCGGGGTAATCTTTGGCGAGGAACTTTTCCGCATACTCTTTCATCGTGACTTTGTCGATCGCTTCGTAAAGTTTGTGGCGCCGCCCCCATTGATACTCAGGAAGACCGGGAAGCGCTTTTTCCCGGTGCGATGCCAGAAGCACATCACGCAGACAGAGCCGCAGATAAATTCCGGCAAAAACTTTGGATACATCATCGTCTATCGTGATATTGTAATCGGTTGAGTCCTGTTTGCCGTCAAAGGTTTTGAAGCGTTTGCCAAAGAGTACGAATGCCTTTCCGGTACTGTCGGAAAGCGTTTTAAGCATCTTTGTTTTGCTCCAGTTTGCGGTGGTGTTTGCCAGATTGTCGATCCTGGTCATCGCATGGCGCAACGATACCGGAGGATTTATGGCGATAAACTGCGTTATGCCGAGTTCAGGATATTCTTTTTCAAGTTCGGCGATTTTGAGCGTGTGCAGCGCCCCCAGGCTGTAACCGGCAAGGGTGATCCGGGTGTTTTTTCTGTTGAACAGACCGCGCTTTTCCAAGTCAATAAGAGCCGCTTTCAAAAGTTTTTTCACCCGCGCCGCATCGTCCGGCAGGTAGCCGGGAAGTTTGCCGGAACTGTCGGCAAGGATGAATCTCCAGTTGAAGGTGCTGTCAAAGACCGCCACATTGCAGTCGCGCTGATGGAACATCTCTGCCAGCGCCAGCATACTGGTATTGTCCAATGTTCCGCCGATACCGGGCAGAAGCAGTACCAGCTCTTCTCTTCCGGCAAGGACCTTCACCTCATCTTTCTCTTTGGTTCGCGGGTAGAAGCCGTACCGTGCCTTGGGACGGTCGGGGAGCAGGGCGATTTTAAAGTTCGACCGCTTGCCGCCGAATGATGAATCGAACAGCGACAGCGGCATATACCACTTGTCAAAATTTGTCTGCGGCTGGAACATCATTATCCGCAACGAGTCAGTCACCGGATTTTGCGAACGGTAGAAGTTAAGTTCCTGCCATTTCGCGGTGATATTTTCCGGTTTGGACATCGGTTTTCCCGGCGGCGGAATAACTGCCGGAGTTTTTTTGAGCGCCTTGAGTTTCTGCATAGCGATGTACTGTTTTATCTGGCGGTAGAACCACAATCTTATTTGCAGTTCCTTGCGCAGCAGCATCACCTGACGGAAGTTTTTGTACGGATCAAGCGCTCCGCCTGAAACGCTGTCATACGCGGATTGGGCGATCACCATCTTGTTTAAAAAGGTCGCATATCCGGCGTAGGGGATATAGCTTTTCAGGTCAAATGCACTGTCAAACAGCAGTCCCAGCAGATCCCGTCCGTTCAGGGCAGGGGCTATCGGCAGCATAAAGCTGTGTCCGGACCCGATGCCCCAATGGGCAAAGGTCGATCCGAAATCAGCATCGCTTGACGGAATATGGAACCAGCTCTGCGCCACATCAAAAATTCCGACGATACCGATGGTGGTATTTATCAGAAAACGCAGAGTTTCGTCGCCCGCCGCCGCCCATTCGGCGCGCAGAAGCGTGCTTATGGCGCGGGCAGGGAACTCCAGATTTACGCAGACATTGTTGAAGTGTTCAATGAACGGGCGGGGAAATATCGTGGTGTAGACTCTGCCCAGCGGGTCTGCCACATAGTTCATCAGGAAATCGGTACAGCTGAACATTGAACGGTTCCACGGCTCCATCGGGTCATCGCCGCCGAGCATGGTTTCAACATCGGTCGCTGTCCACGCCCCCGGATGAGCTTCCGGAAAATCTTTCACCGGATGGTGGCACCCGGTGAAAAATATGGTCACTGCCACCGCTGCAAGCAGAGTCCAGCTGAAAAAAATCGATTTCCGTTGTTTAAGCATCACTTACCGAGAGCTGCGCTGGCATCATCGTAAACATTTCCGGAATTCCAGACCGGAGCTTCGCCTTTGACCTGCTGTTCAAGAAAGCCGAAGCCGGGGCCGGGAAGCTGGTTGTGGCCGCCTTCAAACAGCGTGATACGCGCCAGTTTGGATGTTCTGCGGAAGAGAACCTTGTAGGGGCCGTAGGCGACATCTTCCGGGCCTTTGTAGGCGATAGCTTCAGGGATCGCCTCATTCTTTTCGATGAAGTCGATATCGGCATCGCTGATGCGGTCAGCTTCATCGGCAAGCAGATTGAACGCCCGCAGAGCGTGGCCGACCGGAACACTTCCTTTATGGCCGTCATGGATGCCGGTACCGATATCCACGATGGTTTTGCCCGCCGCAGAAGACAGATAGGTGACAGGGGAACGGCGTTTTGCCTGTGCCGCCGCCGAAGTGGATACTTGCGGGTCGCCGTCGCAGGCGCTCTCGATGTGTTCATAATAGTTGCGGCCCGCGGCTTTGCATTCGGCGTGCCACTTGGCGATGTCGGAAATGGGACACCAGGAGGAGACCGCCGCCCAGATATTCGGGGTACGGCCCGCCATCAGAAGCGAAGCGTGTCCGCCGCCGGAGCCGCCGATAAGATAGATGCGTTTTTCATCGACTTTAGCGACGCTTTTGACATATTCGACGGAGCTTTCGATGTCGGAAACGACCAGATCTGAACCGCAGGCTTTGCGGTTCCAGTTCGGACCGCGGAAGAGCGGATAGATGCAGTGCCAGTTGCGCTGTTCGCACCGGGAGCGGAACTGTTCCCAGGATTGGGTGAGGTCGGCGCTCCAGGTGTGCAGAGCCACGAGCAGCGGGCGCGGTTCATCACCGGTCGCCGGCATGAAAAGAGCCGGCTGGGCAGTTTCGTCCAGCTTGGATGTAAAAGTGATTTCGTACTGTTCGTTCATAGTAAAACCTTTCTTCAAAAAGTCGTAAAATATACCATTTTTCAATAAATATAATATGTTGCACCGCATTTTACAATAGTTGATACTTGATAAATTGCAAAATAGTGGTTATATTTTCCTGTGTACAATTTTCAGGAGCGTTTTTTATGGCATATATGGAATGGAAAAATTTGTTGTCCCCGCATCGTCTCGGCAGTGAACTGCCCGGAAAAATCACTCCGGAGCGATCTCCCTTTCAACGGGATTTTGACCGTATCGTGTTTTCCGGAAGTTTCCGGCGGCTTCAGGACAAGACGCAGGTTTTTCCTCTCGCGCAGAATGATTATGTCCGCACCCGTCTGACCCACAGTCTGGAAACCAGCAGCATTGCCCGCAGTCTCGGTACCGCCGCAGGTGTTTTCATCTGCCGCGAATTTGATACCTGCGGCGCTCATCCCAGCGATGTCGGAGCCGCCATCGCGGCGGCGGCATTGGCGCACGATATCGGCAATCCTCCTTTGGGCCACGCCGGTGAAGAGGCGATACGTTACTGGTTCACCGATACTCCTGAAGGTAAAAAGCTCCACGATTCAATGAGTGAAGCAGAAATTTCCGACATAAAAAAATATGACGGCAACGCGCAGGGATTCCGTATTCTCTCCCGTCTGGAAATGCCGGACAATAACGGCGGTATGCAGTTGACTTGCGCGACCCTGGGCAGTTTTGCCAAATATCCCGGCAGTTCGCAGAGCAAATGGAAAAAGTGCGGTTTCTTTCAGCAGGAATCCAAACTTTTTGCCGAAGTTGCACAATATTGCGGTATGTTGGAGCAGTATCCCGGCTCGTGGTGCCGTCATCCGTTGAGTTTTCTTCTGGAAGCGGCGGACGATATAGCATATCTTACCGTGGATTTTGAAGATGCCTCCCGCCTGGGCTTGATCGATTATTCGGAATTGGAGAGATTGTATCTGGAAATAATTGATTCTCCGCGTTCGACCGAATATGTCCGCTCCCTTGCCACCAAGGAGCGCAAGGCGGAATTTCTGCGCGCACAGGCGATCGGAATTCTGGTTCGTGCCGCGGCGGATTGTTTTATTGAACACCACGACGAACTTATGCGCGGCGAATTTACAGGTTCGTTGACCGAACTTATTCCGCAGACGCCGCTGCTCCGGATCATCCGCAGCCGCAGCGTGGCTGATATCTACAATCACCGCAGTGTTGCCGAAGTGGTCGGTGCCGGATTTGAGCTGGTTCAGGGTATGCTGGATATTTTCGTTCCCTGCGTGAACGAAATGGCTATGGAACACGCCAATATCGCACAGGCAAGCTACCGGAGCCGCCGGGTCTCCGCATTGCTGCCGCCGCTTCACTATCCCAAAGCGGATGAAGTTGATACGACCTACACCAGGCTGTTGCGGGTGTTGGACTATATTTCCGGTATGACTGACCGTTATGCGGTAAATCTTTATCAGAAATTAAAGGGTATTTCATTGTGAACGATAACAGTTTTCAATTTGCTCAGGGCGATGAGATCGCCGGTTATACCATCATCCGTGAGCTCGGCAGAGGCAACAACGGTGTGGTATATCTTGCCCGTCAGAATATGCTTGACCGGCTGGTCGCCTGCAAGATACTGCTGCCGGAGACGGCTTCCGACCCGGGATATGCTGAAGCGTTCTTTCAGGAGGCTCGAAACGCTGCCAAACTTTCGCACCCGAATATCGTTCAGGCGTTGGACGTCGGAAATGTCAACGGATGCTGTTATTTTGTGATGGAGTATGTCGAAGGTGAGATGCTCGAAACCATCCGGATCGAAAATCCCGCCCGTTTCACCCCGCTGTTTATGCTGTCGATCGCCATTCAGCTCGCCGATGCGCTGGATTACGCGTGGCGCAGTCAGAAGATGATCCACGGCGACATCAAGCCGGAAAATATTATGCTGAAAAAATCTTCCGGTGCCGCCAAACTTGCCGACTTCGGCGTGGCGCGGGTCGCCGGTTCGCAGGTTGATGACGGTTTGATGGCAACTCCGCTCTATGTGGCTCCGGAGGTGGTGCTCGGAACTTCTGATGCGGACCCGCGCAGTGATATTTACAGTTTCGGAGTGATGCTTTATGAGCTGTTCTGCGGCAATCCGCCCTTTATCGGCAGTCCCGAAGAGCTGGTGCATAAGCACGTCAGTGAAGCGCCGGTTCCTGTGAGAGAGGCGGTGCCGGCTCTGGATTGGGAGCTTGCCGCTTTCATCGACCGGATGATCGCCAAATCTCCGGATGACCGTCCGCAGTCGTGGATGGAGATCCGCGATAAATTGCAGGAAATTTTCAACCGTTTGAAAGCTGATTCCATTCCGGCAGGCGTTCATACAGTTCCGGATGAGAAAACGAAACGTGAAGTGCCGCAATGGCTTAAAATGCTGCTGGCGATCGGAGCGGCGGTGCTTGCGGTCATTCTGATAATTCTGATATTCGGATAAGGGGAAATTATTTTTTTGTTAAAAAGGTGAAAAAATTTTGTTTTTTACCTTGCAAAATTGCTTTTGTTGCGCTATATTCTGCATACAGTGGCAGTGTGATGTGCCAGCTTAGCTCAGTTGGTAGAGCAGTTGATTTGTAATCATCAGGTCGCGGGTTCAAGTCCCACAGCTGGCTCCACTTCTTCCGCAAGTCGGTAGTGCGGTGCTAATGTACCGTTGTATTCAGGCATGACAAGGGCGCGGATGCACTCTTGAAGCGTTGAGAGTCGCCTTCAAAGCCGTAAGAAATTAAGTTTGGGACGACAGAAATGAAGCGAATTAAAAGCCGATTTACTTTGATTGAAATGCTGGCAGTCGCAGCGATCGCCAGTATATTGATAGCATTGATCACCCCCGCCGTTCAGGCGATGCTTTTCGGCAGCCGGGTGGACAATTACACCTCCAGTTTCAAGCTCGGAATGGAACGGGCGCAGAGCAAGGCCGTTTCTGCACGGAAATATGTCGCTATGGTTCTGCCGTCGAATCACAGTTCCGCCTCCGATGCCGTTCAGCCTTACTGCAAAGGCGGTTACCGTCTGGCATACGTCAAAAAAGATGGCAATGATTACAAGTTTGACTCCTGGCTGGAAAATTGGAAAAACCCCAATGACGGCGCGATGCTTCTGAGTGTCGAAGAGAGCGAAGCTGATGCCAAAAAAGCTCCGGAAGTTCCCACCGGTAATATTTTCACCTCTCTGGACAAGGTCGATGATCTGCCGTCATCCGATATCGGTTCGGCGTGCGAAAACAATCATCAGGCGTTGATTTTCAGCCCCTACGGCGGTCTGGTGAACCACGATAAGGTTTTGTATTTCACCTTTACTGAAGCGAAAATGGACGATGCCAGCTACGAGCTCAGCAATCCGGACAACTTCCTGGTTTTGAAATTGAATCCCGTTACCGGCCGGATCTCATATTTTGATCCGTATGCCGACTGATGCGGTGAAAGGAGTGTACTATGTTTGATAAAAGAATCATCCGCCGCAACTTCAATATGGTCGAAGTCATGCTGGCGGTCATCGTTGTCGCATTGGGTATTGCTTCGACTTTTGTGCTGTTCCCGGTCGGGTTGAATGCCTCCAAAGATGCTGTCGCCGAAAGCCGCGTCGCCGATATCAGCGAAACGGCGGCGTTGATCGTCCAGTCCGAAGTCATCCCGAACATCGTCGAAACGGCGAACAACAAAGGATATTGCTTTAAAGCTATCAGTGATTCAAACGATTATTTCTGCGAACGACCCACGGCATCCAGTGATTCAGCGATCGACCAAGTTATCGATCCGGAAAATCCCGGCGGCTCAGCAGTTTCAGGGACTGATTTGTACCGCAAGGATAAAGGTCATTATGTCTATGTTTCCAAAGTGCCGGATTCAGGCGAAGTGCTTTTCGCCGCGGCGGTCAAGGTCTATCTCGACCGCGACAGCAGCAGTGATAACGGTTTTGAAAATGAATACTTCTGTACCCGTGACGGAATCAAAAAATATTCTGAATTCAAAAGTGCGGTCGGCAACTGCATAAATAAATTCCTGCTGCCGGTCGCCGTTGAAGTCAGCTGGCCGGTGACCGTTCCGATTGCCGACCGCGAAAAGCGGGTGTTCCGTTTTGAGTTGTTCAACAGCGAATACGATCCCGGCACCGATGCCGATGCCCAGAAATCGTAAGGAGCCGATTATGAATAAGAAAAGAATGACTGTAAGCCGTTTCACTCTGGTCGAACTGTTGGTCGCAATGGGTGTGTTCAGTATATTGCTTCTCGTTTCTATGCAGATCTTCAGCAGTTCCCGCCGGTTGTGGCTCAACTCCGAGCGGCAGAACCGCGCTTATGCTGATGTCCGTACGGCGATGGAGTTTCTCACTTCCCGCATTCAGACTCAGGCGTACACCGACGATATGCCGTTCCTCATCAAGCGCGATGCGGTGAACAGCAAGATGTATTTCCCCACCGCTATCCCGATGAACCGCAAAGATGCCAGCGGCAAGAACCGGGATAAAAATTCGATGCGTTTTGTCGGCTTCACCAAGTCAGCCGACGGCGTGCTGCAGATGCACATCTACTCTGATGAAGGACGTTCCAATTTTCAGAAGAATATTCCGCCTTACATCCGCAGTTACTCTTACAGCAATGCCTGTTCCAAGGTCGTTGCTGAAACCATCAACAAGACCAGTTATGAAGGTAAAGAGTACAATCTTATTGAGCTTATGGATAATGTCTGCAAGTTTGAACTTGTGCCGTATACCCGTAAAGCCGATGCCGATGCCTCCGTTGAAAAATTCACCGGAAGTGAACTCAATTCTCCGCCGTACCGCCTGGATATCAAGCTTGCGGTAATGGATTCCAAGGAGAATTTTGACAAGTGGAAAGCTGCAAGCGGCAGCGATAAAACCGATTTGGAAAATGAAAACTGCCTTTACTTTACAAGGACAGTACTGCTTAACAGCCGGGGTGCAAAATGATGAAAAAATATGAACAACGCGGTGTGGCGCTGCTCTTTGCGCTTGGAATGCTCACTTTACTGCTCATCAGCGGTATGGCGTTTGTCGCCAATGCGCTTACGGCTCAGAAGGTCGCCGCCAATAACGGCGCACGCAGTCAGGCGCGTGTTTTCGCCCAGAGCGCACTTTCGCGCGTGCTGGCTTCGGTGATGATCTATCAGTATCAGCTGCAGAAAATTCAGGGCGAATTCCCGGAAAACTTTAATGAAATTTACAGCCACGGCACCGTCAAGGTCTCCGGTTCTGACGAAGAAACCAATGATAAACTTTCCGGCAAAGATTCTCTGCTCCGTCTGCCGCATGACAACTCCATTATTTCCAGCGGTATCGCTGCCCAGTTCAATAATCAGCTGGCGCAGAATTCCGATGTCAAGTGGGTATACTTTTACAACACCGGTAAAGAAAGCGATGAAGATCGCAAACTCATCGGCCGTGCCGCGTGGAAAGTGATTTCCTCCTCTCCGCAAATCTCCGCTCCGGTCTTTTTGAGCGGTATGCTGCCGACTGACGGTACTCCGAACTGGTTCCCCTCTGAACACCGCTGGGGCAGAGAGATCGACGAAGTCGCGCTGGATAACAATGAGCTTTTTGATAAAGCTCTGGATGTCAACTGGAACAATCAGTTCACTATGCAGGACTACAATAAAATCTACTCCACGCTCGGATTTTCCAGCAGTGACGATGCCAAAAAGCGTTTTATTGACCGTTGGCTGATGCCTGATGCGCAGAGTGATAACTTCCTCTCTTCACCGACTGCATTCGTTCCGGAGGTTTACTCCTATCAGACAAAAGAAAAGGGAAAACTTTATCAGGTGATGCGTTTCAACATCTCTGAGCTGGGCGATGATATCAGCAAATACGGTGTTCCGGAATCTGCCGATCCGTGGTATGCCCGGTTCGGAATCGATTCCAATGCCGCCGGAAACATTGCCAATACCGCAGAGTTTCTGGACAAGTTCACCGCCGAATCCCCCAATGCCGCGATCAATGACAATTACGACTACGAACTGGACAAGGAAGACCGTCCCAGTCTGCCTTTCCTGCGCCGTATCGGCAATGCCAAAGGTACATTTGACACGCTTGAAGCATTGAGAAAGCAGATTGCATCCAACTTCAATGACTACAGCGATGCAGACAATATCCCCACTTCCGATATCAGCGCGGAAAAGTGGATGGATGAGATCGGCACCGAATACAAACACCCCGCTTTCACCGGTAACGAAAAAACTCCGTACATCTACGAACTCGGTTTGCGTCTGGGCATCTTCCAGGGAAATGACGGCGGGATCGATGTCAGCAAAACAGGAATTACGGTGTCGCAGAATTCAACCGTTGCCGTCAACGGCAAATATTCGGCACAGGTCACTGGAGCGTATGTCAATCTTTCACCCATCGTCAAGCTCGCAAACATCTACAACTTTGATCCGACCGGCTACTCCAGCTTTACCGCGGGGGTCGATTTCGGTGCGCTTGAAATCAAATTCAAGCCCAGCGTGGTGACGCTTGAAGTCAAATACACCCGTAAGCCGCTTTTGTCCAACACCACTCAGGAAGGCACGCTGCTTTTGCAGAATATCAATGTCCGCGGACAGACCGGTCTCGTGGATCTTCTCGGTGTCAATGAGCTTACAGGTACGGTTGCCGACGGAACTTTCAAAACCGCTGTTTTGAGTGTCGCCAATGATGCTCTCCGTAACGTTGACGGTTCCAATCCATATCCCCTTATTGCCGCCGACGGCGTGACCGACGGCAGCAGCAATACTGCGGATGCGAATGCTAAACTGGAAGTCAATAACGATATCTCTTTCTCGCTGTCTGCCACTAACTTCCAGCTTCTGGCAACGCAGGCGGGCAGACTTCTTACCGGTACCATCACCGTCAAAGAGGTCGCTTTGAAATCAGTTTCCGCAATCGAAGTGACTTCAGTCAAATTCAATCTCAAACGCGCTTATCTTGCCGCTATGTTCAACGGCAAAAATGTCGGTTTGGACTATGTCAAGGCCCTGCCGGAATTTTCCAAGAGTATGAGCAGCGGATTGGTCGGTGCGCTTCAGGGTAACTCTTCGCTGAAGATCAGCGCACAAAGTGGTGATGCGCTCCCCGGTATGTTCATCGGCGGTATCCGCAACTACGATCCCCGCCAGAACCTCAATCCGAATGATTGGTATAAAAATATGATCATCTCCGGCAGCAACGATATCAGAACTCCGATGAAAGCCGCCGCGCTCGACGATGTTATGAAGCTCTCCGGCTCTGCCGCCGCCGGCTGGAAAGGTGCTGTCAACGAGGCCAATACCCCCGGAAGCGAAGCGGAAGAAAACAATAAGTTCAAACCCAACTACGTTGCCGCTGAACGCGACATTGAACAGACCGCCGAACCCGGTTGGAGCGATAACGATAAGGGCCTTCTTGACAACAAGCGCCTTTCCACCGCCTTTATCCGCAATGCGCCAATGATGAGCCCGTGGGAGATCGGCCTTATTCACCGCGGCGTTATGTGGCAGACCATCAACCTCAAAAATGCCTGCGACCCGGATAACAATGACAGCAATATCAAACTTACCGGACATAAGCCTGTTTCCGGCTGGGCGGCGTCAGGTACCCGCTACTCCGGCGGCACTTATAACGGCGATGCCGCTATTCTCGATCAGATCAAAATGACCGAAAAATGCGTCACCTACGGCAAGATCAATGTCAACCGTCTGCGTTCCAATGACGAACTCTTCAATAAAGAGGGCGCCAATCTGGAACAGTACATCGGAAAAGCATTGTTTGAACAGCTCTACCACGGCGAAAGCATCGCTCAATTCTATTTGAATTCGACCCGTGCCAACAGCGGAGATTTCCCTGCCGGAACAGCCACCGGCGACCGGATCGCCAGTTTTGAAGAATCCGGTGAATTGACCGCAACCCGCGACCCGCATCCCAGCCGCGCCCACTTTATCGCGTGGAGCAACGGCGGTGTCGCCAACGCTTTCGGTACTTTTACTCCGAATAATACCGATGCCGCCAGAGAGGAGCTTATCGGTAAAACAGTCAACCTTCTCTGCGCTGAAACTTCCAGTCCCAGCCAGATCAAAGTCGTCGTCGTCGCGCAGGTCATCAAAGATACCGCCGGTCTGCAGTTCCGCAAAAACTCTTCCGGTTCCGATGTCCAGAAAGAGTGCGATTTCGGGCAGTTTGATTACGATTCCGGCAACGATATCTACTTTGACGATATCACCGGCGAAGTCAAGATGCTCGTCACCATCGAACGCGATGTTACGACCGGCCGTATGCGGATACAGAGAACTGACTATCTTGAATAAGATATGTGCGGCGGGCGCTCGTGCGCGCTGACTTTAAAAAAGCGGGGAAACTCCTGCACGTGAGTTCACGTCGCCCCGCTCTTTTTTCGTCATCATCGCACGATCATCCCGCCGACTGGATCAACGCGGTTTAGAAAATGACGTCGTTGGCTTTTGCGCATATCGTCGGGCGGTTCGCCCGACATGCGTGAGGTAGTTTTTATTTTTCCGCCTGACGGCAGTATGTTTTGTCCGACTTGTCCGACAGGTTTGACGTGTCCGGAATAACGTCCCATCCGGTCTTGCGCCTCTCTTTTACCTTCCGGATATGTTTTTTTGCAGGAATAGTTCATTTTTTTCAGGTTTTTCAGTTGAAAATTTGCCGTTTGCGGTGTATTTTATACAAAAGGAGTATAATCATTATAAACTAAAAATGAAGGCAGCAGAATATTATGCGTTACATTGACAAATTTATGGCGGCGTTTCCCTTTGAAGGACTCACCTTTGACGACATCTCTCTGGTGGTTCAGTATGCGGATTTTCTGCCGCACGACACCGACATTTCCAGTAAGTTCTCCCGGAACGTCAAACTGAATATCCCCTTTGTCAGTGCCGCAATGGACACCGTTACCGAAAGTGAAATGGCTATCGCTATGGCGCGCCTCGGCGGTATCGGCGTTATTCACAAAAACCTTTCTCCCGAACGTCAGGCCGAAGAGGTCCGCAAGGTCAAATATTATCTCAATGGTGTCATCCGCACTCCGGTGACCTTCCACCCCGACCAGACCGTTGCTGAAATGCTTTCCGAAAAGCGCAAGCACAAATATTCCTTCTCCGGTTTCCCCATCGTCGATGACAATGGCAAACTTATCGGTATCATCACCAGCCGCGATATCAAGTTCCTTACCGACTACAATATCCGCATCCGCGACGTGATGACCTGCAATCCGCTTTCCACCCCCGACGGCACCGCCATCGCCGATGCCTACAAGATCATGCGCGAAAACAAAGTCGGTAAACTCCCGATGGTTGATGCCCGGGGCAATCTTACCGGTCTTTTCAGCTTCCTCGATGTCCGCACCCTGATCGCCGGTGATGAACCCGATTACAACCGCGACAGCCGTCACCGTCTCCGCGTCGCCGCCGCCATCGGTCCCTACGATGAAGCCCGCGCCGAAGCGCTGGTCAAAGCCGGCGTCGATGCCATGGTCATCGATACCGCCCACGGTCACTCCAAAGGCGTTATCGAAACCGTCAAAATGCTTAAAGACCGTTACACCGGTGTTGATATCGTTGCCGGTAACATCGCCACCGCCGAAGCCGCCAAAGCTCTGGCTGATGCCGGCGCTGATGCCATCAAAGTCGGTATCGGACCCGGTTCCATCTGCACCACCCGTGTGGTCGCCGGTGTCGGCGTTCCGCAGGTTTCCGCCGTTTACGCGGTCAAAAATGCCATCCCCGCCGATATCCCCGTCATCGCTGACGGTGGTATCAAGCAGTCCGGTGATGTTGCCAAAGCTATCGCCGTCGGTGCTTCCTGCGTTATGATGGGTTCCGCTCTCGCCGGTACCAGCGAAAGCAACGGCGATGTCGTTCTCCATCAGGGCCGCAGCTATGTCGCCTACCGCGGTATGGGCAGCTTGGAAGCTATGAAGTGCAACAAGGGCAGCCGTGAACGTTACGGTCAGGACGATGTGGATGACGATACCGAACTCGTGCCGCAGGGCATCGAAGCTATGGTTCCGTTCCGCGGACCTGTGCGCGGTGTCGTTCACCAGTTTGTCGGCGGTCTGCGTTACAGCTTCGGTTACTGCGGTGCCCGCACTCTGGATGAGTTCCAGAGTAAGGCGCAGATGGTTCGCGTTACCGCCGCCGGTCTCCGCGAAGCCCATCCGCACGACGTTGTTATCACCAAAGACGCTCCCAACTACAGCAGCTCCAACTGATTCAGGTTGCGGATTATGGGCAGCGTGTTGAAAAAACTTCTTCCGGTTCTGGCTCTGTGCGCGTTTTTTACCGTGCAGGGTGCTGACCGGATCGGCACCGTCGATCTGGAAAAGGTCTTCCGTGAATACCACAAGAGCCGTGCGGTTGAGGAGTTTATCAACCGCCGCGCCGATGCGGTTCGTGCTTATATGAACCAGCTTCGTGAACAGCTCAAAAAACTCAATACTGAAATGCACCGTCTCGGTACTGAAGCCAGCAATCCGGCTCTCAGCACTGTTGAACTGGACAAAGCCCGCCGTGCCGCGCTCGAAGCTGAACAGAAGGTGAAAGCCAAAACGGCTGAGATCCAGCTCTATTCCACGCAGGTCGCCAAAGAGATCCGCGAACTTGAAAACAAAAAACGGCAGGAGATTATGGCTGATATCAATGCCGAGATCCGCCGCCGGGCAAATGTCCGGGGATTTGATTTTATTCTTGATAAATCCGGCAAGACCCTTAATGCCCAGCCGACGGTGCTTTATTCACCAGCCGACCGGGATATCACTGCCGAAGTGATCCGGGAACTCAACCGGACCGCCGCTAAACCCAAGCAGGAGAAAAAGAAATGAAAAATATCACCTTTTCTGCCGCGCAGATCGCCGAAATCACCGGCGGCCGTATCTGCGGTGATCCGGAACGTATCGTCAACGGCATTGCCGGACTCAAGGATGCCGCCGCTGACCAGTTGAGTTTTGTCGGCAGCAAGCGTTTTGAAGAACAGTTTCTCAATGCAAAATCCGGCGTTATTCTGGTTTGCCCCGATTTCGCCGCCGCTGATTGTTCCGCCCGCACGCTGATCGTCTGCGACAATGTCGACCATGCGTTTGCCAAAGTCGCGGCGCTTTATGCCGAAGAACCCCCCGCTGCAATTCCCGGTGTCCACCCCTCGGCTGTGGTCGATCCCTCTGCCAAACTCGGACAGAATGTTTCCATCGGCGCCAATGCTGTTATCGAACGCGATGCTGTTATCGGTGACAATACCGTTATCGGTGCCGGATGCTATATCGGCCACGAAGTCAAAATCGGTGCCTTTTCCCAGCTTTCTCCCAATGTTACGGTGATGTTCCGCTGCGTTATCGGCAGCAAGGTCATCATCCACTCCGGTGTGGTCATCGGTGCTGACGGTTTCGGCTTCATCCCCGGCCCCAATGGTCTGGTCAAAGTGCCGCAGACCGGTATCGTCCAGATCGACGACGATGTTGAGATCGGTGCCAACACCACCATCGACCGCGCCCGTTTCGGCAAGACCTGGATCAAAAGCAATGTCAAAATCGACGATCAGGTTATGGTCGGTCACAATGTCACCGTCGCTGAAAGCTCCATTCTGGTCGCCCAGTGCGGCATCGCCGGAAGTACCGAACTCGGACGCGGTGTTATCGTCGCTGCCCAGGCCGGTCTCAATGGACACATTACCATCGGCGACGGCGTGCAGATCGCCGGTCAGAGCGGTGTGGTAAAGAGTCTGCCTGCCGGAGCGGTCGTCGTTGGCGGCCCTGCGGAAAATCAGCGCGACTTCATCGCCCGTATCACTTTGCCGAAAAAGGTCGGCAAACTTGAAGCCAGAATCAAAGAGCTTGAAGCTCAGCTGGCTGAATTGAAAAAACTTTCCGCCGAAAAGTAATCCGGTTCTGGAGTAGTCTTTATGCGTACCGCAATTGCTTTGTGTTTTGCAGTTGCGGTATTTTTTTCGCTTGATGCTGCGGCATTGAATGGCGATGCGCTGGCAGAAAAAGCGCGTACCGGTGATGCTGAATCGCAGTACCGTCTGGCGATCGAATATTTTTTCGGCCGCTCGCGTACCGTAAATCCGGTGCTGGCGGTCTACTGGTTCCGCCGCGCCGCCGATGCCGGACATCCCGAAGCGCAATACAATCTGGCACGCTGTTATGAACGCGGCTGGGGCGCGCGCCGTTCAATGGGAATGGCGATGAAATATTATCAGCTGGCAAAGGAACAGAAAATCCTTCCGGCTGTGTTGCGTTATGCAGAACTTCTGTATGCCGGAGTGCCGCCGGAAGAAAACGAATACGGCGAATTCAAAGCGTTGAAAGCCGACCGCAATGCCGCGCTGGAGCTTATGCGAGAGGCGGCAAAAACTTCCGATGCCGGAAAACTGGTGCTGGTCAAACATCTCTTTCATAATGCGCCCGCACACGGTGCCGAACTGCGGATGCGGTTGAAAAAGCATGTTGCACTTCCTGATGCCCACCCTGAAATGCTGCTGCTCTACTCATCTTGTCTGCGCTCAGGTATCGGCGGTGAAGTCGATCTGGTTGAGGGAACAGCCGTGTTGAAACGCGCCGCCGATGCCGGAAATATGGAAGCCGTTGCCCAGCTCGCAGAAGTTATGGAACTTGGTATCGGAGTGAAATATGATCCTGTCAAAGCATTTGAGTTGACGAAAACTGCCGCGCAGAAAGGTAATCCGCGCGCATTGCTCAACCTCGGTAATGCTTATCTCGCCGGGGTGAATGTTGAATATTCCCCTGAAACAGCGGTAAAATATTTCAAGCAGGCCGCAGATACAGGATATCCCCCGGCGCTCTGCAAACTCGGTGATTGTTACGCACGCGGAGTCGGAATCGGGCAGGATCTGACCGAAGCAATAGAGCTTTATCGCGCCGCCGCAGAGGCGGGAAACGAAGAAGCGCACTGTATTCTGGGCGATTGTTATGACAGCGGCAACGGTGTCAAGCGCAATGAAGCGCAGGCATTTCAACATTACTCTATGGCGGCGGAACGCGGTTCGATAAAGGCGATCCGCAAAATGGGTGTGTTTTTATTGGACGGCCGCGGAGTCCGCAAAGATACTGCACGTGGCATTGAACTGCTGAAAAAGGCGGCGCAAGCCGGAGACAAAACTGCGCAATTCATCCTTGACAAGAGATAATGCAGCTTAAGGTTTTTCCGTTGTTTCCGGATATTCCACCGTTCCGGCCCCGGCGATGGGAGCGCTTACCAGGATCACCTCCGCCAATCCCGCCGGACGGTAATATTTTTCAATGAGATTTTTGCGGAGCAGATCGATCGCTTCATTTTTCGCAAGGATCATCATACAGCCGCCAAGACCTGCTCCGGCAAGCTGCGCCCCGAGAACTCCCGTTGTGCGTATTGCAATATCAACCATCCGGTCGATTTCCGGCAGACTGCAGCTGTATGCACCCGGCTGCCAGATCAACTGGGAACGGGTCACGCGGTCGACATCGCCGCTTTCCAGATCGTTGAGACGGTCGATGATATAGGCATTGTCGCAAGGTGCGCTCCACGGCGTTTCCCGCCAGTTGTCATCAAAACGGGCAACACGGTCGCCGTCGTGGGAACACTTCATAAGTTTACCGATAAATTCCATATCGCCCTTTTTCAACGCATCGGCGTATGCCGCTGAACGCTGCATCTCCGCCAAGCCGAACAACACCACTCCGCGAATGGGATAAAGTCCGTCCGCAGGCGGTGTGTGGCCGGAGCATATCGCATCCAGATCGACTTCGGGAAGCAGTTTTTTAAGCTCGGGCAATGTGGCATTTTCCGGCAGGGCAAACAGGATTTTATAGATTTGCGACAGCGAAATTTTCAGGTGGCCGGTGGAAACATCGCGCAAATGCTGCAAGGATGCGGCATACTGCGGGAACATCTTCTTTATAAGGTGGAAACCGATTTTGTAGCAGGAAATCCTGTGGTTGAACTGATCTTTGGCATTGGAACTTTTGCAGGCTTTGATGCCGGAATTGCACACGATCATAGAATATCCTTCCGGGAACGGAACCTTTTCCACAATGCCGAAGTCAAAGAATTTTACCTTGACAACTCCGCCGCATTGACCGAGCTTCACTGCCGCATGGTCGGCACTGCCGCCGCGCGTTCCGACGAACCATTCGCCTTCTCCGCAGAGGTCGACCAATTGATCCGCTGGTATATCCAGATTGTTTATCGTGACCGCCGCTTCAGCAGCTCCGACGAGCAGACTTGACGATGAACTCAAGCCCGCCGCCATAGGGATATTGCCGCCGATGACCATATCCATACCATGCAGAGGGATATTGGGGAAGTGTTTCTGCAGCCGCAATATCGCCGCCTGAATATAGTTTGACCAGTCAACGCCGTATTCACGGATCATTTTTTTCAGCTTGTCGCTTTCAATAACGGTGTTCCAATCGCTCCACGGCAGATCGGACATCTGTTCGCTGATGCGGAACTCCCGTCTGCCGAAAGCGTTTTCGTTGCAGTGGGTCAGCGTGACCGTGTCATCTTTGCGCGGAGAGACAAAATACACCGTTTCAAAACTTATCGTCATCAGATTGCAGTTGCCGCCCTGATGATCGACGTGGCGGCCCATAACGTTGAGCCGTCCGGGGGAGCGCAGCAGAAGGAGCTTCTGCTGTGCGGAAAATCTGGTTTGAGCTTTGAGCAGCAGTTCCTGCAGGATTTGCAGCTGTCTGTTTTGGATATCTTCATCTTTACCGTAAATGGAGTGAAGAAATTTTGTGCGCAGCGGAGTATCATTCAGGAGCAGATATTGCCACTCTTCAAGGGTGCGGAAATATTTCGCATCCACTTCGGCAACATTATCGGTACTGTTTTTACTGCGCAGGATGCGTTCAACTTCGAGCAGTTCGCCGGGGTCATTGAAGCCGAGGATCTTGTCTTTTTCTTCAATGGTCAGCACCTGAACATTGGCGTCAGGTTCAATGATATTGATCTGCTGAACCAGATCGGAGAGATACTCCTCCTGCTGGGCGTTGTCTGTACTCAACTGTCCAAGCGCCTTTTTGATAAGACCTTTACGGGTCATATAGACCGAGGTGTTTCCGACCGATATGCTGCGCGCTTCATCAGGAGTTATCAGTTTGTCACCGAAACGGAAGCCGAATTCAGAGGGAAGCAGTTTCTGCACTTCATCTGCGGTGATCGCGGCGGCCGAATCGAGATATTTCCACAAAGCTGGAAAGGCTTTGGCGGCTTTGTTTTCATCAAAGGTTTTTCCGGCAAAGAACTCTCTGGAAAGGATGTTCAAAATATCATCTTTTGAGGGCAGGGCGGTCTGTTCAAGCAGTTCCGCAATAAGCTGATAAACTTTCTGCTGACGGATGTCTGCCATTTCAACGATGCCCAGCGCCTTGCCGTCAGCATCCTGCACGATGCGGCCCTGCGAGGATTTTTCATTACAGCGGGAGGTGAGCAGGGCTAAAGATGCACCGGTCGAGCCGTAAAGTTCAAAGAGTTCATCGAGCGTCTCCCCGGCAATGATGCGGTCGCCCGCCGCCATAAGCAGCACGGCATCGTCCGGAACATTGGTCATCGCATCAAGCGCACAGCGGATGGCGTTGGCGGTGCCTTTCTGTTCAGCTTGAAAGGCGTACAAGGTATTGGGGAACTCCGGAGTGATGGTGCTCATCACCTTTTCCGCCAGAGTACCGACCACGGCTATCGCCTGCGGAATCCCGCAATCCGAATAGGTCTGCAATGCCCGGTTGATCGCCGGGACATCATTGACTTTGAAGCAGACCTTGGGACAACTTTCCGAGCGCATACGGGAGCCTTTGCCTGCGGCAAGGACGATCACATAATCCGGTATTGTTTTACTGCTCATAGTGTTCTCTTGAAAAAGTTGTTCCGAAGTTGATTGCTGTCAGTCAATATGATAATATATCACCGTATTGCTGAATTGTAAAGTTTTTGCCGTATCAGAAATCCAGACAGAGCCGTTTGGCGACAAAGGGGCGGACTTTGGTATTGGCCGCTTCCTGATGCGCCGGGTGTTTCTGGTACGCCTGAAGCGCCGCTTCATCGACAAAAACTGAATCGAGCATGCAATCGGCATTGGAGCTGGCAAGACCGTTGATGTTGACGGTGATGGAAACGAGTCCGGGGATGACACCGGCGAGTGATTCCAGCGAGTTTTTGATGTTCTGTTTGATGACCGCTTTTTCTTCAGCGGAATATTCCGCCTTGAGTTCCCACAAAATAACGTGACGTACCATAATTATCTCCTCAATTTACGGGGGTGTATTTGAATTCCATTTTGATATTTTTATTTTTTCCGGCGTTGAAGGTCAGACGGTATACCGGAAGTTTGTGATAGGTGTCTTCATTGATGGTGTCAATGGAGAATTTATAAGGAACGGAAGAGACGACTTCCAGTTTCAACGATTTATTTTTCCACGTGATAAGATACTGGTTGTTTCCAAGTTCTTTGACATTGCCGAGGGTGATGACGGCGCCTTCAAACTCGATTGCTCTTGCGAAATCAGCCGCGTCGGAAACGGTGAAACTGCCGCCGTTTTTGCGGTCGAAAACAAAGGTGCGTTCCAGTTTTTCAATGCCGTTGATGTGGTTGTAGACCGGAGAAATATCAAATTTTGCTATGCAGTAATCCGCTGAAATATCGTACTTGAGCAGTTTGCCTTCAATGAACTCGACCGGCGTGGTGTTTTTCGGCGGATTGAATGCATCATCGCCCACGCGGTTGGTCTGCAGTCTGCCGTCGATCTTCGGCACGCTGTGGCCGTAGCTGTTGAGCAGTTTGGACTCATAACGTCCGGGGCCGAAGGTGCGGCCGGTGTAGATTTCGCCGCCCGGGTCGAGCACCAGCGGAACACCGTCAACGGCGATGATGTAGATTCCGACGTCGTTGTGGTTGTGCGATTCACGGTTGTTGCCGCCTTTGAATGATACGGAGAGCGGACTTGCGGGCATCTGGCGCATAACGAATGCTCCGGCATCGGGGAAGGTCGAATAAGGCGCATCGTTTTTGACTTCGCAGGGGGTGTCGTCAATGGGATGGGCAAGGCGCAGGCAAAGATCGGCGAGGCCTTCGGGCAGGGGGAGATCACTGCTGAAGCCCTTGCGTTTACCGAGCAGGATATCACGGAGCTGCAAGGTTCCTTTGGCAGGTTTTGAATCGATGGAACAATCGGTGTACGCCGGATAAAATCCGGGAGCCATCATAATATTTTCCGGGTACATAACAGCTTTGAGCATCCGCGGTTCAGCTGCAAGAACATCGCGTTTGTCATACTGTTTGAGCAGTTCTGCGATGATGAGATATTCGCCGCAGCTGCCGCCCCAGTAGCTCATACCTTCGTCGCAGTAGCCTTCGCTGCCGAAGCTGTTGAAATAGTCTTCGAAGTTATCGAAAAAGAGTTTGATGATCTTGTCAATGCGCTCTTTTTCCATACCGATACGCAAGGCGGCGGTGAGGACGCCCTGTTTGCAGACGGGGTTCCAGTTGTTGCTTCCGTTGAGCCACCAGAAGCGGTCTGGTTCGCATTTGCCTTCGACCGCCTCTTCGATGGGGGTGATGACGTGGTGGAAGATCGCTTTTTTCAAATCGGCTGCGAGAGTTTTATCCAGCACCGGTTCAAGTATGCTCAGCAGAGTGGCAAATTCGCCGCCTATTCTGGCGGAAAAGAGGTCAACTACCACTTCTTCGCCCTTGTAGCCTTTGAGAAAACGGTCGTGTGCCGGAAGCACCCAGGTCGGAAGTGAAAGCACCACGCGGATGCGTGCTTCGATATTTTTAAGATATTTTGCATCGCCTGTGGTGCAGTAGGCGGCAACGAGCGGACCGTAGTTGCGGTATGCGAAATATTTGCGTTCATAGTTGACGCGGTTGCCGTTTCGGGAAAATTCCAGATACAATGGAAGCGGGGAAACCAGCTCCTGCATGAGCATCTCATCGGCGCGCTTCATAAGTGTTTCATAGTGCGGATGAGATTTCAAACCGTTCCAGAACTTCTGATCCTGACAGTCGGGAATGGGGTTGCACCGGACGATACCGGCATTGAGTACGGCGGTCAGCATAATTGCACCTGTTAATGTTAAAAACTTTGACATAAAAAATTATTCTATTTTTGATTTGTATTTAATATATCCGTAACAAATTATTTGTCAATTGAAATCGCTTTATTTCAGATGTTTTTTTACAGAAGAACGCCGGGCGGCAACCGTTTCCGGGTGTTCCGGCCAATCGTGTTTGGGATAACTGCTCCGCATTTCGGTCCGCACCAGACTCCAGCTGCCGCGCCAGAACCCTGGCAGGTCGCAGGTTATCTGCACCGGACGGCGGGCAGGGGAGAGCAGTTCCAACCGCAGCGGCAGGCGGTTTTTCCCCACGCAGGGGTGGACGGTTTCGCCGTAGAGCTGCTGTATCGGCACTTGCAAAGTCGGCTGTTCACCGGAGTAGTCGATCGCGATCTCCTGACCGGCGGGAGTGAGATATTTATCCGGACAGCTGGAATTGAGTGCGGTGAGCGCCGCATAGTCCAGAGAATTTTTCAAAATGTCAAAAAAGTTCAGCTGTTTGAGTGAATTGAAATTTTTCACTTTGTTGAGATATGGTTCAGCAAGTTCAGGAAGCAGCCGTTTGAAGTTTTCCTCATCCCAGTCGGGCAGAGTGTCGTCACCGTTGCGGCGGGCAAAGCGCACCCGTTCAAGGAAGCGGCGCGCTGCGCTGTCGGGAGCGATGATCTCAATATTGCGGCGCAAGGCACTGGTCAGAACCGCATTGCCGATCAGTGACGGATCAGGATTGAACGGCGTTGAAGATATTACCATCGAGCCGAATTTGCAGAGTTTGACTCCTGAAACGCGGCCGCTGTTTTCGTCAAAGGTCAGTTCCTCTTCAAAGGTGAAGTGCGGTTTGAAATACTGTTCGATCTCATCAAGTGTCAATGGGGCGGCGAGATTGACCGCCGCATCGCGCCCGGAGACCATACTCACTCCGGCAATGGCAAGAAACTCTTCCTTGCGCAGTTCATCATCTTCATTTATCGCCGCCGTCCGTCCGCCGGTCAGAAGATAACGGTTGCTGTGAAGCGCACGCGATCTGCCGATGTATTCAGGGTAGGCAAGCGCGATAAGCACCCCCGCCATATCATCATCGTCAGAGTTGGCATTGCGGCAGTTGAAACTGTCAAGCAATCTGGATAAGCTTTGACGGAAGCCTGGAAAACGTCTGGCATCTTTGCGGCATTCGCGAAGCAGGTCGCGGATGTCGCAGCTGCGATTGTTCCGCTGTTTCAAAGCTATCCCCTCTTCGATGACGGCGGCTATCTCGCAGCCAAGATGAAGACAGTTGTGTTTTCTGGCAAAAATCAGCATCGCACTTAAACGCGGATGCACCGGAAGCACCGCCGCTTCGGCTCCGGCTTTGGTCAAATTGTTTTTTTCGTCGAGCAGACCGAGCGCAAACAGGGTGTTTATCGCGGCATTTACTCCCGATTCGGGGGGCGGGGTGAGCCAGTTCAAGTTCTTGCAAGAGCTTCCCCAGCGGGCGATCTCCAAGACGGTGCGGCAGAGATCACAGCTCACGATCTCCGGGATCAGACGGGCGGGGAAGCCCATCTCCTCCTGACTGCTCCACAACTTCAATGCCGTTCCGGGGGCGGTACGTCCCGCACGTCCGGCACGCTGGGCGGCGGAAGCTCTGGTGATGCGGCACAATTCCAGTACAGGCATCCCCATTCCCGGGGCGAAACGCATCCTGCGTTCATAACCGCTGTCGATGACGTGAGTTACCCCTTCGATGGTCAAACTGCTTTCGGCGATGTTGGTGGCGAGGACGATTTTGCGTTGAGAGTTTGACAGCGGGCGCAGAACGCGGCTCTGTTCAGATAGCGGCATAGCGCCGTGAAGTTTCATTATCACCGCATCGGGCAGGGCGGTTGTCAGCATCGCTTCACAGCGGTCGATCTCATTTTTTCCCGGCAGAAAGAGCAGGATATCGCCGGTTTGAGTGTGATTGTAAATTTGCAGTACCGCTTTGGCACATTCAGAGGGAAGCGCATAGAGCTCGCTTGAAATCTCGCGGCGGCTGATCTCCACCGGGAACTCCCGCCCCGGAACACGCACCAGAGGATATGAAGCAAGTTTCTGCAAAGTTTCATCATCAAGTGTTGCCGACATAATGACCACTTTCAAGTCATCGCGCAACGCTTCCCGCACCTCATTGAGCAGCGCAAACGCCAGCTCCTGTTCAGCGCCGAGTTCGTGAAATTCGTCAAATATCACCGCTTCAAAACCATTGAGTTCCGGATCGCTCTGGAGAATATTGAGCAGCATTCCGCAAGTTACGGCAACGATCCCGGTATCTTTGGAAAGCATCGATTCATTGCGCACCTTGAAACCGGTCTCTTTTCCCAAAGTCCACTCCTGCATAGCGGCGATACCTGCCGCCGCGCCTTTGGCGGCGATACGGCGCGGTTCGACGAGCAGGACTTTGCCGGGGAACGATGCTTTTACGGCAACGGGAACGAGCATAGTTTTACCTGCGCCCGGGGCGGCGCTGACGATGCAGTTACGGTGTTCCTTTAATATTGAACAAATTTCCGGAAGAAAACTGCTTACCGGAAGATTATTGAATTTTTGCTGTAATTTGGTCATGGTCTTTTATTTTTTCCGCCGTGCCAGCGGGTGGGCTTCTGAATAAACTTTGCGGAGCCGTTCGGCGCTGACGTGGGTGTAGATCTGGGTGGTGGACAAGTTTTCGTGTCCCAGCATCTCCTGCACGCTTCGCAAGTCAGCTCCGGCATCAAGCAAATGGGTGGCAAAAGAGTGGCGCAGTTTGTGCGGGGTGAAGTCCGGCGGCAACCCCGCCGCTATCAGATAATTTTTCAAATCACGCTGAAACGAGCGCGGCGAAAGGCGGGTGCCGGATTGATTGAGAAAGAGCGCACTTGCGCGGTCGCGTCCGCCGAGTCCCAGCGAACTGCGCAAATCAAGGTACTCCCGGACGGCATTTACGGCAGGGCGGCCGAGGGCGGCAAGGCGTTCCTTTTTACCTTTGCCGCGCACTTTGACCACTCCGCTGGAAAGATCTATATCGCCGTAATTTATATTTATCGCTTCGCTGATGCGCAAACCTCCGGAGTAGATGACTTCAATGATCGCCCTGTCGCGGGCGCAGGAAAACTCCGCCCCGGCTTCCGAACGCACCCGGTTGGAAGCTATCGCATCTGCCCAGGTGGTATTGACGGCGGCGATAAGGGTGTCGATCTGATTGATGCTCATTACTTTCGGCAGCGGTTTATCCGCTTTCATCGGGGGCAGGGAAGCAAACGGATTATTTTCAACGGCGCCGATGCGGTTTAGGAAACGGAAGAAACTGCGCAATGAAGAAAGTTTTCTTGCAATGGAACGCTTGCTGTTTCCGGCATCATAAAGTGCCGTGATAAATGATTTTGCCTGTTCGCGGTCAACACTTTGCCAGTCGTTGAAACTTGCGTCGGCGGAACGGACTTTTTGGGCAAACTCTATACAGCTTGCTGTATACGCGGCAATGGTATGTTCGGATGCGTTGCGCTCGTTCCTCAAACAGCTTATAAAATCACTTAAATATCCGCTTAATCCGGATTTTTTTTCATTTTCCATTTGCACCACAGAAGTTTTAACGCTATATTAGAGTGTATATTGAGTTTAATGTATACTGTGAAACAAAAAATTTCAAGGAGAGATAGTATGAAAAAATGGTTTTTACTTTTGAGTGTTGCCGCAGTCTCGATGCTCGGCGCATCAGAGATGCCCGTTCAGCGTACGGTAAAGGGAAAGGTCAATGTCGCTGACTTTCTCAATGTCCGTCTCGGTCCCGGTTTGCGCCACCCGGTCACCGGCCGTTTGAAAGCCGGTCAGGAGGTCGAAATCACCAAGGTTATGGGTAACTGGCTGGAGTTGAAGGCTCCGGAAACGCTCAAAGTCTACATTTCAGAAGCGCGGGTCAACGCCGAAGGCAAACTTACCGGCGAACTCAATATGCGTTCCAGAATGGATGTCGCTTCCCCCTCTTACGGTCTTCTGCCCAAAGACAGCGTGGTCAAACGCTTTGACGAACGGCGCAACGGCTGGGTGCGTATCGCTCCGCCGGAATCCATCCGCGTTTATGTCGCGGCGATCTGTGTTACTTTTGACCGCAACAAATTTGACGGCAACGGTTTGATCATCGGTGAAAAAGCTCCGGAAGTCAAAACTGAAGCCAAAGTTGAAAAAGCTCCCGAAACTGCCAAAGCTCCGGAAGCCAAAGTTGAAGCTGAAGCTGAAAAAGCTCCCGAAACTGCCAAACTTGTTGCAAAGCCCGGAGATGCTGTTCCAATTCCGGAAACTGCCGCTGCCGCTCCCAAAAAATATCTCGGCGGTATTGCTGTGAAGTGGCAGTATGCCAAAACTCCTGATACGGCGATCGCGTTCCTCGATCAGCCCAACGGAACCAATCAGGCTTTTATCGTCGGCAAAACGGCGGAAGTTCAGAAAGAACTGCAGACGCTGGTCGACAGCGGAAAACGTCTTGAAGTTTGCGGAGAGTACAAAGGTACTGGAACTCCGCAGGTGTTTGAAGTTTCATCAGTAAAAATCAAATAAATATTCCGGGGTGTGAAAAAATGCATTGGATAGATTATATTATTGTCCTGGTTCCGCTGTGTTTCGTGTTCGGTTTGGCGTTTTACTCCAAACGCTATGTGCGCGGCGTGGCTGATTTTCTTGCCGCCGGCCGTGTCGCAGGACGTTATGTGATCTCCGTCGGCGATATGTCCGCCGCGATGTCGATCATCACCGTTATTTCTCTGGTTGAATCCCAGTACCAGAGCGGTCTGGGTATCACCTTCTGGAACAACTTGCTTATTCCGGTTACAATCTTCCTTTCGCTCACCGGATTTGTGCTGTACCGTTACCGTCAGACCCGCAGTCTTTCGCTCGGTCAGTTTCTGGAAATGCGTTACAACCGTCCGTTCCGTATCATTGCCGCCGCCTTGCGTACCGTGTCTGAAGCGATGGCGAACACCATCGGACCTGCGGTTGCGGCGCGCTTCTTTATCTATATGCTCGGTATTCCGATGACCTTTACCATCGGCGGGATCGAATTGCAGACTTTCCCGGCTGTAATGTTCTTCCTGCTGGTGCTGGCGCTGATGCTCATCTGGCCGGGCGGACGTATTTCGCTTCTGGTCACCGATGCTTTGCAGGGATTGATGAGCTATCCGATATTTGTCATTATGACCTGTTTTATTTTGAGCGAACTTTCCTGGAGCAACGATATTTCTCCGGTGCTGGTTGACCGCGTGGCGGGTGAAAGCTTCATCAATCCGAACGACATTCATTCTCTGCGCGACTTCAACTTGTTTGCTCTTATCGTGCTTGTTACCAGCCGTATTCTCAACCGCGGTGCGTGGATCGGCAACGATACCTCCGGTTCCGGCAAAACTCCCCATGAACAGAAGATGGCGGGTATCCTCGGCGCTTGGCGGATCGGTTTCAGTACGATTATGATGTCTATGATCGCGCTGTTCGTCATCACCATTATGCAGGGTAAAAACTTCTCCGAAAAATCCCGCGTCATCCGCGAAGAGCTTATCAGCCGCATCAGCACCGAACTTATCGACGAACCCGAGGTCCGCAAAGAGACTATGGATGCGGTGAAAGCGGTTCCGGTTGCTCTGCCCGAAGGAAAATATTCCCGCAAACGCAATGCCGATACCGCCTATTTTGAAGCGGTTCGCAGTACGCTCAACAAAGACGCTGAACGGCAGATCGCCGCTTCCAGCACTCTCCTTGATAAAGATGCGCAAGCCGATATCCGCGGCGAAAGCAATGCCAAGTTCCAGGAATTCCGCACTCTGTACTATCAGGTGATGGCTCCCGTGATTCTGAGCAAAGAACTGCCGCCCGGCATCTTCGGAATGTTCCTGCTCCTGATGGCGATGCTGCTGCTCTCCACCGATGACAGCCGTATCTTCAACGCCGCCAGTACGCTGGTGCAGGACGTGGTTATGCCGCTGCGCAGCCGTCCGTTTGAGAAAAAGGAACATTTGATGTGGCTGCGCGGAATGTCCATCGTGATCGCCGGCTTCTTCTTCTGCTCCTCCTTCTTCCTCGCCCAGCTCGACTACATCACTATGTTCATCAACATCACCTGCGCATTGTGGCAGGGTGCCGCCGGTCCCATCATCATCGGCGGACTTTACACCCGCTGGGGCAATACCAAAGGTGCGTTCGCGTCGCTGATCTTCGGTTCCGGAACCGCCTGTTTCGGTTTCTTCTGCCAGCGTACCTGGTCGAGTACCATCTATCCCTTCCTCGAAGCTCACGGAATGCTTGACGGCATCAACTCCATCTTTGCATTTGTCACCAAATGGTGTTCGCCGCTGGTCGTCTGGGAAATGTCCTCCGACAAATTCCCCATCAACAGCTACGAGATCTCCTTCATCGCTATGATGATCGGTATAACTTCCTATGTTATCGGTTCTTTCATCGGCCGCAGCAAACCCTACAACCTTGACCGTCTGCTGCACCGCGGCGAATATGCCGACGAAAAATCTGTCGCTCCGGCGAAAAAGAGCATCATTGCCAAACTGGTCGGCATCACCCCGGACTACACCAAGGGCGACCGCATCATCGCATGGAGCGTCTTCGGTTACGCCATCATCTGGCAGTTCTTCATCGCGTTTGCTGCGGTGGCGATCTGGAACGCCATCTCCCCCTTGTCTACCGAAGCGTGGAACTGGTACTTCTTCATCACCATCGCGGTCGTCGGAGTCATCGTCGGACTCTTCTCCACGGTCTGGTTTATGTGGGGCGGTATCCGCGACTTGCGCCGATTGTTCATTGATTTGAACAACCGCGTGGAAAACCCGCTTGATGCCGGTTGGGTGGAAGGTCAGGTTTCACTTGCCGATCAGGAAAAATTTGCCGCCAAAGATGGCGGAAAAGAGAATAAATAATTTTTGGATTGCGTGTTATGAAAATTGCTGTAACTTGTGAAAACCATCAGGTTTTTCAACACTTCGGACATACGCCGGGATTTGCGGTGTTTGAGGTCAAAGATAATGTCATTTGCAGTGAAAAGGAGCTTTCCAGCGGAAGCTCCGGCCACGGAGCATTGGCGATGGTGCTTGCTATGGAACAAATTGAAGTTTTGATTTGCGGCGGCATCGGCGGCGGCGCGATCAATGCGCTGCGCGATGTCGGCATCAAGGTCGTCGGCGGAGCTTCCGGCGATGTCCGCGAAGTTGCCGAAGCATACGTCAGCGGCACACTTCAGGTCAAGGCCGATTTCCACTGCAATCATCACCACCACGAAGGCGGCCACTCCTGCGGCAGCGGCCACAGTTGCGGCAATCATTGAAGAGTATTCCGTTCTGTCAGGTCAAATATTCCGGATATGGAGTTTTTGACTTGATATTTCGGCATATAAGGTATATATTATAAAACAAGTATTTTTGCAAGTAAGTTTGGAAGCTTTCCAAAGTAAAATTAAAATCGTTAAGGAGACCCTCTAATGGAAGTCAAACTCAATGGTAAAGTCGCCGTTGTCACTGGTGGCGGCGGTGTGTTGTGCGGTATCATGGCCAAGGCCCTTGCCAAAGCCGGTGCCAAAGTTGCTATTCTCGACCTGCGTGCCGAAGCTGCTGAAGCTGTCGCTGAAGAGATCCGTGCCGAAGGCGGCGTTGCGATGGGACTTTCCGCCAACGTTCTCGAACTTGCCAGTCTGCAGGAAGCAGAAGCCAAGATCTCCGCTGAATACGGTCCCTGCGATATCCTCGTCAACGGTGCCGGCGGCAACAACCCCAAAGGTACCACCAGCAAAGAATATCTGACCAAAGAAGATCTCGCCGCCAAAGTCGAAGGCGTCACCACCTTCTTTGATCTCGATCCCGCCGGTGTCGGTTTCGTCTTCAACCTGAACTTCCTCGGCACCCTGCTTCCGACTCAGGTCTTCTGCCGCAAGATGGCCGAAGGCAAGGGCGGTAACGTCCTCAACATCTCCAGTATGAACGCTTTCTGCCCGCTGACCAAGATCCCCGCCTACTCCGGTGCCAAAGCTGCTATCAGCAACTTCACCCAGTGGCTGGCTGTTCACTTCTCCAAGGTCAACATCCGCGTCAATGCCATCGCTCCGGGCTTCTTCCTCACCAATCAGAACCGCGCTCTTTTGACCAACCCCGACGGTTCTCTCACCGCCCGCGGCAACACCATTCTGACCCACACCCCGATGGGCAAATTCGGTTCTCCCGAAGACCTCATCGGCGCGATGCTCTTTTTGCTCGATGATGAAGCCGCCGGTTTCGTCAACGGCGTCGTCCTGCCGATCGACGGCGGTTTCGCGGCGTTCAGCGGAGTCTAATTTGTAATTCAACCAACTATTTTCAAGGAAAAAATAAAAATGGATAAAAAAGCAGATATCGGTCTTATCGGTCTTGCGGTAATGGGCGAAAACCTCGTCCTCAACATGGAAAGCCACGGCTTCAGCGCCGCGGTCTACAACCGTACCGTCGAAAAAGTTGACAACTTCGTCAACGGCCGCGGAAAAGGCAAAAACTTCATCGGATGCCACTCCCTCGAAGAACTTTGCAACAGCCTCAAGACCCCGCGCAAAATTATGATGATGGTCAAAGCCGGTAAGGCTGTCGACGATCTGATGGAACAGCTCTTCCCCTACCTCGAAGAAGGTGATATCCTTATCGACGGCGGCAACAGCCACTTCCCCGACACCATCCGCCGTACCAAATATGTCGCCGAAAAAGGCTTCCGTTTCGTCGGTTCCGGTGTTTCCGGCGGTGAAGAAGGCGCTCTCCTCGGACCCTCCCTTATGCCCGGCGGTGACCCCGCTGCCTGGGAAGAGATCAAACCGATCTTCCAGGCCATCGCTGCCAAAGTCGCCGGCGGCCGTCCCTGCTGCGAATGGGTCGGTGCCAACGGCGCCGGTCACTATGTCAAAATGGTCCACAACGGTATCGAATACGGCGATATGCAGATGAACTGCGAAGCCTACTGGATCATGAAGAACGTTCTCGGCCTGACCGCTGAAGAATTCCACGAAGTCTTCACCGAATGGAACAAAGGCGAACTCGACAGCTACCTGATCGAAATCACCAAAAATATCTTCGCCAAGAAGGATCCCGAAACCGGCAAGCCCGTCGTCGACATCATCCTCGACACCGCCGGCCAGAAGGGTACCGGTAAATGGACCAGCCAGAGCGCTCTCGACCTCGGTGCCCCCGCTCCGACCGTCGCCGAAGCTGTGTTCGCCCGCTGCCTCTCCGCCATCAAGGAAGAACGCGTTGCCGCCTCCAAGATCCTCACCGGCCCCAAAGTCAACTTCACCGGCGACAAGAAAGCCTTCATCGAATCCGTCCGCAAGGCTCTCTATGCTTCCAAGATCTGCTCCTACGCTCAGGGC
>JAZOMB010000089.1:0-5245 GCA_045653515.1 Victivallaceae bacterium | reverse complement strand
CCCACTTCGCTCATTTTCCAACTGCGTTCCGGCAAGTACAAGATCTGGGGTATCAACCTTTTTGCCGCCGACAAAATAATGACGGTCAAAGCGGAACTGGAACGCCGCATAAACACCGCCGACCGCACACCGGAGATCCCGGATATCCGTCTTTGGGCGAACAATGTACTGCGCCCGCCAACCGCCGACAAGGTCACTTGCGGCATCGGCGCACTTTTCGTCTTTGGTTTGGCGATTTACTTTATGTGCGCTCAACTGGTATGGGATCGACGCATTGAAACCTGGGACAAAGTTGACGGCATCATTCTTAAAAATGATGTCAAAACCGTCTCCCGCGGCAAAGGAACCCGGGAAATCGCCGATGTTGAATACCAGTATGTTTACAACGGACGCACTTACCGCAACACCCGCATAGTCTATGATGATAACACCTATCCTGCAGTAAAGGTCGGCACTAAACGTCAGGTCATCGTCAACCCCGATGCACCGCAGGACTCCGCCGTTATGCTCAAATATGTGGGGCATTGGGGATTGCTTATCCGCTATGGGCACAGTGCTTTACTGTTTTTCTGTTCTGCTGTACTGTTCGGAATCTTTATCAAAATGATGATCGTCCGCAAAATCGAAGTTCCTTCGCAACTGATCTCTTACATTGCCGCCATTCCGCCTGAACGCTTTTCTGCCGCCGCCAAGATGGAAAAACCGGCAAACACATTTGCTCCTGAAATGACGCACCCCATGGAATATCTTCCCGGCCGCCGTTACGGCATTATAAAAGAAGGTATTTCTGCTACTTCAGTAATTATCTATCTCCTTCTGCTTCTGCCTGCCGTTGCCGGAGCAATTTTCAACCCCCGACTCTGGATAATCGTGGTTATGCTTGGAGCAGTATGCTTTTTGCGTTCAGTTTCCAATGTGACGGTGTTTGATTTCTATGAACGGAAATTTTTCCGCGGCAGAAAATTCGCTCCGCACAAGACGGAAAAACTGAAATTCATCTCATTTTCAGAGATCGACCACTTGAGCTGCCGTCCGGCATATTTCAGACAGGGACGGGTACAGCTCGCGCTGCTCGCAGTAAAACACGACGGCTCGGCTGTTTCGCTATGTCAGGTTTCCGCCAAACATCTCAACACTCTGCTGGAACTTCTGCCCGAACTTGCCGGAAAGATGGGAAATCTCCCCATTATCTACTGAACACGCCGAAATGAGTGGTATGTTTACTCGATTAAATAAATTTGACTGCGGCGGCGCCTCGTGGGTGGCTGGGAGCCACTTTTGTTGTCGCGCCGTCCTCGCTGGGACGGCTTGATCGGGGAGAATGTACACCTTGCCACGGCGGAGCTTCAGCGGAGACGGGTCCCTCTGATTCGCCTTGATTTACCAGTAACCTTGTCGCACGATCCATCCGCCGATTGAGAATAACCGTTTTTATTCTTGACAAATCACACTCTCTGTTATATATTTTATAGTAATATAAACACAATTTTCTTCCAGTGAATGTTCAGTTTCACAAAATTTAGGACAATAACAATAAATAACCTCTAACATAAACGGTTCTATGTTCAGTAAAAAATATATTTTGTGCGTTACGGGAGTAGTCGCGGTCATTGTGCGCCTGGTCTTTTATGCGCTCTTTGCCGGAACGATGTTCCGCTATTATCATATGGTCCAGGGGCTGGATATGCAGACGCTTCTGCGCTTTTCCGAATGGGGAGCGAATCCGGATGTGCCGCCCTTTTTCACCTTGCACCGTCTGGTCATTTTTCTGCTGTGGAAACTCAATAGCGGCGTTCACGCAGTCGATGCGCTGTTCCTTTTGCAAAGTTTATCCGGCATCCTCGGAGCATTGGCGGCGGCAGACTTGACGTTGATGTTGAGCGGACGACGCAAAGCGGCGCTGGCGGCGGGAGTACTTTACGCGCTCTATCTGCCGTTTCTCATCTATGAATTTTCCGTTTTGCAGGAAACTTTTTCGGTAAATGTATTGCTCTTTGCCGTCTGGTCGATTTTTTATGCGAGAAAAAAACGTTTCGCGCTTCTGCCGTCACTATGTTCTGGAATGCTCTGGGGCTTGGCGCTCACCGGCCGCCCGGTGGCTGTACCATTGGCATTGGTCGCGATTGCCGGAGCGTTCCTCTGGTGCCGCCGCTGGAAACTTCTTAAAAAGTGGGGCATCTTCATCCTCGGTATCGCATTGATCACTGGCGGAGCATCCATTTTCAACCATACTTTCAAGTGGAAACACGGTCCATTTTACAACGTGCTGCCCTACACCGTTCAATACAACACCCAAAGCACCGGCAATACCACAGCGGCAACTCCCGCAGGAGCAACTGAAAGCACGGCATCAAAACTGCTGACCACCGCAGGAAAAATGCTTATGCGCACTCCGCTTATGCTGAGCGTCCGCGAGCTTCCGGAAAACCAGAACCTCTATTTCTGGCGGCACAAGATGCCCGAAACCAAACTTCTGCCGGGCCCGGAAATTCTGCTGACCTTCACCGTTTTTTCTCTTGTTACACTGCTGCTTTACGGTGCGTGGAAACACAAGGAAGGGTTGATTTTGTGGACACTTATCCTCGCCCCTGCCCTCTGCGGCCGCGAAGCCATCGGACGTTACCGCTTGATGCTCTGTCCCTTTTTCATCATCATCACGGTGCTCGGCAACTCATACATCTACCGTTCCCGCGACCGGCGGAAAAAGATCATTATCGGCATCATTGCGGCAATTATCGCGCTCTCCGCTGCCGTTTTTGAAATGACCCGCAACCACGGCTTGCGGTTGTCCGACTTCCACTCCTGGGCGATCGCTACCGAAGCGGTCTGCGGCAACACTGAACAGACTCTCGATGCGTACTATGAATACTGGCAGCGCAGCAATATGCGCAACGACCGCGCATTTATGGCGATGGAGGCGGCGGCGATGCGCTGTTCAAGATTTGACATTGCCGCGCGGGTCATCCAGCAGGCGGAACTTGCCGGAGTGGTGAACCGTTCGCTGATTGCCTACTTTGTCGGTCTCATCCACGTCGGCAATCAGGATCCCTACCGGGTGATGGCGGCATTTGCCAACATCGTTCCCCAAGAGCTCCCACCGGAACTGCAGAGCAACTATCACATAATAAAACGCGATTCCTTGAGAATTATTCAGCAACTTCAGAAAAATTCATTGAATAAATAACGTTTACAAGCTATATTATACGGCAAAATATTTTTAACTTAAAATACGGATTTTGGCACTATGGAAAAATTTTACGTTACAACCCCCATCTATTATGTCAATGACCGTCCCCACATCGGTCACGCTTACACCACCGTTCTGGCTGACGTGCTGGCACGTTACAACCGTTCTCTGGGCAAGGATACCTTCTTTCTCACCGGTACCGATGAACACGGACAGAAAGTTCAGAATGCCGCCGAAAAACACGGGATCTCCCCCCAGCAGCATTGCGATGAAACTGTTTTGAGATTTCAGGAACTCTGGAAACGTCTCGGCATCACCTATGACCGCTTCATCCGCACCACGCAGGATGAACACAAGCGCGTTGTGCAGGAGGTTCTGCAGGATCTCTACGACCGCGGCGAAATCTACAAAGCTGACTACACCGGCTGGTACTGCGTCGGCGATGAACGCTTTTTCACCGAAAAAGATCTGGTCGACGGCAAATGCCCCGAATGCGGCCGCGATGTCACCGCCATCACCGAAAGCAACTACTTTTTCCGTATGAGCAAATATCAGGATTGGCTCATCGACCACATCAAAACTCATCCGGATTTCATCCTGCCCGCTTTCCGCGCCAATGAAACGCTCGGATTTTTGAAACAGCCGCTCGCCGACCTCTGCATCAGCCGTCCCAAATCCCGTCTCTCCTGGGGTATCGAACTGCCCTTTGACTCCGATTATGTGACCTATGTCTGGTTCGATGCGCTGTTGAACTACGTTTCCGGTGTCGGCTACCGCACCGATGACGAAAAGTTCAACCGCTGGTGGCCCGCGACTTGCGAACTTATCGGCAAAGACATTCTCACAACCCACACCGTCTACTGGCCGACTATGCTCAAAGCGATGAATCTCCCGCTGCCCAAAACCATCTTCGCCCACGGCTGGTGGCTCACCGGCAACCAGAAGATGAGCAAATCTCTGGGCAACGTGGTCAATCCGATGGATATGATCGAACGCGCCGGAGTCGATGCCTTCCGTTACTTCCTTATGGCGGAAATGTCGCTGGGCAACGATGCCAACTTCACCGAAGAAACCTTTATTTCCCGCTACAACAGCGACCTTGCCAATGACCTCGGCAATCTCCTCTCCCGCGTGGTCAAACTCACCATCCGCGCCACAGGCGGCGAAATTCCTGCCGTCTCCGCTCTGAATGCCGACGATCAGGAACTCATTGATGCCGTTCAGAGCGCTGTCGATGCTATGGGCAGCAGTCTGGAAAATTACAAGCTTGATCAGGGTATCGCCGCCGCGCTCAACGCTGTACGCGCCGGCAACCGCTATCTGGAAAAATGCGCTCCGTGGACGCTGGCGAAAAACGGCGAAACCGAACGGCTCAACACCGTTCTCGCCACCGCCGCCAATGCGATTTTCAAAGTCGCCGTCCTGCTGGCACCCGTAATGCCCGAAAAGATGGCGGAACTCGTTTCCGCTCTGGGCGGCGAAACTATGCCGGTCATCGCCGACCTTGCCAGCCACAAGGGCATCTCAGGCTGGACGATGAAAGATGTCCCGCCGCTCTTCCCGCGCATCATCGAAGAAAAACCGGAAGCCGCCCCCGCCCCCAAAAAGGCGGAAAAAGCTCCCAAAGCGGAAAAGAAAGCCGCTCCGGCTGTTCAAGCGGATATCCCCGGTGTCATCACCATTGACGATTTCAAACGCACCGAACTGCGTACCGCCAAAGTCCTCAAAGCCGAAAAGGTCGAAGGTGCCGATAAACTGCTCAAACTGGAGATCGAACTCGGTTCAGAGATCCGCCAGATCGTTTCCGGCATCGCCCCGTGGTACACCCCCGAAGCGATGGTCGGCAAGATGATCGTTGTCGTTGCCAACTTGCAGAAAGCCAAGATCCGCGGCATCGAATCCAACGGAATGCTGCTCGCCGCCAAGTGCGGTGATAAATTGAGCCTTATCGTCCCCGACGCTGAAATCGCATCTGGAACGATCGTCGGATAAAAAAAACGACGTGCGGCGGGCCCTCGTGCGCGCTGACTTGTACACGGAGCGATCTCGCTTTGCCGG
>JAZOMB010000088.1:0-4626 GCA_045653515.1 Victivallaceae bacterium | reverse complement strand
CTCGCTTCGCGAGTGTGGACGTGATAAATTTTTACACCTTCAGCCGCGACAACGGAGCGGCAATACCCCGCTTTTTTTGAAAAAGGAAAGGGGGCGGGGATGTGAAGAGACGGATTGCATCCGTCGTGAAGAATTGCTTTGCAATGTGAAGAGTTTGCCTTCGGCAAACGCGAAGAGCTCGCTTGCGCGAGTTTGGATGTGATAAAATACTCTGTTTTGCGAGCAACGCGAGCAAAACATACCCCGCTTTTTTTGAAAAAGGAAAGGGGGGATGGGGGAAAGGGATACTCCGAGGCCGACGTTCGGCTTTTTTCTCGTGAAAAAAAGTTTTTCCCTTTCCCCCATAAATCATTTCTTTATCAAATAATTAACCGCAAAGGCGGCGCAGAAGCAGCCGAAGATGGCTGGGATGAAGCTGATGGAACCGATTTTGCGGTCAGCGAAACGCTTTAATGGCGGTTCCGGGGAGTAGACGGTTTGGACGCCTTTGGTTATGCCGAGGTCGCGGAGGCGTTTGCGGACGATACGGGCGAGGGGGCAGCCGTTGGTTTTGGATATATCTGCCAATTGAATTTGTGACGGATCGAGTTTTCCGCCTGCGCCCATTGCGCTGATAAATGGGATCTTGCGTTTTTTGAGTGCGGTGATAAAAGCGATTTTGGGTTCGAGTTCATCGATGGCATCAATGGCAAAGTCAAACGGGGTTGAAAGCAGTTCTTCAATATCTTCAACAGTACGCAAAAAACGATGTTGTGCATCAAGTTGAATATTGGGGTTTATCGCCTTGATCCGTTCTGCCCAGACTTCGGTTTTGGGGCGTCCGGCGGTGGTGGTCAATGCCGAAAGCTGGCGGTTGCAGTTGGTGATATCGACCAAGTCGCCGTCGATGATGGTCAATTTGCCGATACCGGCGCGGGCGAGATTTTCCAGTGCATAGCCGCCGACTCCGCCGATCCCGAGAACCAGAACGTGGGCATCGGCAAGTTTCTGGCAATTTTCATTACCGATAAGCAGTTTGGTGCGGTCAAAAAGAAAATCATTATTTTCCATAAGATACAAACTCCATAAAAGTATCGTATGCAAGAGTCATCAAATCCGGATTGCCGGATTTATTCATTGCCGTATCAACAACAGTTTCAAGATCAAGTTCCGCATTATCATCGCTTTCAAAAGCGATTTTTCCCTGCGGAGAGGAAAGTTTTTCAAGCAGCGGCAGATTATCGGCTATTGAAGGATGAAATGATACAATGCCGCCGCGTTTCCAGATTTCTTCAAGCAATTCAACTTTTCCCCGGAAACCATGTATCGCCCACGGCAGAGAAAAGTTTTTCATCAGAGCAAAAAGTTCCGGAAACGCCCGGACACAATGAAATATCACCGGTTTACGGCAATCGTGCGTAAGTTGCAAAAGTGCTTTCAAATACTGCTGCTGCACCGGGAGGGCAGGGCCACGCAGCCGGTCAAGTCCGATTTCGCCGAGGGCGGTAAAATTACTCAAACTTTCCGGAGTTACCGACAAGGGTGCAAAGGTTTCAGGCAAATTCCACGGATGATATTCCAGCGAGGTATATTCGCTTGCTGCCGCCGATTTGGTGGACAATATCGCAGGCCTTTTGCTGATATGATGGGTGTGAAAGTCGCAGATCATCGTTTTACAGCGGTTTTCCGGTGCCGCCGCCAAGTTCAGGAAATTGCATCCGCTGAATATGGCAGAGAGCCAATGCCAGAGCATCGGTGCTGTCCAGCGGGATATCTTCTACGGCAATATTGAATTCCGCCGCCAGAAGAAAGGCGATGCGGCTTTTGTCCGCGCCGCCGTGTCCGGTCGCGGCACGCTTGGCTACTGATGGATTGTAGGCAAAGGCGGGGATGCCGTGGTTGACCAATGCGGAAAGTATTCCGCCGCGCGCCATACCGAGAATGATGGCGGTCTTTGCATTTTTGCCGACAAACGGCTCTTCCAGGGCGGCAAAATCAGGGTGCCAGAGGGAAACAAGTTCTTCAATGCCGCCGTACAAGCGGCGCAGGCATTCGGTGTGCGGAAGGCGGGGAGAGTTGGCAATCACTCCGCAATCAAGGATTTTGCACTTACCGGAGGGGGTGAGTTCGATCACCCCGTATCCGGTAGTGCGGATCGCCGGATCTATTCCGAGTACGATCATATATTCTGCCTCATGCCCGCATAAATGCGGCAGTTGCCTGAAGCAGTTTGGCTTCGCCCATAGCGGGGCCGAGCAGCTGCATAGCGACCGGCATATTGGTATCGCTGTCGATACCGGCGGGAACTGCGATACCGCAGGAACCGGCAAGGTTCAGCGAAATGGTGAAGATGTCGGAAAGATACATCTGCAGCGGATCGGATTTTTCACCGAACTTGAACGCCACTTGCGGCGCCGCCGGGGTGAGCATCATATCGCACTGCTTGAATGCGTTTTCAAAATCTTTCCGGATCAATGTACGCACCTTCTGGGCGCGCAGATAGTAGGCATCATAGTAGCCGCTGGAAAGCACATAGGTTCCCAGCAGGATACGGCGCTTGACTTCATCGCCGAAACCCTCGCCGCGGGACTTGAAGTAGGTCGCGGTCAGGTCATCGGCTTCGGCACGGCGGCCGTAACGCATTCCGTCGAAACGCGCCAGGTTGGCACTGGCTTCAGCGGTGGCGATGATGTAGTAAACTGCGATGGCATACTTGGTGTGGGGCAAAGAAACATCGACGATCTTGCCGCCGAGAGATTTGACCTTTTCCACAGCGGCGTCCAGAACGCGGGCGCTGCCGGCATCAATGCCGCCGGAGTAGTATTCTTTGGGCAGACCGAAGGTCATTCCTGCAAGCGAACCGGAAGCGCTTCCGGTTCTGGCGGCTTCAGTAAAACCGCCCGCCGCATCGGGAAGACTGGTCGAATCCATTTTGTCAAAACCGCAAATGGCATCCAGCAGGATACCGGCATCTTCGGCATCGCGGGTAAAGGGGCCGATCTGATCCAGACTGGAGGCAAACGCGACCAGACCGTGACGGGAAACTCTGCCGTAGGTCGGTTTCATACCGACAACGCCGCAGAATGCCGCGGGCTGACGGATTGAGCCGCCGGTGTCGGAACCCAATGCCGCCGGAGCGAAACCTGCGGCAACGCACGCAGCGGAACCGCCGGAAGATCCACCCGGAACGCGGGAGGTGTCAAGCGGGTTGCGGGTTTTCTGGAACGCGCTGTTTTCGCAGCTGGAACCCATGGCGAATTCGTCCATATTCAAGCGGCCGAAGGGGATGAAACCCTGCTTGCGGAGCCGTTCGACGGCGGTGGCGTCATAGGGGGAAATGAGGTTTTCCAACAGCTTGGAAGCGCAGGAACAGCGTTCGCCTTTGACACAGATATTGTCCTTGATACCGACTGGAATACCGTCAAATTCGCTCAAAGCTTCGCCTTTGGCACGGCGTTCATCCGCGGCGGCGGCTGAAGCGAGCATCTTTTCACGGTCGATGTCGATAAAGGCACCGATCTCGCCATCGCGCTGATCGATTTCAGCTAGATAGGCGTTGCACAGTTCGACTGAGCTCAGCTCTTTGGCGTTCAAACTGGCTGCAAGTTCGTGCAGAGTGGTGTTTTTGATATCCATGATCACGCCTCCTCCTGCGGCAGAACGCGCGGCAGTTTGATCAGATTTTCGTTGATGACGCCGGGGGCGTTGGCGAACATCTCGCTGCGCGGATAAGATTCTTTGACCTCATCTTCGCGCCAGACGTTGGACAAAGGCGCGGCGTGGGCGGTGGGTTCGACACCGTCCACATCCAGCTCTTTAAGTTCATCGATATAACCGATGATACGCTCCATTTCCTGCTGGAGTTTTCCGGTTTGTTCACCGGAAAGCTCCAAACGGGAAAGTTCTGCGATATATTTGATGTTGATATCTGATTCCATAATAGAGGAAATTTCCTTGTTTGAAAATCAGAGATTTCCGCCTTTTTCCAGAGTCAGGGTCTTGGTGACCAGGTCGCAGACTTCGGAGGGTCCAAAGTACTGGATCGGGCCGGGATAGACATAGCTGGTTTCGATGGCCCAGGCTTCGCGGTTGGCAACGAAGTACTTGTACGGAGCTCCGTCGAGTTCGACCAGCGCCTTGCGGATAACCGGCTTGTCGGCACCGTGACGGCGTTCCATATTGAGCATCATAGTGATGGGAATACCGCCGGCGATCCATTCGGAAGCGGGCTTCATAGTGTTGCGGACGCTGGACATATAACCGGTACGGCTGGCACCGATCAGCGCGGAGGCATTGTAACCGAGGCTGTAGCAGTAGTCGGCATCGTAGTTGGAGGGAGCGGCGCAGCGGCCTTCGTAACCGAAGAAGTGGGTCTGGGTGGAGAACTTGCCGTTAAAGGTGCCTTCAGCTTTCATAGCTTTGAGCTTGGTGCCGACCATTTCGGCGAGCATCTTTTCGGTTTCGATGAGAGAGACCTGAACGTTGCCGTGGGGGTCGCGGTCGTTGCAGAGCTGCATCTGGATACCGGCGGGCAGGCTGGAGAAGACCTTGGCGGATTCGGCAGAAAGTTTGCCGGCGGCAAAGGCGACTTTGTCATTTTTGTCCATCGCTTCGACAGCTTCGGCGTTGGCGGCGAGCAGGTCGTTG
>JAZOMB010000087.1:0-35951 GCA_045653515.1 Victivallaceae bacterium | reverse complement strand
GCCGGTACACTCCCTCGCCGCCGCCTTGACAAAACCCGTCCGGCTGTGCGATATCGCTCCTGATCCACCTTAACTGGCTTGCGCATATCGTTGCGCTGACGCGCAACATGCGGGAGGTAGTTGTTTTGTGATAGCGCCGCTATCGCGGCTTATGATGTACTCCCGTTGGCAGGGTTTCCTTTGCATACCTGTATCGACGTTCTATTTTTCTCCAAATCTCGCTTTTGTATTTGACTTTAAAGCTAATTACTGTATATTATGTCAAAAGATTTTTTGTTTTTAAGGAGAAAATGACTATGACCGCAGAAGAAATGCAGATCGTTTTGAATGATATGGGCAGAAAAGCCAAACGTGCCGCCACGGCGTTGGCGATTTTGCCCGATGAAGCCAAACAGCTTTGCCTGTTCAAGATGGCAGAAGCCATTGAAGCCAATGCCGCCGCCATCAAGGCCGCCAATGAAACCGACTTGCGCCTCGCCGCCGAAAACAATCTCTCCCCTGCGATGATCGACCGCCTCACCCTCAACGATGCCCGCATTACCGGTATGGCTGACGGTATGCGAACCGTTGCCAAACAGCTCGATCCGGTCGGCAAGGTTCTCTCCAAAGTCGTCCGCCCCAACGGTTTGGAAATCACTAAAATCTCCGTTCCCTTCGGTGTAATCGGCATTATTTACGAAGCCCGCCCCAACGTTACCGCTGATGCCGCCGGGATCTGTATCAAGGCAGGAAACGCCGTTATCCTGCGCGGCGGCAAAGAGGCTTTCAACTCCAATATGGCAGTCGCGGGAGTTTTGAATCAGGCGGCGGTCAGCTGCGGTTTGCCCGACGGCGTGGTGCAGATCATTCCGTGGGTCGGCCACGAAGCGGTCAAACTGATGCTCAAAATGGACAATTACATCGACCTCGTCATCCCCCGCGGCGGCGAAAGACTTATCCGCGCCGTGGTCGCCGATGCCACGATGCCGGTTCTCAAACACTACAAAGGCGTGTGCCACCTTTATCTTGATGAAAATTTCGACTTTGATCAGGCTCTCAAGATCATCGTCAATGCCAAGTGCCAGCGCCCCGGTGTCTGCAACGCTCTGGAAACTCTGCTCATCGACCGCCGCGCGGCGGAAGAGTTCCTCCCCAGGTTTGCTGAAGTCATGCAAGCTCAAAAGGTGGAACTCCACGGCGATGAAACCGTTTGCCAATACTGCAAAGATGCTGTCCCTGCCACCGAAGAGGACTATTTTGCCGAATATCTCAGCCTCACTCTGGCAGTCCGCGTGGTCGACGGCGTCGATGAAGCGATCTCTCACATCAACACCTACGGTTCCCGTCACAGCGACGGCATCCTGAGCTTCAACGACTCCAATATCACCGCTTTCACCTCTATGGTCGACAGCTCCACCGTCTATGTCAATGCCTCCACCCGTTTCACCGACGGCGGCGAATTCGGAATGGGCGCGGAGATCGGTATATCCACCGACAAACTTCACGCCCGCGGCCCTATGGGTGCGGACGAATTGACCACCTACAAATACATTGTGCGCGGTCAGGGACAGATCAGAGGTTAATTTTCCGTTTTTTTTATCACTGCAGCATAGAAAATAATTTGAAATTTCATTAAAGTTGCTATATATTTAGAAACATTGAAGTATTTTTTATGAAGGGATTTTGTTGCTGATATGATCGTTTCAATGAAAAAGGTTACTCTGCTGGCGATGGCACAGGATGAGCGCAACGCGTTGGAAGCGTTGCGCACCCTCGGTGTTATGCACCTTGTCTCCAGCGGAAAAATATCAACAGCCTCCCGCGATTCGGCAGCTTCTCTGGACTCCGCCCGGCGCATCTGCCAACAGCTTGCCGCTTATAAAAGCGAAGAGCTTCCCCCCGTTTCAGGCGGAACTGCCGCCCGCGGTAAAGAACTCATCGAACGCGCCGGAAAACTTCTGGCGCAGAAACCGGAAACAGAAACTGCCATAGCCAATTTCAAATCCCGCCTTGAGCGTTTGGCGGTCTGGGGTGAATTCAAGCAGGAGAGTTTGAAGTCTCTCAAAGATAAAGGCATTACCGTTCTGCTCTGCTCCGGAAGCCGCGATAATTTTGAAACGGCAAAAGCTCTGGAAAATGTCAGCGTTTTCACCATCCGCGAAAACCGCAGTATGGTGGATTTCGCAGCCGTTGTTTCCGGCGATGCCGCAAGCGTTGTTTCCCGGCTGCCGGTAGTAAAACTTGCCGAAGATGATGACCCGGCGTTGCTGCGCAAAGAGTGCGCCAGAGCGGAAAAAGAGCTTGAAGCACTTGATAACGAATTGTTCCGGCTTGCCCGCGAAACTGAGGCGATGGAAAATTACTGCACTGAACTATCAGATGCCGCCGCGTTTGACCGCGCCGCCGATGCGATGAGTGAACACGGCGAAATTGCCGTACTGAACGGATTCGTTCCCGCTCCTGAAATTGAAAAAGTCCGCACCGCCGCCAGAGAACACGGCTGGGGCTTGCTCATCGTTGACCCGACGGAAGATGATGAAGTTCCGGTACTGCTGAAAAACAACCGCTTCACCCGCCTTATAAAACCGCTGTTCGACTTCCTCGGCATCGCTCCCGGGTATTGGGAAATCGATATTTCCGGCGGTGTGCTGATATTCTTCACCATCTTCTATGCGATCATCGTCGGCGATGCAGGATACGGCGTCCTTTTCGGTGTGATCTCCATTCTGGGACTGCGGGCGGCGAAGCGCAAACCGGCGTTGAAGATGCCGATGCGATTGTTTCTGATTTTGAGTATCGCCGCCACCATCTGGGGCGCTTTATGCGGAAGCTGGTTCGGATTGTCCACCATTCCGGGAACCAGTATCCAGATTCCCGGACTTGCGTGTTTCCGTGATTTTGCCTCCAGCACCGCAAAACAGGCGAATATCCAGTTTTTCTGCTTCATTCTGGCGGTCTGTCAGCTCTCTATCGGCCGCATCTGGCGGACGATACGCGAACGCAACTGGCGCAGCGCCATATCAAATCTGGGCTGGATGCTCATCATCTGGGGCAACTTCTTCCTCACGGTACGGTTGATCGTCTATCCGGGAGAATTTCCGAAATTTATGTACGGCTTGTACGGTGCCGGATTGCTGCTGGTGATGGTGTGCGGTGTCAACTGGAAAAATGCTGCGGCGATCTTCCAGTTCCCCTTTGATATTATCGGAAGTTTCACCGATGTATTGAGTTACATCCGCTTGTTCGCGGTCAGCCTTGCCGGAGCGTGTATCGCCGGAAGCTTCAATGGTATGGGCTTCAATCTCGGTTCCGTTTCCGTATGGCTCATCCCGGCGGGACTGGCGGTGGCGGCGATCGGACACCTGCTCAATATCGCATTGGCGCTGTTGAGTGTACTCGTTCACGGTGTGCGTTTGAATACGCTGGAATTTTCCAATCACACGGGGCTGTCCTGGAGCGGACAGGCCTTTGATCCGTTCAGGAAATCAAAAAAATAATTTTTTTAAACATACAAATTTAAGGAGTTGGAAATCATGGATTTGACTTTTATGCAATCGTTGGCGCTCGGTGCAGGTTACATCGCTGTCGGTATGGCTGCGATCGGTTCGACCATCGGAGCGGGTATGGCTGGTTCCACCGCTATCGCGGCGTGGAAAAAGTGCTATCAGCAGGGTAAAGTTGCCCCGTTTTTGCTGGTTGCTATGGTCAGCGCCCCGTTGAGCCAGACCATCTACGCTATGCTGATGATGTTCCTTACTAAAGATGATATCGTCAAAAATCCCCAGTTCGCCGTTGCGTATGTCTGCATCGGTCTGCTCGGCGGTCTTGCCCAGATGGCTTCTGCGATCTTCCAGGGTAAATGCGGCGCAGGCGGCTGTGTGGCTCTGGCTGAAACCGGCAAAGGTTTCGGTAACTATATGATCGTTATGGGTGCGGTTGAAACCTGCGCGATCTTTGCGATGGTATTCTCCTTTATGGCGATGCCGTAAAATCCCCCCCGCAAAAACAGAGGAGCATTGATCTTTATGAAGTTTTTATACAATCCATCGACCGATGCTCCTTTTAATTTGGCATTGGAAGAGCTGGCGGCGGAATATTTTGAAAAGGATATCTTTATGCTGTGGCGCAACCGCAGCGCAGTCATCATCGGCCGCAACCAGAATACTGCCGCCGAAGTCGACAGCGATTACGCGAAAGCTCACGATATCCAGATCGTCCGCCGTATGACGGGCGGCGGAGCGGTCTACCACGATCTCGGCAATGTGAATTACACTATTTGCACTTCCGGAAGATTATTGGAAGATACCGCGTTTGCCCATCACGCCTCCTGCGTGGTTTCCGCATTGCGAAAAATGGATATTCCGGCAGAGTTTTCCGGGCGCAACGATATCATCGTTGAGGGCAAAAAGATCTCCGGCAGCGCCAAGACGGTGTTGAGTTCGCGGACACTGTTCCACGGAACATTGCTTTTTGAAACCAATCTGACAATGCTTGAAAAAGTTTTGACCCCCGATCCGGAAAAGATCCGCGCCAAAGGCATCAAGTCGGTGCGTTCGCGGGTCGGCAATCTCCACGATTATCTGCCTGATTTTACGGTTGACGATTTCATCACCGCCATCGCAGAAAAAATCACCGCAGAAACCGGCGCCGTCTGGTGCGAAATTCCAGCGGAACTGCAGCAGAACGCCAATCGTCTTGCCGATGAAAAATACCGCACCTGGCAATGGAATTACGGTACGGTGATGAATTACAGCTATACCAAAAAAAAGCGTTTTGACTTCGGCTCATTGCAAATTGATTTCAATGTTGTCAACAACTGCATCGCCGATCTCGCCATCACCGGTGACTTCTTCGGCAACCGCAGTATCACCGAACTCTGCGCCCTTCTCGAAGGCTCTTCCCTTGAACCGGAACAGCTTGCGCAGAAAATGAAAACTCTTCCCATTGAAACATTTATTTCCGGTGCCGCCGCAGACGATCTGCTCCCGCTGTTTGATTTGTAAAAGCTCCAGTTTGCCGCAAACCCGCCGTCAGGCGGTCATAAGCCGCGATAGCGGCACCCTTACAAAAAATACCTCTCGCCTGTCGGGCTATCCAGCCCGACGATTGGCGCAAACGCCAGCGACACCATTTCATCATCCACGCGGCAGCAGTCGGCGCGCACGAGCGCCCCGGCGCCGATTACTTCGGCTGTGACACCTGCTTACTCAACTTGGACAAAATATCGTTGATTATTGCCAAACTCGGACGGCTGCAAGTGCCGTGCGTGGTTCCGGGGATGGAGTAGAATTTGACATTGGGATTTTTATAAACGCGGCGCATACGCATTTCGAGCATTTTATTTTCTTCCACGCGGGCGGGCCAATCCAGTTCGCTGTCGCCGGCGAGCATCGTCATCGGCGGAACATCTTTGGACGAAGCGTGAAAGATCGGAGCAAATTCGTCGATAAGAAAATCGGGAGTTGAGGGATCTTTGGCACGGCGTTCATTGAGGATCTGGAAATGAGTGGTCATCTGACCGCTGATGGGGAAAACTCCGGCAAGCTGTTTGGGGGAAACACCAAAGGTTTCCAGATAACGCTTATCCAGAGAGATAATGGCGGTAAGATAACCGCCGGCAGACATACCGGCGACATAGACCTGCTTGGGATCACCGCCGTAGTTTTCAATATTTTTGATGACCCATGCAACAGCAGCGGCGGCATCGTAGATGTAATCAGGGCATTTGGCACGGTCGCTGGAGAGACGGTAGTTGACGGTGACGACACCGATCATATTGCTGTTGATAATCGGCAAATTGCTTTTTTTGCCTTTTTTCATACCGCCGCCGTGGAGCCAGACCAGAGTGGGGAATTTGGTAAATTTATCAGGAGTCTTCAAATCGAGTTTGCACCGTTCGGCTCGGTAAGCCATATCGCCTTGAGCGGGAGCATCTTTTTCATAGTAGGAAATATCTTTCCATTCCTTGGCGGCAAGACTGATTGCGGAAAGCATCAGCAGCATAAAAAATTTCTTGTTCATAATCAGAATTCCTTATAAAATCAGTTGAAACTGCTGCTTAATATAGCATAGATGGCGGGATTTTCAATGAAACAACGTTTTTTGATGGAACTTTTTTATTTTTATACTTGAAATTATATTTACTGCGAGATACATTAAAAGCAAACAGCAATACTTCGGATTTTTTATGTAAAATATCTTTTCTTCTTAAAATCATTATAAGGATTAACGGGTTATGAATGAGTATGCACAGCGGGTATTTGAACTGCGTAAACAGCAGGCACCGTGGGAGAGCGAATTTCTCCAGAGCGTGGAAGAACTTTTTGAATCCATCGGTGATGTGATCGAAGCAGATCCCCGGATCGAAAAATACTGCATTCTGGAACGTTTGACCATTCCTGAACGTATCATCTCCTTTCAAGTGCCGTGGATGGATAAAGACGGCAAGATCCAGGTCAACACCGGCTGGCGCGTGCAGTTCAACGGTGCGCTTGGCCCGTACAAAGGCGGCTTGCGTTTCCACCCCGCAGTGAGTTTGTCGACATTGAAGTTCCTCGGATTTGAACAGACGTTCAAAAACGCGCTGACCACGCTGCCTATGGGCGGCGGCAAGGGCGGCAGCGATTTCAATCCCCGCGGCAAAACTGAAATCGAAGTGATGAACTTCTGCAACTCCTTTATGCGTGAACTTTTCCGCCACATCGGCGCGCAGGTCGACGTCCCGGCTGGCGATCTCGGTGTCGGCGCAAGAGAGATCGGTTTCCTCTTCGGAGCCTACCGCCGTCTTGCCAATACCTACAGCGGAGTACTGACCGGTAAAGGTGTCGGCTGGGGCGGTTCTCTGGTCCGTGCCGAAGCGACCGGATTCGGTGCAATCTACTTTGTCCAGCATATGCTCGAAGAGCTTAAAGATACCATCGCCGGGAAACGCATCGTCATCTCCGGTTTCGGCAACGTCGCCTGGGGTACCGCCCTCAAGGCGTGCCGGCTCGGCGCCAAAGTCATTGCCATCTCCGGTCCGGACGGCTACATCCTTGACGAAGACGGCATCAATGAAGAAAAGGCCGCCTATATGCTCGAACTCCGCGCCAGCGGTATGGATATGGTTGCGCCCTATGCGGAAAAATTCCCCGGCGCAAAATTCTTTGCCGGCAGAAAGGTCTGGGAAGTTCCCGCCGATATCGCTATGCCCTGCGCCATTCAGAATGAACTCAACGGCGATGATGCTGAACTGCTGATCAAAAACGGCGTCCGTATGGTTGCCGAAGTCTCCAATATGGGCTGTACCCCCGAAGCTATAGCCACCTTCCGCAAACACGGAACCGTCTTTGCCCCCGGCAAGGCGGTCAATGCCGGCGGTGTTGCTACCAGCTGTCTGGAAATGAGCCAGAATGCCGGTCACTGCAACTGGGCCGCCGAAGAGGTCGACAAACGCCTGTTCGACATTATGAGCGGTATCCACGAAACCTGTGTCAAACACGGCCGTAAGGCTTCCGGAGAGATCGATTACGTCGCGGGAGCCAATATTGCCGGCTTCCTGCGTGTCGCCAATGCGATGATCGCGCAAGGCTTGTAATTGAAACATTGACCGTACAGAGCCGGGCAGGATATCCTGTCCGGCTTTTTCAGAATATCAGGAGCTGTGATGATTTCAATACGCGAATTTCAGGATGCTGATGCCGATGCCGCCGGGGTCGATGAATATATTATGGCACTTTTTTATTGACAGGAAAATATTATGCGTTTGAGTGAACGCGCCAGAAAATCCACCCGCAAACTGGGAATAAAAGGCGAAAATGCCGCAGTAAAAGCTCTGGAAGAGTGCGGTATGACGATTCTGGCGCGCAACTTCCGCTGTAAACCCGGCGAACTGGATATTGTCGCCTTGGACGGCAATGAACTGGTGTTTGCCGAAGTCAAAACCATCCGCTATCGTCCCGGCTTCACGCCGTCCGTCAACTTGTCTATGCACCAGCGCCGCCGCAACCGCAACGCGGCAAAACTTTATTACAAACTCATCGGTTCGCCGCCATTGGTTTCGCGTTTTGATTTGATCGAAGTCATATTCCGGAACAATATACTTGTTTCTTTGTGCCGCACGGAAAATTATCTGCTGCCATTACCGCCGGGCGGCAAGTGAGGCGCTCTCTAAACGATGCTTCAAAAGCTGAAAGTTCTCTTTTGCCGTTTTTTCATCGCTGTAATAGAACATTTTTCCTGCAGCGGTGGTGATGCGGAAGCTGTTCTGCCGCTTGTTTGCCGATAATTTCCACTCATCAAAAGTTTCTATTTCCCGGAAACCGGAAGTCTTTTCCAGTTTGCAGCTGCCGCGGGAAGCGAGCTGTTCAAGTTCGGCATAATTGAGATAATACTCCGGAATTTCTCCGGAAAAGGCGGTGTTGAGAGTTTTAAGATAATATATTGCCAGATGGGCGGCGGTCTGGCGGGCAACATCCAGAACTTTAGCGGAAACCAATGTGATCTTACCAAGTTTCAAACTCTCATCCGGGATATACATCCGGTACTGGCGGAAGTTGTCCGCCGGATGCGGAATACCTGCAAAGCCGAGCGGGATCTCGTTTTCTTCCCGGCAGTATACTTTAAGGATATTATCTTCCGGACAACAGATGTTTATTACCGGTTCAGAAGAGATTTTCTGCAGAGAGCGCAGTTTGCCGCCACTGATTTTTCCTGCGGTACCGAGCAGGATTATCTGCTTGACTTTCAGATTGCGAGCGGCGAGCAGCCCGGCGCAATCCATAATTATTCTGCCGCCGAGCGAGTGGCCGATCAAGGTGGTGCGAGCGGCATCGGGAGATGTTGAAAGTTCAGTAAAAAGTTCTTTCACCTCAAGAGAAGCGGAATATTTGGCATTTTTCCACAAGCGGTTTGAGTTCCATTTGCCGATTTGCAAATCCGCGCCTGGAAAAAGTTCGGACAGAAGTTTCCGGTGGCGGGAATAATTTATCCATTCGGTGAACCAGCCGGGAATGAAAATCACCGTATCTTTGGCACCCAAAGGCAGAAGCAGTGCGGCAAAAATGATGATAAACAACAGTTTCTTCATAACGCCTCCGTGAAATCCAGCGGATCGCCGCCGTACTGCTCAAGCAGCAAGAGATATTCATCGCGGCTGATAAGTCTGGCACCGAATGCGGCGGTGGCATTGGTCACCATCTGGGTATCGATAAGCACAACGCCGCGGCTTTTCAAAAACTCAACCATCTTGACAAACGCAAATTTAGATGCGCCGGAAACGCGGAAAAACATACTCTCTCCGCAAAAGATCTTTCCGACCGAAATACCGTACAATCCCCCCGCCAGCACACCGTTTTCATCGTAAGCTTCAAAACTGTGCGCGTAGTGCAAGCGGTGAAATTCGCAATAAACCTTTATCATCTCAGAGGTTATCCAAGTGTCATCCTGACCGGGTCTTTCGGCGCGGGCGCAGTTGGTTATCACCTCTTCAAAGGCGGTATCGACCTTGAACGTAAAGCGGTTCTTTTTGAGTTCCCGCTGGAAACTCTTCGGAATGTGCAGATCATCGCAGAAAAGCACCCCCCGCATCTCCGGCGAAGCCCACGGAATAAATGCCGCATCCTCTCCGAACGGCCACGGAAATATCCCGTGGCGATAGGCATCGGCAAGCATCGCGCAGTTCAAACTGCGCGACAATGCAACGATGCCGTCTTCATCCGCACTCTCCGGCGGCGGAAAAAGTGATGCAGTTCCCGGCACGATCACTGTCCCTTATTCTGCGGCACCCAACGGCGCGGCGGCGGCTGGCAATCGGTACGTTTGATGCGGTAACGGTCAACACCGAGCGTCTCATCGAAACGGTGGAGCAACCCTCTGGAAACGGTTATCGGACGCAGATTGGATTCCACAAAGACGACCTCATCTTTATCGGTGACGACACAGACGATGATCTTGGTTTTGCCTTCCGGAGCTTTGCGGCACAATTCAGCCAGCTCTTTTACCGTTGCAGAAGTTACATCTTTCTGGTAGACGTGCAGATACAACTCTTCAGAATACTCTTCGGGAGCGGCATCCAGAGGATGGATGCGTTCAACGATCAGGCGCGGGCGCTCGCTGTCGGGATTGCGCCGGACGGTGGCTTCGAGAATAACGCCGTCGCCCGGATTGGTGGTGACACCGTTTTTGGCAAGCAGCGGCAGTGCGCTTTCATAGAGCATACATTCACAGTTGGCATCGAGGTCTTCGATCTGCAGAACGCCGAAAGGTTTATTGGTGGTTTTGCTGTATTTGACCACATAGCTGAGCACCATTCCCGCCAGACGGACGGTGGTATTGTCGCCGAACTCCGGAAGTTTGAGTATGGGAGTGGCGAAGGTGCGGAGCAGATCAGCTTTCGGCTGGAGCGGGTGGCCGGAAACATAAAATCCGAGCAGCTCTTTTTCGCTTTTCAGCTTTTCGTCCCAGTCAAATTCCGGGATATCAGGTATCTGAACAGAACAGGCTTCGTTGCCGCCGTCTTCGTCGCCGAGCAGGTCAAAGAGTGAACCCTGCCCCATCGCTTTGTCGCGGGCGCGTTCAGCGGCGAATGCCATCATCGGTTCAGCGATGGCAAGTATCTGCGAGCGGTGCAAGCCAAAGGCATCCAAGGCTCCGGAACGGGTGAGGAACTCCAGCGTGCGGGAGTTGATTTCCGTACCGCAGCGTTCACAGAAGTCAAGGAAGCTGGTGAAGGGGCCGTCGGCTTTGCGGCTTTCAATGATTTTGAGCGCAGCAGTTTCGCCGCAGCCTTTGATGGCGCCCAGACCGAAGCGGATGCGGCCTTTGTCCACCGAGAAGGTGATACCGCTGGTGTTGACATCCGGCGGCAGTATCTCGATACCCATATTACGGCATTCATTGATGAAAAACGCCAGTTTTTCGGCGTTTTCGATTTCCCCGGTGAGCACCGCCGCCATAAATTCGACCGGGTAATTCGCTTTGAGATATGCGGTCTGATAGGAGACTACACCGTAAGCGGCAGAGTGAGATTTATTGAAGCCGTAACCGGCAAAGATCTTGATCTTCTCCCAGATCTGGTCGGCAAGTTCGGCATCGATGTCGCTGGCCGCCTTGCAGCCGGCGATGAATTTTTCCCGCTGTTCAGCCATAACATCCACCTTTTTCTTACCGATGGCGCGGCGCAGGATGTCCGCACCGCCCAGACTGAAGCCTGCCAGCGCCTGCACCACCTGCATGATCTGTTCCTGATAGACCATAATGCCGTAAGTTTCTTTGAGGATCGGCTCCATTTTCGGGTGGTCGTAGATGGTCACTTCCTCATTCTTTTTACGGGCGATATACTGGGGGATGAACTGCATCGGACCGGGACGGTAGAGCGCCACCAGAGCGATGATGTGTTCGATGGTTTCAACGCCGAGGTTGCGGCAGAGATCCTGCATACCGCCGGATTCCAACTGGAACACGCCGACGGTGTCGCCTTTCTGAAGCATCGCATAAGTTTTGGGATCATCCAGCGGCAGTTTGGAGAGGTTGATATCCACGCCGTGCTGTTCTTTGATCATATCCATCGCGTTGCGGATGATGGTCAAAGTACGCAGACCGAGGAAGTCCATTTTCAACAGACCGAGGTTTTCACATGGCTCTTTGGGATACTGCACGACCATATCACCGGTGGCACTGCGGGAAAGCGGAACAAGATTGTCCAGCTGCTGGTCACCGATGATAACACCGGCGGCGTGAACGCCCGCCTGACGGTTCAAGCCTTCAAGGATCTTGGCAAAGCCGAAAACCTCTGCCACGCGGGGGTCTTTCTGTATCAGCTCGGCGATCTCTTCAGATTGTTCGATAGCCTTGGGGATGGTCATCTTGAGATCTTCGGGGATCATCTTGGTAAGCTTGTTGCCTTCGTCAAAGGAGAAATCGAGCGCACGCGCCACGTCTTTCACCACCGCTTTGGCTTTCAGCTGACCGTAGGTACAGATCTGTGCAACGTTGTCAAAGCCGTATTTCTGGCGCACATATTCAATAACTTCGCCGCGCCGTTTTTCGCAGAAGTCGATATCAAAGTCCGGCGGGCTGACGCGTTCCGGGTTCAAAAAACGCTCAAAGAGCAGTTCGTAACGCAAGGGGTCGATGTCGGTGATGAGCATCAGATAAGCAACCACGCTTCCGGCGCCCGAACCGCGTCCGGGACCGACCGGGATGCCGTTTTCCTTACCCCAGCGGATAAAGTCGGAAACCACCATAAAGTAACTGCAGAAACCTGTTTTCTCGATCACATCAAGTTCGTAATTGAGTCGATCCATGATCGCTTTCTGCTGTTCGGTAAGCTCCATACCTTCGGTGTAGGTGAAGTCATAACGCATTTCCATATTGCCGCAGCAGACATCAAAGAGGACTTTGCGATCGGCCTCTTTGCCGTTGGGCATATAGAATACCGGATAATGGTTGGTCTTGTAGTCAAACTTGACCGGATCGGCGGCACAGCGGTCACAGATAAGTTTAGTATTGCTCAAGGCATCAGGAACATCTTTGAAAAGCAGTTCCATTTCGTCGGGGGATTTGAAATAAAACTCCTGAGTCGGGAAACGGAAGTGGTTGGGTTCGCTCATTCTGCCGCCGGTCTGGATGCAGAGCATGATCTCGTGAGCGGCAGCATCCTCTTTGCGCATATAGTGGACGTCGTTGGTGGCAACGAGGGGAATGTTGCGGCTGCGGGCGAGCTGGATAAGTTTGGGGTTCAGCTCTTTTTCTTCGGGCATATTGTGATCCATAAGCTCGATGAAAAAGTTTTCGGGGCCGAAGATCTCAAGATAATCGTCAAGGGATTTATTCGCTCCGGCAAGGTCGCCATTGGCCAGGCGGCGGGGAATTTCACCTGCGATACAGGCGGAAAGAGCGATGATGCCTTCGTGGTATTGAGCGAGAAGTTTTTTGTCACAGCGGGCTTTGTAATACAATCCGGTACGCCAGGATTCGCTCATGATCTTGCACAGGTTATGGTAGCCTTTCTGGTTTTCCGCCAGCAGAACCAGGTGGAAACCTTTGATAAAATCGACTGCGGGATTGCGATCCTGCCGGGTGGTCGGAGATACATAGGCTTCGACGCCGATGATCGGAGTAAGGTTTTCTGCGGTGAGTTTTTTATGGAACTCTTCAGTTCCACCCATATAGCCGTGGTCAGTGATGGCGATACCGGGCATTTCAAATTCTTTTGCCATTTTGATAAGCCCCGAAGCGGTACACGCTCCGTCAAGCATACTGTAATGCGTATGCAAATGCAAGTGAACAAAATCCGCAGACATAAAAAATCCCCTGTTATAAAAATCAATATTTCATACAGGGAATATATCACAATGCCGTGATTTTACAAGCGGATTTTCAAAAAAAATGTTATTGCCTGATTTTTTGTGAAAAATATGACCTGCGGCACTATTTGACAGAAGAAGCGGCGGGGCGTTTGCTTTTCAGGTTTTCTTTGACCTGTTCGATCCGCTGGCGGCGGCGATCCCAGAAGCCTTTGCCGCGCAGACCGAGCAGGACGAAGATGATCCGGTCACGCCCGGTGACGATGGTGACTTCGCATCCGGCGCCGAAGCGCAGCGGATACTGTTCATCGGAAAGGACGATCCGTACCGGATAATAATTCACACCGCCCTGCCTTACCGGAAGCTGGTAGATATTGGTCACTCTGCCGGTGAAAAATCCGTAATCCAGATAGTTGTACTGCTGACAGTAGATGCGGACGGATTGGCCGGGGGCAACTTTGAAAATCTGTTTTTCGTCAATAAGAGCGATAACTTTTTTGTTCTGGTTGGCAGAAAACTTCACCACCACTTCGCCGCGCTCGTAGAAGCCGCCGGGACGGGGCGGGATGTCGGTGAGAACGCCGTGGTCAGGCGCGAAAAGCTTGAAGTCTTCAAGCTGTTTGGTTGCCACGCTGATCTCTTTCTTTTTGCCGTCGATGCGTTTTTTGAGCAGTTCAAGCTCTTTTTCGGCTTTGCGGAGAATGTCTTTGGCCATACCGGACTGGAGTTTTTTCCAGTCTTCATTGAGCCGCTTCAAAGTCATATTGCTGTTGAGGTGATCGAGTTCGACCTTAAGATATTCGCGGCGGGTGATGGCTTTGCGGGCGAAAAGGTCGGCATAAACTTTCAATTCGTGTTCGTTTCTGGCGAAACGCTCCTTGGCCTCTTCAAGCTGAAGTTTGGTGTGGCGGAAATAGTCCGGCAGAGGGTCTTTGCGCAAAATTTTCAGAGCCTGCTCTTTGACCTGCTGCTCGTGGATAAGCTCTTCAAGTTCGTGTTTGAGCATAGCGATCTTGTCCTGCTGGTCGCGGGAATCAAATTCCACAAGCAGATCACCCTGTCTGACCTCTTCACCCTCGTGGTGGTGGATCTTTACAGTTTTGGCGCTGACCAGCGTTTTGAGGTCGTATTCACGGATACCGACCACGGTGCCGTCGCCTTCAACAACATCGTCCATACTGCCGAAGCACATAATAAGCACGATGGTGAGTACCAAAAGCAGTATCGCAAAGACGATGCGCCGGAAAATCTTGAACCGGTTCCGGACAGAAGAGTGTCCGGCAAGCAGATTTCTTTTTTCACGTTTCACGGTCAATGCCCCCTGTTCATTTTAGTCTGGGTTTGATAAAGCTCGCGGTAAGTTCCCGGCTGCGACATCAGATCGTCGTGGCGGCCCTGCTGGACGATGCGTCCTTTGTCAAGGACAACGATGACATCGGCATTTTTGATAGTGGACAAACGGTGAGCGATGATGATGGTGGTTTTGTTGTGCATAAGTTTGTCCAGAGCATCCTGCACCAGATATTCAGAAACGGTATCAAGTGCGCTGGTGGCTTCATCAAGGATAAGGATGGAGGGATTTTTCAAAACGGCACGGGCGATGGCAAGGCGCTGTTTCTGACCGCCGGACAAACTGGCGCCGTTTTCGCCGATGACGGTATCATAGCCGTCGGGGAGCTGGGAGACGAACTCTTCCACGTTGGCCATACGGGCGGCGGCGAAGATCTCTTCATCGGAAACTTCCCGCTTCACGGCGTAAGCGATATTGTCACGGATGGTGCCGGAAAAGAGGAATGGTTCCTGCAGAACGATACCGATATTGTCGCGATAGGAGTTCAAGTTGAGTTTGCGGATGTCGTAATCATCGACCCTGATGGAGCCGCCGCAAATATCATAGAAGCGCAAAAGCAGATTGCTGATGGTGGACTTTCCCGAACCGCTGGGACCGACCAGCGCGACCTTCTGACCGGGGCGGATGGACAGCGAGAAGTTGTCGATGGTGGCGCCTTTTTCCTGTTCGTAACTGAATACGACATTGTTGAAGTCGATTTTACCGCTCAATTTACCGACATGGGTGGCATTGGGGACTTCGCGTATTTCGGGGATCGTATTGAGAAGTTTGACGATTCGGCTGGCGCCGACCATCCCTTGAGCGAAGGTGATCGACATACCCGAAAGGGCGTTGATGGGGGTGAGCATCATACCGACGTAGGTGTAAAAGGCGACGAATTCACCGACGGTAAGGCTGTTGTCTTTGACAAACCAGATACCGATGCCGATAATTGAAAGATAGGTTATGAGAGCGATGGTATCAAAGACCGCCCACAAACCGACACCGTCAACGGTGAGACGCATCTGCATATCAGCCAGAGGACGGAGGTTCTGGAAAAACTTGAGACATTCGCTGTGTTCTTTGGCAAAAGATTTTACCACTTTGACACCGCTCAAAGTTTCAGAGAGGTTCGCGGAGATCTCGGACATTTTTTCCTGAATGACCATCGAGTCTTTTTTCATCTCGCGGCGGAAGTGGAAGAAGTTGAAGTAGTGAAGCGGGATGGTCAGGAAGACCAGCAGTCCGAGCTTCCAGTTGATGATCAGCAGCAGACCGGCAATAAGGCAGAGCATAAATATCTGTTCGCCGAGAGTGGTGAGCGTACGCAGCAGCATCTGGAGCATAGCCACGTCGCTGATGACGTTGCTTATAAGTTTACCGGTGCGGTATTCTTCGTAGAAGCGCAAGGACAAACTCTGCAGATGGCTGAAAACCTTCTGTCGCAGGTCGATCATCACACGCACGCCCATATAGTCGATGGTGTAGCAGGCAATGTAGCGCAGCATGGAGCGCATCATATACAAGATGAGCATCACACCGGCGACCACCCAGTAAAGAACAAAGTCAGCGTTGGGAAGAATGCGGTCGATGGCAAGTTTCAACATCCACGGCATAGTCAGTCCGACCATGTTGAAAAGGATCAGGGTAGTCATCGCACCGAAGAGCATCGAGCGGTAGGGGCGGACGAGCGCCCAAACTTTGTCGAACGATTGTTTTTCGTAACCTTTCAGGGCATTATTCCGGTCAGGTTCCTTGGAAGATCGTCTCATTTTTTTTGCAATTTGCCTCTTTGAATTTGTTTTTACAAGGTCATAATTATTGCTTTTACCAAAATATAGCACCGGGCGGGAGCTTTTCAAGATACCAAACGAAAAAAGTTATGTTTTTATGCGTACCATCCGCCGAACTCCCGCGGCATCATTCTGCAAAACAAAAAAACCGCCGTCAGGCGGAAAAATAAAAACTGCCTCTCGCCTGCCGGGCGGAAGCCCGGCGACAGGCGCAAAACTCCAGCGACACAGTTCCAGCAATCGGCGGGATGATCGTGCGCAAGGTCGACGTCAAATCAAGGCGGCGGCGAGGGATCCGTCTTCGCTAAAGCTACGCCGGGACAAGGTGTACTTACTCGACCGCTTGTCACGGCGTAATGTAATGAAGCCGGAAGCCGACGACCGCCGATTTGACAAGAGATTGCACAGGAGGGCCCGCCGCTGATCACAGTTCGGAGTAGTTGCCCAGGAACACGAACTTTTCGGTTTCGTTGCGCAGTTCGCCGAGCAGTTCGGCGATTCCCGGGTCGGCGGTGGATGCTTCGAAGTCGAAGTAGAACATATATTCAAACTTGCGGCCGGGGATGGGACGGCTTTCAAGTTTGGTCAAATTCAAGCCCAGTGCGGAGAACTTGGACAGCACCGAGTTGAGCGCGCCCGGCTGGTGGGAGAGGACGGCGATCAAACTGATCTTGTTTGCACCGGGGAAGATCTGCGGCATCCGTGAGATGCAGACAAAGCGGGTGTAGTTGTAGTCGCTGTTCTGGATATTGGTGGAGATGATGTCGAGATTGCAGAGATCGCGGCAGTTGCGTGAAGCGATAGCGGCAACATCTTTTCTGCCGCTGTCGGCAGCCATAGCGGCGGCGGTAGCGGTGCTGTCGGCGACGGTGAGCTTGACACCGTCCAGAGATTTGATAAATTCAGAACACTGTTTGATCGGCTGGGGATGGGAGAAAATTTCCTTGACATCGGCAAGCGTGGTTCCGCGCGGAGCGAGCAGAACGCTGGCGATCTGCAGATCGATACTGCGGACGATGTGGAAATTTCCCTGCTGCATAAGTTCGTAAACGCCGTCGACCGTTCCGCTGGTGGTGTTGTCAACGGGCAGTACACCGTATTCGCAAAGACCGTCAGCGACCGCTTTGCAGACACCGGCAAAGTTTTTGAAGTACATAATGTCGGCGACTTTGAAAAGTTTGTCGCAGGCGATCTGTCCGTAGGTTCCTTCCATTCCCATACAGGCGACGACGGCACTTTCGGGGAACTTGGCAGGAGTATTGGCGCGGATGAGATCAAGTTCATCGCGCATACCGCGGTCGGGGGAGTTCTGTTCACGCTGATAGGCGCGGGAAAGTTCCATCAAAGTGGTGAAGAGGTTGACGGAATATTTGCCAAGCTTATCTTCGCTGTTGTTGAAAACGCGATGAAGGATCTCACGTTCCCGTTTGCGGTTCAAAACGGAGGAGTGGGAAGCCTTCTTCAGTTCGGCGATTTCGGTAACGACATCCATTCGGTCGTGGAACAGACGCAAAATCTCCGCATCAATACGGTCGATCCGGTCACGGCATTCTTCGATACTCATAATATATATTCTCCTGTATCAGTTGATTATTTTACTTTGCATTCGCGATAGAGTTCGTGGAAACGGCCGAGATCTTTCATCAGAGAATCAAAACCGTCCATAGTCAATGACTGCGGGCCGTCGCAACGGGCGCGGGCGGGGTCATTGTGAACTTCGATGATAAGTCCGTCGCATCCGGCGGCAACGGCGGCGCGGGAAAGCGGAGCAACGAAACGCGCCATACCGGCGGCGTGGCTGGGGTCGATGATGACCGGCAGATGGGAAAGCTCTTTGATCGCGGGGATCATAGAAATATCCAGAGTGTTGCGGGTATACTCTTCAAAGGTACGGACACCGCGTTCACAGAGCATAACATTGTCATTGCCGTTGGCGAGGATGTATTCGGCGCTCATCAGCAATTCCTGATAGGTGGCGCAGAGACCGCGCTTGAGCAGAATGGGCTTGTTACTGCGGCCGAGCTGTTTGAGCAGTTCAAAGTTCTGCATATTGCGGGCGCCGACCTGAATGACATCGACATCGGCAAAGAGATCAAGCTGGGAAATATCCATAACTTCGGTAACGACCGGCAATCCGACGGCTTTGCCCGCCTGAAGCAGAAGCCTGATACCTTCGTCACGCATACCCTGGAAGCTGTAAGGAGAGGTGCGGGGTTTGAACGCACCGCCGCGAAGCATAGAGGCACCGGATTTTTTGACGCTGTTGGCAACGGTCATGATCTGGGTCTCGCTTTCAATGGAACAGGGGCCGGCGATGACACAGAGGTTGCCGTCACCGACCTTGCGGCCGCTGACATCGATGATTGAGTCCATCGGATGGAATTTGCGGTTGGCGCTTTTAAATGGCTCCTGAATGCGGCGGACATCTTCGACGATCTCCAGCTGCTTGATCATATCGATGTCGATATGAACCGTATCGCCGACCAGTCCGAGGATGGTCTGCTGGGTACCCTGACTTTGATGCACCTGAACATTCTGGGTTTCGACCCAGCGTTTGAGTGCTGCAAGCTGGCGCTGATCAGCGTTGTCTTTCAGAATAATAACCATTTTCTTCTCTCCTATGTAAAAATTTTTTAATCAGCTCAAAAAAAAACTCCGCAACGTTGATTCGTTACGGAGTTTGTCGTCCAAGTTCATCTGAAACGTCAAATCTTTGCACGGCAAACCCCGCCTCTAAAGTAAAAATAGAAGCTGATAAAGTTAATAAATTTGCCGAAAAACAGAGACATATCAAATCCTTTTGTTCAGTTTACTGCTCCTAATATAATGCGGCAGCGAAGTTTTGTCAAGAGATTTTTCACAAAAATTGGTTGACTTTTGGTAAAAAAGGGTATATTTTAACCGTAAATCTTACTATGGAGGTGAAAATTGGTTGCATTTTTCGGAGTGATTTCCGCGATTTTTGTGATATGGAGAGGTGTATTCAGTTTGCCGGGCAAACGGTGGGCGTTGAAGATCGCGCTGTCGGTATTGGTATTGCTTGCGGCATTCAAATTTCAAATATTGCACATCTTCGGAGGGCCGATGTATTTCGCTCCGATGCTGCCGCGCGGGGTGCTGCTCTCGGGAGCAATACTCTTTACGATCCATTTCATCTACTTTTTTCTGCTGGGATTTTCTGAGGCGATACAAATTTTCATCCGCCTGGCAGCTGGCTTGCTCCGGCGCAAACTTCCGGCGAAATTTTACACCGTCCGCCAATGGATCAATCCCGTACTGCTGATCCCTGCGGCCGCGATCGCCATTATCGGTATATATAACGGTATCCGCGTGCCGGATGTCAAAGAGGTGAAGCTGACTCTGAACCAGCTCCCCGAAAAAGCGATCGGAATGCGGATCGTCTTTTTGTCCGACTTGCACATCGACCGGATGCGCGACACCCGATGGCTGCCGCAAACGGTGGAAAGGGTCAATGCTTTGAAGCCGGATATGATCCTGCTCGGCGGAGATCTGATGGATGGGAAAGTAGCAGATTTGAAAGAAAAAATGCTGCCGATATCCAAGCTGCAAGCTCCGATGGGTGTCTACGGCGTGCCCGGCAACCACGAATACTATTCCGGATTCAATGAATGGATGAAGTTTCTTTCTGAAGAGTGCAAAATCAAAATGCTGATAAATACCGCCTGCCGTCCGGGCAAAGATATCGTGCTTATGGGGGTAGCTGATCACGCAGGGAAAAAATTCGGCAATCCTAGAGCCAATTTCCGACAGGCATTCAAAGATGTTGCCCTCAATGACAGGGTCATTCTGCTCGCTCACCGTCCGGATCTGGCAAAAGAAGCGGAAAATCTGGACATTATGCTGCAAATCTCCGGTCATACCCACGGCGGAATGCTCTGGGGATTGGATAAGATCGTCGCCAAACTCAATGGCGGTTTTGTTTCCGGACACTATGTGCGGAGCAACACCCATATTTATGTTTCCAACGGAACAGGGATCTGGAGCGGATTTCCGGTGCGGTTGACCGCCCCGGCGGAGATAACATTGATAACACTTGAAAGAAATTGAAGGAGAAAATTTTTATGAAACAGATTATTTTTGCAATTATTTGTATGCTGTTGTTTACCGGATGTGTAAAATGTATGACCGGACGATGTGCCGACTGCTGTGCAGAGAAATATGTGGAAGAACTGAATGATTCAATAAAAACTGCCCGCAAAAAAATCACAGCAGGTACTGCCGGGTGCGTTATTATAAAGAATGGAAAAATCGTCCACGATGAAAACGGCAGAGGGATCTCACCCATTCTTGATATCTACCGCCAGCACCCGGATAAAATGAAAAATTCCTTCCTGGTGGACAAGGTCATCGGCAAAGCGGCAGCTATGGTCGCCATCTGCGGTAAAGTCCAGTATGTCCACGCCGAATTGATCTGCGACAGCGCCGTGGAAATTCTGGAAAAACATAATATAACCGTCACCTACACCAAACGGGTGAAAGATATCCTGAACCGCCGCAGAAACGGCCTCTGCCCGATGGAAAAAACCGTGCTGAATATCTCCTGCCCCGCCGAAGGAGTGACCGCGCTTGAAGCCGCCGTCGCCAAAATGAAAGCCAAGCGTTGATTTTTTAAAAAATCGGCTTGCGGGGGAAGGGAAAAACTTCTTTTCACGGGAAAAGGAAGTTTTTCCCTTCCCCCACACCCCCATCCTTTTTCAAGAAAAGCGGGGTATTTTGCCGCTCCGTTGTCGCGGCATACTCTCAAAAACTACCTCTCGCCTGTCGGGCTGAAGCCCGACGATTGGCGCAAAACTCCGGCGACATTGTTTTACCAGACAAAAAAAAACGCCGTCAGGCGGAACAAACCGCCGCAAAGCGGCTGCCTCTCGCATGTTGCGCGACAGCGCAACGATATGCGCAAAACCGCCGTCAGGCGGAACATCCGCCGCAAAGCGGCTACCTCACGCATGTTGCGCGACAGCGCAACGATATGCGCAAAACTCCAGCGACACAGTTTCCGAACCACGCCGTTTCCAACCGGCGGATGTATCGCGCAGCCGCGACAGCGGCATACTATCAAAAACTACCTCTCGCCTGTCGGGCTGAAGCCCGACGATTGGCGCAAAACACCCGCGACACAGTTTCCGAACCACGCCGTTTCCAATCGGCGGATGTATCGCGCGGCAAGGTCGACGTCAAATCAAGGCGACACCGAGGGAGTGGACTCAAGTCCTCGACCGAGGGGGAGTCCGCCGATTTGACTAGAGATTGCCCGCGAGACGCCGCCGCCCCCTAAAACGCGGATACAGCGAAATATACCAGCAACGGCGATGAGCCGCTGCTGGCAAGTGTTACGGTGGAGTCGCTGACGGTGTTGAGCGTTGCTTCATACCACCAGTGGAGTTCGCGATCCTGCAAGGGATATTTCACACCGGTCGCAGTAACGCGGCTGTGGGGATCGAAGCTGAAGAAAGAGATTTGCGTACCGATGTGCAAGTCGGTGAATTCAGCGTAACCGGTGACAGCGGCGAAGTGGCCGTAATCGGTGACCATAATCATATCGGGAAAATCTCTGGAAAATTCGGCGAATTGGGCGAGATTGCCTAAAAGGTGGTCTTCGCGTTTGCCGGATGCTCCGAGCAGATGGGTGATTTTGAAGCCTTTTTCGCGGGCAAAGCGGAAACATTTGGCAAGGTCGTTGGTCTCCTGTTCACTTATTTTGACCAGCTTTTCGGGGTAGCGGACAAGCACATCATTGGAAACGCTGTCGAGGTCGCCGACCACGAAATCCGGAGTCATACCGTGGGCGAGCAGAGTATCGGCGGCACCGTCGCAGCAGATGATGGTCTTTGCCTGCGTGAGAATGTCCAAAACCGAACTGTTTTCAGGGAAGGCGCCGTCAGCTAAAATTACAGTATCACAATCCCGCGTCATTTTGCAAAATCCTTTCTGCGTTGCGGTAAAAAATTTTCTCATTATCTTCGGGAGCGAGGTTCATTTCAAGAACTTCTGCGATTGCCTGATCGTGGCGGACAGCCGGATAGTCGCTGCCGAAGAGGATTTTATCAACGCCGTGTGCGCGGACGATCTCCGCCGCTGCAGCGGCACCGAGTTTGAATATGCTGCTTGAGGTGTCGAACCAGACATTTTTGCCGACGAGATGTTTCCGGACCTGATCCCATTCGCTGTAACCGCCGAAGTGGGCGGCGATTATTTTCAGATGCGGGAAACGTTTCAGAACCCGACTCAAACGGTAAGGACTTGAGAAGTCCGTCCGGTGGTCGCCCATATGGATCAGCAGCGGCAGAGAACCGTCCAGCTGTTCGTAGACCCGCATCATCGCCGGTTCGTCAATATAGACATTCTGAAAATCCGGATGGAGTTTGATCCCCTGAAGTTTGGCGGCGCCAATGGCGTTCAGCATAGCGGGGACATCAGGATGGTCGGGGTGGATGGTTCCAAAGGCATAAAAGCGGTCGGGATAAATGGAGCGGATATACTGGAGAAATTCATTGGCGGGCGCGACCTGTTCCGGCTTGGTGGCGCAGGAAAAGATCACCGTCCGCTCCACGCCGGAAGCATCCATACTGGCAAGCAGATCTTTCACGGTTCCGTTGCCCTGCCAGGAAAAGTTATAATACTCTTCCAGAGTGGTTATCACCTTTTCGGCAATTTTATCCGGAAAAATATGGGCGTGTATGTCAATGTATTTCAATTCAAAAACCATCCTAAATAAAACATTTTTATATAATATATCATTTATACGGGGTTAACTCAAGTTGAAAAGTGGAATTTTACAGCATTGTGTGCTATATTTAGACATATATGTATGTAATCAATGTGTTATCAGGAAATTTTTATTATGCCGAAACTGTCCTTTAATAAAATCACCAATTATCTGATTTTTCTGACGTTGAGTCTGTTTGCCGCCACATGCCTTTTCATCTTTGCAGTAATGATCGTCGGACGTTTTCAGGGAGACAACCCCAATCCGATGATCCCGTGGACGACATTGCAGGTCGGATTTGTACTGATTGTGGTGCCGTTTTTCGGTAAGCGGATCTTTGCCAAGGTGGTCAATGCCCCGGAAGAGGTGACCTTGCCGCGTCCGGCATCACTGTTTGTGGGTATGTTGAGCGGATTGCTTTACGGCGGAGCGATATTGATTCTGGCAACGGCGGCACTCTTCTGCACCGATCCGGCGCGGTTGCTCGGAGATGATGTGGCGAAAACCGCATTTATCATTCTGGGAGTTACTGCCGTAATTGGAATGTTTCTGGCGCCGCAGAGGGTTTCCCGCAAGGCAAGATTGTGGCTGCTGGTCGCATTGATCGCGCAGTTTGTCTCCATCAGCACCGCGCGTCAGCTGTTGGGCTTGTACCCGATGGAGTATGATTACAAAGTGGAGGAACTCGACCTTAAAAAAATGCCGCTTGCTGACAGAAATCATACCAGATGGCTGATTCCTGAAGGGGCGAAAAATATCCATATCCACGGTGTCCGTGCAAGTTTCGGAAAAGTCCAATGCACAGTCTCTATGGAACAGGTCAAAAAGTTTATGGATCAGTACAAGTTAAAAATACTTTTAGACAATGGTAATGAGATTGTCTTCGGCAACGATGAATTTGTGGTTTTCATCTACAATCAGCAGACAAAAGTGCTCGCCGGGTCTTTCCGGCGGGACGGATTGCCGGAAAATCTGAAAAAACCGCAAGTTCCTGCACAGGATAAACAATAAAGAGGATGTAAAAAATGAATATCGCGATCAATACCGACTTTTTTGATGATATCAACAGTCCCGAACCCTATTTGCAGCAGGCTTCCGAAGCCGGATTCACGCGCATAATGTGGTGCCACCAGTGGAACACCGATTTTATTTACGGTAAAGCGGAATTGGATCAGATCAGAGAGTGGCTGAAAACTTATCAGCTTAAACTGCAGGATGTTCACGGCACCGACGGCAGAGAAAAATGCTGGTATGCAGTCGAAGAATACCGCCGCAAGGCGGGCGTGGAACTTACAATAAACCGCTTGCTTATGCTCAAAGAACTCAACGGCGACGGAACATTGATTATGCACCCGCCCCGCATCCGGGAGCCGGAAGACCTTCACCAAGTCGAACTTCGCCGCCAACAGGCACAAAGTGTCCGGCGCTCTCTGGATGAACTTATGCCGCTGCTGGAAAAATATGATGCGAAGATCGCATTGGAAAATCTGCCGCACGGTAATTGGGAAATATTGTCTGCGCTGTTGGATGATTACCCGGCAGAACGGATCGGCTACTGCTTCGACTCCGGACATTGCAATATCAAAGTTCGCACCCATTTTGAAGAAACGGAAAAATATGCTTCCCGCATCATTGCGGTGCATCTGCACGACAACGACGGCTCGGGCGACCAGCACCAGAATCCCTTTACCGGAACTTTCGATTGGGAATGGCTGGCGGGAATATTGAAAAAATCCTCCTACACCAATCCGTTGAATTTTGAACTGAACTGCCGGAAGAGTCCCTTCTTCAACCCCGAAAGCAGCGACCATACGCCCGAAATCAAAGCGTGGCTCGTCGATGCGATGGAACGCTGTTCCAAGTTTACAGAAATGTGTCAGCGCGGATAACTTGATCGATTATGACAGTCAAACAGCGTTACCAGTTTATCTACGATCAGCTCTTTGCCCTTTACGGAGAGTGCGAATGCCCGTTGAAGCACGAGTCGCCGTTTCAGCTTCTGGCGGCGGTGATGCTCTCTGCCCAATGCAAGGATGAACGGGTGAATATGGTGACAGAAAAGCTGTTTGCGCTGGCGCCGACAGCTGAAAAGATGGCTGAATTGCCGCTGGAAACGATCGAAGAGATAATCCATCCCTGCGGATTGTCCAAAGCCAAGAGCCGCAATTTACAGTTGGCGGCATTGCGGATAGTTGAAGTCCACAACGGGATCGTACCGCAGACGATGGAGGAGTTGACCGCACTGGCGGGTATCGGAAGAAAAAGTGCCAACGTGATTCTGGGTAATGTTTTCAATATCCCCGGCTTTCCGGTCGACACCCACGTCAACCGACTGCTGAACCGCATCGGTATGGTCAAAAGTGATTCCCCCGAAGCGATCGAACGGGCAGTGTGTGCGCAGGTCGCACCTGAATTGTGGTGCAACTTCTCCCATTTGCTGATCACCCACGGGCGGAGAGTCTGTCCGGCGCGGAAACCTGCGTGTGAAAATTGTCCGTTGTCAGAGATTTGTAAATTTTCCCTTAAATCGAGGTAATTATATGAGTACGCTCAAAAAGAAGTTCCGCGACATAAAAAAGTTTCCGGATTGGATATATTTTTTCCCGGCATTGCTGATGAAAGTTATTTTCCGGTGTTTGTACCGTTTTGAACTGATCGATGTGCATGATGCAGTTAACAACGCCCGGGGTTGTATCGGAATAACCTGGCACAACCGGTTGATGTTTTTTGCCGCATCGGTTCCCAAGGCGATCAGAAAACGCACTATGGCGGTGGTGAGCGCTTCGCGCGACGGTCAGTATGTGACTGATTTCATCAAACAGTTCGGCATTGGAAGCTTGCGCGGTTCGTCAAGCAAGCGCGGAGCGAATGCGCTTCTGGGGGCGATCCACGCCATAAGCGAAAAAAAGAACGTTGCATTCACCCCCGACGGCCCGCGCGGTCCGCGTTATGTATTGAAACCGGGTCCAGTGATCCTTGCCAGTAAAACAGGTGCGCCGATACTGCCGGTGTCGATCAATGCATCACGCTATTGGGAAATAAAAAGTTGGGATGGTTTTCAAATCCCCAAACCGGGAGCCAAAATCACGATGATCATCGGTGAACCGGTCAAAGTTCCGGCAGACCTCGATGCTGAAGGCATTGAAACGTGGCGCAAAACCGTCGAAGATGCGCTCAATGAGATAACGATCGATTAAAAAATCATCCGCTGCGAGACGCCGCAGCCCCCCGAAAAAATCGCGATTACAGCGCCATTACAGCTGACTCAAGTCAGCGGCAATATTGACTGCTTCGGTAAGCACGGGGTCGGGAGAGATATTTTTCTTATCGTCTTTGGCAGAACCTGATTCTTCCATAATTTTTTCGGTTTCTTCAATGAGCTGTTTTTCGGCGGCATATTCTTTGCGGCGGCGTGCTTCATTGAGGGAAACGGTTTTGCGGTTGCGGATCTTGCGGTAAAGTTCGATCTGGCGCAGAAGTTTGGCATATTCCGGAGAAGCGGCGATGCGCTTGGCGGAGTTGGCTTTAAGCACTGCGATTTTATCTTTCATTGCCGGATCGAAAGCTTTGAAACTTGCAGCGGCAGTCTGATCCCACGGCAGATGGTTGTCAAAATACATTTCGCCGATCTCCATTTCTTCGGTGAGCGACGGCAGAAGGATATCCGGCTGGACACCGAGCTGCTGGACGGAACAGCCGGTGATGCGGTAGAACATTGCAGATTCAAAGATGACCGTACCGGCATTGATGCGGTGGAAGAGAGAGTTGTACGGAGTCAGGTCTTCAACATTAAGCACAGTACTTTTGCCGAAAGTGCGGCTGTCGCCGACCATCACCGCACGACCTGAATCGCGCAGCGCCGCAGAAAAGATTTCGGCGGCGGAAGCGGAAAGTTTACTGGTCAGAATCACCAGCGGGCCGGAGTAGACGATCTCTTTATCTTCATCGCCGTAGAGACTGGCGTGGCGTTTGCCTTTAACTCTCACCACCGGTCCGCCGCGCATAAACAATCCGGCAAGGACGATGGCATCGGGCAGACTTCCGCCGCCGTTGCGGCGCAGGTCAAAGAGTACGGCATCGACCTTTTCTTTGTTGAAGTTTTCAAGGATGCGGCGGACATCGGTACTGGCGCGGCGGGCGTTGGCGTTGCCGCTGACAGCTTCGTTGAAGTTCATATAGAAGCTGGGCAGAGTGATAACACCGATTTTAAGTTCTTTTCCGTCAGCACGGCGGGTTTTACGGACAACGCCCTTGGCGGCGCTCTCTTCAAGATTGATTTTATCGCGCACCAGAGTGACTTTGGTGATGTTGCCTGCCTCGCCGGAAAGGAGGTCGATGGTGACTTTGGAACCTTTTTTGCCCCGAATGAAACCGACCGCCTGCGTAACCGGCATATCGATCAGATCGGTGCTTTCGCCGTTTTCCTGGGTAACGCGGATCAAGCGGTCATTGACTTTGAGCTTTCCACTGCGGGCGGCAGGGCCGCCGGGGACGAGTTCCACGATTTTGATGTAACCGTTTTCACTGGTGAGCGTGGCGCCGATACCGGTGAGAGAAAGCGACATATGGATATCAAAATCTTCGCTGGCTTTGGGCGGCTGATAACTGGAGTGGGCGCCGTAGGTGGAAGCCATAGCGTTGAGCAGCAGTCCGAGGATGTCGATTTTCTCCCGTTTTTCAATAGCGTTGCCATAATCGCGCTGACGCTGTAAAATTCTTTCTGCGGGAGCGGGAAGCGTTTTTTTCTTATCTTTTTTGGAAACAGGAGCTTTTTCGTCTTCGATCTCCATAAGTTTGTATATAAGGAGCTGATGTTTGAGATATTTGCTCCAGAGCGCAGTCAAATCACTGCGTTTTTTCATACGGGGTTCGCGGCGGCGGTTGACCTGATAAATTTCATCGGTGGTGAAGTCGATTTTTCCGGAGAGGAATTTTTTGGAAAATGCCCGGTATTCGGCATAGCGTTTGCGGAAGAGATCGTAAAGCGTAAACGCCATTCTGCATTCGCCCTGCTGAAGCCGGTAACCGGTCAACATCCGCTCCTGCATAAAGGGTTGGATATCCTCATCGGTGAAAAATATCCGTTCCGGGTCGAGATCATCAATAAAGTTGTCAAAGATACGGCACGATAATTCATCGGACATCCGCACATCGGAATAGTGGTTTTTATCCAGCACCCGCGCCAGCATCGCGCTTATCCGCTGAAAATCATTTTCCGTATACTTCGGCTGCGGGGCGGCGCTCAACAGCAATGCCGCAAAAGATAAAAGAAGAAGCAATCGTTTCATCATAGTCGTAAACTCCTGATTATTTTACGGTCAAGTTTCTGCCCTGGATCTGCAGTGAACCGAAACTGACATTGAGATAATTCTGAATTACCGGACACTTGGCACGGAAAAGATAATATATCGGCCGCGCAGTAAAATCGCCCTCAAGCGATTCAAAATTGCCCTGCCCTTTGGCGATCACCAGATCTGCGGATTCCATCGCCGCTTTGAATTCAGCCGAAATCAGCCGCAACGGCGCTCCCGGAGCATTGCATCCGGTATCGATGACAGGGAAATCATCCAGCGCTGAAGCAACGAGATCTTCGCGGGTGATATCGTTCATTATGGGGCGGCCGCGGACACCGATGGTGACTTTGCCTTTCATCGTCTCCAGAAGCAGACGGTCAAGCACCGCTTCGCCGCAGTTGTCGAGAATATACAAAATGTTTTCAGCTTTTTCAATGCGGGAAGCCAGATCATTCACCGCCGCCATATCGCAAGGCAGATCGACAACTTCCCGGATATGTTTTTCCGCGCAGTCAAGATCATAATCAGGCAGCACACCGTAATCGATCATATTGCCTGAAATAGCAAGTTTCAATCGGAGCAGAAAACTGTCACTTCCGGCATCGGCACACATTTTTGCCAATTCGCCGTAAATGGCGCGGCCGACTTCCGTGGAGCGGCGTTTAATATCTTTGTAGCCGTCTTCGATCCCGGTCATTTCTGCATAAAGATCAAAATATGCCGCCGCCAGTTCAGGCGGTGAAGAGTCTTTGGAAACCCGCTGAAAAATCTCCAGGAACTCCCGGAAAAATTTCCACCGCTGCTCGGAAGCGCAACTCACATCGCGCGCCATTTGCAGTATCTGTTTCATTATGCAGTCACAGCAGTCAAATTGAATAAGCATTCAAACAATCATCTCCATATAGTCGTGTTGTCTTGACAATTTACATCTAAATCCGGAGATTTCAAGAAAAAAATCAAATTATTTGTTGAAAAAATCCGCTTGACGGATTAGATTATCCTGAAACAAGGAGTTTTTTACTATGAATCAACAATTGCTCAACGCATTTATACTTTCCGGCATAGCGGGATTGGCGACCGGTATCGGCAGCTGTATTGCCTTTTTCTTCAGCCATTCCAATAAAAAAGTATTGTCGCTTTCGCTGGGATTTTCCGGCGGCGTGATGATATACATATCCTTTGTGGAACTCTTTGCCGATGCCCGCGCCCATCTGGTCGAAACTTCCGGCAAACTCGGTGCCTTGAGTGCGATCGCCGCCTTTTTCGGCGGAATGTTCCTCTCGTTACTGATCGACCGTCTGATACCTGAATCGCGCAACCCCCACGAAATGCGTCCGGCAGAGGCGATGAACTCCCCCGAAGAAAAACGCAAAATCTTCCGCAGCGGATTGATTTTCGCTCTGGCGATCGCCATTCACAACTTCCCCGAAGGTATGGCGGTCTTTATGTCCGGTATGCTCACTCCCGAAACCGGTATTTTCACTGCGCTCGCCGTTGCCATCCACAATATCCCCGAAGGCATAACCGTCTCCGTTCCGATCTATCACGCCACCGGCAGCCGCAAACAGGCGTTTTTCTGGTCGTTTGTGTCAGGATTATCCGAGCCGCTTGGAGCGTTGTGCGCCTATTTTATCTTCCTGCCGTTTTTAAGTCAGACTTTGCTGATGCTGTTGTTTGCGGCGGTCGCCGGAATAATGGTTTTCATCACCTTTGACGAACTGCTCCCGCTTGCCCGCGAATACGGCGAACACCATCTGGCGATCTACGGGCTGATCGCCGGAATGCTTCTGATGTCACTGGTGCTGTTATGAAAAATTTCCTCTTTTTCACTGCAATTATTCTGCTTGCCCTCTCCGGATGCACCCCGCCGGAAACCACGCACATCGCCCGCGTTGAAAATGCTGTTATGGGCAAAACATACCAGCCGCGCCACGGCGAAGGTGAACTCTTCACTATCGACAGTCCGATCCCGCAGGGATTTGACAAAATGTCGCTGGAGGTCGTGCCTTTTGAACATCAGCTCTTCCGCATCGTCCTTGAAATTGAAGAACTTACCGCGAGCGATGACACTCTCGATTCCGCCCGTCAGCTGGTCTGTAAAACCTTCCGCATCGCGCGGGATAAATTCACCTTTGCCGATGATATCTTTACGGCAGAACTTGCCGGAACACGCCTGATTTTGCGCCGCGCCTTTCATCTCGGCCCGCGCGCTGTGTCGCTGGAGATCATCGACCGCAATTTTGCAAAAGATGTTGAACAGCTCAAAAATTCTGAACGTTTCCGCCTTGCTCAACAGCAACAGAAAATCAAAATCGAACTCCGCTTGATAGCTCAGGCACTTGACGGCTACAAGCTCGACACCGACCGCTTCCCCGAAACTCTGCACGATCTCTGCACCAATCGCCGCAATGTTCCAGCGTGGAACGGACCCTATTACGAAACTCTGCCTGTCAATATTTTCTACCGCAAAATATCTGATGAAAAATACGAACTTTTTGCCGATTTCAACGGCGAAAAAATCACCGAGGACAGCGAATAATGAATCTTCTGGAACTATCTAAAACCATCCGCGAACTGCGCAAAAAACAGGGTATGACCGTGGAAGCTCTGGCAAAAAACAGCGGCTTCAGCAAAGGCTTTATCTCTCAAATCGAAAACTTCCGCATCACGCCGTCCCTCAAAGCTCTGATGAAAATCTCCGCCGCGCTCGGTGTTTCTCTGGAAGAGCTTTTCAGCGGCAGTTCACAACCGAACCGCCCCTACTCTTTCGGCAATCTGTCCGAGGGCGAAGCCTTTGACCGCGACGCCGGCGACTCGCACGGCATCCACTATCTCGCCCTCGCCCACCGGCAGATCGGCAGAAAAATGGACCCATTTGTGATCGAATACACTCCGGGACCGGAACGTGATTTTTTAATGCACGACACCGAAGAATTTTTTATTCTGCTTGAGGGTGAACTTGATTACTGCATCTATGATGATGCCAATAAAAAACACCTGGTTCCCGGCGATACCGTCTATATGCAGGCCAATGTGCCGCACCGCGTTATCCTCCCGGCGTCCTGCCCGCGCGCCAGAGCGTTGGTAGTCTACTCTGATCTGCCGGAAATTTGATGGCGGCGGCGCAGTAAAGATTTTTACAAGAAATTTTAATCGTCAAAGCGTTCGATCTTCACATAATCGAACCGCACTTCTCCGGGTTCGCCTTCGCGGATGAGGAAGTAGTAGTTGTAATCTTTGGCGGCTTTAGTGAATTCGATGACATAGCGCCGGACACCGATATCGCCGTTCTGCGTGTACAGCCGCGCTTTGGCATTGACCATCGGCACCGGGTTGCGCAGTACCAATGTCCACTTTTCAAAGTTTCCCTGCCGGGTGTGCATATCGATCGTGAACCGGAAGCGGGTTCCCCGTTTGCCTTCCCAGACTCCATCCGGGAAAATCAGCCGTGCTTCTTCGATATTGTGCTGATAAAAACCGTTTTTGACCGGCATTTCACTGCCGCCCTCAAGTTCGCTCATAAATTTCAAACTCTTCATCGGGTCGCGGCACTCAAATACAGTCGTAAGTTTCGTTTTTTCCGGCGCCTTGAATTCGGTTTCGATTTTTTTGCCTTTTTTACCGAAAAATCCTACCGGAACCACCTCAAAAATGTACTCTTCACCACTTTCAAAATATCCGGCGCTGATAATATGTTTCGCCGTCCGCACCCGCTCATTGCGGTAGAAATCTCCGAAAATCTCCTGACGGTTGATGATTTTTCCGCTCTTTTTACTCTTTATGAAAATCTCATATTTAAACACATCTTTCTGCGGCTGCGCTGCCGTGAACCGCAAATCGACATTATTGAATTTCCCGGGGTTGAAAAATGCCTTTGCTCTGCCGCGTGCCGGGAACTCCGGCGCGACCGAAGCCGCTTTGCGCTTTTCAAACGCCAGCGCAGGGTCTTTGGGGTTATGGGGAAGCGGCACACACCACGGTTCGGCGACCACCGCTTTAGTCTGACAATCCATGCGGTGGAACAGCACCTTGTCCTTGTACACCTCCATTATCAGCACCCCGGCGGTGGATTTTCCCTGCGGGATGGTTCCCTCCAGATCGCCGCCCCAACCGCTGATACATCCGGCATCGACTACGGTGTATTCGCCCTGCCAGATGCAAAGTTCGTTGCGCACTTCATTGTGGACGTGGCCGGAAATGCTTATCACCTGCGGAAATTTTCTCAGCACTTCACCTTTGCCCAATTTGCACCAGACCAATGAATTGAAAATGGTATTGTGCGGCGGACGGTGGTCGATGACAAACAACGGCTGACTGGGATATTTCTTCGCAGCGGCGGCGAGATGAGCTTCATACGCTTTCAAATCGTGCAAGCTTTCCGGGAAGGTGACAAACACCACTCCATTGACCACCACCACATCCAGCGGTTCATGGGTTATTTCCAACTCTTTTTTGACCATCTCATAGGTCAACGGCTTGGGCAAATCGGGCATCCCGGGGTTCAGATCGTGATTGGCATAGGCAAAAATCTCTCTGACACCTTCGGGATAAACCTCTTTTACGGTGTTGCGGTAATGTTTGTACGCTTCCGTATGGAACTTGTCGGCGACGTCGCCGAGATTTATGACCACATCGACCTTCTGCTCTTTGAACAATGTCAATGCGGCACGCAACTTATTCACACTATTGGGATTCGGAGTAACATGGGTATCGGTAGTTATACCCGCCCGCAGCAGCGGTTTTTCAGCAGCATTGATCATAACAGACACCATTGATAAAATAATTATAATAAAATTTTTCACTTTTTATTCCCCGATTCATTTTAAAGATGCCGGAATTATTTTTATATCCCCGCAATCAAAACGGCACAACTCCCCCCCGCACTCCATCATCATCGCCCCGTCCGGAGCGATATCACGGAAAATCCCGCACAAAACTGTTCCGTCCGGGCGGACGGCTTCCAGCTCTTTACCGATCAAACGGTTGGCACTACGCCATTTAGCGAGTATATCAGCGGGATTTTTCTGATAGTCTGAATAGATGCGCACAGCGGCGGCAAAGAGTTTATGGTACAACTCTGTAATGTCATACGTTCTGCCGCAGCGGCAGAAAATGGAGGTGGCACAATTATCCAGTTGAGCAAGTGTTTCAGCGTTCTGATTGATATTTATTCCGACTCCCGAAACGACCGCCGCAAACTTCCCCTGCTCCAGCACCCCTTCCGAAAGGATGCCCGCAAGCTTCGCCTGCCCGATGTAGATATCGTTGGGCCACTTGAAAAAAGCTTCATCACTGCCGAGACATTCGCCGATAATTTCCAATGCCGCCAAAGCGATCACCGCTCCGGCGTGGTAGGGTTCAGCAACCTTTTTAAAGAGCATACTGGCGCAGACTGCACTTTCGCGCCGGGTCACCCAGCGGCGGTTGAGCCGTCCGCGTCCGGCGGTCTGTTCCAAAGCGCAGTAAAGAGTTCCGTCCGGAAACTTCAGATGTTCCCGGCGGAGCGCAAGATTGGTTGAATCAACTTCGTTGACGATTATCAGCCGGGGTTCCATAACGCTTAATCGCGGGTTCCGGCGGCGGCTTCACGATCCTGGAAGAGTACGATCGCCCAGATACAGGCTACCACAAAATAGATCGCTCCGTATGTACAGGCTTCAATGACGTAAGACTTGGGAATGGTTCTGCCGACCGCGATCGCATCGGCGAGCCAGAAGAACTGCCAGTTGGGAATGACCGCGTAGCAGAAATCGCAAATCATATTGACAAGTTCAGAATCGGTCGTCCGCAAAAAGAGGTGACTGGACATCAGACCGACAAAGAAGAATACTGAACACAGACACATCGTCGGAACCACATCCAGACGGGTGGCGGCTCCCACGGCGATCGTCGCCATTATGATAACGCCGATATTGAGCAGAAACAAGGCCTTGCCGAGATCGGACATCGAAAGCGCCGGATGCGGCTGGAACTTGAGGCAGTACAAAAACATTGCCGTGACCAGAAGACCGGTCATATAGGTCGCAAATTCGGCGAATGAACTGCCTTTGAGAAAGTTCATCACCATACCGGCGGCACATCCGCAGGCGAGCAGACCGACGAAAGCACCGTACAGGTGCATCTCCATACGGAACTGGTCAACTGCGACATAGACTGCGATCACCGAAGCAAAACAGCAGACTGCACAAAAGAGCAGAGATGCCATAATGATACCGATGATTTTGCCGAGCACAAAACTCCAGCGCGCCACCGGTTTGCTGAGCAGCAGCAGCACTGTTCCGTTGCGCATTTCGCGGGAAACGGTGTAACTTGCACACAGAACCGACACCGCCAGACTGAAGATCATCGTGGTTGCCATAGCGCTGTCAACCACCAGTTTGAGCTGTTCAAAAAACACAAAGATGGTCAGCCACGGATAGTGGCCGATCAGAAGCAGTGCTGACAACAGCATCAGAAAATATACCGGTTCACGGATGGATTCCCGGAAAGTGTTGGCGGAAATGCGGAAGAGGTGTGACATAGCAGTAACCCCGGTGGATCATTTGCCGTCGGCGACCGGATCGACCGGAACCGGCGCAGCTTCAGCGGCGGCGGGAGCGGCGGGAGCGGCGGGAGCGGCGGGAGCGGCGGGCGCAGCTTCGGCAGTCACAGCATCAGCTTTAGCAGGAGCATCATTTTTTTCCGGAGCGGCGGGGCGCTGACGGACCTGAAGCTGGGCGGGATTGGTCTGGATGGAAGCCTCCTGCAGATTTTCGCGGAAGTTGCGGGAAAGGTGACCGACATTGAGCAGATCGTCAAGCTCTTCAGCGACGCGGAGCCAGTTTTCACCGTAGACACGGACGACCGGAGTGGCTTTGATATTGGCCTTGCGGAGCTGTTTTTCAAAGTCGGTGGAAACATAACGTTCGTCGCCGAGAATAACGATGCGTTTGAAGTTGAAGCTGTCGATAACGCCGCAGAGTTCGCGCTGGGCAATGCCGCGGGTGAGCTTGGGCATAACCATATAAAGACGGCCGTCATTCATAATGCGCAGATAGGGCTGCTTGGTCAAACCCTGATAGGTTTCGGCGAGCATATAGGGGGAGAGGTAGTTGCCGACGACCAGCAGAGTTTCGGGGCGGCGGCGGGAGTTGTGGGTGAACCACGGAGCCGCGGACAGACCGATACAGCAGACAAGAGCAGCAACAGCGATGAAACGTTTGAACATAGTTATTTTCTCCTATTTTGTAATAATTAAAGTTTAATAATAGAATATAACCGCTTACCGGCAAAAAAGCAACCTTTTTTGCAAAAAATTTGCATATTTCCTGCCACTGCCGAGACAAACTCCATACCGCCACGCCAGGCGATAAGCAAAAAAACGCAAATTTTTTCAAAAAAGCACTTGCACAATCCGGAAATGATGATATATTATATAGCATACACCCGGGGCAGTAGCTCAGTTGGCTAGAGCATCACACTGGCAGTGTGAGGGTCGAGAGTTCGAGTCTCTTCTGCTCCACCATCCTTCGCTAAAGCTACGGATGGCAAGCCGCAAGGATT
>JAZOMB010000086.1:0-48522 GCA_045653515.1 Victivallaceae bacterium | reverse complement strand
TCCTAAATTCAATACCGTGCGGTATTTATTAAAATTCAAATTTTGTCAGCTCAGCTTTGACCTTGGCGGCAATGTCAGCGGCGGCGGCGTCCAGTTTGATCCGGATGCTGTCGCGGCAATCGCGGGTGCGGAATTCGGCTTCGTTTTCGGCAAGGGTCTTGGGAGAGATGACCAGACGCAGCGGAATACCGAGCAAGTCGGCATCGCTGAACATACTTCCTGCCTTTTCGCCGCGGTCGTCGTAGAGGACTTCCACGCCGAGAGCTTCGAGTTCGGCGGTGAGTTTTTCGGCGGCTTCGCCGACACCGGCTTTCTGCGGATCAAGCGCGCAGACCTGCACCTGATAGGGAGCGATGGACATCGGCCAGATGGGCCCGTAGTTGGCATGGCAGTTTGCGATCACAGAAGCCATAGCGCGGCCGACACCGATACCGTAGCAGCCCATAATCATTGGATGACTCTTGCCGTCTTTGTCCAGATAGTTGCAAGCCATAGATTCGGAATACTTCGTTCCGAGCTGGAAGATGTTGCCGACTTCAATACCGCGGAGCATCTGCAAGGGTTCGCCGGTGAGCGGGCAGGGGTCGCCTTCTCGGACGGTAGCAATATCGACGACGGTGTATTCGACACCGTCAAGATCGCGGTCGGCATTGAAGTTTTTGTAGTGGTAATCGGGTTCATTGGCGCCGACGACCAAGTTGGAACTGTTCAGCGCGGAGGGGTCGACGAAGACCCGGACTTTGGCGCCGGACTTGAGACCGAGCGGGCTGGCGTAGCCGGGAACCGCGCCGCAGGCGGTGATGGCGGCATCGTCGGCAAACTTGAGTTCGGAAATCTTTGCCGCATTGGCAAGTTTGCTTTCGTTGACTTCGAAATCGCCGCGGATCAGACAGAAGATCAATTCACCGGTGATGGCATCCTGATAGAAGACCGCTTTGCCGGTTTGTTCGGCAGTAACTCCGAGGAAGGTTGCCACTTCGTCGATGGTTTTCTGTCCGGGGGTGGCGACCTTTTCCAGAGGAAGCGCTTCGCCCTTTTCAAACTTCCACGCGGCGGTGGCGATCTCACGGTTGGCGCGGTAGCTGCGGTCGGGGGAGACGAAGATGGTGTCTTCGCCGCAATCAGCGATAGCCATAAATTCGTGGGAAACTTTTCCGCCCATCATACCGCTGTTGGATTCGATGCTGACCACGTTGTCCAGACCGATGCGTTTGAAGATGCGTTCATACGCCTCGTGCGCGCGGACATAATATTTTTCCAGATCAGCCTGATCGGTGTGGAAGCTGTACGCATCTTTCATCGTGAATTCGCGGGTACGGATCAAGCCGGCACGCGGACGCGCTTCGTCACGGTATTTGGTCTGGAGCTGATAGAGCATCACGGGGAGCTGCTTGTAGCTGTTGACTTCGGTGCGGACCATCGCGGTGATGCACTCTTCATGCGTCATAGCGAGGATCATCGGCTTGTCGTTGCGGTCGTTGAAGCGGAGCAGTTCGGCGCCGACGGAAGCGTAACGGCCGGACTCTTCCCACAACGCGGCGGGCAGCACGACCGGCATCAGAACTTCCTGACCGTCGATCTTATTCATCTCTTCGCGGATGATCGCTTCGATCTTGGCGACAATACGTTTTCCGGCAGGAAGAATATCATAAATTCCGGCGGAAACCGGACGGATATATCCGCCGCGCACCAGGAATTGGTGGCTGACGGTCTTGGCATCTTTGGGGACCTCTTTCAAACGGCGGCCGACCAGTTTGCTCATCTTCATAACAGTATCTCCTTCAAAAATCAATATAAGCTGTTACTGCAGTTCCACAAGCTCTCTGTGCAAAGCTTTCTGGGCAACTTCGAAATCTGCCCTGTCGATGATGAACTGCATATTCACCTGACGCATGCACTGATCGAGCGCCAGCACGTTGATATTGGCTTCAGCCAGCGCTTTGGCGGCGCGGGAGAGGAAGCCGGGGATCTTCATATTGCTGCCGATGACGGCGATGATGGCAACTTCGCGGGTGGAGATTTTGGCTCCGGGGAAGTTTTTACGCAGATCTTCGAGGCAGACTTTGAGATTTTTGCTCTTTTCAGAGACGTACTGGGTGATGGTGTTGGCGTTGGTGTTTTTGGCAATGTAGCTGACATTGTATTTGGCAAAGCTGTCCAGCAGACGGAAATCGTAACCGCTGGTGCCGACCATTTCAGTATCAAACACTTCGATCGCCACGATATCGCGCCGTCCGCAGATCATATCGACTTTGGGAACGGGGGAGACGAAATCCTGACTGATCAAAGTTCCGGGATGACCGGGATCAAAGGCGTTGTCGATACGGATGGGAATGCCGTTGCGCTCCATTTCCTTGGAGGCTTTGGGGTGGATGGCTTCCATCGCCATATCGGAGAGCTGGTCGGCGATATCAAAATTGGTATGGCCGATGGTGCGGACTTTGTCAATACCCATAAGTTTCGGGTCGCCGGTGGAGAGGTGGAACTCCTTGTGGATGATACCTTCTCTGGCGGCGGTGACGACTGCGAGCTTGCTGAAGGTGATTTCGCTGTAACCGCGGTCGAACTGCGCCATTACACCTTCGGCGCACTTGGCGTAACCGGTGACGATGGGCATACACTTGGCAAAATCCAAACCGGCAAGCTGACGGGAGATGTTTTCTTCCATCGAGCAGGAGTAATCATCTTTCCAGCCGGAGAGGTCAACGAAGACGGCGTTGACATTGAACTTCTGCAGAATAAGCACGGAGTTGTACGCGCTGTGCGCTTCACCGACCGAGCTCAGAATTTCGCGGGCGGCAGGCAGATAGGCGGCGGGGTTGAAGTGGCCGAAACTGCGCAGCTGCATCAGATGAAGCAGGCAGCTTTTGACACCGTCCATACGTTCATTGACGAATTCATCGGCTTTGGTCTGATCGAGACCGAGCTTTTCAAAAGAGCGGTTGAGTTCGATGAGTTTGGCACGGGTGGTTTCAAGTTTTTCCTGCCACTCTTCGTTTTTTCCGGCGGCGAAGCTGCCGTAGATACCGGGTTCGCCGGTCTTTTTGTCTTCCAGCAGCCAGTTGGTCACGCCGCCGTAAGCGGAGACCACGAAGATGCGGTTGTAAAGTTCATCACCTTTGCGGGAACCGATGAAGATGTTGTCCAGCAATTCCCCGAAGCGGGTCATACTGGTCCCGCCGATTTTTTCAACAGTGTGCAATGCCATAATGATTAAATATCCTCTATTCTCAAAAGTTTTACCGGGGAGCTGTTGATGGACAGCACTCCGAGTTCAGACAACGCCGCGCGCATACTGCGCTCTTTTACCGGGTGGGTCAGGATGACCAGCGAAACCGAATTGGCTTTGCCGCTCTGGCTTTCATGCTGGATCAAGCTGGAAATATTGATGCCGCGATCCGCCAGGATCTGGGTGATGGATGCCATCACGCCGGGAGTGTCTTTGACCTGAAGCCGCAGATAGAAACGGCTGACACTTTCTTCGATGGGGAGGACGCGGGTAAACTGGCAGTCTTCCTTGAAGTTGGGAATGCGCTGACGGCAGTCGGCGGCGTAGTTGAGCGCCGCATCGGTGATGTCGGCAACTACCGCGCTGGCAGTAGCTTTGCGTCCGGCGCCGCGGCCGTAGAAGAGGGTCTGACCGACAGTGTCGCCGTCAACGACAACACCGTTGAAGACATCGGAGATCCCTGCCAGCAGAGCCTTCCTGGGGATCAGGGTCGGGTGAACGCGCATCTCGATGGCACCGTCATTGTTTTTGATGATGCCGAGAAGTTTGATGCGGTAGCCGAGTTCATCGGCGTAGGCAAGGTCGGAGAGTTCCAGATCGCGGATACCTTCGACATAAACCTCTTCCTGATTGAACCATTTACCGAAAGCCAGCGAAGCGAGGATGCTGGTCTTGTGCGCGGTATCGAAACCGTCGATATCCAGCGAGGGGTTGGCTTCGGCATAGCCGAGCTTCTGCGCGTCGGCGAGGATCGGGGCGAAGTCGGCGCCTTCACGTTCCATCCGGGTGAGGATGTAGTTGCAGGTACCGTTCATAATGCCGTAGATATGCTCGATCTGATTGGAAACCAGACCTTCACGCAATGATTTGATGATGGGGATGCCGCCGGCGACACTTGCTTCGTAGAAGAGGTCGGCGCCGGTTTTTTCTGCGGCGGCGAAGAGTTCCTGACCGTAATGGGAGAGCAGCGCCTTGTTGGCGGTGACAACCGATTTGCCTTTTTTAAGTGCCTCAAGGATAAACTTTTTGGCGATCGTGGTGCCGCCGACGAGTTCAACTACGATATCGCAGCAGTTGATAACTTCCATGGCATCAGTTGTAAGGACGCCGTCAGGGATCTTCACTCCGCGGTCACTGGTGATATCCAGGTCTGCGATTTTAGTGAGAACCGGACGGACTCCGGTACGTTTGGCGATGACATCTGAATTGGCGAGAAGATTTTCCGCCACGCCGGCACCGACGGTGCCGAAACCGATTATTCCTACTTTATACTCTTTCACAATCAGAACCTTTCTTCGGGAAAAAGTTGCATATACACAATATCATTTACTTAATATAGCACCGGAAAATAAAATTTCCACAGAAAAATCGAATTTTACCATACTATTTTATAATATGTTTTGTGTGTCGTGCCGTCGCGGCGGAAAACGGGCATAAAAAAAGCCTGCCGCAGCGGGCAGGCTTGGAGATGCTGAGCTGTCTTATTTCAGCTTTTTGACGGCGGCGGGTTTGCCGGTGGGAGCGTTATAGATCTCGGCATCGATACCTTTATCGCCGACCTTGAGGACGACGAAGCCGGTGGCGTTGCTGTAAAGCTCAAAGGTTTCCACATTGAGCGATTTGAGCAGAGCCAGCGGAGCTCTGGCGCGTTTGTTGTTCTGCTTTTTCGGAGTGAGATGTTTGAAAAATTCATCGCGGTTGTTGATGAAGTTGCCGAAAGGTTTCCCCGTGTTCCAGTTGTAGCCGATGCTGCTGACGACCAGCTGGGAAATGCTGCCCTTTTCGCCTTTGACCTTTACCAGAGAGGGGATGTGGGTGTGCGCGGCAAGGATGACGGTGTTGTGCTGGATGAGCAGATCGAAAATTTCACTGCTGCGCGGAGCGAGCCAGCCGGGAACTCCGGTGGAGCAGGGGAGGATAGGCAAATGAGTGATGAAGAAGACGTAGCGGTTCTGCGGATTTTTCTTCAGTGTGTCGCGGACAAAGTTGAACGCGGTGCTGGCTTTGATCATGCCGTCGAAGAAGATGTAGACGTCTTCACCCTGGCGGAACGCATAGTGGCTGCCGGCTTTGTGACCAAGCTCTTTTTCAATGACCGGCACGAAAGCTTTGGCATAAGTGGCATTGTCCCAACCCTGCGCAATAGCGGCGACCTCGTTGCCTTTTTTGTCTTTTACCATAACCAGGGTCTTTTTGCCGTCTTTATCTTTGACATATTTGGGACCGTGAACTTTGGTGTCGTGGTTGCCTTTGGTGAAGAGGAGTTTATGGTTGGGGTAGTAGCCTTTGACGGTGTTGAAGGAGTCTACCAGCATTTTTGCGCGCTGTTCCGGCAGAGCAAGATATCCCTGCGTGAAGTCGCCGAGCTGAATGACGAAGGGGAAGTCTTTGTCCAGCTGCGCGGCAGAAGCTTTGAACAGCTCCGGCATGGCGCGCTTCCACATATTGGCATATCTGGAGGCGTATTTGGTCGGATAGTTGACCCCGGGGACGCCGTGATACTCTTTGCTTTCAAAGTGGATGTCGCCCAGAACCATCACCTTGTACTCTGCGGCGATCGCAAACAGCGCCGCAAAGATCGTTGTAATCAGAATAAAAAACTTTTTCATTGATCATACCTTTCTTTTAATTGATCATTTAAGTTGTTTCACCGCCGCCGGTTTTCCCGACTTGTCGGTGTAAAATTCGGCAAAAACGCCTTTGCTGCTGACTTTGAGATAGACAAAGCCGGTGGCGTTGTTGTAAAGTTCGTAGGTGTCGATTTGGAGAGATTTGAGAAATTCGATCGGGTATTTGTGCATCGGTTTGACCTGACGGCTGGGCAGGACCTGTTTGAGCATCGCATCGAAGCTGTCGGCACGGATGGCAAAGGGTTTGCCGGTATTCCACGCGTGGCCGACACTGCTGACGATCAGCTGGGTGATGCTGTTTTTGCCTTTGCTGACCTTGATGACTGACGGAATGTGAGTGTGCGCGGCAAGGACGATCGCGTTCTGTTCAAAGAGGATGTCGGCAACTTTTTTGTAGTAGGGCAGCAGCCAGCCGGGGCTGGAGGTTGAACCGGCAAACAGCGGCAAGTGGGTGAGCAGGAAGACGTAACGGTTCTTCGGATAGGTTTTGAAAGTTTCCTGAAGGAATTTTATGGAGTCATCCGGCTTGATGTAGGTGTCGTAAAAGATGTAAAGGTCTTCTCCGTGGCGGATGACGTAGTTGTTGTTGATCTTTCTGCCGAGCTCTTTTTCAATGTGCGGGGTGAAAACTTCAGCGTAGGTCTGATAGTCTTTCAAACTCTTTACGATCGTTTTCGGGCCGTAGCACTGGTTGTCGTGGTTGCCCGGAATGGAGAGCAGTTTGTGGTTGGGGTAGTAGGGTTTCACCGTTTTGAAAGCATCGTCAAGCATCTTGGCGCGCTGTTCTTTGAGCGGCAGATAGCCCTGGATGAAGTCGCCGAGCTGCGCGACAAAGGGAACATCTTTATCCAGCAGTTTTGCGGAAGTTGTGAACAGATCCGGCATAGCGGTTTTCCACATTTCGTCATAGGTTTTTGAATACTTTGAGCGGTATTTTATTCCCGGCAGTTCGTGGTATTTTTTACCCTCAAAATGGATGTCGCCCAGCACCAGCACCCGGTACTCGGAGACATTTTTTTCTGCCGCAGGAGCCGATCCTTTGTGAAGAGCGCAACCCGCCGCCAGAAGTGCGATAAGAAGTGCAAAAATTTTTCTCATTTCTGTTTTCCTGAATTATTGAAAATAACGGTTTTTCAATAACATAGCAGAAGTTGTGCGATAATTCAAATTTTTTTTGAATATTTCAGCCGGAAAAAAGGCACAAAAAAACGCAGCGGCATATAGCTGCTGCGTTCCTGAATCGAGTTTCAAACAACTTATTTTTTGCTGTCCTCATCGTCCTCTTCGAGGTCATCAAAGTCGTCATCATCGCTGAAGCCGTTGTCGATGTCGAACTCTTCGTCCGCAAATTCGCTGTCGAGATCATCATCGAGGAAGATATCATCTTCGTCCAGATCGGCGCGGGCAAAGTCATTGTCATCGTCATCGAGTTCGCTGAACACATCTTCGCCGATATCGGCTTCGTAATCGTCAGCAAATTCGTCCATATCATCCGGATCATCCAAAAAAGAGCTTACCGCTCCGATAGATGCTCCGCACTCCGGACAGCAACCGTCTTCGGCTTCGATTTCGCTTTCGCGGACTTCCACGTTGCAATAGGGGCAAGTTGTAGCCATATTTCATCCTTGGTATTGTTGTTTTTGTTTTCGATGCAAACTGCAATTAAACACAAAAAGGTACTATATGACAAAAAAATGAATTGTCAAGTGCTTTTTTGAAAATTTCGGTAAAATTTTTCTTCAAAAAGGTATTTGCAGGAATTTTTTGAAAAGCGTTGGCAATAACCGTTAAACTGTGTTATATTAAAAGGTGATAATAGTGATTTTATTAAATTTATGGAGAAAAATTCCGCTTCTATGGATACCGAAAAGAATATCGCGCTCAGAAAAGAGGCCGTTTCCGCTTCAAAACAGATCATTGTAAAAGCCGGAACCCGTTTGCTTATCGACCGGGAATCCATTGCCAAGCTGGTGGACGGCATTGCTCTGCTCCGTCAGCGCGGCCACCGGGTGCTGCTGGTCACCAGCGGCGCGGTCGGTATGGGTATGGAGCTTGCCGGATTGGAAAAACGCCCCAAGGAACTGGCGCAGAAACAGGCTCTTGCCGCGATGGGGCAGGCGCGTTTGATGAGCATTTATGCCGAAGAAGCCGCCCGCCACGGTTTTCAGGTCGCCCAGCTGCTCCTGACCGCTTCCGACTTGCGCAACCGCAGCCGCTACCTCAATGTTATGAACTGCATCAACGCCCTCTGGGAGCGCGATGTGCTGCCCATCGTAAATGAAAACGACTCCGTTTCGGTTGCCGAATTGAAGTTCGGCGACAACGATACTCTCGCCGGAATGCTCACCAGTCTGACCGGCGCCCGGATGACGATACTTCTCACCACCGTCGACGGCTTGCTCAAACGCAACAGCGACGGCACTCTCGGCGACCGCATCCCGGTGGTTGAAAAAATCACCGACAAGATTCGCGGTCTTGCCGGAAATACTGATGATTCAGAACTTTCCACCGGCGGTATGGCTTCCAAACTCCGTGCTGCCGGATTGTCCACTGCTTCCGGTGCGTGGCTCTGGATCGCCGACGGCAGAATGTCCGGCATCATCGCCAGAATGCTTGACGGTGAAGATACCGGAACGCTCTTTCTCCCCGAAGAACACAAAGTCCCCGGCCGCAAACGCTGGTTCGGATTCTTCAGCCGGATTTCAGGTGAAATCATCGTCGATGCCGGTGCGCAGCAGGCGGTCGCGGTCAAGGGGGGAAGCTTGCTTCCTTCGGGCGTGAACGATGTTGCCGGAGATTTCAAGCGCGGCGACACTGTCGATATCTGCGGTGCTGACGGCCGTCCGTTTGCCCGCGGATTGGTAAATTTTGACAGTGCCGACTGCCGGAAGATAATGGGAAAACACACCGCCGAACTGCCGGAGATCCTTGGAACTTCCGCAGAAGCTGAACTTATTCACCGCGATCACCTTATTTTGCTTGAACGATGAAGATTTTTATCAAAACTTACGGCTGCCAGATGAATGAGCGCGACTCTGAAGCGCTGGGCGCTATGCTGTGCAGTGCCGGCCACACGCTTACTTTCGAGGAAAAAGAGGCGGATGTCCTGCTTTTCAACACCTGCAGCGTCCGCGATGCCGCCGAGCGAAAAGCCAAAGGCAAAATCGGTTTCATGCGGAAATTCAAACGGCTCAAGCCGCATATCATCATTGGCGTTCTCGGCTGTATGGCACAGCGGCTCGGCGATGAATTGCTCGCGGAACTGCCGCATCTGGATTTCGTACTCGGTACCGGTCAGATCCACCGCGTGCCGGAGATGATCGAAAAGATCCAAAAAGAGCGCTGCCGCGTTTCTGAAACGGAATTTTTTCCCGATGAGATCGAGATGCTCGGCGCTCACGGAAACGCTTCCTGGAGCGGACAGATCGCCATCACCCGCGGCTGCAACCGTTTCTGCAGTTACTGCATCGTGCCCTATGTCCGGGGCAGGGAGGTGAGCCGTTCCAAAGAGTCCATCCTCGCTGAAGCGCGTTCAATGGTCGATGCCGGTGTGCGGGAAATTCTTCTGCTCGGTCAGAATGTTGCCGCTTACGGGCTCAATGGCGACATCCGTCCGCCCGCCGACGAACACTCTCCCTTTGCCGAACTTCTGGAAGAGCTCAACGAGATCCCCGGCTTGCTCCGCATCCGTTACACTTCCCCTTATGTGAGCTACTTCAATAAACGGCTTATTTCCGCCTTGGGCAGCTGTTCCAAAGTCTGCCACAATATCCATCTGCCGCTGCAGAGCGGTTCCGACCGTATTTTGAAAGCTATGAACCGCCAGTACACCGCCGCCAGCTATCTGGAAAAGGTGGCTGAACTGCGGCAGGCAATGCCGGATCTTACCTTTTCCACCGATGTCATCGTCGGCTTCCCCGGTGAGACGGAGGAGGATTTCAACTTGACCCGTCAACTTATGAACGAGGTCGGTTTTGAACAGGCGTTTATTTTCAAATATTCCCCGCGTCCGGGTGCGAAGTCAACGGAGATGGAAGATTCTATCTCCGAAGAGGTGAAACTTGAACGGAACAATATCCTTCTTGATGACCTCAAACTGCGGATCAGCAGTAAGCTGGCGCAGCTCCCCGGTTCGACCGTTGAAGTTCTGGTCGAAGGCGTCAGCTCCCGCAATAAAGAACGCTGGACAGGAAGAACCGCTACCAATTTCGTGGTTCACTTTGAACCCGATGAAGATTGTGTGCCCGGTACCTTGCGCAAAGTTGCGGTAAGCCGCAGCGGTGCGGTTTCACTTTTCGGAAAACTTTTACCTTTGGATTAACTATATGGAGGATGCAGTTATGGCGATAAATGAACTCTCTATAAGCACTTGTGTTTTCGGTGCCGACCGCGGCCCGGGACAGACGCTTAATGATTATCTGGAACTGGCTCTCAATGCCGGATTTAAAATGGTGGAAATCTCCCGCCTCTTTGATGCAGAAAAAACTGATTTGAATGCGTACCGCACCTCAGGTATCAAGGTCTGGTCGGTTCACGGCGTGATGGGTATGGGCGCAATTTCCCCCGATAAGGCGGAACGCGACAAAGCGGTCGAACTTGCCTACCGCCACGCTGCCGGTTACGCCGAATTTGCTCCCTGTCCGCTGGTCGAACACTATCTCGACCGCCACTCCGACCGCAAGGTCGCGGACTACTACCGCTACAGCATTGAAAAACTTTACGAAAAGGTTTCCGCTCTGGGCTATATCCTCTGTATCGAAACCGCTCCGTACAAGCCTCTGGAATATGACCGCCACCCCAACAGCGTTGAGATCGCCGAATTCATCCGTTCATTCAACCAGCCTGATTTGCAGATGACGGTCGATATCAACCACTCCAACTTGTACGAAAACTTGCTGGCTACCGCCGACATCACTCACGGACTGGTCAAAAATATCCACGTTTCCAACAACTACGGTGTCTATGAAAACCACCTGCCGCCTGATATCGGTGTCATTGACATCAAACAGGCTTTTGAAGCATTGCGTAAACACGGCTATGCCGGTCCGTGCAACCTGGAATTCAGTTTCCCGGGACAGAAGGGTATTACCCCCTCATTGTCTCAGCTGATCGATGTCCGGCGTTATATGGAAAAACTGCTGTGGAACCGTTGACGGTTTCACAGCTTATTTTTTATCAGGAAGATATGGAATATGAATACTGTCAAACAACTTTACGATTCAGCTGCTATGGAGCAGGCGATCGAAGCGATAGCCGCCCGTATCGCCGCTGATTTTTCCGGAAGCAAGCGGGATTTTGCGCTGGTCGGCACCCAGCAGATGGGCGTGCCGCTGGCTGAAAAATTGTGTGAAGTGCTGAAAGCCAAAGGATTGGATCCCGACTTCGGCAAACTGGATATCACTATGTACCGCGATGACTTCGGAACGCGGGATATCCTGCCGATGATCAATGAGACTTTGATCCCCTTTGATGTCAACGGCAAAGATATCATTCTGGTCGATGACGTTCTTTCCAGCGGTCGTACCATCCGCGCCGCGTTGGACGCGCTGACCGATTTCGGCCGCCCGGGAACCATCCGTCTGGCGGTTCTGGTTGACCGCGGCGAACCTGAATTCCCCATCCGCGCGGACTATGTCGGATTCAAAGTTTCATTGCCGGTCGAGCGCAAGGTCAAGGTGCGGTTTGAAGCCGCCGCCGATATGCCGGCAGGTATTTTTGATATTAAATGGCAATAATATATAACAGGAAGTCACATTATGCAGTGGACAAGAAAAGATTTGCTCAGTATCTATGACCTGAGCGCCGAAGAGATCACCTGCATCCTCGATACCGCGGAGAAGTTCAAAGAGGTCTCCGAACGGCGGGTGAAAAAGGTCCCCGCTCTGCGCGGTATGACGGTGGTCAACTTTTTCGTCGAACCCAGTACCCGTACCCGGGTTTCGTTTGAGCTTGCCGAACAGCGCCTCAGCGCTGATGTGGTCAATATGCAGGCGCAGGCCAGCAGTTTGCTCAAAGGCGAAACGCTGCTCGATACGGTGAAAAATATTGAAGCACTTCAGGTCGATCTGGTGGTTATGCGCCACAGCGCCCCCGGAGCGCAGAACTTTATCGCCGACCACCTCAAGTGCGGTGTGGTCAACGCCGGCGACGGCGCCCACGAACACCCGACTCAGGCGCTGCTCGACCTCTTCACCATCCGTGAAAAGAAGGGCGGTTTCAAAGGTTTGAATGTCACCATTCTGGGCGACATCCTTCACAGCCGTGTTGCCCGCAGCAACATCTGGGGCTTGCTCAAACTCGGTGCCAATGTCACCCTTGCCGGACCTTCTACCCTCGTTCCCCGCGAATTTGAAGAGATCGGCTGCCGGGTTTGCCACCGTTTGGACGATGCGATCAAAGATGCCGATGTGGTGAACTTGCTCCGCATCCAGCACGAGCGTCAGACGGTCGGTTTCTTCCCCAGTACCGGTGAATATTCCTCCTGGTTCGGCATCAAGGCCGCGACTATGGAAAAGATGAAAAAAGATGTGCTTATTATGCACCCCGGCCCCATCAACCGGGATGTTGAGTTGGCAAGTGAAGTCGCCGACGGCAGCAATTCGGTCATCCTCGAACAGGTGACCAACGGTCTGGCCGTCCGCATGGCAGTATTGTTCCTCATCGCCGGAGTACAGAAATGAAAGATATGATTTTGAAAAATGCCCGGGTAATTGACCCGGCGCGCGGAATTGATTCGATTGGCGATATTGCCATTTCCAACGGAGTTATTATTGAAGCCAAAGATGCCGTCAACCCGGAAGTTGTCGATCTGACCGGAAAAGTTCTTTCCCCGGGTTTTATTGACGTCCACGTTCACCTCCGCCAGCCCGGCAACACCGCCGCTGAAACGGTCGCCACCGGAACGATGGCCGCCGCCGCGGGCGGTTTCACCAGCATCGTCGCTATGCCCAATACCACCCCCGCCGCAGATACCGCCGGTGCCATTGAGCTGCTCAAGCGCACCGCGCAGGAAAACGCTGTGGTACGCGTGCTTGCCTGCGGCAATATGACCAAGGGCGGCAAAGGCGAAGAGATGGCAGGTATCGGTTCATTGAAAGCCGCCGGAGTTGTCGCATTGAGCGATGACGGCAAATGTATTCAGGATCACGCACTGATGCGCCACGTTGTCGAATACGCCAAGAGCTTCGATCTGCCCATCCTTGACCACTGCGAAGAAAACACCCTTGCCGCCGGCGGCGTTATGCACGAAGGCAAGTGGTCGGTACTGCTCGGATTCAACGGCATTTCCAGCGCTTCCGAAGAGCTTATGGTCGCCCGCAACATCATCCTTGCCCGGCAGATCGACTGGAAGATCCATATGCAGCACATCAGCGCCGCCGAAAGCGTCGCTCTGCTCCGCCGTGCCCGTCAGCGCGGTATCAAAGTTACCGGTGAAGCTACCCCGCACCATATCACCCTTACCGATCAGTGCATCAAAAAGTTCGACACCAACTACAAGATGAATCCGCCGCTGCGCAGCGAAGCTGACCGCCTGGCGGTCATTGAAGGTCTGGCAGACGGCACTCTTACCGCGATCGCCACCGACCACGCGCCGCACACCCAGACGGCGAAGATGGTTGAGTTTGACCACGCGCCGTTCGGCATCATCGGTCTGGAAACTGCGCTGCCGCTCTCCTTTACCGAACTTGTGACCAAAGGTGTACTGACCATTCCGCAGCTGATCGAAAAATTCACCACAGGTCCTGCGGACATCCTCGGTATGAAAGATTACTCCCTTGCTGTCGGCAATCCCGCCGACATCACCGTTATCGATCCCGAAGCCAAGTGGACTGTGGATAAAAACAAATTCTTCTCCAAAGCGCGCAATACGCCGTTTGACGGCTTCGCGGTTCAGGGCCAGGTCGTGATGACCATTGTCAACGGAAAGGCGGTGTTTCGACGATGAGCATTACCGCATTTCAAAGTGTTGTTCAGGAGATGACTGAGTTCCGTAAAGTTCTGCACCGGCATCCGGAACTTGCCGGATGTGAAAAATGGACTTGCGCCGAGATCCGCCGCCGGTTGGCGGAAATTCCGGGAGTTGAAGTTCTGCCGCCGTTTCTGGAAACCGATACCGTTGCATTCATCCACGGCAACGCGCCGGGGAAAAATGTGACATTGCGCGCCGATATCGATGCGCTCACCGTGACCGAAGAAACCGGTTGCGATTTTGCTTCTGAAACTCCCGGATTGATGCACGCCTGCGGTCACGATGTCCACACTGCGGTGCTTATGGGCGCGGCGAAGATCCTTGCTGCGAAACGCGATGAATTTTCCGGCAGTATCCGGCTGGTTTTTCAGCCCGGAGAGGAAAATAAAGCTATGGCGCGGCCGCTGATCGCCGCCGGAGCTTTGGACAATCCGCCAGCGGATTTTGTGGCGGCATTGCACTGTGTCCCGGGATTGGAAGTCGGCAAAGCGCGTTTGCGTGTCGGAGCGATGATGAGTTCCTGTACCCACTTTGAAGTGACGTTCACCGGTCACGGCGGTCACGGCAGCCGTCCCCACGCGGCGCGAAATCCGCTGATTGCCGCCTGTTCAGCTGTCATGGAACTGCAGACTGCCGTTCCCAACCGCATCAATTCCCAGCGGGCAGGGGTGTTGAGCATCTGCGCCATCAACGGTGGAAAATTGGACAATGTCATTCCGGAAAAGTGTTCCTTTATCGGTACCATCCGGGCGCTGGATGATGAAACCGCTGCCGAATTGCGTACTGCGCTTCAGGAGATGTGTCAGGCGGTGGCAACCCTTCACCGCTGCAGCTGCGAAGTTCACCTCGCCGAAGGCGGTTATCCTGCGACCATCAATACTGCAAGCGGTGTTGAGCTGGCTAAAGAGGTGTTGGCAAAATGCGATATCGGCATTGAAGAGATGCCGGAATCATTTATGGCTTCTGAAGACTTTTCCTACTATCTCAATAAAGCCGCCGACGGCGTATTTATTATGATGGGAGCCGGAGTCGATCAGCCGCCGCTGCATAACTGCCGTTTCCTCGCCGATGAACGGATGATATCTTCCGGTATCGCCTATATGACTGAAATAGCTCTGGCTGCGCTCAAGTGAACTTCTACATCCATGTGCCGTTCTGCGCGTCAAAGTGCGGATATTGCGCCTTTTATTCCGAAAGCGGAGTAAATGGCGCACTTATGGATCGTTATCTTGATAAATTGTCGCAGACATTGCGGGCGTTGCCGGATAAATGTGAAACGATTTACATCGGCGGCGGAACACCGACGCTCTTTGACCTTGAACGGCTGAAGCGGTTTACCGCGCTCGTTTTTGAACGCCTCAGCCCCGGAAGCGATGCGGAGATTTCCATTGAAGCCAATCCGGAAACGCTGGATGCGGAAAAGGTCGCTTTTCTGCGGCAGTATTACACCCGCTTGAGTCTGGGGGTTCAAAGTTTTGATCCCGGATCGAGGGAACGCATCGGGCGCAACTGTTCGCAGGCAAAACTTGAACGCGCGATAGCGCTGGTGCAGGAGGCGGAGTTTCCGCATTGGAATTGCGATTTGATCTACTCGCTGCCGGAACAGAGCCGCAAAATGTGGGAAAATGATCTTCATCTTGCCGCGCAAACCGGAGTTGATCACATCTCCTGCTATGCGCTCACTCCGGAAGAAAATGCCAGGCTCGGCGCGGAATTTGACGAGGATGATGAACGCGAAACCGAATATTATTTTCTGGCACAGCAAATTTTATCGCAATACGGCATTGAACGTTATGAGATATCCAACTATGCCAAATCCGGCGGCGAATGCCGCCATAATGTCAATGTCTGGCGCGGCGGTCTGCTGCGCGGTTTCGGCCCCTCGGCGGCGGGATTTGACGGGGAAAAACGTATGATCGAACCGGAATCGCTTGCCTTGTGGCTGGCGGATGTTCCGGCGGAATTGGATGAGATTCCGCTTTCAGCGCGGCTCAATGAAATTTTTGCCGTCAACTTGCGTACCACCGGCGGCTGGACGCCGGAGCTTTGGGAGCAGGTGCCGAATGCTGACAGTTGGGAAGCGCGGCGGGAAATCGCCGGAAAATTGCAAAAAATTTTCCCGGAATACTTGCTCAATGAGCAAAAACGGATTAAATTAACTGAAAATGGTTTACTTTTTTGGAACACGATCGCACAGGAATTGTTTTAAATATGGGCATTGAATTCACCCCCTACGTTCCCGTAAAACGTTATCTTATGGAGATCGCCTATGACGGCGGCAGTTACAGCGGATGGCAGATCCAGCCGCATTGTCTGGCGGTTCAGCAGGTCATCCAGGAACACCTGACCAAAATGTATGATAAACAGCCGATACATCTTATCGGCAGCAGCCGTACCGATGCCGGTGTCCACGCGCAGAACTTTGCCGCGACCTTCCTCGCTCCGGAACAGCCGGCGATACCTATGGAACGGGTCTTTAAAGCACTCAACCGCCGTCTGCCGCCGGATATCAAGATCCACACCATCCGCGAAGTTCCGCTGGAGTTTCACGCCCGCTACGATACCTGCGGGAAGGCCTATACCTACGTCTTGAATTTGGGCTGTAACGACTCCCCCTTTGTCGGGCGTTACAGCTGGAAACCATACCGCAAACAATCGGTCGAACTTATCAAGGCCGCCGCCGAAAGATTGGTCGGCACCCATGATTACTCAAGTTTTGTCGTTGAACGCCGTGAAATTGATGACGCTGTCCGCACCATCTACCGCATCGACGTCGAAGAGATTGGTGATTTCTGCTGCATCACCTTTGTCGGCAACGGTTTCCTTTACAAAATGATCCGCTGTCTGATGGGAATGATCGAAGCTGTCGGCGCCGGAGTCTATTCTCCCGATGCCGTGACCCGCATCCTTGAAGCGCGCGACCGCACTCAGGCTCCCGAAACTGCGCCTGCCAACGGTCTCTTTTTAATGAAAGTTTTTTACAATGAAACCGACCGGGAAAACTTCCGTCTGCCCGGTTTGCCGTTTCTGCAATAATGGAGGATTTTCCCGTGAACGATAAACTTACCGAAAAACTTGCCGCCGCACTCAAAAACGGTTCGCCCATCATCACCGCCGCTGATATCAAACACGGCGTTATGGAACACGTTCAGCTCTATTTTGAAGCTGACGGCGAAGCGGTGATGGATGTCATCAACAAAGATGATCTGGTTCAGAACTTTCCCGATGAAGGCGTTTTTGTCCTGAACAAAAACGGCAATCTGGTCAAACTCGTTATGTTTGAAGGTGAAGAGGATATGTACTTCCGCACCGATGGCAAAACCGAGGAAAGCGACGAATTCTGCGACGTGCCGAGTGTCACTTTTATGGAAGCTGTGGAAGCGATCTCATCGTTGAAGCTGTAGTGCGGCGGATGTCCCGCCTGACGGTGTTTTTTTGAGATTTATTTTTCGTGGGCAGTTGACTTTTTGATTTTTCATCGCTATATTATAGATGTTTGATTTTTTATCAATCATCAGCAAGGAGTGTCGGGCGATGAATAAACGTAAGTTGCGGGTTGCTCACGGAAACAGTCTGCTTTATGGCAATAATTACGGGCCTTATCCCAAACGGGTGACTTACAACTTCTCTGCACTCGGTAAGATGCGCCCCCGCGTGCCGCTGGCTTTTTCCTCCTATTCCACTGAAGAGTGGCACAAACAGGTTTACCGTGAGCGCGTGAACTCCGATACCTACAGCATCGAACTCGTTGCCGACGGCGTTTTCAACTACACTCTGGACGGCAAATCGTACCGCGTTTCTCCCGGTGAGATTTTTTTCGTTCAGCTTGGCAAAAATTCCGCTATGTGCACTGAAACTGAAACCGCGGTCAAAAAAACGGTGATTATTGAAGGTTCCGCCTTACAGCACACCCTTGAATATCTTGAACTGGACACTCTGTCCATCTTTAAACCGTTGAATCTTGAGCGCATCACCGCTATTATGGACAACTTCGTCACGCTCGGTGAACGCGCGACCTTTGACAATTTCCGCTCGGCAAGTGTCGAAGCTTACCGTCTGCTTCTGGAGATCTCCGCCCAGAACAAGGAGATGCGCCGCCCCGCTGAACTTCAGCGTGCCATTGAATTCATCCACGAAAATCTGGACAAAAATCTGGTGCTTCAGGATATTGTGAACAGCTCTCAAGCTTCCGGCGCCACCTTGCACCGGCAGTTCCGCAAATATCTCAACGTTTCGCCGGTGGAATATTTTATCAATGCCAAAATGGAAATGGCTCACGGTCTGCTGCTCGGCAGTACGCTCTCGATCAAAGAGATCGCTTCCCGACTCAACTACTCTTCGCAGCAGTATTTTGCCAGCGAATTCAAAAAACGCTACGGCAAAACCCCTGGCGAAAGCCGCAACCGCTGACCTTATCGGCGCTGAAACCGTTTCTCGATCTCTTTGAGCGACAATGTCACCATCGTCGGTCTGCCGTGCGGACAAAGCGTTCCCTGACGGCAGTTTTTCAAATCTTCCAGGAGTATCTCCATAGCTTTTCTGTCGAGCTGATCGTGTGCTTTTACCGCCGCCCGGCAAGCTGCGCGGGCGAGATTTTCCGGACGGACGCTGCTTGAAACGGAACTGTTTTCGCCGAGTTCGTGGAACATATCGGCGAAAAATCCGGCGATATCTTTGCATTTTCCGAAGTTCTGCGGTATCGCATTCAGGAGTACCGTATTACCTCCGGCGCGCTCGATATCAAATCCGAAGCGTTCAAAAAGCTCCTTATGAGCAAAGAGCAATGACATCTCCTGACGCGGCAGTTCCAGCACCTCCGGCAGCAGCAGTCTCTGCTGGATGACCGCGCTGTTGTTTGCCGCATCCATCAGCCGCTCGAACATCACCCGTTCATGGGCGGCGTGCTGATCGATAAGCACCAGACCGCCCGGGCTGTCGGCAAGGATGTAGGTCTGGTCAAATACTCCGATGATGGCGGTCGGCCAATTGCCGGAAAAGGCGGCAGGAGCTTCCCACGCGTTTTGTGCGATTCCGCGCATTGACGGCGCCGCCGGAACTTCCGCTGACGGCGGCGGATCGGGAACGACGCTGACGATTTTTTCGACCTTCTCAACTTCAGGAGGTATAACCGGTTCAACTTCCGGCGGAGTGACTGCTTTTTCCGTAATTGGAGCGGGGGAGGGTTGAAGGAAGGTTATCTCTTTTTCCGGCTCAATCTTTTTTGCCTGAGTATCAAAACAGAGTCCATCCAGCGGATCCTGTACGCTGTCGGCTACCTGATAACGCACTTCGGCGGCATCCAGTACCAGCGAAAGCGGCAGTTTGCCGGAGATGGGAAGCGATGATTCAGAAAACGCTTCGGGTTCCCGCTGGCGGCGCAGAGCGGCGGAAATCGCCGATGCCACTGCCCGGCTGATGATATATTCCGACTTGAAGCGGACTTCACGTTTTGCCGGATGTACGTTGACATCAAGTTCTTCCGGCGGCATATCGATAAACAAAACCGCCGGATTGTAGCGGCCGGGTTCAGCCAAAGTGGCGTAGCCCTCTCTTATTCCACGGTAAACCGCTTGAGCTTCCACCGGGCGGGAGTTGATAAAGACTCTCTGGTCGCGGCGGGAGGGACGGGTGAATCCGGGAACGGCGGTGCATCCGGAAATGTGCAGACCGTTTTCCGTATGTTCAAAAAAGAGCATTTTATCGACAAAACTCTTTCCGAAAAGCTCCCGCAGGCGCTGTTGCTGCTGTTTTGCCGGGGGCGTGTGGAATGCCACGCGGTTGTCCAATTGCAGACGGAATCCGATCTCCGGGTGTCCGATGGCAAGCAGGATCATCATCTCTTCGATATGGTGTTCCTCGGTAGCGGCGGATTTCAGAAACTTTTTTCTCGCAGGGAGATTGAAAAATATGTCTCTTACTTCGATGCGGGTTCCGACACTTCCGCCGCAGGGGGAAACTTTTATATCTTCGCCGCCGCTGCAGTCGATGCGGGTGCCTTCATGTGAATCAGCCGTCCTGGTCTGCATAGTAAAGCGGCTCACTGAAGCTATCGAGGGGATCGCTTCACCGCGGAAACCTAGGGTCATAATGTGGTCAAGGTCATCTTCTGAAAGCAGTTTGCTCGTGCCGTGCTGTTCCAATGAAAGTCTGGCATCAACGCTGTCCATACCGCAACCGTTGTCGGTCACGGCGATCAAGCGGCTTCCTGCGCGTTCGATCTCGACACTGATAAAGGAGCTTCCTGCATCAATGGAGTTTTCCACCAGCTCTTTGACCACCGACGCAGGACGTTCAATGACCTCTCCGGCGGCGATGCGGTTGCTCAAAGCGGTGCTCATTACCTTGATTTTGCTCATGATCTATCTCCATTTTGCGCGGCTTTGACGATCAGCAGTTCCGGAAAATCATCCGGAAACAGCTCTTCGTCCGGGAGTTGTTCTCCGTGGATGACCGAATAATTGTATTTTACCACCGGATGTTCCGGCATAAGCTGTCGGGATATGGCGATCTCTTTTTTTGCTTCTTCAAGTCTGATCGGATAGAGCAGGGCGGCAAGGTTGCTGCGGGTGAGGGCGGCTTCGGGATTTTTGAAGATAACTTTGCGGCAGATATCCTCCGCCTGTTTCAACTTGCCTGTTTCGACACAGGTTTTTGCCATTGTCCGGTGCGCGAAAAGATCATCCGGTGAACTTTGCAGGATTTTTACCGCCAGATTTTTGGCTTTCTCCCACTCGGCGCGTTTGAGCATATATTGGGTTTGAGAATACCATTCGTCGTAAGTTTTTTTTTCATAATCGCTGTTTTTTCGGCTGTTCACCTTGTCTGACGGGTGCATATAGATAAGCACCAGCATCGTGGTGAGCAGAACGAAAAGTATGGTCAACAGCCAGCGGCGCCCGGCTTCAATGGATAATGTATGCTTCATTTGGAAACTCCGGCAGGGCAGTGGCAGCAGACCAGATGATCCGTCGCCGCTTCGACAGCTTGCGGGAGAGTGGTGCGGCAGAGCTGCTGAAGTTCATCTGAAAGCGTTTCAAAATGCTGACATCTGCCGCAAAAACGGCAGCCGGGCGGGAAATTTCCCGGCGGCGGGACCATTCCGGGAATGGTACTCAAATTCTGCTGAACTTTTCCAAGAACCGGAACGGCGGCAAGCAATGCCTGAGTGTAGGGGTGGCGCGGAGAAAACAGCAGATCTTCCGCGTTGCCGTATTCCACGATCTTTCCTGCATACATAACCGCGATGCGGTCGGCAAGCTGTGAAACTACTCCGAGGTTGTGGGAGATCAATATGACCGCCATATTTCTGGTGCGGCGCAAATTGTCGAGCAGTTCAAGTATCTGCGCCTGAACGGTGACATCCAGCGCGGTCGTCGGTTCGTCGGCGATGAGAAGTTCAGGATTTCCGGCGAGCGCCATAGCGATCATCACCCGCTGCTGCATTCCTCCGGACAGTTCGTGCGGGTAGGATTTCAGACGTTCCGCCGGAGAGGTGATGCCGACTTGAGTCAAAAGAGAAACGGTTTCAGCTTTGATATCTTTGACTTCCGGACGGTGGAGCTTCAATACTTCTGCGATCTGGGCGCCGATACGCATAACCGGATTGAGAGAAGCGGTCGGCTCCTGAAACACATAGGCGATATGTCCGCCGCGGACTTTTCTCAACTGCCGTGCGGATGCCCCTGCAAGGTCGAAAGTTCCTGAACTGCTGTGAAAAAGGATCTTGTCCGCATTGCTCCGGGCAGGCGGGGAGGGCAGAAGTCCGGTCAGCGCCAGACAGCTGGCGCTTTTTCCGCAGCCGGATTCGCCGACCAGGGCAAGTATTTCGCCGGGACGGACGGTGAATGATATGCCCGAAACCACTTCGAGCTGTTTTTTTCCGGAACTGAATGATACGGAAAGATTTTTTACTTCAAGCAGATTGTTCATATTTAAAAATTCCTGTTACAAGGCAAAATATAGCATGATTTTGGAAATATTCCACAAAAAAGTCGACTTAAAACTGGAAAAAAATGCAACATTGAGTTATATTAAATGGAAAGTGTTTTGTGTATAACATAAAAATTGTGTTTAGAGGATAGGATGGAACGAGTATTCATAACCGGCCGTGGACTGATAACGCCGCTGGGCAATTCAGTTCAGGCCAATGAGGAAGCTCTGCGTACCGGAAAAAGCGGTATTACGGCAATTCAAAGTTTTGCCGACGTCTGTCTGGACAGCCGGGTAGGCGGTTTGGCGGAGCATGATCCCCAAACTGAACTTATTGACCGTAAGACCAAACGTTTCTGCCCGCCTTCCGGTGTGATGTCGGTGGTGGCGGCGCAGGAGGCTTTCAAAGAAGCCGGGATCGCTCTGGAAGACATTCCTTCCATGCGTATGGCTGTGGTCGGCGGTCAGGCCGCCAGCAATACCCGCGAAGTGCATGAAAATGCTTCCGGATATTTGAGTTCAAACTTCCGTTTGCGTACTGTCAGCCCTTTCGCTGTGCCGAGGATTATGCCTTCGAGTGCAGTGAGTATTCTTTCACTTATATTCGGCATCAAAGGCGAATCTTACGATGTGTCCGCGGCGTGTGCGTCCAGTGCTATGGCGGTTATGCAGGCAGTGCGTCTTATCCGTTCCGGCGAGTATGATTTTGTGCTGACCGGCGGGGTTGAACCGCTTGACTGGCAGACTGCTCTCGGCTTCTGCGCCTGCCGTGCGCTTTCCACGCGTTACAACGATACTCCGGAGAGATCCAGCCGTCCCTTTGATAAGAATCGCGACGGTTTTGTGCTTGCCAGCGGTGCGGCGTATATGGTGCTTGAAAGCGAAAGCAGCATGAAAGCACGCGGAGCTGTTCCAATTTGCGAAATCACCGGTATCGCCGGAAACAGCAATGCCAAAGATATGGTCGTCCCCGATGCAGAAGCCAGCGCCGCCGTTATGAAACGGGCGCTGCAGGATGCCAAACTTGACATCAGCGATATCGGTTACATCAATACTCACGGTACTGCAACCCCGGTCGGCGACTCCATCGAATTGGATGCCATCCGTTCCGTTATCGGTGACAGCGGCGCGAAACCTGCTATCAACAGCACCAAGAGCCAGACGGGTCACATGGTCGGTGCCACGGGTGCGGCTGAAATCATTTTCAGCACGATTATGCTGGACAAGGAGTTTATCTCTCCGACGTTGAATCTGGAAGATCCCGATGACAGCTGTGCCGGACTTGATGTCGTGCAGGGCGCACGGGAAAATGTCCGCTTCGACCACGCGCTGTCAAACAGTTTCGCATTCGGCGGCTCCAATGCCTGTGTCGTTATCAGCCGGTGCAAGTAAGAGAAGTTTGAGTTTTTTATAATATAACATATTTTAAGGAAAAGTTATTATGCAGATCCCCGATTCAAAAATCGCCGTGACACTTTACAACTTGCGTGAATTTTGCAAGACTGAAAGTGATTTGGCCGCTACTTTGGAAAAAGTTGCCGGTATGGGTTACAAGTGCGTTCAGGTTTCCGGTGTGCCGCTTCCTGCGGATGTTATCCGTAAATATCTGGATGCCAACAATCTCTTCTGCTGCGCCACCCACGAAAATCTCGCCACCATCTCCGGAGATCCCAAAGTTATCATCGACAAACTCCAGACCCTCGGCTGTGATTTCACCGCTCTCGGTTACCCCGGTGATATGGATTTTACCTCTTTTGAAGCGACCAGAGAGCTGGCTGAAATGTTCAAACGTCAGGGCGATGCTCTGGCTGAAGCCGGTATCAAGCTCGGTTACCACAACCACGCTGTTGAATTTACCCACATTGCCGGAACCAAAAAATCCATGCTGGAAACCTTTATGGATCTGACTGCCGGCAGCAATGTCTATTCCGAATTGGATGTCCACTGGGTCACCCGCGGCGGCGGCAGCCCCGTTGCGTGGATCAAGAAACTGGCCGGACGAATCACCGTTATCCACTTCAAGGATTTCACCCTTCACGAAAAGCAGCCGATCTTCTGCGAAATCGGTGAAGGCAACCTCGATTGGCCGGAAATCATCAAAGCCTGCGAAGAGACCGGTGTCCGCTGGTACTCCATCGAACAGGATCGTCCCGTGCCCTGGCGCGACATCTTTGAATCGGTCAAGATTTCTATTGACAACCTCCGCAGCTGGGGCGTGAAGTAATTTCACCGGCTGACGGAAATCAATGCAGTAAAACCGGTCGCAAGGCCGGTTTTATTGTTTGAATACACTTTGCAGGAGAATATTCAGTATGGACAGAATTCCGGTCGATGCGATGTTTTTTGATTTTGACGGTACGCTTGGCGATACCCGCGATGGTATTTGCAATGCCTGGAAGCGGACGATTGCGGAAGCCGGGGTGGAATGTCCGGAGTTTGACCGGATCTTCCGCGTCGGTCCTCCAGCGGATTTGATGGCAAAACTGCTCTTTCCGCATTTTTCTGAAGCCGATCAGGCAGAAATGGCAAGGCGTTACAAAGCCAATTACGATGGCTCGGATATGGCAGATGAAATGCCGTTCCCGTGGAGCGAAAAAATATTGACGCGTTATTACAACGGCGGAAAAAAGATTTATGTGGTGACTTACAAGCGTATGGTTTCCACCTTGCAGCTGATCAAATGCTACGGATTTGAAAAATATTTCTCCGGCGTCTGGGGATGCGATGCCATTCCCGGGCAGAATCTTCACAAAGATGAATTGCTCAAACTTGCCGTCCGGATTTCCGGCATTGCGCCGGAAAAATGTATGATGATCGGTGATACCGAACTTGATATTCTTGCCGGACACGCTGCCGGAGTTCACACTTGCGCTGTCACCTGGGGCTACGGCGACCCCGATAAACTTGCCGCTTCCAAACCGGAATTGACCATCAGCGAAGCTGATATCAACTGGTAATAAAGTGAATTTTCAGCGCGGGGAAGCGATGCTGTCGCGCATCAGGAGTTCGTATGGAGTGAAAATTTCCGCCGGAACGGCTCCTGATTTGAACCACTTTTCCGATTTCAACAGCTGCTCCAGCGCGATTTTTCCACATTCAGCAAATTGGATATCAATGGTCGTTAATGCCGGAGTCATAAGCTGACTGCCCGGATAGTTGCTGTATCCCATTATCGAAAGCTGTTCGGGGATGGTGATATTCAAATCTTTCAACGTCCGCATTACGCGCATAGCGATGCGGTCGCTGTGACAGATTATTGCCGTGACCGGTTCGGGGAGGGCGAGCCACTTTTTTACTGCGGCATCGATCTCGTCCTGTGAATTATGAACGGTTGCCAGCAGTTTTTCATCGGCATCAAGCTGATTGTTTTTATAAAATTCCAGCAGTTCGCTTTCGGTAAAGCCGCGGATGCTTGCCAGATTTTCCGTCGGAAGATCAAGCCGCAGAAAAGCTATCCGCTTGTGTCCGGCATTGCGCAGAGCCAGCAGGCCATCGGAAAAGGCGCTGCGTTCATCGGTGCGCATAATGAGAAAGCCGGTTTGTTCAGCATCGCCGGGCAGACCGTGCGGAACGACGGTCGGCAGATCGAACCCGGCGATACGCTTGGCAAGAGCCGGATCGATTCTGGCGTGGCCGCTTTCAAGGATGACTCCGGAAATGCGGTTGCGTTCGATCATCGCCTGACACTCTTCAATGGAAAATGACATCAATAAACTTGCCGGACAGCGTTCAATAATAACAGTATGTTTTTCTGCTGCCGCCGAGATACCTTCGGCGATGTAGCGGCTGGGGCTTTCCAGAGTTTCAGTTCCGTCGGGAAGTACGAGCAAAAAGGTGTGATTTTGCAATGCTTCATTGACAAAAGTTCCTTTCCCGGGGATGCGTTTTACCAGTTTTTCGGCTTCGAGCCGGGCGAGCGCACTGCGCAAAGTTACCTGCCCGATATTAAGACGGCGCGCCAGAATTTTTTCGGTAGGCAGTCTCATACCGGGATAGAAGGTGCGGTCAAGTATTTCCCGCTTCAAGTGTTCGTAAATCAGATCTTTCTTAAACTCTGTCATAATAACAGATAATATAGCACTTTTTCTGCTTTTTTGCAAATTTATCCTTGACAATTTTTGGTAATGATGATAAATTAAATAGAAACAGATAGAAACAATCAACATTATAAAGCAGTTGCAAAGGAGGCGTTTTATCGTGACAGCTTTGTATCGCGGCGTTGATTTGAATGGTCAGGCGCTTGAAGTTGAAGTTAATGCCGGGGTGATAAGTTCGGTTGCCCCGATCGGAAAGACTCCCGGATTGCCGTGGATATTGCCGCCATTGGTGGATATTCAGCAGAATGGGGCTTTGACCCACGCTTATAATAATACGGTCGATGAAAATGTTCCTGAACTGCAGAGAATTGCCAATCATCTTAAAAAGAATTGTGTCGGCAGAGTGCTTGCCACCTTTACCACGACCGATTATCCGCGTCTGGAACGCGCCGCAGGGGCGCTGGGAAGGATTTTTGATCAGGATAAGGATCTGGGAACGCTCTTTTGCGGAATTTTTCACGAAGGATGTTTTATCTCTCCTGATAAAGGCTGGCGCGGCGGACACGCGCCGGAATTCATCATCAAGCCGGACTATGACCGTTTTGCCAGACTCAATGAGTGTTCCGGCAACCGCGTGAAAGTGGTCAATGTCGCTCCGGAAGTTGACGGCGGACTTGAATTTATTTCCAGAGCCGCTTCCGACGGCATCAAAGTTGCACTCGGTCATTGCCACCCCGATGCGGAAACTATCCATAAAGCGGTCGATGCCGGAGCTTCGATCGTCACTCACTTCGCCAATGGTTCAGCGCCGGAAATCCACCGCTTCAACAATCCCTTCTGGGGATTTCTGGACGATGACGGTTTGTCGCTCGGACTGGTCGGTGACGGCTTTCATCTGATGCCCGAGGTCGTCCGCACCGCGGTCAAGTGCAAACCGCGCGGTCAATGTTTTATGGTTTCAGATGCCAATATTTACTCCGGATGCAAGCCAGGACTTTATCACCGTATCGGCGGTTTGGATTGTGTGATCGAACCCGATGGTTTTATCCACGTCGCCGGACAGGAGATTCTGGCGGGGGCATATTTCCAGCAGAACCGGTGTGTGGAATTTCTGGTCGGGAAATGCGGCTTTGAATTTATTGAAAGCTGGAAGATGTGTTCGATTTATCCGGCAAAAGTTGCCGGTATAGCATTGCCGGAACTCAAAGCCGGCGATGAAGCAACCTTTGTGGTCTATCCGGAAAACGGTCAGCCGCAGCTTATTTTCCGGGGTGAAAAATGAATACAGCTCCGAATGTTTGGCAGCTCTCCCGCGATGCCGGGCGTTTTTCTGAATTGAACGCCTTTCCGGAAGATTGGACAGCTTACAGCAAAAAACTGCGCAAAGCACTGTGGAAACTTATGGGAGTAGAGTACGACCATAAGCTTCCGCTTGATCTGGAAGTGGTAAACTCCTTTGTCCATGAAGGCATCACGCTGCGCAATGTGATCTATCAGACCCGTCCTGGAATATACACTACTGCCACCATTTATTTACCGGAAGGTAACGGCCCGTTCCCGGGGGTGGTCAATATGCACGGCCATTGGATCCAGGGGCGTCTTGCCGCCCGGGTGCAGTCGCGCGGATTCACGCTGGCAAAGAAAGGGTATGTGGTCATCTCTCCGGATGCCTTCGGTTCCGGTGAACGCAGTACGGTGCATACGGTTTACGAACACCACGGCAGAATTTTCGGTTCCAACGCCTTCAACTTCGGTGAAACACTTATGGGCTGTCTGCTTGTGGACAATATGCGGGCGGTCGATGTGCTGTGTGCGCTTTCTGAAGTTGATTCCTCCCGTATCGGTGCCACCGGAGCCTCCGGCGGCGGCAATCAAACTATGTATCTTGCCGCGATGGATGAACGTGTCAAAGCGGCGGTTCCGGTTTGCAGCGTCGGCAGTTATGAAAGTTATCTCTATGAGCCGAACTGCTGCTGCGAAACGCTTCCCGGCGGCTTGAATGTTACTGAAATGGGCGGTATTCTCGCGCTTGCCGCGCCGCGGGCGATGCTGATTTGCACCGGACTTTACGATGTTAAAACCTTTTCGCCGCAGGAGATGCTGCGTTCATACGAGGCGGCGCTTCCGGTATTCAAGAAGCTCGGCGCGTGGGAAAATTTCACCTACCGCATATTCAATCACGGCCACGCTTACAGCCCGGAAGCACGGCAGGCGATGCTGGGATTTTTTGAACTGCATTTGAAAGGCAAAGGTCACGGTCTTCCAATCGAAGAGGAGCCGTTCACCACTCTCGATGAGGATAAACTGCTCGCCTTCGCCCCGGGACAGCGCCCGGAAAAGGTGGTTTCCTATGCCGGATATCTGATCGACAAAGGTCGGTGCGCCCTTGAAAAACTTTATGCTGAAACGGCGTTCGATCCGGAGGCTAAAAAGAGTGCATTGGCGGAAATCATCAAATTCAATTCCGCATTGCGGGTCAAAAGTTTTGATAGATTTGAATCCATACAAAACTGGAACCGCTGGCAGTTGAATCTGTCCGATGGAAGCGCTCTGCCGATCGTCTGGAAAAAAGGGCAGGGCGATATAACCGTTTTTACTCACATTGACGGAAAAAAAGAGGTTCCGGAAACAGCGGTCAATGAGGCGATAAATGCTGGAAATATGGTCGTTCTGCTCGATTTGTCCTGTCAGGGAGAATTTATTTTTGAACACGAACGTCCGGTGCCTTATCACCAGAGCGCCCGCCGCCAGCTGTGGCTCGGTAAAACGCTTACCGGCGTTTGGAGCAGTGAATTGAGCGCCGTATCAGCATTCCTTGCCGCAGAGTTTCCGGAAAAGAAGATCACTCTGCACGGCTGGAAAGAAACTGCGCTTGCCGGATTGTATGCTTCAATATTCTCTACCGTGATCAATCAGGTGGTGCTGGTGGATGCACCGGTCAGTTACTGCTTTGAAAAGCAAAGCGCATTTTACACTATGGCATTGGCTGTCCCGGGAATATTGAAGTGGGGCGACGTGCCGCTGGCCGCCGCCTTGAGCGATGCGGAACAATCGTGGCTCACTCCGCGGACATTGGCTGGCGAAGAGACCGGTTTGCCCGCAGAAAGAATAGAATTTTTCAAACAACATTTTACAGGAGATAAAAAATGAATCATCGACCCGTTCCAAAAACAACAAAGTTGGGCTTCACTCTGATCGAATTGCTGGTCGTCATCGCCATCATCGCTATTCTGGCAGCGGTATTGCTTCCGGCTCTGCAGAAAGCCCGCGCACGCGGACACCTTGCCAGCTGTACCGGAAACTTGAAACAGATCGGTGTGGCATCTCTGGCTTATGCTGATGACAATGATTCCTTCTATATGCCGGCAGTCTATACTTATAAAGGTGAGTATAAACGTTGGTTTGTTCATATGATCAACAGCAAACTGCTTGATCCGGGCAACTTCAATTGTCCCGGCAACTCTATTAACAATACTCCTGCCAAAAATAATGTGCCGGATATCGGTTATGATGATGATGAAGCGTTGAAAGGTCATCCCCGCAACTTGCAGTATAACAAAGTTCTGACCGGATTTTTCTATGAAAACGGTACGATCCTGGAGACCTCTTCTCCGCACAAATCGGTGCGGATCAAAAACAGTTCCAGAGTTGTGCTGGCGTATTGCGCCCTTATAGAAAAAGGCAGTACCTACGCCCGCAAGGGATATCTGGATGCCTGGTATATGCACCGCCACGCGCGCAAAGTCACGGTTGCTACGGAACGCTACGCGGTTCCGGCGCACAACAAACAGTACAATATTCTTTTCGGTGACGGCCATGTCGCTGCAGTAAGTACCTACGATTACTGGTTCAACTATCGCAATGAATTCAACCACAATCTGGATTATAATGATGCCGCTTTGAAATAATTTGCCGGAGAATTGTATACGATGAAAACTTTACTTTGCATTACTTCAGTCTGCGTTGCGGTGTTTTCCGCATCAGCAGTGAAAATCGTTGCCAATCCGGATATTCCGGTAAGCAAGCGGATAATTCTTCCCTCGCTTTTCGGCAAATACGGCTGGCAGACCGGACTTGATACCGGAAGCGGGCCGGAAATGATGGTACAGTTCGGCCACGACCGCAACCGGGCGCTGCGGGCGGTTGAGCTTTTCGGCAAGCCGCACAAGAATCCGCAGTATCAGGAGCGGATCGCCCGCGCCGAACGCAGTGAACTGCCGGTGCTCGGCAAAAACTATCCCTATTTTGAAAAACTTTCTCTGCCGACCAAAGCGCAGATGGAAGCGATGAACAAGCTCCCCGGCTTCCTCGGCTACCGTGCCTTCAACGAATGGGGGACCGGTGCCGATCGTCTGATCAAAGCCATTGACGGCCTCAAGGTCAATACCCACGTCGGCCGCCGCTTGCTTGAAGCATCCAAAACGGTGATGAAAGGCAAAAAAACTCCCAGAACCCGCGAAGAGTATGAACAGCTCTGCCGTTATCTCTGGGAACTTTACAACGCACCATTTGATTTTGAAACTCACGTCTTCGACGGTTCGCACTACTGGGCAAAGGCATGGCCCGGCGGCTGGAACAAAATTCGCGGCATCATCACCGAAAACCGTACCCCCTACCGCAGCAACTCCGTATTGCAGGCGTTCACCCGCGGTGCGGCGCGGATGTGGAATGTTCCATTTGGTTACTTTCCCGCCTATGACTGGCAGGCGCGTATCTCTCCGCCGATGCTCGCTCATATGCAGAAGCCCCGTGCCGGTTATCAGAATCAGCAGGGCAATATCAAAATCTCCCCGTCGCTTTATGAACGGCTTTACGTCTATATGCTTATGGGCAATGCCGCGATCATCGCAGATGAATCCGACCACTGCACCTATATCGATCTGGCGGGAAAAGGTCAGTACCGCTTAAGCTGGTTCGGCGAAATGTGCGAAAGAATGTATCAATTCAACGAAGATCACGATTTCGGTATCTCCTGGGCGCCGGTCGCATTGGTTATGTCCTGGCACAACGGCTTGGTTTACTACGGCGATAAAGCCTTCTACCGTTTCCCCTACAATGACGGGGAACAGATGTCGCGCGAACTGCTCCACCGCGTGGCGTACAACTTCCAGGAAGCGTATACCGTTCAGGATGAATTCAGCGCTACTCCCTACGGCGATATTTTTGATGTTCTGCGCCTTGACACCCCAAAAGGCGTTATCGATGACGAACTCCTTGCCGCCTATCCGGTGCTGTTTCTCGCCGGAGAGCAGAAATTCACTCCCGAAGCTGTCGCCGCATTGACCAGATATGTCCGCAACGGCGGAACGCTGATCCTTAATACTGCTATGTTGAAAGGCCGCGTTTTCCCGACAGAGTTCCTCGGTGCTGAAATCTCTTCTGCAGTAAAGAAGGCTTCTCAAATGCAGAGCTTTGACGGCAAAAAGTTCAACAGCGGCAAATTCCGTTACCGCGAACTCAAACTCCATTCCGGAGCAAAAATGCTCTACAAAGTCGGCAAAGCTCCCGTCGTCAGCCGTAATGCTTTCGGCAAAGGTGCGGTGATCCTCTGTTCACCTGAATGGATGTTGGAAGAGCGCGAAATTCTCATCTCCGATGTCAAGCGCAAAAATATCCTTCCTTTTGTCCATGATCTGGTCAAACGGATCTCTTCTGAACTTATCCCGTTCCATTTCAAAGGCGAAAATCTCGATAAACAGCTGCTCTATCAGGTCAACCGCAAAGGTGACAATTTCGTGATCGCCCTCTACAATAACGGCGGCTTTATTTACAAAAATATGCCGGGTATGCGCATCCCGCAGGAGATCGCCGATCCCGGAAAAACTTTGAATTTCTCTATGAGCGTTCCGGAAAATATCGCTGATGCGGTCAGTTTCACCACTGGCGAAAAACTCTATTTCACCAAGCGTGACGGCAAAAAGATGCTGGACTTCACCCTTGAACCCGGACAGTACACCGTCATTGAGGTTTCCCCGTGCAACATCCCCGACCGCGTGGTTACCCGCCCGGTCAATCTCGCGCTCAACAAGAAGACCGCGACCGACAGCGCCACTCCGAAGTTCGGCGGCAATAAAGCGGTCGACGGCAACGAAAATTTTGACAGCGCGTGGTGGAGTCTCAAAGCCTGCCCCCAGAGTATGACTGTGGACTTGGGCAAGGTGGAAAAGGTCGATTCCTGCCGCATTGTTATGGCGTGGAGTGTTGATAACTCTATCTTCCCGCGCTTCAGCCAGTATCAGGTTTTCGCCAGCGCCGACGGCAAAGAGTGGCAGCTGGTGGTCGATGAAAGTGCCAACGTCAAATTCGATACTCCGATGGGATTGCACCGTTATTTCAAACCGGTCAAGGCGCGTTATTTCAAAATCAATGTCACTTACAGCTCCAGCCGTCAGGGGGCGCAGGTGGTGGAATTTCAGGTTTTCGCCGCCGGAAAAACGCAGAAAGTCACTCTGCCGTGGAAACGTGATCCAGCCAAAACGACTTTTCCCGAAGATATCCTCGGAATGTTTTCCAAACGTTATCTTTCTGATATGAAGCCGGTAAAAGCCATTCAGCCGGAAGCGGTCTTGACTATGGATAAAGAGTGCTACCACAAAGGGCCGCTCACCATCCGCAAACGGGAGTTTGCCAAAGGACTTGGAGTTCACGCGGCAAGCGAAGTGGTTTTCCAGCTTGACCCGGAAGATAATTGGAAGATGTTCACCGCCAATGTCGGTTTGGATAATTCAGGCGGCAATGTCGGAACGGTGGAGTTCCTCATTTACACCGACGGTAAGCTTGCCGCCCGCAGTGGAAAACTGACCGCTTCTATGGAGGCGGTTCCGATCTGGGCGGATGTTACTGACTGTAAAAAATTGAAACTTGTGGTCAGCGATGCTGATGACGGTATTTTTGGCGATATCGCTGACTGGTGTGATGCCGCATTAAGAAAATAAACAATTGAAAAAGGAGATAAAAAATGAAAAAATTTATTGTGATGTTGAGTACTGTTTTTGCAGTTTCACTTTTCGGTGCTGATACTGTGGTCAATGGTGATTTCCCCGAGCCGCGCAAACCGGGATTGCCCCCCGCCGGATGGAACTTGATGTCCGGAAGCAAAGGCAGTCTTGAAATCATCCGCACCGGAAGCGGCAATGCTGTTCTGATGACCAGCGAAGCTGGCAAAAATGTCCGTTACGGTATCTACAGCCCGGCGATCGCCGCCGTTGCCGGTGACACGGTGGAGATCACCGCCAATATCCGCGGAAACAAAGATGCCACGGTCGGAATTTTCCAGTACAGCGAACCCAGGGGAACCTCTTCCCAGAATAAGCTCGTCAAACTTACCGCCGCAGGCGCTGAAGTCAAGGTGAAGTTCACCGTTAAAGATACTCCGAAAGGCAAAACTGCCAAGATCCGTGCAGTCTTCTTTGTTGCCAACGGCAGCGGCGCATCGGTTGCCAAACCCAAGGTCACGGTGACCAAGGCTGCTGAAGCTGCGAAGTAAGGTGAGGAAGATCGTATGAAACGAATTGCTGTTGTCGGCTGCGGTTTGCGGATCGTTGCGTTTGCCCGTGCGTTGCGGGAGACCTATAATCAACATCACCAGATCGTTGCGCTTATGGACACCGATCCCGGAAAAATGGCAGGATTTGCCAAGCGTACCGAATTGGAAAATGTGCCGCAGTATACCGATTTTGAACTTATGTGCGCAGAAGTCAGGCCGGATCTGCTGATCATCGGCACTATCGACACCTATCACGCCGAATACATTGTCCGTGCGCTGGATAAAAAGATCGGCGTTATCTCCGAAAAGCCGCTCTGCACCACGCAGGAACAGTGCCGCGCTATCCGCGAAGCCTGCCGCCGCAATCCGGAAGTTTTTGCTGTTACCAGCCACAACTCCCGTTACCGTCCCGTGGCACAGACTTTGAAAAAGGTTCTGGAGTCCGGAGTTATCGGCGAAGTTCAAAGTGTTGAATACCGCGAACTTCTTGACCGCATCCACGGCAAAAGCTACTTCCGCCGCTGGAACTCCCGTCGGAAATATTCCAACGGTTTGCAGCTGCACAAAAGCTCCCACCACTTTGATAAGCTGAACTTCCTGCTGGATTCCTATGCGGTTGAAGTCAACGCTGACGGTGCGCTGGTCGCTTACGGCGCCGATGCGCCGCACGAGTTTGAGGGAACGCGCTGCTGTGAGTGCCCGCACAAGGATAAGTGTCCGGACTTTTTCGCCTATGACGAAACGCTCTATGACCGCAATGCCTACACTCCTGATATGTGTATCTGGTCAAAAGAGATCGATATCGAGGACAACTTCTCGGCAACGATCACTTTCGCCAACGGTGTCCGCGCAGCGTATACCCTCTGCGCCTATGCTGATTACGAGGGCGAAGTCATCAATATCCAAGGCACCAAAGGCCGTGTCGAAGCGCGTCAGCTTTCGTACAGCTCAAGCGCTGATGATCTGCATAATATGAAAAGCAAGATGGAAGAGAGTATCAAAATTTTCCGCTTCGGCAAAGAGGTGGAAGATGTTCCGATCGTCCGGGGATTCGGTTCTCACGGCGGCGCGGATGCTCATATCTTTTCAGAACTCTTTGCGGTGCCGCCGGCGGCAACTTTGCCCACCATCGAAGATGGTATTCAGGCGGTGCTTACCGGTGCGGCAGTTGTGAAAAGTATGCAGGAAAAGCATCCGGTCAAAGTCCAGATAGATTAAAAAGAATAATAATCTGCTGCCTGCGGCTTCGCAGAACAGGCGGAAGCAGAATATCCCGCTTTTCTTGAAAAAGGAAGGGGGTGCGGGGGAAGTGAAAAACTTCTTTTCACGAGAAAAAAGTTTTCCCTTCCCCCCGCGTTCGATGTACGTTGTTCAGACGTAGCTTTCGATAAATTCAATGACCAGCTCCACTTCCGGAGCTGATTTTTTTATCTGCCGGGTGAATTCAGTATGGATATTGTCCAGCTTATGCTGATAACTGCGCGGGGTGAGCAAGTGGAAGTGCAGCTGCAAATGTCCCTGCGGAGAAATCTTCAGCCGGAAGTCATACAGCTTGAATTGGCAATCGTACGCTGACACGATCTCTTCCATTTTTCCGCGCCATCTTATCACCTCCGGATCCTTGGTATTGCACGGATCGCAATGGAGCAGCAAACGCACCGGCATTCTTTTGGCAACGTGGATCTCTGCCGCTTCGAGCATATCGTGGGTGGAAAAAAGCGTGCCCTCCGGATCGACTTCCGCATGGGCGGTGGCAAAATACTGATTGGGGCCGTAGTTGTGGATGATGATATCGTGTACGCCTTTGATGCCTTCGCATTGGAGCAGGCAATCGCGCAGGGCATCGACCATCTCCGGGGCAGGGCGTTCGCCCAGAAGCGGATTGGTCGTTTCGCGCAGAAGTTTGATGCCGCCGATGACCACCATCAAGGCAACGATCGTACCGGTTGCGGCATCGACCGGAAATTTTGTGTACTGTCCGGCAATGGTCGCAATAAGCACCACGGAGGTGCTGAGCATATCGCTCAAGCTGTCAAATGCGGAAGCTTTGATAACATCGGAATTGATCCGGTTGGCGATTTTGCGGTAGAAGAAAAAGAGCCAGAGTTTGAACAATATCGAACTGCCGAAAATAATCATCGCAACTTGCGATACCGTGAGCTGTTTCGGCGTGAAGAAACGCATTACGCTGTCGCGCAAAAAGTTGAAGCCGACCACAATGACGATCACCGATACCACGACACCGGCGACATATTCCACGCGGCCGTGACCGAAGGGGTGATCTTTATCCGCCGGGCGCGCTGACAGTTTGAAACCGACCACGGTGACCACAGCGGAACCGGCATCCGACAGATTATTGGCGGCATCAGCTGCGATAGCGACACTTCCGGAAAGCAGTCCGATGATGAATTTCAACACAAACAACAGTACATTTACCGCAATGCCGACAATTCCCGCCAGCAAGCCGTACATCAAACGTACTTTGGGGCGGGAGGTTTTGTCACTGTTGCGGATGAAAAGTTTTATCAGAAGATCGGTCAGCATAAATTTCCCCTGTTTGACAGATATAACAAACGGGGCGGTGAATTCACCGTCCCGTTTGGAGTGATTACTGTTTTTACCGCTTACTTTTTGGGAGCGATGCGGTCAAAACCGGTGTAAGGACGCAGGACTTCCGGCACGATGATGGTGCCGTCGGGCTGCTGATAGTTTTCCATAATGCAGATGATCATACGGTCAGTCGCGGCGGTGGCGCTGATGGTATGAACGAAGTCGCGTTCGGCACCGTCTTTGTAACGGATGTTCAAACGGCGGCTCTGGAAGCTGGTCAGGTTGGTGTTGCTGGTGACTTCGCGGTATCCGCCGAAGCTGGGGAAGTATGCTTCGATGTCATACTTCTTGTAGCCGGGGGCACCGAGGTCGCCGACGCAGACATTGACCACGTGGTAGGGCAGACCCAGAGCCTGAAGCAGAGCTTCTTCATTTTCCAGACAGAATTCGTGATATTTCACGGAGTCTTCGGGTTTGCAGAAGATGATCTGTTCGACTTTGTGGAACTGATGCACGCGGAAGATACCGCGGGAAGCGCGGCCGTAGCTGCCCGCTTCGGTACGGAAGCAGGGAGTGTAGGCGGTGTAGCACAGCGGCAATTCAGCGCCGTCGAGAACGTCATCGGCATGGTAACCGACCAGAGTCTGTTCGCTGGTACCGATAAGAGCGAGGTCTTCACCTGTGAGATTGTAGGTCTGATCGGCGAAGAACGGGAGATATCCGGTACCGAAGAGAGTGCGTTCCTTGGCGGCGCACGGAGTCATAAACATAGTGAAACCGCGTTCAACGAGGAACTTCTGAACCCAGAAGAAGAACGCCTGCGCGAGCATCGCGCCCTGACCCTTCCAGTAGTAGAAACCGGTCTGGGCAACTTTGGCACCGCGGGCGATGTCGAGGATGTCGAGATCTTCGCCGAGCTGCTGGTGGTCTTTGATCGGGAAATCAAAGGTCGGGATGGTGCCGACTTTTTTGATTTCAACGTTGCCGGTATCATCGGTGCCGTCGGGCACATCGTCGGCAAGGAGGTTAGGCATACGGATCAACACCTGACGGATGCGTTCCTGCAGGGTGTCAAATTTGTTTTCTTTTTCGCCGAGCTGCAGCTTGATCTGTTTGACGCGCTCGCGGGCTTCGGGATTGGCGGCGCACTCTTTGCTCAAGCGGTTGCGTTCGCTGCGCAGAGTTTCGATCTCAACTCCGAGCGCACGGCAATCGGCATCGAGTTTGACCAGACCTTCCATATCGATGGGGTAACCGCGGCGAACGCAGTTCTTCTGAAGCATTTCCGCGTTTTCGCGGATGAGTTTGATATCGATCATTTTATTTTACTCTCCAATAAATTTTAGTTCAGAACTGGGGCATCGGGAAGGCAGCCATAAATTCGGTGACTTCCTGACCGATGGCGCGGAGCGCAGCTTCATCAGTGCGGACGGCGACGGCGCGGTCGATGAATTCAGCGACTTTGACCATATCCGCTTCCTTGAGACCGCGGGTAGTGATCGCCGGGGTACCGATACGGATACCACTGGTGACCATCGGTTTGGCGGGGTCGAAGGGGATCATGTTCTTGTTGGCGGTGATGTGGGCAATATCCAGCGCGTTGGCGACCTCTTTACCGGTGGCGTTTTTGGGACGCAGGTCGATCAGCGCGAGGTGGTTGTCAGTACCGCCGGAAACGATGCGGAAACCGCGGGCCTGAAGTTCGGCGGCAAGTTTGGCGGCATTGAGTTTGACCTGATGCTGATAGGCTTTGAATTCCGGTTTGAGAGCTTCGCCGAAGCAGACCGCCTTGGCGGCGATGACGTGTTCGAGCGGTCCGCCCTGAAGTCCGGGGAAGACAGCGGAGTTGATCTTTTTGATGTACTCTTCACGGCCGAGGATAAGTCCGCCGCGCGGTCCGCGCAGGGTCTTGTGGGTGGTGGTGGTGACCACGTCGGCGTAGGGAACCGGGCTGGGATGTTCGCCGGCGGCGACCAGACCTGCGATGTGAGCCATATCAACGAAGAGCAGCGCACCGACTTTGTCAGCGATGGCGCGCAGACGCGGGAAGTCGATGATACGCGGATAGGCGCTGGCACCGGCAAGGATCATTTTGGGTTTGCAGTCAATGGCGAGTTTTTCAACTTCATCGTAGTCGATCTGTTCAGTTTCGCGGTTGACACCGTAGGGAACCATATTGTAGAGCTTACCGGAGAAGTTGAGCGGGTGGCCGTGGGTGAGGTGACCGCCGTGATCGAGGCTCATCGCCAGAACGGTGTCGCCGGGTTCGCACAGCGCGGTGTAGATCGCCTGATTGGCGCCGCTGCCGGAGTGGGGCTGGACGTTGGCGGCTTCAGCACCGAAAAGTTTTTTGGCGCGTTCGATGGCGAGAGTTTCGATCTGGTCGATGAATTCACAGCCGTTGTAGTAGCGCTTGCCGGAGTAGCCTTCGGCGTATTTGTTGGTGAGAACGGAGCCCTGTGCGGCGCGGACGGCGCAGCTGGCGAAGTTTTCGCTGGCGATAAGTTCGATGCCGTCGCGCTGACGGATGGCTTCGGAGTCGATCATAGCGGCGATTTCGGGGTCGGCAACGCGGACGGCGGCGATATCGTCATAGGATTTCTGTTCGACCTTGACTAGACGGGCGGTGTGGCGTTCTTCGTTGGTGTAGGGGGTGGAAAGGAAGAGTTTGACCAGCTTTTCAGCGGTGGCGGCATCGGTTTCATCGGCGCCGATGACCAAGGCGTTGGCGCAGTTGTGCTGGCGGGATTTCTTGAGGCTTTCTTCATTGGCAGCGATGACAGCGCGGACACCGTGGAAACGGTTCGCAACGATGCTCATTCCAACGCCGGAACGGCAGATGAGGATGCAGCAGTCAGCTTTGCCGTCGGCGACAGCCAGCGCGGCGGGGGTGCCGAAATCGGGGTAGTCGCACTTGTCAGCGGAAGCGCTTCCGCAGTCGATGACCTTGCATCCCATGGCTGAAACAACGTCGATCAGAGCTTTTTTCAGCTCAAAACCGCCGTGGTCTGCGCCGAAAGCGATGGTGATGGGGCTTGCGGACAGGAAATCAGTGATCTCTCTCATAACAATAACCTTTCAATATAAGTATTATAAGTTGTTAAACTTTTTTGTTTCTATCATTTGTACGATTTTCATCAGAGCCGGCTTCATCGATTCAAAAACCTTGCGATAGTGTTCGATCGTCCCGCCGTAGGGGTCGGGGACATCGCCGCCTGAAGTGAGCGTAAGAAGCGGGGCCGTCTTTTTTGCGCATTCGGGAAGCGCCTGCGTGATCGCGCTGCTGTGGCTTGAACTCATAGTGAATATCAAATCACTGCTCTCTGCCAGAAGCGCGGTCAAGCGCGTACTGCGGAAGTTTGAGGCGTCGATGCCGTATTCATTCATCACTGCTTGCGCATTGGGACTTATGGTATCGTTTGCATACGCGGCAAGACCGGCGGAGCGCACCGTGATTTCCGGCAGATTGCGCTTGTCCAGTTCAGCGCGCAGAAACAATTCTGCCATCGGACTGCGGCAGGTGTTTCCGGTACAAACGAATAAGACGACCATAAAGAAAATTCCCTGAAAAAATGTTAACTTATATAATATAGCTCACAATTGTCATAATTCCAAATCTTTTCCCGGTTTATCATATGAAGAAAAGCGTACAATTTTTATATGGACACACTCAAAGTTGCCGATTTCGCATCTTCCGTCCTCTCTGACACCGCCGCAGGGGCCGTGTTCGAGCCGTTTGGGACAGTTCTCAACACAGACAAAACTGTGCTGCGGCAGGCGGCAGTTGTCACAACCGCGGCAGGAGGCGAGCAGTTTTTTGAGCAGGCGGTCGCGTCCGGCGCGTTGGCGGTCGGCTTTTGAAAAGAAAACTTTGCAGAGTTTGCGGTTGATTTTTTCTCCGCGGCTCAAGGGGAACGCTCCGGTATCTTTGCCTGCGGGCGGTTCGTCAAATGGGTAATCGCGGCGCAAAATACGGTCATACAAGCGGAATGTCCGCACCGATGTTCCCATCTCCGCTTCCGCCTGATAGCGGTTGTATTCGTCGAGCCAGTGGTTGAAATCTTTGAACTCCTCCAGCGCAGAGCGGATGCGGCGGGCGATGATTTCCGCCTTGCCGGGATAAGTTACTCCGCTCAACTGGATACCGCTTGCGCCCATCAGACGGGCGCCTGCCGCCTGAAGTTCCAATCGGCGGTACTGGGCGGCTTCAAACTGGGCGCTGCTGCCGCACAGCTCCTGATCGAGCTGCTGGCGGAACTCTTTGCAAATTGATAAACCGGGAACTTTTCCGGCGATGATCTTTTCGATTTTTTCCGGAGAGAGGAAGGTCAGCCGGACGATTTGCGGGATATAGATGCTGTTGCGGAGCATATACCAGGAAAGATTCTGATTCTGCAGCATATCCCAGCCGGATTGTGTTACGATGAATTCGGCTCCGGCAAGCAGCTTCCTGCGCATATTGCCAAGGGTGCCGAGCATAGTTTCCGCCCGGTACTGGAAGGGATTCACGGTTGCACCGTACCAGAAGGAACCGGCATCTTTCATCATTTCAAGCATCCGGACGCTTCCGGTGTAGTTCCGTGCCCTGCACATTTTGACATTGTCGCCCCATACGTCTCCGGAAACAGCTGCCAGATTTTCAATGCTGTTGGCGGCGGCAACGGTCAGCTCCCGCTGGACATCTTTGGCATCTTTTCCGGAACCGGAAAGATAAAAGAGATTGCGGTTGCGGTATTCGGCGGGGAATTCGGATGCCAGATCCGCCGGAGAAAAGGGGGCACCCGGCAGATCGAGCACCGCCAGGCCGCCGTGCAGATCGTCGAAGCTCCACATCTTTTCGGCAAGCGGCATTATGCGCGAAGCGGCGCCTTCAATGGTGCGTTCATCTTCCGGGATGCGGCATTCGGCAAGAAAGATGAACTTGCCGTCGGATAATGCTTTACGCAATGGATTCTGATTTTTTTCCAAAGCTATGTTCAGTTGAATTTCACTCATGATCTCTTTACAGCGTTTGAAGTGCGGCCGCCGTCAAAGGCAAAAAACAATCCGCCGCACAGGTTTAAAATTATTCCAAGCCCGGTCGACATCAACTGGGCGGTTTCTCCGGCTCCCTGACCGACACCGACTGCACCGAGTATGGCAATCGTGGTCAAATCGCGCAGCCCGATCCCTCCGGGGGTAAGCGGGATCAAGCCTGATATGTTGCCGATGGTCACCGCCGTCATTACCAGAAGTGTCTGGCGGCAGTCCAGCGCAGTACCGGTTCCGGCAAGCAGAAAACAGAGCGGAAGCGTGGAAAATATGTGGATGAAAAATATACTGACAACGACCAGCAAAAACATTTTGCCGGGGTATTTCGCGTAGAGATCCGCCATAGCGGTCACTCTGGAAACAAGATTGTTGAAGCGGGCATCCATCCAATCCATAAGCTTTCCGACTCCGGGGATCTTACGCAGAGTTTTATGGAAGAATATCGCAATACCGGCAAAGATCCCGGCCAGACACAGCAGTATCAGACCGATGACCAGCAATTTTATCTGGAGAGTGCTGGTTGTCAAATATGGTATTTTTACATTGGAAATTTCCGTGAAGAAGGTCAGAAGAAACAGGATAGCCAATGCGAACAGCGCCAGCATCCCGACTACGCGGTCCATAAACACCGAAAAGATCGCTTCGCCGCGTGTGCCGGGCTGTCGGCGTTTGGCGAGCAAGCCCATTTTTGCCACATCTCCGCCGATGGCTCCACCAGGTATCACCAGCGAGAAAAAGTTCCCCTGCATTGTCAGGGAAAATGCTTCAAACATTGATATATCAAACTTCTGCAATCTGGCAAGCTGGCACCAGCGCCAGGAACCGATAATCTGGGTGATAAGATAAAACAGTATCGACGGAATTACAAAAAGGTAGTCAAAAGAGTCCAGGCATTGCCGTAATTGTTCGCGGCGGAACCAGATCAATCCGCCGATGATAGCGACGGCAAAGATCAGCCGTATCGACGTTTGCAGAAAACGAGAAGATTTGCCCTGTTCTTTTGCCATGGTTCCATTTCCGGTTGAATAAAAAGTCATTTCTATAAGATAGCACAGAAATAATGATTTCTCAAATGATTTTAGACAAAAATATATAATTATCCTGCCTTGAATTGCACCGCTTGCGGTGATATATTTTCCCAAATACGTTTTTACATCCCCAAAATGGAGTTTTGTATGAAGATAACCAAAGATTTTTTGCAGAGTCCTGAACTGCAGGGTATGAACCGCGAAAGCTGCCGCGCTACGATGTATCACTTCTCTTCGGAGGAGCAGGCAAAACGTTATTTCCGGGAAAATTCCCCCTTTACAACTTTGCTTGACGGCAAGTGGCAGTTTGCCTATACCGATGATCCGCTCAGTATTGACGAAAACTGTTACGCAGAAAATTTTGATGCTTCATCGTGGGAGACGGTGAATGTCCCTGATTGCTGGGTGATGCGCGACAGCGTGCCGGACAATCCGCACTACACCAATGTCAATATGCCCTTCAAAGCTGACCCGCCAGAGGTTCCGGAAAAGAACCCGACCGGTATCTACCGCCGCGAGCTGGTTATGGAAAAAATCGATCCTTCAAAGCGTTACATTATCCACTTTGACGGTGCCGAAAGCCTGTTTTTCTGCCATATCAACGGCATTTTTGCCGGATGTTCCAAAGATTCCCGCGGCGCGACCGAATTTGATATAACCAAACTGCTCCGCGACGGCAGCAATACCATCGCTGTTACGGTGGTCAAGTGGTCAGACGGAACCTATCTTGAAGATCAGGACTATTGGTATATGCCAGGACTTTCACGGTCTGTTTATCTCTTTGAAGTTCCTGAAACTTCGGTTGCTGATGTTTTTGCCAAAGGTTTGCTGTCCGAGGATTTGAAGAGCGGCGTATTGGATTATGAAGTTATTATCGACTTCCCGTCTGATGCCGCCGCCATAGAAACGGTGGTGACGGTCAGATTGTACGATCCCAGCGGCAGAGAAATTTACTCCGGCGACCCGGAGTACAAACGCATTCCGCTGGCGCTGCTGGAGTCTGCTTCCAGAACCAATCTGCGCCGTTTTCAGGTCGCTTCCCAAATCACTCTGCCCAATGTGCCGCAGTGGAACGCTGAAAATCCGCAGCTTTGTATTTTGACCGTCGAACTGCGTAGTGCAGACGGCAAATTCATTGATGCGGTATCTGTCCGTACCGGTTTCCGCCGCTATGAGGTCAAAGACCGCAAGTTTCTGGTCAATGGTCAGAAGGTGCTTATCTGCGGTATGAACCGTCATGAACACCACGATACCTTCGGCCGTGCGGTTCCCTACGAGGTGCTGAAGCTTGATTTGATGACGATGAAACGTTTCAACGTCAATGCCATCCGGTGCAGTCACTACCCGTCTGCCCCGGAATTTTACGACCTCTGCGATGAACTCGGATTTTATGTCCTGAACGAAGCAAATCTGGAACACCACGCTTTTACCGGTGACTTCTGCCTGAATTCGCGTTGGTCAGGAGCTTTTGTTGATCGCGCCGCCCGCATGATCGAGCGCGACAAGAACCATCCCTGCATTTACGGATGGAGTTTGGGTAATGAATCCGGTTGCGGCTATAACCATGCCGCGATGGCGGGCTACATCCGTTTCCGCGACTCCTCCCGTCTGGTTCACTACGAAGGTGCGGTGCGTGAAGATTCCACTTGGCAGACTATGCTGGAAAACCGCAATCGCGGTATCTTCCGCTGGCAGTACGCGACTCCCCCAGATTACCTTACCGACTTCATCTGTCCGATGTATCCGAAAGTCGAACAGATCATCGAGTGGTCAAAATCCCATATCGAAAAACGCCGCCCAATGATTTTGTGCGAATACAGCCACGCTATGGGCAACAGCAACGGCCACTTGAACGCCTATTTTGAAGCCTTCAACAATTATGACGGCTTGCAGGGCGGATTTATCTGGGAGTGGATCGATCACGGTATCAAACGTCTTGATGCTGACGGCAAGCCTTACTGGTGTTACGGCGGTGACTTCGGCGATACGCCCAACGATATCAACTTCTGTACCGACGGTATCGTGTGGCCCGACCGCACTCCGCACCCTGGATTGTATGAATTCAAATACCTTGCCCGTCCGGTGAAAATTTCCATGCAGGATGTTCACTCCTGCCGCATCGAGGTTGCCAACTGCCGCTATTTCTCCACCTTGGAGGATATTGAATTGCAGTGGCAGATCAATATTGACGGCAAAGAGATCCTTTCCGGTTCTTTGATCCCCGGAGAAATCCAGCCGCAGCAGAGTGGATGCTTCACGCTGGCGCCGGATATTCCGGCCGTTGAAAGCGGTAGTGAAGTCATTCTCATCGTCCGTGCCGTTACCCGTGATGCCAAGCCGTGGTGTGATGCCGGATTCTGCGTCGGACACGATTGGTTCAAGCTGCCGCTGGCGCGGAGCGTTGCCGGGAAAACTGCTGAAAAACAGATTTGCGGTATGCGTTTTGATCAGCTGGAAACCATCATCTCCGCCGGAAAACTTGCCGCTGATATCGGCCCCTCCGGTATCCGCAAACTTACCGTCAACGGCGAAACGCTCCTCTCCTGCGGCCCCCGTTTGAATCTCTGGCGCGCCCCTGTGGACAATGACGGTCTCAAACTGCTCACCGCTCCCAATGATGCCGGAAACCGCGTTTACAAAAAATGGTGTTCTCTCGGATTTGACAAAGTCAAAATGATCCCCGACCGTTTCCGTTCCACCGGAAGCGCGGTCGAGTGCCGCGAGCTGGGGATCGCCGCCGGAAAAGACAGCGATGAATTTGAATTTACCCAGCTGCTTTATCCGCGGGAAGACGGTACGGTGGTCTGCGAACTCAACTTCGTTGTGCCGCAGTACTTTGATGATATTCCGCGTCTGGGAGTCACGATGGAACTTCCCCCGGAGCTTAAAGAAATCGACTACTACGGTCTCGGCCCCTATGAAAACTATCCCGACCGGCAATCTTGCGCCATCCCCGGCCGTTATCAGACCACTCCGCAGGATATGTATACCCCCTATATTATGCCGCAGGAAAACGGCGCCCGCTGCGGAGTGAAGTTTGCCGCGTTCCGTTCTATGGATAATGCGCGCGGACTGTTGATCGTTCCGGGGGATGAGATGATTTTCTCGGCACTGGAATACAGCACCTATTCACTTACCAAGGCGCGTCACACCTGCGACTTGAAGCCGGAAAATACCATCTATCTCAACTGCGATCTGCTCCAGCGCGGACTCGGAACCGCCAGCTGCGGCCCCGGACCTCTGGAAAAAGACAAAATCCGTCCCGGCTCCTACCGGATGACTTTGCTTTTCCGTGCGCTCGGCGCCGATGAAGACCCGGCGGAAATCGCCCGTCAGATCCGTAAATGGTGAAAATAAAATATGGCATCTTCAATTAAAGTATCCCGCCGGCGCCGCCGCGTTCTGCGTGCGGCGTCCAAGTGCTATCCGATCCTCTCCGGTTTGATCTGGGGGGGATTCTGGATGCCTTGCATACTTGGTTTGGAAGATGCCGGAACTGATATCGCATTGATACTGGCGGCCTTTGCGTTTGGAACACTCTTTCGTAAAGTGCCGTGTTCGGTCATTACCAAGTTCGGCGCGTGGGCGTGCAGTTGTATCGTTCTTGTTATGAACGGAGCATTGTATCCTGCGGCATTTTTCTTCGGTATGATGGAATTGCCCGGGAGAAAGGGAAAATATTCCGGAACATTTTTCACAGGATTGATTGTCGGGGCGTTGCTTGGAGCTGTTTTTGATTTATCTTCGCTGATTTTGCGCTTTGCCGGGGCATTGTATCTGCTTTTCAACCATAACCGGCGGCTGGCAGTCAGCCGCCGTCAATGGATCATGACGGCATTGGGGTTTCTGGCGGTTGCCGCAGAGTGCTGGTTTTTTGTTTATAAAACTCCTGATGTCCAGGTTCGTTCAGGGCAGGGGGGCAACTCCGGTATGGAGATGGTCACGCGTTTGAGCAGCTTCGGTTTGAGCGAGCTTGAAAAGCCGAAGGTGCTGTTTATATCCCGGAATGTTTCCGATCCTGAGTTTGATTTTGAATATAAGCTTATGGCGGATGCCTTTGTCGCTTCTCCGGGAAAAATCGTGCGGGAAAAATATGATGTCGTTATAGTTGAACACCTCTCTTCAACGATGCTTTCAGCTCCTGAAACATTGCTTGAGATGCTGTCAGACGGCGGAATTCTGGTGGTTCCGCAGCGCTTCTGCGGCAAATTGCCCGCGCTGCAATGGCGGACGCTTCCGGCTGACAGCGCCGATAACCGCTATGCCGCCGCCGTGATCGGAAGCAATACTCCGCTTGAGATCACTCCGGAATCGATAGACCGCAATCTTTGCGCTAAATCTGTGACTGATGAAGACGGCACTCCCGCCGTTCTGCCCGGTGCGGTTGCCGGGGCATTGACCGGTTTTGAAAGCAAGGTGGTTCCGCTTTCTGAACTTCAAACTCCGCGGGCTGATTTGCCGCGCTGGATGTGGTGCGGTGTTCTGCTGATAATTATTCTGGAAATTTGTCTGCACAATACAAAAGTTGCAGATTGGTTCTGTACGGGCGTCAGCGCTCTTGTTTTCGGTGCGCTCGGCAATATTTTAAGCGGGGTCGATTATGGTTTTTACGGTGCAAGCTGGCTGATATTTCTTCTGATTGCCGGGGCATTTTTTATTGAATTGCCGTTCAAATCGGTCGTGTTGCGCTGTTTTTCCATAATGTCGATCGTCCTTTTGCTGTTGTGGAACCATTTTGACAGCTGGATTTTTGCGTTGGCGGCATTGCTTTTTTCCGGTTTGAGTTTTTCCGGAGCGAAGAGCCGTTACCGTGAAAAGATCGGCAGAAGTGTCTGGTTTGAATTTATTTATGTTTTGAGCTTTGCCGCCGGATTTTTCGTGTGCGGCATGGTTAACGAATCGCTTGCGGCGCTGTTGACAGCTCTTTGTACAATGAAATTGTGGCTGCAATTATGGTCATAAACCGGGAGGAAAAAATGAAACTCTGTGCTGTTCAAATTCCATTCTGTTACAATGCCGCCGATGCTGAAAAATCGGTCACTGTGGCGATCGAAGAATTGAACCGCTGTGATGAAAGCTGTGACATCATTTTAACCCCCGAATACACCAATGCTCCGGCGGCGTTCCCCATCGGTGAATGTATCCCCTTTGCTCAAAAGCACACCGAAGCTCTGCTTACTGCCGCCCGTGCCGCTGCGGTGCGCTGCAATGCTATCGTCGCTGTAAACTATGTCTGCGAAGCCGAAGCCGGGCTCTTCCGCAACACTACTGAAATATTTGACCGCAATGGTGAGAGCGCCGGACGCTTTTTCAAACAGCATCTGCCGCGAGCCGAAAAGAACATCAATCTTCTTGATGAAGAGTATACCAGAACTTTCCGCGCTCCTGATATCATTGAAGTCGACGGCATCCGTTTCGGTTTTCTGATTTGTTACGATACCTACTTCAGCGAATATGTTGCCCATCTGGCTCATTGCCGCCCGGATGTGGTTCTGGTGTCAAGTTTCCAGCGCGCTGAACGCAAAGACATCCTGCGTATGCAGAACCGGCAAATCGCATTCAACTGCAACGCCTACGTCCTGCGGGCATCGGTCTCTATGGGCGAAAATTCTGAACTCGGCGGCAACTCAATGGCAGTTTCTCCGGAAGGAATTATCCTTGGCGAATTTGCCAATAAAGTCGGAACTTTCAGCTGCGAAGTCGATGATGTCAAACACAAATATATGCGTTCCAACAGCTTCGGCGGCAAGCTCATCCCCAATGACCAGTTTATTGAACAAGCTCGCGCTACCTGGGCATACCGTCCCTGCGGCAGTATGACCGTCGAATGTGATGCGAAAATGGGATATCCGCGCATCTGCGCTCATCGCGGCTTTAAAACCGTTGCCCCGGAAAACTCCCTTGCCGCATTCGGTGCCGCGATCGCTCTCGGCGCCGAAGAGATTGAAATGGACATCCGTTTTACCAGCGACGGTGTTCCGGTAGTTGCCCATGACAGCGCTCTGGAACGGGTTTCCAATGGTACTGGTTTCATCGAAGAAAAAACCTTTGCCGAACTGCGTGAACTTGATTTCGGCTCCCGATTCAGTGAGCGTTTCGCCGGATTGAAGATCGCCGCCTTTGAGGAGGTTCTCGCCAAGTTCGCCCGCCACGCCATCATCAATCTTCACTTGAAAACCGATGAAAAAGAGGGCGCAACCGAATTTCCAAAAGACAAAATGGAGCTTATCGTTTCCCTGTTGGAAAAATACGATCAGCAGGATCACGTCTACTTTATGGGCGATTACACCGTTATGGAAAGCGCCATCAAATACGCTCCGCAAATTCCCCGCTGTATGGGCGCATTTCCCAAACCATTTGAAATCGTTGACCGCGCCATAAAATACCAGTGCAAAAAGGTTCAATTCTTCACCCCGCACTACACTCAGGAAATGATCGACAAAGCGCGTGCCAACAACATCATCTGCAACTTGTATTTCTGTGATGATCCGTCCAAGGTCGGCGACCACCTGATGGCCGGTATCGACACCATCCTCACCAATGATTACTGGCCGACCCGCCACGCAATGGAAAGTTTGTGATAGTCGCGCTCCGGGGGCGGCGGTGTCTCGCGGGCAATCTCTTGTCAAATCA
>JAZOMB010000085.1:0-2338 GCA_045653515.1 Victivallaceae bacterium | reverse complement strand
GTTCCTCGCCGAAGCCGAAACCGCTTCAAAAATCATGTCCGCCCATATGGACAAACTTGAAGTGGTGAGCTTCCTCTCCGGCCGCTTTGACAAAAACAACTTCTTCCTCACCATCCACGCCGGTGCGGGCGGTACAGAATCCTGCGATTGGGGCAGCATCCTGTTGCGTATGTACCGCCGCTTCGCTGAACGCAACGGCTGGAAGGAAGAGATGATCGACTATCAGGCCGGCGACGAAGCTGGTATCCGCAGCGCGACTTTCCGCATCATCGGCGACTTCGCCTACGGCTACTGCAAAGGTGAAACCGGTGTCCACCGTCTGGTGCGCATCTCCCCGTTTGACAGCAACGCCCGCCGCCACACCAGCTTCTGCTCGGTGGAAGTCATTCCGGAGATCGACGATGACATCGATATCGAAGTCAACGATTGCGATATCCGCGTTGACACCTACCGTGCCAGCGGCGCCGGCGGTCAGCACGTCAACACCACCGACAGTGCCGTCCGAATCACCCACATTCCGACCGGTGTGGTCGTCGCCTGCCAGAACGAACGTTCTCAGCACAAAAACCGCGCTACTGCGATGAAAATGCTGAAAGCCAAACTGTATGAAATGGAAGAACGCAAACGCAAAGATGCCGCCGCCGCCCAGCGCGGTGAGCAGATGGAAAACGGCTGGGGCAGCCAGATCCGCAGTTATGTCCTGCAGCCCTACCAGATGGTGAAAGATTTGCGTACCGACGTTGAAACCAGCGACACTGCCGGTGTCCTGGATGGTGAACTTGACCGCTTTGTGGAAGCATATCTGAAATGGAACCGGTAAATTTTTCAGTAAAAAAAGCAAATTTGATGCGCCGTTCGGAGCTGCTCCGGGCGGTGCGCGAAGCTTTTTATGCTGAAGAGTTTATTGAAGTAGCCACCGAAGTCAAGATTCCCGCCCCTGCCCCGGAAGAGTATATTGAATCTGTCCCGTGTCAGGGGGAATTCCTGCGAACCAGTCCGGAGTTGGCGATGAAACAACTGCTCTGCTCGGGAATGGAACGGATCTTTCAGATCGGACCGGCTTTCCGCGCCGAAGAAAAGGGCAGAAAGCACCGCGAAGAGTTTACCATATTGGAGTATTATGCGGTCGATTGGGACTATCGCAAGCTCGCTGATTTTACCGCAAATATGCTCTGCTATGCCTGTCAGAAACTCTTCGGCAAGAGGGTGATAAGTTATCAGAACAGAACCATTGATTTTCAGCATTGCTCGTTTATCACGGTCGATGAAGCGTTCCGCCGCTACGCCGGAGTTTCCGCCTTTGATGCAGATAAGGACGGCTCATTTGACGAACTTATGGTGCTGAAAGTCGAACCTGAACTGGGAAAAAATTGCCCGGAATTTCTGATCGACTATCCCGCCAGCAGGGCATCGCTCTCCAGAATATCCGCCGATGATGACCGCGTTGCGGAACGCTGGGAGCTTTATATCAATGGTATAGAACTTGCCAACGCCTTCGGAGAATTGACCGACAGCGCCGAGCAACGCAAACGCTTTATGGAAGCGTTGAAGTTCCGCGCGGATGCCGGGATGCTTTCCTACCCGGTGCCGGAAGAGTTTCTTTCCGCATTGGAAGGTGGAATGCCGCAATCATCCGGCTGTGCCATCGGTTTTGACCGGCTGTCTATGATTTTCTGTAACGCCTCCGATATTGAAGAGGTGATTTTTGAAGCAAAACGTAATTAACAATTGATTTGATTTTTAATATTAACCAAACACAAACAAACAGGAGTGTGAAAAATGAACAAGATCTCTGCTTTGCAGAAAGCCCGCGCGGCTTATGCCCCCAAACTTCCCGCAGCTCTCGCCAATGGCGCCGCTGTCACCGTCAACGAAGGCGGAGCCACCACCGCGGTCGCTGATGTGGAAAAAGTCCAGGCTCTTTTCAAAAGCACCTTCGGCAGCCCCGTGCTGACCTTCGCCCCCGGTAAAGGTGAAAAATCCGCCGCCCGCAATGTCGGCGTTATCCTCTCCGGCGGTCAGGCCCCCGGCGGCCACAACGTCATCGCAGGTCTCTATGACGGACTGAAATCCCTCAATGCCGACAACCGTCTCTTCGGCTTCCTCAAAGGACCGGACGGTCTCGTTAAAGGCGAAATGGTCGAACTTACCGACGAAATCATCGATGCCCACCGCAACACCGGCGGTTTTGATATGATCGGTTCCGGCCGTACCAAACTTGAAACTGCTGAACAGTTTGAAGCCGCCCGCGCCAACTGTGAAAAGGCCGCAATCTCCGCTCTGGTCATCATCGGCGGTGACGACTCCAACACCAACGCCTGCGTGCTCGCCGAATACT
>JAZOMB010000084.1:0-18997 GCA_045653515.1 Victivallaceae bacterium | reverse complement strand
AGCAAAAAAATACTCCGCTTTTCTCGGAAGGGGTGGGGTGTGGGGAGGGGAAACCCACTTTTCTCGTGAAAAGAGGGTTTCCCCTCCCCACAAGTCATCTCCCCTTATCGGAAACAGAGCCTAAAAAAAAGAGCGGTGATTTGCCGCTCTATTTTATATTGTAGACATTGACCTCGACTTTATTCAGCACACCGCCGGGGAGAACGAATTCAAACATCGTGCCGGGCGGAACTGAATATGCCGGGAACAGGCCGTTACCGAATGCGATTACCGCTTCGGTCGCAATGCCGTTTTCATACTGCTTTATGGAAAGTTCAATATCATCAGTTTGAGCTTTTTCCAAGCGCAAACGATAGGTATTCTTATTATTTATTCTGGCATAACGCAGTTCCCACACCCCCTCTTCGCGATGGATGAGCAATCCGCCGCCTTTGGTAAAAAGCTCTTCCGGCACAGGACGCAGCCACGGCACGGTCGGACGGGGATGCGGTTGCCCCAGCACCTTGAACATCACGATCGTATGATTTTCCCAAATGACATAGGTCACCGGAACCACCCGCATATCGGCGGCAAGTTTTCTGCGCACAGCGGATATCGCCCTGCCGTCTTCAATGCCGTGGTCGTGCAGATCGATTATCACCGCATCTCCGGGACGTATATCTTTAAGCGGCACAGTCGGACGCTGGAACTGGAATTGTCCGCGGATCCTGCCGGTAGCGGCGATGCGTTCCGCGTTTCCCGCCGCCTGATCGAAAAAGTTCATCAACTCCACACCGGACGGACGGTTCAACATCCGTTTCAGAGGACCGGGACTGCCGGGCACCATTCCCAGCATCCAGCCGCAGAGCAAGGTTGAAACCAATACGGCACACAGCGCAGGGCGGCGCAGTTCGGGATAGATCCGTTTCAAATTGAGTATCATCACGATCAGGGAAAAAACCGTACACTCCAGACCGTACTGGAGCATAACCGTTTTCACATCCGGAGACCCCTGCAGAATCACCCCCGCAAAGATCGGCAGCAGTGCGATCAGCATCAGCGGTTTGAAGATGACCCCATATAAAAACGGAATGAAAACCGCCAGACCGAAACAGAGCGTACTGCGGTCAAAAACCGTTTTCCAGAACACCCCCGGCCGGGTGACAGGTGAAAGCAATACTTCGCCCATATTGTTGCCCAGATGCGCATAGTGAAACATCTGGGAATAGTTTTCCGCTTCATGGGCCGCCGGGATGACAACATTGCTGAAAAAGAAAAAGAGTCCGACCATAGCACCAAACAGCGCGATACCGCTCTTCCAGCGTTTGCAGCACAATAAATATACCGCGTACCCAGCCCAGAAGACGCACACCGTCTCCTGAACCAGCAGAGATAATACGAAACAGGTCGCCATAAAATAACGGTTTTTATATTCCCTTGCAATGAAAAATCCCAACAGCAGCGGAACAAAAAACACTATCGGATGGAAGCCGTAAAAGAGCGAAAGATACTGGTTGCTCAACACCGGATTGAAGACCGCCAATATCAGCAAAACCGGACTTGTCCAGGTACTCAGATTGCACTTGCGGCACAGCCAATAACCCAGCGGAATAACCGAAGCGATACACAGCGCATTGACGATAAACACCGCATCCGGTGCATACCACACTTTCAGCGCCGCAATCATAAACAGATTGACGCCGAAATTCCAATGTCCGGCACCGGCGCACCATTGAGCGAAGTTTGCCTTGCCGCTCAAGAGATGAAAATAGTGTTCAACGTACTGGTTCCAGTCGCCCCAGATGAAGTGCAGTGAATCATAGGCTCTGATCTGAAGATAATATCCCCATACGGCAACGGCAAAACCTCCGGCAAGCGCGATCGCCGTACCATATTTTTGCGGCAGTTCAGGCAACGCTTTCCGCCAGACCCCGGCGGCATTGAATACGGTCAGAGCGATGACCGCGACCGCCGCAAGCACTCCGGGGAAAGTTCCGCACGGAATGAACCACAACAGCCACGCCGGACGCAGGATCTTCTCCCATTGGCGTAACTGTTCTATGCGCTCATTTGCGGAAAAGATGGCGGCAATCAGAGCAATGATCCCGCCGGCAGCGGCGATCCCCCACCGGAATGCGACGGGGTTGAAGCGCACCACCTTATAGGTAAGCGGATTGACCTGTGCATTGATGTAACATATCGTCATCAAAGCATCGGTCAATGCCGCAGCGGCCGCCGTCAATGATACGGCGGCAATAACCGGAAAAATAATGTTTTGGAACTTCTTCAAAATCAAACGGTCACTTATTGAATTCGATTTTCAGCTGTTCGCGGTAGTTTGCATCGGTCAGCACCTTTAAACCGACCGCCGCCATCGCGGCAGAGGCCTTGTGCATCTGGCTCAAAGCGTACGGTTTGCCCGCCGCAGCGCAGAGCGCGGCAGAGTGTCCGGCGATCTCGGTGTGATCTTCGGAAATGCCGATGTAGGGATGGATAGCCGGAACCGCCTGCGAAACGTTGCCGAAGTCCGATGAACCGCGACCCGGACCGAAACTCAAATCGACCGGACTGCCCAGTTCTGCGATATTCTCCATCCAGACCTGATTCATCAAGCTGTTCGGCTTGCGCGCCTTGGTGCCGGAACTGACATTGGTGATCTCATATTCACAACCGGTCATAAGCGCCGCACCTTTGATGATATCAAGGAAACGGTTATTCATCTTATCCTGCCACTCCGGATTGTCCGCACGGACAAAGAAACAGCATCCGGCACGGTCGGGAGTGATATTGGGTTTGAGTCCGCCTTCGGTAACGATACCGTGGATGCGGGAACTTTCCGGAAGCTGCTGACGCCAGGCGTTGACACCTGCAAACAGCAGCTGAACAGCATCCAGCGCGTTGATGCCGAGGTGAGGTGAACCGCTGGCGTGAGCGGCTTTGCCTTTGAAAACCACATCAAAGCGTTTGATGCTCAAGCATCCGGTGTCCAGCGTGGTGCGCCACGAAGGATGGACCATCATCGCCGCATCGACACCTTCAAGCGCGCCGGAATTGACGATTTTTACTTTGCTGCTGCCGCTCTCTTCGGCGGGGGTGCCGAGCAGAACGACCTTGCCGGGAATGTTGTTGGCTTTCATATAATCAGTCAATGCGATAAAGGCTCCCAGTGCCGCACCGCAGATAAGGTTGTGTCCGCAGCCGTGTCCGATACCCGGCAGGGCATCGTATTCGGAAGTGATGGCAAACGCGGGAGATCCGCTGCCGTATTCACAGCGGTAGGCGGTTTCAAATCCGCAATAGTTTTCCGTGACTTCAAAGCCCCATTTTCTCAACAGTTCGCACTGAAGTTTGCACGCGGTAAACTCCTTGAAAGCCAATTCCGGATTTTTCCAGACTTCCATGCTCAAATTGTCCAGTTCAGCGCTGTGTGCTTCAACAAGTTGTAAAAATTTCTGAACGTCACTCATAATGATTTCCTCTATTTGAATTGTTTGTATAATTCATCAAGTTTATTGAGATAATAGGTGCTGTTTTCATCCCGCATTCCGGGATCGGCATCGGAAAAGAGTTTGGAATTTTCCACCACAGCCACTTTCGCTTTGTTTCCTGTGACATAAAACCCGACCTTGTCCCCGGCGCAGAATTTCTTCCCCGATGCCAGCGCCAGTTCGTAGGGGGCGGAACGGCGGAAACCCGGAGCGCCCTGCTTGCGTTTGTAACTTTCAGGTGAATCGCTCAACACTTCGCTCTTCACCAGTTCAGACAGATCAATGGTTCTGTTTTCAATGGAATTTTTCAGTTCGGTATAGCAATTTTCCAAGATATCGGGCTGTCCGGTAAGCTTCGACTGCAATACCGCCTGAATGAAGCGGCGCTGGAAGCCTTCCAGAGCGCGCGACTTCAATGCCGCACCGGAAACGGAAATGGTTTTATCATCATTGAGCAACGCATAATTTTTAGCTTTGTAACAGTACATCGCCGGGTATTCAGCATCAAATTCCAGTTCGATCCCCGACGGCAGTACCGAACTTATCTGCGCATCAAAATCGCTGTCCGGATTTTCCGGCATAGTAAAATATATGCCGTCGGTATCCATTTCCAGTATGCGGGCATCCAGCTCTTTGAGCTTATCAGCGAGCTTGCTCAAAATCTCCCGACCGGCACCGGTGACGGTTTCGGCAAGCGTGTAGTCATTGAAACTGCCCTGTGCAAATCCGAGATAGCCGTAAAAGGAGTTGATCAAAATTTTAAAGGTGTTCTGCAACGCATTGAAGCGCTGTTTTTCGGCGCCTGAAGCGGCGCGGGCGCGGTCTTTGGCATTGAGCCGGAATGTTCGCAGCTGACTGAGCAGTTTGAGGAAGATCCCCAGTTCATCGCGCATCGGAGCTTTGTCCAGATAGAGCAGCAGTGAGGGATAAAGCGAGCGCACGTCGCAATGGCGCACATTATAATATACTCCCGGCTCTCCGGCTCCGGTCAAAGCTCCGGCAAAGCGGCGGGAAGCTTCCGGATAAGGTACAGCGTATCCGGCACGCTGATATTCAGCAATAAAAAGGGCATCGAGCGCCGCACCGGAACCGCGCAACACGGCATCCTGCAGATTCAGCGGCAGAGTACAGCACTTGTAAAATGATGCCGGAAGCAGAAAATCACTCAACATCCGCACCGCGCCGCAAATAGAAACATCGCCGCCGATATGGAAATAATCTTTGAGATAATCCAGTTCAAAACTTTCAAAATCGCGGTGAACGGCATCGTAAAACAACAGCAGATGATAAGTATCAATGATGTGCCGTCCGTAAATGGTATAGCGGGTACAGCTTATCTGTTTTTCCGCAACCGAAAAACGGCTCTTGCGGGAGAGAAAAGTTCCGCCATCCCGACCGCAACTGAAACTGAATTTAAGCTTTTTCGCCCGCTTTTCCAAAAGCGGCAGATCGTTGCGGAAAATATTGAAGCCTTCCAGCAGATCGGGGTCGCGGTCAATTATCGCCCGATCAAAAGCGGCAAGTACATCGGCTTCACTGCCGCAAGTTGTGATATCAAACTTGGCGGCATACCCGCGGTTGTCCTCAACTTCGATACATTCGACCGATTTTTCATCGGCGGACGGGATCACCGCGAACTGCATCCGATGCAGTTCATTGAAATCCATTCCCGAAAAGAGCCGCAAGCCCGACAAGCTGAAAAATTGACAGCTTAAATCCCGGATGGTCATAACGCCGGGAGTTTTTTTCAGTTCGGGGAGCGCATTTTCATAAGCTTCAAGCGACGCAAATTCAATGCGCCGATCAAGTTCAGCACCGCCGGAAAGTTCGACCGCAGCCGCACCATCCGGCAGAGCAACGCCATTTTCCGCCAGAAGCCACGGCGTAAAAGGCAATAACTGCCGGGAGATGTTCCCGGCAGTTTCACGGACAAAGATCTCCGCACCGTTTCCGGTGACCTCTGCGGCGATGATCCTGTCCATATTTTGTCAGCAGACCAGAGTAGCCAGAGCGAAACCGTCTTCGGTGGCGATGGCGGCGGCGCTGGTCACCGGGTTTTCAAAGTCGGCGAAGACACCGCCGTTGACCACATACTGGACGGCGCAGTTTTCGCAGGCGGCATCGAAGTCGGTGTCGACATTGGTATCGCAGGGAGCGTTGCATTCATAGGTGGAGATGTAGCGGGCGACACCCGGTTCCAGTTTGAATTCACGCACCATCACCGCATCTTTGCGGACGATTCCGAGGTAGCCGAGTTTGGATTCGCGGCCGACGACGGCGACCACGCGCGGAGTGTCGAGGGAATCCTTTTCATAATCCATCGCCAGCAAACACATAGTGATGGCATCGCGCACGGGCATACCGGAAGCGATCTTTTCGGTGATGGGGTCGGTCTGGGAACCGTTGGTGGCGATAGCCCATTCACCGGCGACACGCAGACAGTTGTAGCTGATGTACGGGTTCTTGGCGAGGTCGCCTTCGGCGCCTTCGCGGGGGATGATGGCGATGTTGCCGTTGTTTTCAACCGCACGGCGGTTGGGGAACGAACGGGATGAAACACGGTACATGGCACAGGGGCGGCCATCTCTGGTCATTCCGAAAGCGACGATTCTTCCGATATACATAATTTTCCTCCAATGAGTTATGGGTTAAAAAAGATTATTGCGGCGGCGGCGCACTTCAGCGGTGGCACGCGCCGTAAGTTTTGACAATTGCTCATCCTGCGTGGCTTTATCCATAGCAAGGAAGATGCCCATCACCTGATTTTCCAGATTGGTGAGGCTCTCAAATTCCGACGGCCCGGCGGTGCTGCCGAGAGCTTCGGCAAACTCTTTGATGATCTTCTTCTTTTCCGAATCGGAGAAGATGGCGAACTCATCGAGAAGCACCTTCTGTTCGCTGAGCATCTCCACCAGTTCGGGGTGGCGGCGGTAGGTACTGCCGATGCGCGGCGGCGGCTCCTGCGGCGGGACGGGGCCTTCGAGATAGGGTTTGAGGACGGGATAGATCTTATCCCACGTTTCCGAACGGACGGTACGCACCTTGCGGTCGACGTAGCGGCGGAGCAGTTCGAGTTTCACTCCGCTGACCCGGGAAAGCTCATCCAGCGAAAGCGCTTCGGCACATTCATCAAGAGCGCGGAAAAAATCATTGTTGACTTTGCGGGCATCGCGTTTTTTTTCTGACTGTTCTTCGGGCATACTGATTTACTCCTTTTTTGCGGGCTCTTCATCCAGCTGTTGAGCCTGCTTTATCAGGTGTTGAAACAACTTTGCTTCCCACCGGTGGACGGTGTAAAGAAAACTTATTATTCTCCGGCAGCTGCCGGCACGTTCAAGCTTGTACGAGCGGACTTTTCCGTCGGCATAAAGCACGCAGAAACTGTCTTTTTCTTTGACGTGACAACTTACTGCCAGCGGATAGTCGGCTTTTTTATCCGGACTGCCGAAGTAGAATATCCGGCATCCGGCAGGATTTCTCCACTTGGGGAAAACCTGTTTCAAAGATTTTTTTCCGGCAAATTCCGGAAATTTATTCTGATTTTGTGCAGCATATTTGAGCAGACCGGCATAGAGTTTTTTCAACGCCGCCGGACAACGGTCAGCGGCAGGCTTAGCGGCTTTTACCTTGCCGCTTTCAGTAGCTTTACCGACTTTTTTTGCTTCCGGCAATATCATCTTGCCGATAAACTGATAAACTCCGGCATCTCCGGCAAGCGCGGAAACATCCTGATCGCTGTTCTCCTGCCAAAGCCAGCCGTTTTCGCGGCGGCTCCACACTCCGAAACCGCTGCCGTTGTCGATCGGAAGCAGCGCCCCCGCCCCGGGAAGCGCACGGAGAAATCCCCCGCCCGGCACGGCGATATTCCGGCTGTAGGTAAAGAAACTGCCTTTTTGTCCAATATTTCTTGCGTAACGGACAAAATCCTCATGGGTATTCAAAGTGCCGTTGGGATGTTTTTCAAACAACTCTTCAGACTTTGGACTGCTGTAAATGAGCAATTTACCGTCAGCTTTTTTTATTACCGGACGGTTAAGATAGATCGGTTCATCTTCGATCGGGAGTTCCAATCGGGTGCTGATCAGGGGAGTTTTCCCCTGATTGAATATCGTTGAAGCCAAAGCGAATACTTTGCCTTCCGGATCGGGGATCTGAAGCATAAAACAGTTGTCTTCCGGCGGCAGAATGGGATCGCGGGCAAGCGCAAAGACCAGCCAGCCTTCGATTTCGGTCAATATCTCCACCGGAAATCCCGGCGGGAAAATCTGCAGTATCTTCTCTCCGGCAGACCCGGAGGAACTCAGCATTTTCAAAATATTTGTTCCGGAAACATCCGCTCCTGCGGCGATGAATGTCTCCTGCGGCAACGATTTGATCACCGCAGAAACATCGCTCTGCCCCGGGCGGAACACCCGATCAAGGATGCCGTCAAAATCCGGATCGACAGCTAAAAAGATCCGGTTGGAAAAAATTTTCTCAGAATCGGCAACGGAGCTTGCGCCGATGCCCTGAATATTCTGAACGCCTGCCAGATGGCACCACGTCCGCACGGCGGCGATGCGGCTTTGAGCGGCGCTCTTCTCCGCTTCAGCAAGTTTGGATGCACTCAAAAACTGTTCGAGCTGAACCAGAGTGCGGTCGATGCCGCCAACCACAGATGCCTTGCTGCTGACGATCGAGTAAACAGTTCCGCCGCGTTCAAGATGACCGGAGATCAGATCGAAACTCCGGCTCTCCTGAAAATTATGCGCACATCCGGAAAGCAGCGCAATAAATACCATTGCCGCCGCCGCAAGACTCATGGGGAGCCGACCGTTCCGGATGTGCTTCATATTGTTTGATCTTAAAGGTTTTCAGCGATCTGAACTGCGTTGAGCGCCGCACCTTTAAGCAGCTGGTCGCCGGAAACGAACATTTCCAGACCGCGCTTGTCATTGCGGGAGATATCCTGGCGGATACGTCCGGCAAGCACATCATATTTTTCAGTGGCATCGACCGGCATCGGATAGAGTTTGGCTTCCGGATCGTCGACCACGGTGACACCGGGAGCGGCGGCGAGGATGGCGCGGGCCTCTTCCGGAGTGATATCTTCGGCGAATTCCATATTGAGAGATTCGGAGTGAGCGCGCAGAGCCGGGATACGGACGCTGGTGCAGCTGACCATCAAATCGGGGATATGGAGCATTTTGCGGGATTCATTGACCATCTTCAACTCTTCTTTGGTGTAGCCGTTGGCGCAGAAGGAGTCGATGTGCGGGATCAAGTTGAACGCGATGCGGTGGGCAAACGCCTGGGGATCGATCGCTTCGCCGTTGAGGATCTGACGGGTCTGCAAAATCAGTTCCTGCATACCTTTGGCACCGGCGCCGGAGGTAGCCTGATAGGTGGAGGCGACCAGACGGCGGAGTTTTTTGGCGCGATGCAGCGGCGCAACAGCGACGAGCATAATGGCGGTGGTGCAGTTGGGGTTGGCGATAACGCCTTTGTGTTTGGCGATATCTTCGGGGTTGACTTCGGGCACGACCAGCGGCACATCATCTTCCATACGGAAAGCGCTGGAGTTGTCGATCATCACCGCACCGGCATCGACAACGATCTGACGGTAGGCGCGGGAGATGTCACTGCCGGCAGAGAAGAGCGCGATATCGACACCTTTGAAGGAGTTTTCGGTCATCTCTTCGATGACAAGCTTTTCGCCGCGGAACTCCATAGTTTTGCCGGCGGAACGGGCAGAAGCCAGAAGTTTGAGATTTTTCACCGGAAAATTGCGTTTTTCCAGCGTTTTGATCATTTCGACGCCGACAGCCCCGGTGGCACCGGCAACAGCAACAGTGTAGCTTTTGGACATTGTTTTATTTCTCTTTCTTTTGATAAACCGGGCAGTTTTCCTGCCTGAAATCAATATACTCCAATTTAATATCTTTATAATATAGTTGTCAAGGTTGAAAAATTCAATCTCAAGAGTTATATTTCAAGGCAAATATTTTTTAAGTTTGAAAAAAGAGGCGCTTTTTATGGATAAATTCGACCCGACAACTCTGGATGCCGGACAACTGGCTGAACTTATCAGCTATCACGATCAACTCTATTGGCAGAGCAACGCCCCCGAAATCAGCGATTATGAGTATGACAAACTCGTTGAAGCTCTGCGCAAACTCGTTCCCGACCATCCGCTCGTGACCCGCATCAATGCCGTCGCCGTCGAAAGTTCCGGAAAAGTGCGCCACAAAACTCCGATGCTCTCTCTGGATAAAGCTTACTCCCTTGAAGAGCTGCTCAACTGGGCAAACAAATATGCCCGCAATCAGGAGGAACTCCTCCTCGTCGAACCCAAATATGACGGCATATCCGCCAGCTTTGACGGCACAGTTCTCTCCACCCGCGGCGACGGAGAGACCGGTGAAAACATCTCTGACAAACTCCCGCTCATCGAATTGGAAAGTCCGGACTATGTCGGCAAAGTCGACCGCCCCGCCCGCGGAGAGATCATCATCCGCAACGATGATTTTGTTTCCATCTACTCCCGCATACGGAAGCGCGGCGGCGGAACCTACAAAAATTCCCGCAATGCCGTCGCCGGAATAATGGGTTTGAAAGATATTTCAGAGATGCTCTTTCAGGGTGCGAAACTCACGCTGGTCGATTATACATTGATCTCCAAATCGGTCAAACTCTGTGATTTAAAAGATCAATGGGAGAATTTGAAATCATCACTCGCCGACCTTCCCTATCCAATGGACGGCATCGTGCTTAAGATCGCCGACAAAAGCTACCGCGATTCCCTCGGCGCCACCAGCCACCACCCGCGCGGAGAGATCGCCTACAAATTCACCAACGCCAGCGCCGTCACCACCTTGCTCGGCGTGGAGTGGAGCTTCGGCAAAAACTGTCTGACTCCGGTAGCGCAGCTCGCTCCGGTCGATCTTTCAGGCATCACCATCAAACGCGCTTCACTGCACAACGCCCAGAATCTGGAAGATATGCAGATTATGATCGGCGACACCGTGACCGTTGAACGGGCGGGCGATGTCATTCCGTACATTGCCTCGTGCGTTCCCGGGACGGAGCGCCGTTCACCGTGGATAAGCAGCTGTCCGGCATGTAATGCCGAACTCATACGGCGCGGCCCGGAGCTGTGCTGTTCCAATGCGGAGTGTCCGGAAACCTTGCTCTTCAATCTGCTCGCTTCGGTGCGCAGTTTCGGCATTGAACGGCTCGGCGAACCGACCTTACGCAAGCTTATGGAAAGTTTCAACATCCGCACTCTGCCCGAACTGCTCAAGCTCACCGCTTCCGATCTGCTCAAACTCGAAGGCTTCCAGCAGCGCAGCGCCGACAATCTTGCCAATGAGCTTGCCAGAAGCCGCAGCACCACCGAAGCAAATATCATCGCCGCCTTGAACATCCCCAATGTCGGCAGCAATATCGCCGTTTTGCTGCTGGAAAAATACACCCTTACCGAACTGCGCACGCTCGATGCCGACACCCTCGCCGCCATCAACGGCATCGGTCCGGAACGCGCGGCGGCTATCGTTTCCACCTTCAATAAAAAAGGTGAAGAACTGGACAAACTGCTTGAGATCGTCAGCTGCCGCGAACCTGACCGCTCCGATGCCGACCTGCCGACCATCTGCTTTACCGGAAAGATGCCGGAAAAACGTTCCTTTTATGAAAAGCTGGCGCGTGAACGAAATCTGCGCCCCGTGGACAGCGTGAATTCCAGTTTGTCCATCCTCGTGGCGGCGGACATCTCCGGCAGCAGTTCCAAACTCAATGCGGCACGCAAACACGGCGTCAAAATCCTCTCTCTTGACGAATTTTTGAACCGATCTCCCGAAAATCCCGCCCCGGAAGAGAAAAAAAATGAGCCTGATTTCAGCGAAGCTTGGCAAAGAGGTGAACTTTTTTGATACAAAAGAATTGCAAAATCGCATTTGCGGTGTTATATTATGCAAATTATCTTTCAGTAAAAAATAATTTCAAAAGGAGTTTTATATGCTTGAATGCTTGAAAGAACATTGGCAGCTCATCGTTTGGGCGGTGGTCGCACTGGCAGCGTTGTGGGTTTTGATCTCCCCGAAACTGTTTGTGAAGTTTGTAGGCCGACTGCTGCGCTGCGGTTTCCTGCGGGTGCGCATCCACGGTGCGGCGAACATCCCCTATTCCGGTCCGGCGCTGCTGGTATCCAATCATATTTCGATTCTTGACCTGGCAATGATCCAGGCGGTTTCCCGCCGCCGCGTGCGCTTTATGGTGCATACCAGTCTGGTGAGCTTCCTGCCCATCACCTGGCTTTTCCGTTACCTCGGCGTTATCGAAGTGCCCGATATGCGCCGCCCCAAAGCGATGCTCAAATTCTTTGAAAATGCCCAGAAACGTCTGCGCCACGGCGAGATCCTCTGCTTCTTCCCCGAAGGCGCCATCTCCGGCAACGGCAGCTTGATGCGTTTCCGTTCCGGTGTCCAGCCGCTTCTGCCGCCCGAACTTGACGTTCCCGTCATCCCCATTCGCCTCGGTATGATCTCCGGCCGTATGAGCGGCATCCACAATGGCAAACTCCATCTGCGCGCTCCCTTGAGTCTGCCGGTCGACTACTCCGTCTTCATCGGTGCCCCCATCGACCCGAAACTCTCCGCCTTTGAACTGCGCCAGAAGATCTCCGAACTCGGCGCCAGAGCCGAAAAACAGATCCAGCCCGGCGAAAAACCGCTCCACACCCACTTCATCTTCAACGCCAAACGCCACCCCTTCAAAACCACCTTCGCCGATGGTGTCACCGGCGATATGGTCAACAACTTCAACACCCTCGTCCGGGTGATCATCTTCTCCAAACTCCTGCGCAAACTCAATCAGGGCGACAACACCCAGTACACCGGTGTATTGCTGCCCAATATGCCGATCGCCGCCGTCGGTCTGCTGGCGGTGATGGCTTCCGACCGCACCCCCGCGATGATCAACTTCTCCAGCGGTCAGGAGGTCGCGCTTGCCGCCGCCCGCCGCGCCGGTATCAAAAAGATCCTTACCAGCAGAAAGTTCCTCGACAAACTCAAATGGGAAGACTTCCCCGAAATGGTCCTCCTCGAAGATGTGGCGAAGACCATCAAAAAGAGTGATAAGATCAGCGCGCTTCTGATGGCGCTCTTCCTCCCCGCCCGTACCCTCGTGCGCAACCTCGCCCCCTCCAGCTGCTACAATATGCACAATCAGGCGGTGCTGCTCTTCTCCAGCGGTTCCACCGGTGTTCCCAAAGCTGTCATGCTCACCCACCACAACCTGACCTGCAACACATTGTCCTTTGTCCGTGTCGTCGACCTGCAGCGCGGCATTGACCGTATCGCCGGCAACTTGCCGATGTTCCACGCCTACGGCTTTATGGTCGGCTTCGCATTCCCCTCCATCTTCGGCACTATGTCCGTGCTTCTGCCCAACCCGCTCGACGGTGCCGCGCTGGTCAAAGCGGTGCGTGAATTCAAACTCACCATCCTGACCGCCACTCCGACCTTCCTGCAGAAATATCTGATGAAAGCCACCGGAGAAGATCTCAAATCTCTCCGTCTCGTCGTCACCGGTGCCGAAAAGCTCCGCCCCGAACTTGCCGCCAAGTTCCGCGATATGACCGGCCGCGACATCATCGAAGGCTACGGATGTACCGAATTGTCACCCATTGTCACCATCAACTTGAGCAACTCCATCTTCAATCTCGGTGCCAAAGCTGACCATCCGGGCAGTATCGGCTGCCCCCTGCCGGGCATCCACGTCCGTATCGTTGACCCCGATACGGGTGTTGAACTTGCCCCCGGTTCCAGCGGCAGAATGCAGGTGCTTGCCGGTTCCGTTATGAAAGGTTATCTCAATGACGAAGCCCTCACCGCCCGCGTTATTCAGGACGGCTACTACGATACCGGCGACATCGCCAAAATGGATCTGGAAGGCTACGTCTACATCACCGGCCGCGCCAGCCGCTTCAGCAAGATCGGCGGCGAAATGGTTCCCCACGAAGGCGTTGAAGAAGCGATCTCCCGCATCCGCGCCCGCGAAAACCGTGAAATCGCCGTCGCCGGACGCGGTGACAGCCGCAAAGGTGAACGTCTGGTGGTCTTCTACACCGCCGATGACTTTGACATCCCCGCCGTTCTCGATGCCATGCGAAAAGAGGGTCTGCCCAACATCTGGATCCCCAAAGTTGACGACTTTGTGAAGATCGATGAACTGCCGCTCCTCGGCAGCGGCAAACTCGACCTCGTCAAACTCCGCGATATGGCGGCTGAACTCTGATCATCGTCTTTTTGCGATGTGATGCGGGGCGCCGGGAAAACTTCTTTCCCTGCGCCCCATTCATTTTTTTAGGAGAAGCAGACCGCTTTACTCCATTGACAAATCGTACCTTGAATGATATATTTTGTATGTGGCAATATGTATTGTCATAAATCAATATATCTTGGATATCATATAACCATTAATCTTTACCGGAGCAAAAAAATGAGCTTTCAAAAAAATTGTCAGACCGCAGTCGAAACCCTTTCCGCCATCCGCATCGTCCCCGTACTGGTGCTCAACGATGTCGATTCCGGCTTGAAAATGTGCGAAGTCCTCGCTGAATGCGGACTCCCCGCCGCCGAGATCACCTTCCGCACCACCGCCGCCGAAGCGGTCATCAAAGCGGCTTCTGAACGCTTCCCCGAACTCTATCTGGGTGCCGGAACCGTCCTCAACTCCCGCGATCTGCACCGCGCCTTTGATGCCGGTGCCAAGTTCGCTGTCGCTCCCGGTTTCAATCCGACCATCGTCAAAGAAGCTGTCGCCAACGGCTTTGCTTTCGCTCCCGGTGTCTGCACCCCCAGCGAAGTTGAACAGGCTATGGAATACGGCTGCCGCTTCCTGAAGTTCTTCCCCGCCGAAGCTTCCGGCGGCATCAACTTCCTCAAATCCCTCATCGCCCCCTACAAGCATATGGGTGTCCGCTTTATGCCCACCGGCGGTGTCACCACTGCCAATGTCGCTGACTATCTGGCGGTCAAAGAGATCGTTGCCGTCGGCGGCACCTGGCTCGGCAAGAGCAGCGATATCGAAAGCAACAACTGGGATGCCATCCGCACCGCGGTCAAAGCGGCGGTCGAATTGAGCAAAAACTGCTGAAACATAAAAAAGGATATATTATGAAAAAATCACTTTCTCTCTTGTTGCTTTCCGCATTGGCAATGCCGGTTTTCGCCTGCACCAGCTGGATGGTATTCAGCGACTTCACCAAAAATAACACCAACATCCTGCACAAAAACCGCGATTCCCTCGAAAAGCGCGTCGCAGCATATATGAGTCCGGCCAATGCCAAGCGCAAGTGGGTCGCCATCGGTACCAACGGTCTCACCAATGCCGGTGTCAACGAATCAGGCCTTGCCGGTGTGATGAACAGCGGTGAAAAAACTCTCGATGCCCCCAACGCAAAAAATAAAAAGAGTACTCCGGCGCAGCTCCTTGAGATCCTGAACACCTGCGATACCGCCGCCCAGGCGGTGAAAAAGCTTGAAAGCATGGTCAAATCCGGCGACTACTACCACGGCGACTGCGGTTCCACCTTCCTCTTTCTGGACACGAAAGAGGGGTACATCTGCGAATTCACCACCAAATTCATGTCAGTTCAGCGTTATGATAATGCCTATGCCGTCCGCGCCAACATCTGGCAGAACGCCGGTATGGCTGCCCGTTCCCGCGGCCGTTACAAATCCTACCTCCACAGCAGTGCCCGCGCCTACATCGCCCTTTCCGGCTTGAACGCGGCTTTGGACAAACATGGAAAGATCACAGTTGATGATATCGCGGAAATTTCCCGCGTCTGCCACATCCCCGGCAGTGAAAACAAATCCTGGTTCGACAAACTCTTCAGCAAAGAATATCCCAACCGCGGCGTCTGCGGACAAAGCACCAACTCCGCTTGCACCATCGAGATCGACATCCAGTATCCCGATGTCCTCTCCAACCTCTACGCCGCCATCGGCAATCCCCGCAACACGGTCTATATCCCCATCCCCGTCTGCGCGGAAAAATACCTGCCCTCTATGGGTGCTTACGCCTGGTCGAAAGCCTCCTACGCACGCGGAAGCGAGGTCGGTTTTGAAGCTGAACTCCCTGCTGAATGGGTGAAGTTCGAAGCTGACTCCAAAGCAAAATTTGCCAAAGCAAAAGCCGATGCCCGCAAGCTTCTTGACAATGGCAAACGTGCCGAAGCGGTCAAATTGCTCAATGCCTGTGCCTACAGCATCTGGCAGGAAGCCGAAACCTTGCTGAAAATTTCCCCTGACGGAAAATAATTTCAGTTCAACACGATATTTTGATGGCGCAGTAAGATGAATTTTCAGAATCTTGAATCTCTTTTACTGCGCCATTTCGGCTTTGAATCATTCCTCGATCACCAGAAAGAGGTGGTCGAAGATATCGTTTCCGGAAATGATCTTTGTGTAGTGATGCCCACCGGAGCCGGTAAATCGCTCTGCTATCAGCTCCCGGCGATGATAAAAGATTCCTACACGCTGATAATCTCTCCTTTGATCGCCTTGATGGCAGATCAGGTCGCCGCCTTGCAGAAGCGCAACATCCCGGCGGCATTCATCAACAGCTCCATCACCTTTGCCGAACAGCGCGACGCTATGTTCCGCTGTGCCAACGGCGAAATAAAACTCCTCTATGTCGCGCCCGAACGGCTGCAGACCGATTTTTTCCACGAATTTCTGCTCCGCAACACCCCCGCGATGCTCATAGTTGACGAAGCGCACTGCATCAGCGAATGGGGCCACGATTTCCGCCCCAGCTACCGCAATATCGGCAAAATCGCCCGGCGTGCCGGTATTCCTCAAATCTGCGCCTTCACCGCCACCGCCACTCCGGAGGTGAGCGAAGATATCCGCCGCCAGCTCCTGCGCCCGCAGATGAAGCTGGTCGCCGCAGGATTCCGCCGCCCCAATTTGAACTTCAAAGTCCACAACTGCCAGGGCGGCAAAGATGTCAAACTTGCCGTATTGAAAAAACTCCTTGCCGAAAAGATCTCCGGTGCCACCATCATCTATGCCGCCACCAGACAGGCGGTCGACGAACTCTCTTCGCTCCCGCAGGTGCGCCGTTATCACGCCGGTATGAGCAACGATGAACGCAACGCCGCGCAGGAGTACTTTATGAATGATCCCGCGCCGATACTCGCGGCGACCAATGCTTTCGGTATGGGTATCGACCGCCCCGATGTCAGAAGGGTCATCCACTACCAGCTCCCCGGTTCGCTTGAAGCCTACTATCAGGAAGCCGGCCGCGCCGGACGTGACGGTGAAAGTGCCGACTGTCTGCTGCTTTTCAGCTATGCCGACCGCTATATCCAGAACTTTCTGATTGAAATGAACAACCCGCCGCCCTCGCTTATCCGTTCCGTTTACCGGGTACTGCGGGCGGAGTTCAACCGCAATCCGCAAAAACAGGTTCTGGAGATCAGCGCCGCCGAGTTGCAGAAAATGGTCGCATCGTCCGCCAGCGACGGGCAGATCTCCGCCGCCTTGGGCATCCTTGAAAAATCCGGCGCCATCATCCGCCGTTCCCGTCAGGTCGGCTGCGGCAAGATCCATTTTACTGCCGACATCGCCCAGCTCCGCATCATCCACCAGCTGGAAAAGACCCAGCGTTCCCGTTTCATCCACCGAATGATCGGCGAACTCGGCGAAACGCTCCGCAAACCACATGAGATAACCATTGATACTATGGCGCAGATAGCAGGATTGTCCACCGAACAGATCCGCCGTGTACTTGCCGCCCTCAACGGCGATGTCCTCACTTGGGAAAGCGGCTTTTCCGGCCGCGCGATCGAACTTGCCGATCCCGCCCGGATCGAACCGCCGCTCGACGATAACGAACTCGACCACCGCCGCAACTATGAGCAATCCCGCCTTGATGCCGTGGTGAAATATGCTACCAGCCGCAACTGCCGCCAGAAAGAGCTTATCGGCTACTTCGGAGAAAAAGATGATTCGTGGCATTGCGGCAACTGCGACAACTGCTCCGGGCGCTCCCCCGCTTCACTCCAGACCCGTGGCATCACCGAAAGCGAACTGCGCATCGTTCTCCGCGCCGCCGAACTTTTCAACGGCCGTATCGGTGCCGGAAAAATGGCGCAGATCCTTGCAGGAAGCCGCAGTGCCGGTATCATTGCCGGAAACTGGCACCGCAACGCCTGTTTCGGTGTTCTACGCAAACTCAAGCAAAGCGGCGTTGAACAAATCATCCGCGCCCTGCTTGATTCAGGAGACCTTGAACGCATTGAGCGCGGCGGGTATCCGTGCATACGACTTTCCCCGCAGGGGAAAGTCAGGTTGTATGAGCAATAGTGAATGCGGCGGGCCCCCCTGAGCGCTGACTTTAAAAGAGCCGGGAAACTCGTGAACGGGAGTTCACTTCGCCCGGCTCTTTTTTCGTCATCATCGCACGATCATCCCGCCGACTGTAAACCGCGTAGGTGACGGAATGACGCCGATGGAGTTGGCGCATTTCGTTGCGCTGATCGCGCAACATGCGAGAGGCAGCCGCTGTCGCGGCGGATGTTCCGCCTGACGGCGGTTTTTTTATTGGGCAGAACCACGCCGCTGGAGAGGCGCATATAGTTGCGCTGATCGCGCAACAGGCGGATGGCAGTTTTTTGTTTTTTTGATTGAAAAAACGGCAAATACAGATTATATTAAAGAGATACGTTTTTTGGAACAAAAATCACAAGGATTGCACGAATGAAAAAGTCTGAACTGGTCAGGATGAGTTTCTCCATCGAGGAAGAGCTTTTTGAACAGCTGGAAGGCTTGCTGGCGCAATCCGGTTACAGCAACCGTTCCGAATTCATCCGCGATATGATCCGCAAACAGCTCACCCGCAAGCTCTGTTCCGTTTCCGGCACCGTTATCGGCACTGTAAGCGTGCTTTGCGACTTGAACATCGCTGGCATTGAGACCAAGCTCACCGAAGCTCTGGATGGTGCATCCGCCAGAATCCTCGGTATGTCCCGCTTCGCTCTGGAGAACCATTGTTCGACCGTGATGACAACTGTCATCGGCACCGGTGAAGAGATCCGCGAACTTGTCAACTCCCTCCGCAAGCTCAAGGGCGTTATCCAATCTGAATTCGTCATCACCTCCGCCGCAGGGTGCAATCACAACTGAACTTCACCCCGCTTTTTTAAAAGGCAAAATTATTACTGATTTTAAAAAAATAATATTTAAAGTATTACGAAAATATAAAAAATAATAATAAGGAAAAAGAACTATGTACACCAACAATAAAAATAGTCCGCTTTTCTTGAAAAGGGGTGAGGGTTTGGGAGAGGGGAAAAACCTCTTTTCCCGTAAAAAGAAGTTTTTTCCCTCTCCCGTAAAGCCCTTTACTCTAATTGAACTGCTGGTAAATATTTCTATCTCATCTTCGCGTTTTTTCAAGCGCAGCGACAAACTGGAGCTGCCAAATACTCCGCTTTTTTTGAAAGAGAAAGGGGGCGCGGGGGAAAGAGGAAACTTTTT
>JAZOMB010000083.1:0-10537 GCA_045653515.1 Victivallaceae bacterium | reverse complement strand
CGCTGCAGCAATCGGCGGATGTATCGCGCGGCAAGGTCGACGTCAAATCAAGGCGACGGCGAAGGAGTGGACTTGTGTCCTCGACTGAGCCGGCGACCGCCGATTTGACAAGAGATTGCCCGCGAGACGCCGCCGCCCCCCCGCTTGTACAAGCGACCTACTCTTCCCGCAACAACATTTCAACGGGGGTCAAGTACTTTTTCTCCATATTGCACTTACGGCAGCAGACGACCATATTGCCGCGGGTACTGCGGCCGCCGCGCGAAAGCGGTACGATATGGTCGATGGTCAGTTCAGCTTTGGGAAATTTCTGTTTGCAGTAGTGGCAGATGCCTTGAGCAAAGAGATTTTGAAAATAGCTGGTTTTGCGGAGTTCGCGTGCTTTGGCACGTTCCCGTTTTATATGCGCATCGTCGCGCTCGATTTCGATCCAGTCATCCATAGGAAATATATCAGGCGTTTTTGGCTTCGTCAAGGATGCGGCGGATCTCTTTGATAAGCACCGGCAGGCGGTGAGGTTTGGGGAGGAATCCGCAAGCGCCCTGAGAGAGCAGATCTTCGACTTCGTGTTCGGAAACAAAACCGCTGGAAAGCAGAACTTTCACATTGGGATCGATAGCTTTGAGCTGATAAAAAGCCTGATGGCCGCCGCACTTGGGCATAATCATATCCAAGAGCACAAGATCGATCTCCTGCGGGTTGCTGCGGTAAATTTCCACCGCATCGAGGCCGTTTTCGGCCAACAAAACACAGTATCCGAGTTTCTGCAGGACATCGATCAGGAAGTCCCAGATAGTTTCGTGGTCATCGACAATGAGAATAGTCTCATTACCGCCTTTCAATTCATTTTCATCAGCCATATAATTTTCCACCCCGGCGAACAAAGATTACAAAATTCAAGATTTACTCAGGAAAGCATTATACCCGATTTTTGCAAAAAAACAATAGCTCAATCAAAAAAAGTCTTATTTTTTCGTTATTTTTCGACGGAGACAGGAAAAAAATCACTGTTTTTGGAGAAATGCGATCGCATCGGGCAGTTCGTAAAAGTTGTATATAATGTAGTCGGGATTTGCGCGTCTGGTCTCCTGATCACCCTGATTGGAACGGAAAAAGACGGTTTTCAAACCGGCAAAATTGCCGCCGTAAATATCACGGAACATATCATTGCCGACCAGAATCGTTTCATTGGGGAGCAGATTCAACTCATCCAGCGCAAGCTCAAACATCCGGTGGTCGGGCTTGCGGAAGCCCAAGTCACCTGAGACGGTGGCCTGTTCAAAAAATTCATCCAATCCAGCCATACGCAGCTCCGGCAGAGCCCATGCACTCTGACCGTCACTCAAAGCGGCAAGCTTGAAACTTTTTTTCAGTTCGGTCAAAACCTCTTTCACGCCCGGATAGAGCTGTAAATTGCGTAAAGCTGCGGCGCGGTAGACCTGCGCGGCGGAAACGGAAAGTCTTCCAGCTTCGAGTTCGGTCATAGTGCGGCGGGTCATAATGATATCGTGAAAAATCTTCACAACATCGAATTCGGGATACGCTTCAAGGCTGTTCCGCCGCTGTTCGCGGTTCAAAAGGAAATAGCGCTCGCGCAGCTCCTCCGGAGTTATCATCACGCCGGAAAAGCCGAGAAAAAATGCGGTCGTGCGGTAGACATCATCGCTCCATTCATCGGTGAGGATGTCGATCAGAGTGCCGTTCAAATCAAAAATGATCCCTTTTATCATAAGTGTCACCTCGCAAGACATAATGCGGCTTCATTGATCAGCTGCCGCCGGTATTCAAGTGAAAGATAGCTGTTGCGGGCGATCCGCAGTAAAGTCGATCCCATATAAAAAGGTATGCGGCTGGTTATGGAAGCAAACGCCCGGTCACGATCGGGGAAACTGCGGCAATATTCGCGCAGAAATTCCGAAATAAACGGTTCGGCAAGATATTTGTTGCCGGTAGCGCGGAGAAAAAAGTGCTGCAGCTCCCCGGCAAGCCGTCCGAGATCAAAACAGCGGTCGGCGTATTTCATCCGCTCCAAATCAAAGGATATGACATACATATCATCACCGAAAAAGAAGTTGGCAGGCGTGGCATCGCCATGCACCAGAACCGGGCAATCCTCCCACATTTCAGGGGCATCGTGCCAGCGCTCTTTCAAAGCGTACAGTTTGCCGGAGCTGCCGGAGAGATGCTGATCGGCAAGCGTGGCAGTCAGAGTGTTGAAGTAACGGCATTCGGAGTTGAAGTCGACCCGCTTCCCGCATAAAGCGGAACGGTTGTGCATTTTGACCAGAAAGTTAGCAAGAGCGCGGAGCTTGTCTTTCAGCAGAGCGGTTTCATTATTGTATACGGCGCGGTCGATCACCTCTTCCAGCGGGGTGCCGGTACAAAATTCGGTGACCAGCAGACAGCCGAGGTCAAAATTTCTGCCCAGCGGCCGGGCGACATAATGACAGCCGTCGAGAAAAGAACGCGCCTGATGGAGATTGTTCCATTCGCGCTCCAGGCGGTGAACGGCATTCTGCCAGCTGCGCATATTTTGCGAATAGAAAAATTTTCCAACCGCCTTGACCCCGCTGCGCCGTTCCTCATAGATGTAGACCGCATTGGAGCCGTTGGTTCCGAAAACCCGTATGCCGTCGGGGCAGCTGCAGCCGAGTCCGGGAAAGATCTCCTGCTGCAAGTAGCCGTAAAGCCGGTCGTTACGGGAAAGATGTCCGAGATATTCACCTTTCATAAAAATCCTCCTCTCCCATCAATATCTGCGAAAAGAAGCAAAAATCAAGCCGCGATATAGCAGAAATCCGAAACAGATGCATAAAAATTTTTCAAATCCGCTTGCTTTTCAGAGAATGTGTGGTATATTATTCAAATGTACAATGATTTATTCATAAAATAAAAATAAGAGGAATTTGATCATGGCTCATACTAAGTCCGCCATCAAACGTCTTGGCACCAGCAAGAAAGCGAACCTTCGCAACCGCGCCCGCATCAGCGAGCTGAAGACCATTGAAAAGAAACTGCGCGCTGCTGTCGCCGCCGGAGATGCCTCCGCCGCCGAACTCGCCCGCAAGTTCTGCAGCCGTCTGGACAAGGCTGTCAAGGCCGGCACCATCCATGCCAACCGCGCCGCCAACAAAAAGTCCCAGGCTGACAAACTGATGGCTGCCAAGTAATCAACTGAACAGTTGATAAAAGTAAAACCCGCAACTTTCCGTTGCGGGTTTTTGTTTTTCAGATCGCTGATATCAGCGCATAGTAATGGCTCTGGCCTGACAATAAGAGACACATTTGCCGCAGCCGATGCACTTGGAACGGATGACCGGGCGCGGGGTGTCGGATTCGTCAAGGATGATCGCCTTGGTAGGACACACTTCGGCGCAGGAGCCGCAGGAGAAGCAGACATTGGGATCAATGAATGCTTTTTTCGCTTGAACAGGAGGAGCATTTTCAACATCATCATCCCGATCCGGAAGCGTTTTCTGCACGGGCACGACCGACATGGATATAGTCTTTACCGGACAGATCTGCGTACACTTGCCGCAACCGACACAGGAATCACGATCAACGACGGCGCGTTCATCATCCATAGAGATAGCCTTGGCGGGACAGGCGGGGACACAGGCAGTACATCCGACACATTTTGCACCGACGACCGCAAGCGCGATTTGAGTGAGCTGCTTTTCGGGAAGATTAAGCTCTTTCAATGCTCCTGTCGGACAAATCGCCGAACACATATTGCAATCCCACGCACAATAGCTGGTCTGCAGATCCAATGACACCGGCCCATTGCCGCCCTCTGCCGGACGGATGATTTTCTGCGGACAATTCTGCACACAAATCAGACACGAGGTACATTTGGCAGTGAAGCGGCGCAAATCCCCTGCCCCCGGCGGCAGTATTCTGGAAAACGGCAAATCTGCCGCAAATTTTTCCATACCCAATTTTAGCATAACACCCCCGGCGACCGCGCCGCCGAGAGCCGCCGAACCGCGCTTGAGAAAATCGCGGCGTGACAAATCGGCTTCCGCTGCCGGTTTGGCGGCAGAGGAGGAGGAAAAGCCGATGGCGGAAAATTTACACGCATCAAGACATACAAGACAGCGGACACAGCGGCAGTTGTCGATGGTTTGAGCAGTAATATCAATACATCCTGCGGGGCATGATTTTTCACACATTTTACACTTGACACAAGTGGATTTCAGCACAAGTTTGAACAAAGATTTGCGCGAAGCAAAATTCAGTATCGTTCCGGCGGGGCAGATCGAGGTACAGAAGAAACGGCGTTTCCACACCGCAAGGATGGTGAAAACTATCAGCGGGATAACCATTCCCAAAGCGAAACTTTTTCTGGAAAGTTCCCCGACGATCCTGCCGAAGTTGGAATAGGGGTCAAGCAGCAAAAATCCGCCGTTTATCCCGGCAAGCGCCAGAATCGCGCAAACGCCAACGATCGCACAGCGAACCCAAAACAGATTTTTCTTCACCGCACGTTTCCACGGAAATGGAATACTGTCAATAAGATCGGTAAATATTCCGATCGGGCACCACAGCGCACAATACCATCTGCCGGCCAGCACCGCAGTCAGCAAAAGCGCCGCCAGAATCGCCGCGCTTGCGATCCCGCTTCCGGAGATGGTGCGGAGCAAGGCGGGGATGAGCTGCCATTTTGCCATAAAGCCGAGATTTGCCGCACCGGCACACATTGCGGAAAATGCCGCAAGTACCAATACAGCAAAAGCCAAACGCAGCGTTTTATATCTTTTAAACTTCATTTTTGCTCCTCCATTATATAAGATAATATAAGGCAGACAAAAAATCCAGTCCCCCGAAACACAAACTTTTAAAATTTATTTTTCAACAATGCCCGTTGACCGGCAAGGTCAAAACGGCAGGCCGCCCGGCATCGTGGAAAATTTTCACCGTACAGGGAACCAGTTCCGCATCAGAAAAAAGTTCGTTTCCGGTGTTGGCATTGCGGTCAAATATCGGATAATTCTGTCCGCAAATATCCAGTTTCATCCTGTGTCCGGCCTTGAATTTTATCGCGATATCACCGAGATTTATTTCAAAGCGCTTCACCGTTCCCGGTTCAATAAGTTTTTCTTCTTCAAGCGAATCCGCAAAACGCGCCCGCAGCATACCGCTGGCAAATGCATAAGCCTCCCCTTCCGGAGAAACATCGGTCAACGTGGCAAAGAAATCGGTGTCAGGCGTGGAGATTTCGGCGTAAAATGCCAGCTTCACCTCTCCGGCAATGGTCAGATCCTCTTTCAAAACCTCTGTCGAATAAACCAGTACATCCTGCTGTTGCTGAATAAGTTTACGGTTATGGAAGAAATAGGCTGTATTCTGTTTTCCCGAAGCACTCACCGGATTGCGCGGATCGCTCACATACACATCACAAGCTTCATCCTCCGCCGCAGGAAGCGTATCAAGTCTGCCGTCACCGCGGCAGCTGTTGGCATTGCCGTTGGAGTGCAGATAAAACTCCTGATTTTTTCCCCCGGCGGGCGGCCAGTTATCGGCGGAGTGCCAGCGGTTTTCGCCCAGCATAAAGAATTTAACTTTCGGATCACCCGGCAATGGATCGCGCTCCGGCTCTGCCAATAATCCGTAAAGGAAGCCTGTTTCTCTCTGGCGCACCTCATCGTAATTGTTTTCCGCACCGAAAATCTCCGGAGAAAGCAATCCGCTGTGCCCCCACGGACCGATGGTCATCCGGGAAAACTCCCGCGCCTTTTCCGTTTTGGCACTCTGGCGCATAAGCTTATATGATTCGATCGTCTCCTGTTTAAAAAGATCGAACCATCCGCCGACAATAAATGCGGGAGCCTTGAACTCTTTGAACCACTTTTTGTGATCTTCAAGCATCTTTCCAGGACAGCGCGCGCTGTTCAAACATTTGCGGTAATTGGGAACTTCATGCCCGAAAACATACTTATCCAAATCTATCGCCGGGGTCTTTTCCCATATTCCGAGCGCCCCCAGATTGGGAACATTATCGTAACCTTTCCGGCAGCGGTAATACATCGTCATCAACCAGTTGCCGTTGAAGCCGAGCGCCGCGCCGCCCCCCGGACGCGCCGCACTGCGGCAGCCGTACAAGGGCGCCATCTTCGGCGCGACCGCTTTAAGCACCTCGCTTCCGCTCCACAACGCACACCACTGCATATAACCGGGGAAACTGGCTCCGAACATAACACAATGTCCGTTGAACCACTCCTGAGTTTCCAGATATTTCAACAAGTCTTCAGTATCGCGGCGGTGAAGTTCCGCATCGTCAGGAAGAAATTCACCTTTGCTGAAGGCGGTTCCGCGCACCGACTGCATAATAAAAACACAGCCGCGCTTCAATACTTCCGCGTGGGGAATCTCCAAGTGCGTCCGTCGGCAATATGGAGAACGCGCAAACACCACCGGAGCTTTTTCCGCCATATTCACAGGAAACGCGATCTCTGTCTGCAGCTTCACACCGTCGCGCATCGGCAGCATAAGCATCTGGATATTACATTCTACATCGGGGTCGATACGGGTTTCAGTCACATTGTAAATATCCGTACTCATACATCATTCCTTTTTTTACCAACGCTGTAAAGAAGCGGTTATTGCTAATATCTGTGGAAGCAGCTGTTTTTTGCGACTCAATACTCCCGGCAAGGCGTACAACTCATTGCCAATTTTATCGTAAGGCAGACTGCTTATCATCTCCGGACAACCGCAGGCGAGCAATTCTGAATTTTCCCGCACCGCATCAGTCACCAACAAACCGAAAAAGTCCAGCTGATCATTCTTTATCGTCTGCTTGATAACGGCGATCAATTCATCGTGCCGTTCGTGCAGCAGTTCCAAGTCGCTCTCTTCGACCTGCGCCAGAGCGAAGCGGTATTTGCCGTCGACGTAATCCTTGCGGTCATTATTGATGACCTCTTCGGGAGATTTGGCGGCCAGCGCCGAATCTATCTGCAAAAGTTCATTCATCAGCGTTTCACCGCTCACACCGGAAACCTTTTCCAGCCACTCGGCCATCCGGCGGTCAAGCTGTGCGGTGGTCGGTGATTTGAGCTGCAATGTGTCGGAGATGATACCGCCCAGAAGCACGCCCGCCATATCGGGGGTAAGGCTTTCGCCGGAAGCGCGGAACATCGTGGCGATCAAGGTACAGGAACTTCCAACCACATCACCGGTGAATTTGATCGGCTGTGCGGTCGGATTCATACCGATACGGTGGTGGTCAACCACCTCGATCACCGGAAGCTCCGCCACACCGGGCAGACTCTGTTCAGGCTCATTGTGGTCAACCAGTATCATCTGGAAGGGCGGCGGTGCATTGAATGCGCGCTTCAACACCACTCCGGCAAGTTTCCCATCTTCCAGCACCGGTATAACATCTTCGGCGTGATTGAGTACGCGGTGTTTGATCTCGGTCATTCGGTCGCGGGGAGAGAGCAGCAGCGACTCTTCGGGAAAATCGCTGAACTCCACCGGAACGCTGAACTTCAATCTGCGGATGACGGTCGCTGAATCAAGTTTGGTTTGAATAATTGAAACGCCTTCGTTTTTAGCGCCTTCCAGCACCCACGGGTCGACCGGGCGGTTGCCGGTAATGATCATCAAGCGCAGTTTGCGGGCGATGGATTTCAAATGGATATCCGGGCGGTTGCCGACGATCATCGCCAGTTCGTGATTGTTGTCGGGCAGATGTTCGTCAAACACATCCGGACTCATCGCGGCGACATAAACTTCAAAGGTCTGCGCTGTATCTTCATCACGCACAGTAAGAATTTCCGCATCAAGCACCTGCGTTATCAACTTTATCGAACTGCGGATGCGCCGTCCGGTCAATCCGGAACCGGCATCGTTGCCGATATTGAGCAGATTGGCAAGCAATGCCATACCGCTGAGCATTCCAAGAAAATTTCCGGCTTTGTCCACCACGGGCAGCCGGGCGAAACCGCTTTCACGCAGCGTGCCGACAGCATCAAAAAGGGTACAGCCGCTTTCAATCAGCGGCACTTGGCTCTGGATATCCCGCACGCGGACATAAACATCGTTTCTTGACGGCGGCGCAGGTACTTTGAACCGCTCAAGAAGATAAGCAGCACGGTCGGGCAGAATTCCCGGACACAAGGCGGTAACATTGGCAAATCCCTGACGGCGGCGCAACTCGGCGAGCGCCACAGCTCCGGCAATACTGTCGATATCAGGGTTGCGGTGGCCGCAGACAAATATTTGCGGTTCGATGACATTTGAAACAGAATTTTTCAATTTTTCCTCTTTTCCTGATCTTCCCTGTGAAGATCATAATATCTTTATCAGTTGAACACTGATAAAAAATATCACCTGAATCACGATTTTTCAAGTTGATTAACCGCTTTTCTTCGGTTATATTATTACGGAGACAGAAAAATATGAAAATCGCAGAACAACATCATCAAGTAATAATCCATTGGAGCGAACTGCGCCAAACTCTCAATGCCCCGCCCGCCGTCTGGACTTTGGATTACCACACCGATACTATGCCCTGTTTCCGCGGCGAACACCCTGCCCCGACTCCCGACACCTGGAAAGATCCGCGTGCCGCCGCCGAAGCCGCTAAACTTCTGCGCCACGATGAACACTTCGACTGGGCGCTGCGCGCCGGGATCATAAGCCAAGCCTATATCGGTATTTGCGGAGACAACACCGATATCATAGCCCACCCCGCGATTTCCGTCCACCGCCCGCAAGATTTCCCTTCAAGCGAAGTTATTCTGAACCAGCCGGAACTCTTCCGCCCTCAAGCCGGAACAGTCCTGGAAAGCAGCTTTTTATCCAATCTCTTTCCACGGCTCCCCTCCCCGAACGAAACCTATATACTTGATATAGATTGTGATTATATCCTCTGCCGCCAAGCTCTCCACCCCAAAGATGACTCGGTAATAACTCAACTTATCCGCAACGCCGCTTTAGTCACCCTCTCCACCGAGAACGATTGGGTCAAAATCCTCAAACTCCCCAACGAATCCATCACCGGAAGCGAAATCGCGTCCATCCTCGCCGCTTGGCGGTAATTTTTTGGGAGAGGGGGAAAACTTTTTTTCACGAGAAAAAAAAGTTTTCCACCCCTCCCAAACCCTCACCCCTTTTCAAAAAAAGCGGAGTATTACGGCACTCCGTTGTCGTGCCGCCGGAAAGCAATGGAATTTAAAAGTTTTTCAGCATATTTTTTGCATCTGGATCACCGTTAGCCGCAGCTTTATCGAACCAATATCTTGCCTGCTTTAAATCTTTTTTAATTCCTAAACCAGAGTAATAACCATGTCCAGTCCACCATTGAGATAAAACGTGTCCTTGACTCGCTGCCATTTCAAAATAAGAAAAAGCCATGGCATGATCCATCTTTTTACCATTACGTCCATAATAGTAATCACATCCCTGTTGGTACAATTGTTCCAAATATTTTCCGGATGATTTGTAGATACGCTCAACTTCTTTCATTATTTTTTCAGCATTTGTTTTAAGTCCACTTTCACTAATATAGTTTTTATCATTGAAATTCAATCTCATAAGAGTAAAAGTTTTCTCTGTTTCACCGATTTGAAATACCACATACACATCTATTTCGTAGACAGAAACATCTGAAAACACAATATCTTTAACACGCAAGTCAAAGAAATTTTCTTCAGATAATTTCTTATTAAACCAGCTCTTATGTTTTTTTCTAAGCTCTTCTTGTGTTGCTTTTTGTCTAAATTTACAAGCGATAAGTTCTTTTTTGCTCAATACCTTATATTGTATCACATGACCATCGAAAGTTATATCTAAATCAAGCTCTACTGTATATTGCCCTGCGGCACAAGTCGCCGTCCCCTCATATTGATATCCTGACTTATGTACAATCAAGACTTTTCTTGAACTAATACCATTTTTACGAAGCATATCTTTTACTTGCTCTTCCAAATCTGTCCGAGAAGTAAAAAACTTATTTATTATCACATCGATTGATTGATCACATCCGCAAAAGCAAAATATCACACACGTACATGCAAAAACTGTAAATAAAAATCTCTTCATGCTACACCTCTTTTTATACATCGTTAAACACAATCAGCCGCGATAATCCAATCGGCTGGAGCATCGCGGCTGTGATAAATACAGTTGTTTCAGAAGATGTAAAAAAGGGGGGAAACAATAATATCCGGCGGTTTCACAAATTCTGTTGCGAAATCCAGCCCGGTTTGAAAGCGAAAAAACCGAACGCTTTCAAACACTATACCCTGGGTTCCGCCAAGAACCTGCTATAACCATGCAAGAAAGCGTCCAGTAAGATGTGAAGACACAATCCTACCGGATACATTTCACCTGTGGTTATAGCAAATAGACATTTTATCTTGGCGGATTCAGGGTATATTTGCTGAAATATAACGGTTGTCAATTAGCCTCGCTGCCTTAAAACAGCGAACATCAATTAATATAATCAAAAAAAATACAAATGCAAGTTTTTATCAAAAAAATCTTCCCGGATTTTATAAATTCCTCCCCATTGCGACCAACGGGAGCA
>JAZOMB010000082.1:0-4896 GCA_045653515.1 Victivallaceae bacterium | reverse complement strand
ATTTGTGGTAGATGACGAGGATGATCGAGGTGTAAAGAAACACCCGGTACACCGTTGAAATTATCCCGAAAAAGAGGAAAATAAATTTATGATTGCCCGCGGGTTTGCGTCCCAGGCGCAAAAAAGTCCAGCGCCACCATTGCTTGAAAAAATCTGCCGACCTGCCCATCAGATTGTCGATATTCAGCACGTCGCACAGAATATAATAACCGTCATAACGGATGCAGGGATTGCCGTTGACCAGCAGTGAAGATATCGTACTTACGGCAAAGATGTAGAACATCGTGGATTTCATCACTCCCGGCGCTGAATAGTTCCACAACAGTGCGGCAATGCCTCCGAGAATGATCTCCGCAATGATACCGGCGGCATCAATGAGCAGACGCTGCCGCCGCGGCAGACGCCAGCTGTCTGTCGTATCGGTGTAAAGCCGCGGGTAAAAGACCATAAATCCGATACCGATCCCCCGCACCCGGCAGTTGAAGTGTATTGCGGCGATCGAGTGCGCCGCTTCGTGGATAAATTTTAAAATGATTATGACCAGAAAATACTTGACTAATCCCGCCCAGGTGATGCTGTTGACAAAGGTCGTCTTGACCAGAGAGAGGTTTTTCAACACCAGCAAATAACCGATGACCGCGGGTATCGCTGACAATATCAGCATCCATTTGGATGCCCAGAAAGAGACGAATGGCGCGATTTTTTTGAAAAATTTTTCCGGTCGCCACGGCGGCAGTCTGAAAAACAAATATGCCGCTGAAAAGCGCAGAAAGCGGCTTTTCTCTTTCTGTTCCTGCTCTCTTTTACAGCGTGCCGCCGCTTCCCCGTATTCCGGGATGATAAGATTGCTGGTTTTCAGAAACAGATAAAGTTCCAGCACTTCCTCTTTTTTTGCCGACACGCCGTTTTTTTCAAGTTTGTCGATAAATCCGCTGACCGGAAGGATCTCTGTCATAAAAGACATTATTTTCAACGCCTGTGCCGAAACTTTGAAATAGCTGTCGGCTGCCGGATCGAAAATCATATTTTCCTGACCGCTGATCAATTCGATATCCTGCCGGAGAACTCCGATTTTTATTTCCGCAGCATTCATATCAGATGCTCCGGAAATAGAGGATCATATTTTTGAACAGATAAAACCAGAGAAAAACCTTTTTGCCCGACAATTTGGCGATACCGCGCATTCCGTAACGCAAATCTGTCTGGTTTGGCGGCAGATTTGCTCTGACTTTGTAGCAGTAGGTTTTGTCGGCATTCAATTCGGGATACCGGGAAACCTCTTTTACGTCGGCAGAAATTGCATTTTCCGGGGCGGTGTGCAGAAACAGATCCAGTTTGAACTTATCCTGCAGGACTGAACTGTTATCCTCTTTGACCGCGATCTCTGCGAGCATCCCGCTGCCGCCGTAAATTTCAAAAAGTTTATCGCCGGTTTTCACCGCTTTGCCGGTAAGCAGTTCCGCTCTGCCGTCCGCCAACGCCAGAACTCCGGATGCCGGAGCTGTGATGACCGAATGTTTCAGATACCACTCGCTTTCCAGGACTGAAACTTGCAGGGTATCCCGTTTGGCTTCCAGCAGTTTGACTTTTCCAAGTTTTTCCCGATCGGTAAACGAGTTCTGCTGTTCCAGCGCCAGTTCCGCTTCGATTTCCTGCAGGGCGGATTTTGCCATTGCCACCCGGTACTGCAATTGCTGGGAATCGTATTGCACTATCGGATCGCCTTTTTCGACCCGGTCGCCGTCCTGTTTGAAACATTTGGCGATCGGCCCGTCAAACCACGCATAGGATGCGGAAATATCGGTCGGTTTAAGCATAAAATCAGCATTGACAGTTTCCGGAACTTTCAGAAACATTATGCCGGTAAGCAGTGCGGCAAACAATGTCCACCAGAACGCACGGGGGAGATATTTTTTTGCGCGCCACGCCCGCGTCCTGTTGTTTTTGTAAAAGTAAAGCGCATTGGCGATGGAACTTCCTAAAATCTGTGCGGTACTGCGGACATATGACGGAACGGTGCCGGAATATTCCAGAAGCCAGATAAAGGCGGTACCGGAATCTTTTTCCGGCGGGGGAGGGGGTAGTTTAAAGCAGAAGTACACCGTGTTGTCCGAAGCCAGCTGCTCCGGCAAACCGTGTTCCGCATCCAGAATCAATGGCTCTTCGCCGAAGGTGAGAGTATTGAGCAGATTTTTCTGTCCGATGGCTTTTTCGGAATGGATATTGGCGGCGGTCTGACCGAATTGAGCGGCAAGTTCCAGGCGGGACGCGTCCAGCTGCCATATTGAAGCGGATGAGAAATTCAACAGCATCCTGGTGTCATTTACCGCAGAAACGGCCGCATTTTCAAAGCTTCCTGCATTGAAAATGTCGTGGTTGAATTTCAGCATTACCGCAAATGTCTTCAACCGCTGTTCGGTGTGCGCATCATTTGCCATATTGCAGTACTCCTGTGATGCCGCTGGTTATTTTGCTTCCGGGATTATCAATCAGGATCTTTATCCGGATAGTCTCGCTCCGGTGGTCAAGCTGCGGGGAAACCTCATACACGGTGCCGGAAACAACTGTATTGTCGGCAAGTTTGATTGAAATGGTACTGCCGGGAGTTGCCAATTTTTTCTCCTGAAGCGGAATGTTTGCAGTTGCCAGAAGTTTGCTGTCATTGATGATCCGGAGAACAGGCTGTCCGGGGCGGCACAGCTCGTGTTCTTTGGTCATGATCTCGGTGATTTTTCCGTCAAACGGAGCTTTTATGGAGCAGAAAGACAAATTCAATTTCGCCTCCGCCAAAGCTATTTCGGCAAGTTTCAAATCAAATTCCGCCTTTTTAAGTTCATAATTGCTGGTGAATTTATTGGCAAACAGATTCTTTTTATCCTCCAGCGTGGTTTTGGCAAAATCGTAATGATTGCTCATTTTGTCCACTTCCAGCTGATAGCGGGAGGAGTCCAGAGAACAGATGACTTCACCTTTTTTGAACTGTTCGCCGGTCTTGAAGCGATAGGGCATAACTATCGAGTCAAGCCGCGCCGCGATCTGGGTCTCCTGCAGCGGAAAAAGGGCAACTTTTATCTCCTGCGCGGCGGCTGACAGCCCCAGCAGCATAACTGCTCCATACAGCAAAAACTTCATATTGTCTCCATAATGTTATCGAGCAATTTTTCAAAATCGCTCTTCAAAGATTGACATTTTTCTGCGAAATCTCCGGCGTAGACATCCAGCTCTTCATCCAGATCGAGGTGTTCCCACAGCGTGCGGTGCAGTTTGACCGGAGTTCTGAACGAGAAGCCAAGATCGGCATCATCTGCAGAGATATTGTCAATGGTCATCTCGCTTACCGGAATTTTTTCAACATTGCGGCCGGAAACAGGAAGCTTTTCAGCTTCACCATTTACGGAGGCGATCTCCAGAGCAACCATATCGCGGTATCCCATACTGTACACCGAGCCGGAACTGCCGTTGTCTTTACCGTCAAGCGCACCCTGCATCGCCGGGATCGTCGAACTGAAGTTCGAGTCGGTTCCTTCGCTGTAATTGAGACCGGGATTGTAAGTTCCGGGTTTGATCGTGACCGTATATGTTCCTGGCGTGAAATCGATATTGTAGTTGCTGTTGCCGAGCGTACCCTGATTGATGGCGTAAGTTCCCGGGCGTTCTCCCGGTTCGCGGACGAGCGAGCCGCTCAAGGTATCTCCGGCGACGAGGCCTTCGGCGCTGTAAGTCAATTCCGGATCGGCTTCACCGTAATATTTGCCTGCATTATGGGCGTGGATCGCCAGATTTGCTCTGCTGATATCGGCAGAGGTGACAAACTTATCAGACTTGAGAATGTAGTTGCCTTTATCGGCTCCGGCAAGCGCGAATCCGGAAGCGTTGACCGCCACATCATCTCCGGCGTTTTTGCTTGCGAAAGCACTCTGCACTCCGGTGATATCAACGGTAAGTTCATCTCCGGCAACAAAACCTGAAACTTCCGCATCCATGACCGTCGCATTGGTTGTTCCGTCATAAACTTTGTCTGCCGCAGTCACTCCGGAAAGCACAACTTCAGCGGGAGTGATGTTCAAAATTCCGCCATTGTAGTTGATCGTGTAGTTGTCACTCATATCAGCGCCATTGCGGTTTACGATATCAAGCGTTCCGATCGTGATGGCGTGATCGCCGACGGCATAGTGGCCGCCGGAGCTCTTATTGGCATCAGCCGGATCAATGACCAGACTTCCAATGAAGCTGTCACCGTTGGCGAGCGCATCGCTGTTGAACGTCAACATGAAAGCGGTGCCGTAGGTGTGATTGATGATATTGTTTGCGGAGATCGTCAAATCACGTTTGGTGATGGTAAGATCAGCTCCGGTGTAATTGATTATGTAGTTGCTGTTTTCAAGCGTGCCCTGATTGATGGCGTAGGAACCGGCATTTTCTCCTGCGGCACGTTCAAGTGAACCATTCAGGGTGTCGCCTGCGATCAAGCCTTCGGAACGGTAGGTCAATTCCGGATCGGCGTCACCGTAGGTCTTGGTGACGGCATCGGCTGTGACCGTGATTTCCCGGGCAAGGATCTTGCCTGCGGCATCAAGGGTGATGCTGTCCGCCGAAAGCACATAGTTGCTGTCGGAAATACTCAAACCGCTGAATGTCGCAGTTGCAACATCGGCAACATCGGCGCTGTTGAAGAGGGCGCTGTTCCAGAGCACCGCCATACCGTTGATGTAAATCGCGGCATTGTCGACTGTGTTGTCGCCATCATAGAGCTGTTCAGAAATATTCCAGACCAGTTCGCGATTTCCGGCATCGGCGATCAATTCTTTCGGAGTGACGGTGAGGTTGGCTCCGTTGAAGTTGATTATATAGTTGCGGTGGGCAAGCGTTCCCTGACTGATGGCGTAAGAGCCGACA
>JAZOMB010000081.1:0-13793 GCA_045653515.1 Victivallaceae bacterium | reverse complement strand
CAAGCGCGAAGTTGTGCATACGGTTGGTCACCATCTGGTGGTCGCGGCGGAAACGTTTGGAGTCCGGGCCGTCCTGCGCTTTGCAGTTGGCGCATTCGCAGAAACCGAAACCGTCATTTGCAGAGATGGAGTGGACGCGGTCATCTTTGTAAGAAGCAAGTTTTTCGGCGACAATGCGGCGGACTTCCGGGTTGGAGGTGCAAATCTGATCGGGGCCGTATTCATTGGTACGGGTGGGAACGGTCGGTTTCGGGGTGCCGATCCACTTTTCCGGAGTCACGAGTGAGAAGTATTCCGGATTGGATTTACCATATTTTTGGCGGGGGATCAAACCTGCAAACGCGTGCTGGAAGCCGGATCCGCGGCGGCGGATGGAGCTGCCGATCTTGCGGTGACGGGCCCAGGCAACGAGGTAGCCCCAATCTTCATCATTGATACCGCCGCGGCCGTTGACGTAGCTGCTGGTCAGGCGGATATCAAACGGCGGGACATAGAGATCGACACCGTCTTTGATGGTGATGGGCTCTTTCGGTTCGGCAACCGTACCGATCTCAGTCGGCCACAGGAAGCGGACACCGGCATATTTTTCCAGAAATTCGGCAACAGCATAACCGGTGCAGTTGAGGTTTTTGTCATCGCGACCGTAGATGAACAGCTGATCCCCGGCTGCGCTGACAACGGTGAATTCTTTATCTTCGGGGACATTGATTTTGTCGGCTTTACGCGGAAAACCGACAAAGATACCGGGCAGATTTGAAACCTTGGTCGCGGCTTTGAGGGTGTACTTTTTGCCGAAAACCTTATTGAGATAAGTTCCCAGCTCGGCAGCGTAGGATTTGTTGCGGGCATTGTAGTAGATCACCGCATCGCTTTTGCCCAGTTCAAAGGCGGAGGCGATGACAGTGCAGCACAACAATGCACTGATAATCAACTGTTTTTTCATTTTTTACTCCTTTTTTGGTTAAAAATTTTATTTGGTAATTCTGTTGATTGATTTCAAACGCAAGCGCAGCTCATCGAAGTTGATCATGAGAGCTTCACCGCCGAAGAGTCCTGCGGGATTGGAGACGGTGATGCTGAAGTATTCCGTTCCGGGAGCAATCTCCAACGCCTTGGAACGCAGTTCGTACCAATCGCCGTTGGCACGGGATTCATCTTCGACTGCAACCATTTCCAGCTCTTTGTCACCGAACATAACTTTGAGATTTTTGAGCGGATTGCCGCTGGAGGATTTGACAAACATCCGGAAACGCAGTTCCATCGGAGATTTTGCAGCGATGGGGCGGCGCTGTTTGATGACCGCTTCGGCACCGGAGGCCAGATCAAGCTGCAAGCTGATTCCCTGAAGCGCGTGGCTGGTGACCATAAAGTTGTTGTCTGCATCGCAGTTGGTACTGGTGACATAAGCCGATTTGCCCTCCCCTTTGCGAATATCGACATCCCAGCTGTAACCGGAATATTCAAACGCGCCGTTGACCAGATAATTGATCTTATCGGCGGCAAGGTCGATTGTGGCGATTTCGGTCATCGCTCCCCAGGGGCGCAGGTTGATCGCATTGGAACGGCGGGCGCGGCCGATGTTGAGATCGAGACTGTAGCGGTTGATGTAAAACTCTTTTTCATTGAAAGCCTTACTGGAAGCGCGGATAACGTTGAGGATCGCATTCTTTTCCATCGGGATGTCAAGTTCGGACGGCATAGTGAGCGGCATATTGATGCCGACCGCCGCCAAATCCTGATAAGCGCAAAGCGCATCAGCGGTTACGCGGCCGTAGTTGATACCGTTTCTGATAAACTGCAAACGGTCTTTCTGCTCTCTGGTTTTGACCAGTTTACCGGCCTTTGTGAAGTACTCGCTGCACATTTTGAAGAAGTCGTGATTGAAAACACGCGCCATAAGGTAGTTGTTCTTTGCGTAGCTGTTGCGGTAGTATTTATAATTGGGGCTGGCAACAAGATCATCGACCGCAAATCCTTTTTCCACATGATCTTCGATCTTTTCAAAAAGTTCAAACATCACAGGAGCGGCGGCTTTTCCGAAAGCGGAAACACAGAAATCCATCAGGATATCTTCGCGCTTCAAATCAGGATTCCAGCTCAATTTGGCAAGAATGTACAAGTCGGTGGCACGCGGTCCGAAGCTGGCACCGGTTTCACCGTAGATACCGGCGGCCTTGGCTTTGCGCAAAGTTTTAACATTGCGGTCGATTTTACGGCTGTGGGAGAGCGGGAATTCCATCGTGTAGTGGGTTCCCCAATATTCGCGGCCGATAACTTTGGCACCGGTGGCGGCAAGTCCGAGCAGTTTATTATTGATAAAATCTTCCTGCGCTCTGTTTTTGGTTTCGTAAACCAGATAGCAGTAAGAAAGATACATATTGCCGGGGAATTCGACCTTTCCGTCAGGCACTCCGTCATAGAAGCTGTATGCGAACATACCGACTTTGGTCTTGGGGTTGAGTTTTTTGACCTGCTTGGCAATATCTTCGGCGAAATTGTACATACGGTTGGTCAACGCCCAGTAACGGCCGTGACGTTTGGCATCTTCGCCGTCCTGCGCTTTGCAGTTTTCGCATTCGCAGAAGCCGTAACCGTCATTGGGAGAGATGGACTGGATGCCGTCGGTTTTATTGGCGGCAAGTTTTTCCGCAATGATGCGGCGGACATCGGGATTGGAGGTGCAGAGCTGCCACGGGCCGGGCATAGTGGGATCGCTCAAACGGGTCGGCTTGGAGGGTTTTGGTTCGCCGATCCACTTTTCGGGGCTGACCAGCGCGTAGTATTCAGGATGCTCTTTGCCGTAGACTTCGCGGGGCATAAGGCTGTCAAAGGCGTGCTGAAAGCCGGAACCGCGGTGTGCGCGGACGGATTGACCGACCTTCTGATGATCGAGCCAGTTGTCCAAAGCTTTGTTTTCGGCGACAGTGCGGTTGCGGGAACCGTAATGGTAGCTGCTGGTCAAACGCAAATCAAAGGGCGGGATATAGAGATCGAGTCCGTTTTTGACCTTGACCGGCTTGCGGCGTTCGGCGACGGTGCCGAGTTCGCCCGGCCAGAGGAAACGGACACCGGCATATTTTTCCAGAAAATCGGCAACGGCAAAGGCGGTTCCCTTGAGTCTTTCTTTATCATTGCCCCAAATAAAGATGCGGTTGTCATCAGTGAAACTTGCAACAAACTCTTTTTTATCAGCCGGAAGAGTATATTTCACCCCGGGAGCTTCAAAACCGATATAGATACCGGGCTTGGTCAGATCGACCTTTTTAAGCTGAACGGTTTTGAACTTTTTCCCGAACACCTTGCCCAAATACTGGCTCATTTCCAACGCGGGACGGGTGTTTATTCTGTTGTAGTAAATGTTTACGGCCTGCTTGCCCAATTCAAAGGCACTTGCTGCAACAGTCATAAGTACTGCTCCTGAAATTAAAAGAATCTTTTTCATACACACCTTTATATATTATTTCTTTTATTAAAAATCATTATCAATAAGTATAAAGCCAATGAGCTTTAGCCTGAGTATTTCCTGCCCTTGTACCGCCGTATTCATGGTAGAAATAGGGCAGTACCTCTTTGTATGCTGCGGAGTGACCATCCCAATGGAGGACATTGGCATGATTATTGTGCGGAAACACGTTGGAGTTGATCCAGTGATAACGGGTATAACTGGAACCGACCGTCTGGCGGGAGATCTCCACCATCGCAAACTTTTTCGACGGATTTTTCACCTGACTGAATTTAGTATTTTTATTCTGAGCGAACAATGGGGTGGTCGCAATATCGATCGTCCAGGTGAAATAGACATCGGAACTTGCCCGCTTGTTATTGCCGTTGGCACGGAGACGGTGGAGCGGATGCTGATAACGCTGCGGGCAGAAGAAGAACTGTACGCCGCGGTTTTCCGGTTCGAGTTCCGGAATATCGGTATGGGTTATTCCGGCTGCGGTGTTGCTGGAAATCCTCGCTCCGGGAAAAAGGCGTCTCATGCTGTACCACCTTGTATTGTTGGTTGCATGATAGGGAACCCATTCATAATCGTTGACATAGGTTTGAATTGAGCCACCCATCTGTTTCTGATTATTCTGACATCCGGCGCTGAAACCGCGCTGTCTGGCACTTTGAAGTGCGGGCAGCAGAAGAGCCGCAAGAATAGCAATGATCGCCACGACGACCAGTAATTCTATGAGAGTAAAGCATGATATTTTACCATGACGTGTCTCAGAACAACAAGTTTGCTTATTCATATTTTCCCCCTTTGATTGAAACAGAAACAACCATTCACACTTCTAAAATAGCACGCAATTTGCGACCTTGCAAGTTTATTGCGAAAAAATTATATTTTTTCTTAAAAAAAGCGCGCAAATACGATTTTATAAAAAGGTTTCCGGAGCGATAGCGCATTTTTTTTGATGCGATACCGCTCCGATGGGCAATTTTTACTTCAGCAGAGCGAAAACTGCATCGTGTTCTTCACCCCAGGGGGCGGGCCAGAGTTCAGCGAGCTTGGCTTTGATATCGCCGCCTTCGGCAAATTCGGCTGCAGCCAGCTTGGCACCTTTGGCGAAGTTGACCGGATTGCCGCCCTGCGAAAGCACCAGACGCATAGTACCGATGACACGGTCTTCCCAGCTCAATTTGCGTTCGAGGTCGCGGGTGATCCGGTCGATGGCATCTTTGAGGAACGGGTTGGTCATACGGACGAGCAAGCCGTCAACATAGGCTTTGAAACCGGCTTCGGTGAAAAGTTCGTCATTGAGAGACGCATACTTTTTGATCAGCGCGGTGCCGGATTCGCCGAAGAACGCCTGACGGGCGATCTCGATCAGTTCAGGTTTGGCGGCGATTTCGTCCATAGTAGTGAAACCGGCGGCCTTACCCAGAGTGGCCAGCATGAAGTGGGTGGCGTTGTGGCCGTAGAGCTTGGCTTCTTCAAAAGGATAGAGGTCGCTCTTGACGTACAGGTTCCGGACCTTGCGTTCTTCGATTCCGGGACAGCTGGAAATGTAGATGGTATTGAACTCTTCAACGAGGTGAGCATTTTCAACTCCGGCGGCAAGGCCCGGACGGTCGGCGGAAGCGGGAACAACGCCGCTCATTTTGCCGATAACGGTGTTGAGATAGTAGGTATTGGGGAAGCTGACACCGATGGCTTTTTCCAATTCTTCAGCGGCGTGATTGTTGTTTTCCGCGGTGTAGAAGAAGCGGCGGCGTTCCGGCTGCAGCGCGAAACCTGCCTTGAGCCACGGCGCGCAGTAGGCAAAGAACTTCACGCTGGGGAGCGCGGTCGCCAATTCATCAGCTTCGGCGGCGGCGGCGATAAGTTTTTCAACTTCAGCCGGATCATTGGGGTTGTAGGCTTCGACGTTGTGGTAAGTTTCAGAATAAACGTGATCGGCGGCGGCGATGTTGATGGTAACGCTGCCGGAAGCGTTGACTGCATTTTTCAATGCTTCATTGACTTCGGCGATAACGATGCGGTCGAAACCGCCTTTTGCTGCGCCGGCGAGAAAGATTCCGGTCTGGATGGGGCCGAGACCGATTCCGAGAAATGTACTCATGATATTTTTCCTTATATTAAATAATTAGGTTATTTGGCAAAAGCATCCGCTCCGGCGATAAAAGCATCCAGATGTTTGATCAGCGGCGCGATGGTGTAATCATCTGCGAGCAGCTGTCCGGGGGCATTCATTTCGGTTCCGGCGAGCAGCGGAATATTGTATTTTCCGGCAGCAGCGACAAAGCGATCGAGTTCAGCGGTCAGCTGAGCCTGTTTTTCAGGGGTATCGGCGCGCCAGTTGCGGTCGGGGATCAGCGTTGCCGCTTTCAAACCGTACTTCAAGTGCAGCTCAAAGAGACGGTCAACATCGTTTTCTCCGGCGGAAAGACCATTGAGCCACGCCAGCGTGGGGGCGGCGCCGCAGTTGACGATGAATTTATTCATCTCTTCCAGAGTCGGGAAGCTTTCGGGGGTCGGAGCGACATAGCCCACCCCTCCCCGCTTCATAGTCTTGGAACGGATCAATGCTTCAAGTTTTACCGGGTTTTCTTCAAACTTGCCGAGCTTTTCGCTCCAGTACGCGGCAAGTTCGGCGCCTTTAAAACGCTTTTCCGCCATCTGCCGGTAGGCGGTACAGACGTGGCGTTCGGTAACGTTGCCGTTGGGGGTGAGCTCTTTTGCGACGGCATTGAAGTCGAGTTCGATTTCAGACAGATAAGTATTGACCTTTTCCACGAGGGTGCGGGTACGGGCATTGGCTTTGCTGCGCAGGTCATCGGCAAAAGCCTTTTCGCTTGCCGGGACGGCGGAAGCAGAAAATCCACAGCCGAGGTGATAGGCGATGCCCGGTTCGCCGGGGGAGTTGATCTCCACATCGGCAAGCTCGGGAATAAACACACGCGTTTCCATACCGGCGGCGGCTTTCAGACCGAGCGCGCGGGAAGCGGCAAGGAATTCATCCACGCCGTCAAGGACATCAAAATCGACCAGCATAGCGCTGCGCCAATTGTTTTCTTTTGCAAGCGCCGCCAGCATACTGGGGGAGTAGCCGTAGCCGTTGTAAGAGTAAAAACTGTGACAGTGCATATTGAACGCACTGTAAATTTTGCGGACTTCAGCCAATGCCCCGGCGCGTACTGCCGGGTCAAAGGAGTTGAGCTGCTGTTTTAAAGATTCATCCATTTTTTCAACGTCCCATAAGTTTGCGCAGTTCGATCTGAAGCGCCATCTGGAATTTTTCAATATCTTCCTGACCGGGCTGATCTCCCTGCAAGTTATCCACACCAAGCCGTCCCATATTGTCCAGATACCAGTCAGCGGTACTGCCATTGGCAAGAGTGACACTGCCGGAGAACATCATTCCCGGACGGGCGATTTTGCTGATTTCTATCTTGGTATCGCTCAAGTCCGGCATTCCCGGAACGGCGGCTTCAGCGGAAGCATCTTCCGCGGGAAGCTCTTCCGCTTTCGGTGCGGCTTCAACGGCGGTCACATCTTCGACCGCAGCCTCCTTTTTCGGATTGAGCTGCTGCCAGTCGATCTCCAGTTCGGAAGCCATAATGCGGATATCCATATAGGTCAGATTCTGCTTGAATTCAGCATTGACCATATTCTGAATATCGGACAGCGACACTCCGGCGGCGATTTTTTCCGCCATAAAAATTTTGATACTGTTTTCCAAAGTCTTGTCCATAACAACACTCACATTTTTTTGTTTTTCCGGCCGGAAGCGGGACGGGCAGAGGATTTACTGCGGATGCTTTCGATCTTCTTGGGGCGCTCCACTACTTCCAGATTCAACGGAATACCTTCCAGAGAGAAGTTCTTTCTGATCTGCTTTTTCAAAAAGACCAGATAATTGTCCGCCGCAGCATCGACCCGGTTGACGAAAAGTTTGATTTTCGGCGGGCGGATACCGGCAAGCGAAGCGTAGAAGAGCTTCATCGGAACCGTTGACACTACCGGCGGCGGAGTCATCTCCAGCGCATCCGCCAGTACGCGGTTGAGTTTACCGGTGGTGATTTCGGTACTGCGGTTGGCGGAAACACGGGCAAGCACGGTTTGAACTCCGTCAAAATTGATCCTCTGTTCCGCGCTGATAAAGACCACCGGAGCAAATCCGAGCTGCGGCAGACCGCGGCGCAGGGAAGCTTCCATAGCTTTTTCTTCAATACCATTGCACAAGTCGATCTTGTTGGCAACGATCACGCACGCTCTGCCGGAGGTGGCGATGAGCGAAGCGATCTTGCGATCCTGTGCTGTGATGGAGTTGATTCCTGCTTCAACCACAAAAACGACCAGTTCAGATCGTTCAACGGCGCTCTTGGCACGCATAATGCTGAACAATTCAACCACATTGTCGATTTTCGTTCCTTTGCGCAAACCGGCGGTGTCCACCAGATTGGCAGGCAGTTTGCTGCCGTCGCTGTCGGTGATGGAAAACTCTACCTTTACCGCATCACGGGTGGTTCCGGCAATGGGGCTGGTCATCAAACGTTTTTCACCGAGCAGCGCATTGATCAAGCTGGATTTTCCAACATTCGGACGACCTACAACGGCGATGTCGATCGCCGGTTTACGGCGGATCTTCGACAGCGGTACGGCACCGCACTTATTCAGCACGGCATCCATCAGATTGCCGATACCGCCGCGGCGGGTACAGCAGATGGGATAAATGGTACCGAAGCCCAGACGGGAGAACTCGGCAGCATCGTTTTTGAGGCGGTCTTCGTCACACTTGTTTACAGCCATAAAGACCGGTTTTCCGCAGCTGCGAAGACGTTTTGCCACATCTTCGTCAAGCGGAGTCATACCGGACTGCGCATCGGCGACAAAGATCAATACATCGGCATCGGCGAGTGCGGCTTTCACCTGTTCGGCAATGCCGGTATCCCAGAAATCGACATTCTTCTCTTTGCCGTCCATCATACCCAGACCGCCGGTGTCGACCAGTGTGAACGCACGGTTTTCCCAGCGCGCTTCGGAAACCACGCGGTCGCGGGTAACGCCGCTCATCTCGTGGACGATCGCCAGACGGCGCCCGATGATAGCGTTGAACAAGCTGGACTTGCCGACATTGGGGCGGCCGACGATGGCGACCACCGGGAGCCGGACGTTGCAATTTTCAGAACAGTTATTGTTTTCAGTTTCGCTCATATTTCACCGGAAGCTGTTGATAAGATCGCGCAGTTCACGGGCGGCAGCGCCGGATTTCTCCGCAAAGTCCTCACCCTTGGAGGCATAGATGATGCCGCGCGAAGAGTTGACGATGATTCCGCCCCAAGTCTTGTCGCAACCGAATTTGACCACTTTTTCCACATCGCCGCCCTGAGCGCCGACACCGGGAACGAGGAAGGGCAGTTCCGGACACATTTCGCGGAGCTCTTTAAGCTCTTCCGGATAGGTGGCGCCGACGACCAATGCGGCGTTTTTGTTGTAGTTCCAGTTGTCGCGCACGAGCTTGGCGACGTGTTTGTACAGGGGGATTCCGTCCGCGACCAGATTCTGCAGATCTCCGGAATGGGGATTGGAGGTGCGGCAGAGGATAATGACGCCTTTGTCAGCGTAGTCGAGGAACGGCTTCACCGCATCCAGTCCCATATAGGGGTTGACGGTGACCGCATCGGCATTGTAACGGTCAAATGCTTCTTTGGCATAGTATTCGGCGGTGGAGCCGATATCGCCGCGCTTGACGTCGAGAATGACCGGAACATCGGGAGCGTTTTCTTTGATGTAAGCGATGCTTTTCTTCAAAGATTCGTCGCAATCCTGTCCGGCATAGTATGCAGCCTGCGGCTTGTAGGCGCAAACCAGATCTTTGGTGGCATCGATGATCTGTTTATTGAATTCAAAGATCGGATCGGCGGCAGACTTCACGCATTCCGGAAGTTTTGCCAAATCGGGATCAAGGCCGACACAAACGAGAGAGTTATTCTTTTTGGCGGCGTAAGCGATTTTTTCCATAAAGTTCATTTTACAGGGTCTCCGCAGGTTCCGTAAGTTCTAATGTTTCTCCCGGGGCGACGGTATGGCTGCCGTACTGGCCTTCCCAGCCGACGCGGAACCATATCGTCTGGCTGGAGGGATTGTAAACTTTTCTGCCGTCAGCACTGAACTTCAGCGCACGGATTGCTTTATTGTAACGGCACACTTCAATATTGGTAGCGTACCAGATATCATCGCGGTTGCCGAGCTTGGCGGCGAGATCTTCCATATACTGCCAATCTTTCACACCGCGGTCGAACTCGTAGGAGTGCCCCCAGATGTAGAAGAGCTGCATGACCGGGCGGACATCATTCTGGAAGCCTTCGACCAGATCCATCGCATCGCGGTAGTGGCAGGTCGGATGCCAGGCAAGGAAGTTTTCCGGCGCATTTTTGATGCGTCCGGTAGCCATAGTGGTGCGGGCATATTCAATGCCGCAGGCATCGAGAATCTCCATAACGCGGGGCGAGAAACTGCCATTGGGGTAAGCAAGACCGGTTATAACGCCGCCGAAAATATCTTCAAAAACTTCGCGGTCGTGCCACACTTCACGGGTGAGTACGTCGCGGGGGATCTGGTCGCAGGAGAGGTGGAATTCGCCGTGGCAGGCAACTTCGTGGCCTTCGTAGATCTTGCGGAACTCCTCTTTGCTCAATTCGGGAAAGCGGGGGATGCCGCTGTTCAGATTGAACGTACCTTTAAGACCGTTGCGGTTGAATATATCTATCAGCTTGACATCCTGCTTGACTCCGTCATCAAAACTGAAGGTCAGCGCTTTGAATTTTGCGCCCGGATACATAAACAACACACGCATATCAAACTTTTCCTTACTTTAATTTAACAATGATTTTCGGCGGGTTGGCCGGATCAACTTTTCCAATTTCAGCGCTGTCGGCATTGAAGTCGATTTTGGTGCGCCAGCCGGGGCCTTCGACCCGGAGTTTGCGGACATAGTACAATTCGTTTTTCTTGGTAAATCCGCTGGCCTCAAGGACACGGTAGGACTCTTTTTCGCCGTAACGGAAAAATTCCGCCTGCAGCGGGAAACAATGCTCTCTGGCGATCCACACCTTTATTTTTTCCTTGTGCGCCGGGTCGTCGAGCTGAATAACCCGGCAAGGCACGACTCCGCCGACATTCTCTTCTGCGAACTCTTTTTCCGGTTTGCAGAAAAGAAAACTCAACGTAAGATCGGATGCCCGCAAACCGACATATCCGAGTTTGTCACTTTTTTTGCCCGGCATCGGAGTAACGCTGGTCAGACCGGAATTGACCGCCTGCCCCAGCATATAGCCTTCGCTTTTATCCAGCACCAATTGCCCGATGGTGCGGTCCGGATGGAGTATGACGCCGAAATAGACCGGCATCGTCACCACCGCTTTTCCACGGCGGCGGTGCTGAAGCATTCCCTGAAGTCTGGCGTAGGTGGCAAACTGATTTTTCCTCCGCGCAAGCTGCATAAATTCCTGCATGGACGGCTCTTTCTCTGCGGCACAAAGCGGCAGCAGAATACCGCACAATGCCACTATGGCAAACCACAATTTTCTCTGCTTCATGCGATCACTCCTTTTTCCGGAAATTTACATTTACCAAAACCGTAATTCAACGCTTCGGAGACGGTACTGACACACTTGATGGCGAGTTCCGCTTTGACATAATCGGGGATCTCTTCCAGATCTTTGCGGTTCTCTTCAGGGATGAGGATGTTTTCCACACCTGCCGCCAGTGCGCCGGTAAGTTTTTCCCGCAGACCGCCGATGGCGGTGACTCTGCCGGAAAGGGTGACTTCTCCGGTCATAGCGAGCTTGGAAATCAGCGGCTTGCGTGTGATGAGCGAAGTCAGCGCCAAAGTCAGCGTGATGCCAGCCGAAGGGCCGTCTTTCGGAGTGGCACCATCGGGGACGTGGATATGAATATCGTTGGCAGTGAAGTATTCAGGTTTTACATCGTATTTGTCAGCATTGGCACGGACGATGGTCAATGCGGCAGTTGCGGATTCCTGCATAACTTTACCCAAGCTGCCGGTGAGTTTGATCTCGCCTTTGCCGCCGGGAAGTGCGACTGCTTCAACCGGAAGCACCACGCCGCCGACACCGGTCCACGCCATACCGACCGCACAGCCGGGCAACGGTTTATCGGCGACTGTATCGCGGACAAACTTGCGGGCGCCGAGCAATTCTTTAACGAGTTTGATCGTGACCTGAATGCTCTTTTTGCCTTCAAAACCGCCATTGAGATATTTCCCGGCGATACGGCGGCACATCCGGGCGATCACCCGGTCAAGGTCGCGGACACCGGCTTCTCTGGTGTAGCCGTCAATGATCTCATCGATCGCGGCGGCAGTAAAATTCACACCTTTACCTGCAAGGCCATTGGCTTCGATCTGCCGTTTGACCAGATAACGACGGGCGATCTCCCGTTTTTCCCTGGCGGTATAACCGGAAAGCTGAATGACTTCCATACGGTCGCGCAATGCGCCCGGAATATCTTCCAGGACATTGGCGGTGGCAATAAAGAAGACCTTGGACAAATCAAGCGGCAATTCAACGAAGTTGTCGTTGAATGTATTATTCTGTTCAGGATCGAGTACTTCCAGCAATGCAGAAGCCGGATCGCCTCTGAAGTCATGAGCAAGTTTATCTATCTCGTCGAGCATAAATACCGGGTTGCTGCTGCCGGCGCGCTTGAGATTCTGCACGATACGGCCCGGCATCGCGCCGACATAGGTGCGGCGGTGGCCGCGGATCTCCGCTTCATCGCGCATACCGCCGAGGGACATACGGATAAACTTCCGTCCCATAGATTCGGCGATAGAGCGGCCGAGCGAAGTTTTACCGACGCCCGGAGGGCCTGCCAGACAGAGGATCGGAGCGCGGACTTCGCCCTTTTCGGCATTGAGCTGCATAACGGCGAGGAATTCAAGGATGCGTTTTTTGACATCATCCAAGCCGAAGTGGTCGGCTTCGAGAATGTCTGATGCGCGCGCGATATCAAGATTGTCTTCCGTAACGATGTTCCACGGGATATCCAGAAGCCAGTTGATGTAGTTGTAGCTTATATGATATTCCGGGGCGTTCTGCGGGATGACTTCGAGACGTGAAAGCTCTTTAGTGATCGTTTCGGCGACGTGTTCGGGGATATCAGCCTGTTCAAGACGTTCAGTGAGGGCGGCGATATCATTGCCGCTGCCCATATCTCCGAGTTCGCGCTTGATGGTGCGCAACTGTTCACGCAGATAAAATTCCCGCTGAGACTCGCCCATGGCCTCCTGAACTTCGGAATGGATCTTCATTCCGAGCTTCGCCACTTCGATCTCGCGGTTCATAATCACGCTGAGAAAGTCCATCCGATCTGCCAATTCGGGGATCGCCAGCAGCAAAAACTTCTCAATATCAGAAAAGCCCATCGCATCGGAGATCTGGTCGGCAGTACGGGAGGGAACGCGGGAATTTACGATCGTATTCCGCATCTCTTCGGGGATCGCAGGATGGAGAGAGGCAAATTCCAGAAACATTTTGCGCAATGCATCCTGACGGCCGAGGAAGAGCGGATGTTTATCTTCTCCGTCGGCACCGTTGAGCTCCTTGTAGCGGATAAAATCAAATGTTCCGCTGATATTGGCAAAAGTTGAAACCGCTTTGATGCGTTTCAAGCCGCGCAGAACGATCTGGCGGCTGTTATCCGGCAGACGGATCTCTTTCACCACGCGAGCAAGGGTTCCGACGAGACTGTAAGTGCCGCCGTGGATATCAAATCCGGCAGGACGGAAACTTGAATACTCTTCATCGTTTGCCAAGTCCGGAACCAGATAAAATACTGCGACCCGCCGATCAGAGGTTATCGCGTGTTCCAATGCCGCAACATCGCGGGAAGATGAAACCAGTACCGATGACAGCGAATGCGGAAACACGATGGAGTTCCACAAGCCGATCATCGGCAGGGATTTATCAGCAACCGGGTTATCTGTTGTGTTTTTTTTGTCAATTTCTGCCATATCAGCTCAACACATCCCTTCCGGAAGCGCTTCGAACTTGCAGTCTTTGAGATATTCAAGCATAGTATCCAGAGAGACCGCACCGCCGCTGGCGGTAGCTGAACGCAGATTGAAGTTGGAGAATGCTCCGCCGAGCAGCAGCGCTTTTTCCAGCGGCCAATCCTGATGCAGCGCATACATCACTCCTGCGCAGAAAGCATCCCCTGCCCCGTTGCTGCCGACGATCTCCTGACGGGTGATGTGACAGCTGGGACGATAGATGTATTCGCCGCCGCGGGCCTTGGCGCAGGCGCCTTCGGGGAAGTGGATGAGAACCGTTTC
>JAZOMB010000080.1:0-34629 GCA_045653515.1 Victivallaceae bacterium | reverse complement strand
CCGGCGACAGGCGCAAAACTCCAGCGACACCATTCTGCCAAACAAAAATCCGCCGTCAGGCGGAACATCCGCCGCGAAGCGGCTACCTCTCGCCTGCCGGGCGAACAGCCCGGCGACAGGCGCAAAACTCCAGCGACACCGTTTCCAAACCACGCCATTTCCAGTCGGCGGGATGATCGTGCGATGATGACGAAAAAAGAGCGGGGCGACGTGAACTCCCGTTCACGAGCTTCCCCGCTCTTTTAAAGTCAGCGCGCACGAGGGCCCGCCGCCCTCCGATCGCGCCGCCGCACCCCATTATCTATTAAGATAACTGTATCTCCCCACCGCTTCGACGGTAGTGATGGATTTTAAGCCGTTAATGAAGCGGATAACTGTAGCTTCGTCGGCGCACTTGAGATCTTGTACGGCGCCCGGGCGGTCGAGAGTGTTCAACTGAACCTTATCGACTTGAAGATCTTTGATGATATCGGCAAAACGGGCAACAGATTCGGCTGAATCGTTAACTCCGGGCAGGATGAACAGTTCCAGATAGACCGGCATCGGAGCCTTGGGCAGATAATCTTTCAATGCCGCTGTGAACTTTTCAAAAGGCATTGAAGCGACCGGGCGGTTTACCGCCTCATATTCAGCGGCATTGGAGCCGTCCAGAGAGGGGATGAGCAGATCGATGCCGGCTATATCCGCCTGCAAATTTGCATCGCCCAGCAGCAATCCATTGGTCAAAAGACAAACTTTATACTGCGGATAGCGGCTCTTCAAAAACGTCACCACATCGCCGATGCGGGAGTTCAAAGTCGGCTCCCCGGAACCGGAAAAGGTGATATAATCGAGTTGCGGTGCTTTGGAAAGTGTATCTTCAAGCTCTTCAAGCACCCGGTCGACCGGCACATACTCTTTGCGCTCCATCGTCAGCACCGTGGTTGCCCGCGCTTCGCAGTAGACACAATCCAATGGACAAACCTTCAACGGCACCAGATCGATACCCAACGATACTCCCAGCCGCCGGGAATTTATCGGACCAAAAACATATTTTCTCATCATTCAATAACCACCGTTGCTGAATCTGAATCCCGGAGCGAACATGATGCGGTTTTCCGGGTGTTCGATTGAATATTTCGGATTGCGCGGGAAGAGTTCCTGCGCCTTTTCAAGATAACTGCGTCCGGCTTCATAATCGCCTTTCAAACACGCGATCCGTGCCAGCCGCCGATAGATGCCCGGGCGGCGCGGTTCCATTTTCATCGCGCGAAGATAGCTCTCTTCAGCCAGATCCAAAGCGTTCCGTGAAAGGAACCAATCTCCGGCAAGTTCGGGGATCAATGCCAGATGCGGACGGGCTTCCAGAGCTTCGGATTCAAACTTACCGATCGACATACTTGCCATTATTTCACGGCTTTCTTCGGTTGACGGATTGATAAACTCCATAAATTCAGCCAGTTTCTGTTCGCCGCGAAGGGTCGTGAAATTGCTCCACATCGTCGTTGCGGCGAGCATAATGCTCAACAACATCACCCCTGCTCTTGCCAGGCGGTTCTGTAATTTTTCATTGATCTCAAACGCGCTGAAGTAAAGCATTATCATTCCCGCCATTATCGCCGGGATGTGCATATCGCAATCCATCAAAATGTGCATAGTAAAGAGCACGCCGCTCCAAAATACCGTACATCGCCAATTTCCCGCAAACCGCTCTTTCCAGAGCATCACAAGCGGCAGAAGCAATGCCGCCAGCGCCAAAAGTCCGCTTGCAACTCCCGCCTGTCCGGCAAAAGCGGCAACCATATTGTGCGGATCGCGTGCCGCTTCATCGGTCGAAGAGAACTTCATTTTCATATGGCGGAAGAAAAATCCGCCCCACCCGGCGCCGCATACGGGATTTTCCCACACCAGCACCGCCGATGTCCGCAGATAGTCCACGCGCTCGGTGATGGAACCGAAACCGCGGCCGTATTTCAACGCAAATCCGGCGCCGCCCAGCAGTAACAATACAGCGGCAACTGCGGCAAAGATTTTGAATTTCCGCTTGATAAAGGGTGCGGAAAATACCGCCAGCGCTCCGGCAAAAATCAACGTGATAAGCACACTTCTTGAACGGCACAATATCAGCGCTCCGCCAAGGATGATGATCCCGCATGCGCGGAAGAGACGGATGCTCACTTTGACCGGTTCAAACAATGCACCCCATTGACCGCCGAAGTAAAAGACCAGCGGCAAGGTTATCAGCAATGCACCCGCCAATGCGTTGGGCGATGCCATAAAACTTGTGATACGGGTGTCGGTCAATTTTATCAGCAAAGCTTCCGGGATCTGGATGCCTGCCGCCGCCTGCGCTTTGGCAAACTCCTGCATCTCGGCAAAGCCGAAAAAGTATTGATAATAGCCGTTTGCCGCCGTTATCAATGCGCCAACCATAAATGCCGCCGCCATCCGCTTCGTCCATTGCGGCGCGGCGCAATGCAGATGCCATACCGCAAGTGTCCACGCCGCTATCCCGGCAAAGTTGGCAAATTCAACAAAAGCAAAATTGGCTTCCGCTCCCGGAGCAAACACCCCCGGCAGTACGGCAAGCAATATTCCGCCGCTCCACAATCCGGTAAAGAGTGCGGGCAATTTCCTGCCGCAAGCTCCCCCCGTCAACACGCAGGAGAGCAGCAGAAGAATACCGCTTATGATGCCGAAAGAGTGCGCCGGCCAGGTGATATGCCAGTAATCGAGCCAATCGGTCGGGAAAAATCCCGCCGCTTCGGACATGGAGGCAAGCGTTCCCAGCTTCAACGGCAGTAAAAAGGAACAAAGTACCAGCAGTATGCCAAGCAATTTTATCCGGAAAGGAGAGTGTTCCGCACTTTCCGGCAAATTTGGAATGTCCGCGGCGCGATTTTTTTTCATCGGATGAAACTCAGCTCTTTACGCAACTCTGCGACCGTACTCTTGAAGAACTTCAATGCCGCATCGATCGGTTCGGGGGTGGCAAGATCGACACCGGCATCGCGCATAATATCCAGGACATCTTTGGAGCCGCCCGCTTTGAGGAAGTTCAAATAGGCTTCCACCGCCGACGGGTCACCGGAAAGGATGCGCTCGGACAAGCGGATCGCCGCCGACATTCCGGTAGCGTATTTGTAGACGTAGAAGTTGTAGTGGAAGTGGGGGATGCGCGCCCATTCCATCGCGATCAGAGGATCGGTCTCCACAAACGGGCCGTGATATTCGGCGTTGAGTTTGAAATAGTTTTCATCAAGGAAATCGGCGGTCAGAACTTCACCGTCCCAGACCGCGCGGTGGATGCCCAGTTCAAACTCGGCAAACATCGTCTGGCGGTAGATGGTGCCGCGCATTTCATCGGCAAGGTGTCCGAGCAGATAGGCGCGGAACGCGTGATCCTGATTGTTCTGCAACAGATAACGCGACAACAGAAGTTCATTGGTGGTGCTGGCGACTTCCGCAACAAAAATTTCGTAATCAGAGTAGTGGTAGTCCTGAAATTTGCGGGAGTAGAAGCTGTGCATGGAGTGTCCAAGCTCATGCGCCAGAGTGAACACATCGTCAAAAGTATTCTGATAGTTCAGCAGCAGATAGGGGAAGCTGTCATAACATCCGGAAGAGTAGGCACCTGAACGCTTGCCCTGCCGTTCCGGAACATCGATCCAGCGTTCGCTCCACGCCCGCTTCAAATTCTGCACATAATCTTCACCCAGCGGAGCAAGTGCGGTCTGCACCAGTTCGGAAGCATCTTCGAAGCTGTACTCTTTTTTACACTCGGTCACCAGCGGGCAATGCAGGTCATACATATTGACCTTTTCCAGATCCAATACTTCGCCGCGGAGCTTGAAGTAATCAAAGAGGCCGTCGAGATTGTTGTGAACGGTGGAGATGAGATTGAGGTAGACCGCTTCGGGAATATTATCCGGATAGAGCGCCCGCTGAAGCGCGGAATCAAACTTGCGTATCCGCGCGGAAGCGACGTGCTTTTTGACGGTGGCATCCAATGTCACCGCAAAGGTGTTGCGGAACTTTTCATAGGTCTTGTAGAGTTTATTGAATGCGCTGCGGCGCACGGTGCGGTCGGAGCTTTCCAGAAAGCGGCGGTAACTGCCGTGGGAAAGAGTCTGCATCCTGCCGTCTTCGCCGCGCACTTTGCCGAAGCGCAAGTCGGTATCGTTCAATGTGGAAAAAAGTTCACCGGAAGTGCCGAGCACATCGGAAAGCTGTCCGAGCAGACGTTCTTCGGCTTCGCTCAAAATATGTTTCTTTTCGCGGAGGAGTTCCTCGATACTGCGGCGGTAGAAAGCCAATTCTTCAGATTCCAGCAGTTCCGTCATCCGTTCATCGGGGATCGCCATAACTTCAGGTTCAAACCACGCTTCCAGCGCGGACAGTTCGGCAAGTTTGGCACAGATCTTATCTACGCGCGCGCGGTTGACACCGATGGAAGTGTTTTCATCGGAGCGCAAATGGGCGTAGGTATAAAGCTTTTCCGCAAGGCGGTCAAAGGCATCAGAAGCTTCGATAGCGGCGCGGAAAACGGCGGGGCTGTCGGCGAGCTTACCTTTGAAACCGGCAAATTTTTTCGCTGCATCTTCAAGTTTGACAAAATCTTCATTCCAGAGTTCAACCGAGGAATAAAGCGATTCAAGATCCCAGGTGATTTCACTTTGTTTCATAATGGAGTTTCTCTATTTTTCAAAAAATTTCGACTTACTTGCCGGGGTCAATGACAATTCCGTGGCGTTTGAAGGTCGGGATATCCAGATCTTCGCCATTGAAAATGTCCGGAGTGGAATTTTCCATAATTCCCTTGTCGATCGTATCGAGTTCCAGAGTCTGCTGGACAAATGAGGAATCCGAAGCCGATGCCACTTTGCGCTGGATCGCCGAACCGCGTTGTGCGGTGCGCGGCTTGGTTCCGACCGCCGCCTGAGAAGCGGGCTTGACCGCCGCCTTATCGGTATAACGGACCGTCAACGCGGTGATCTGGATGAAATCTTCCCACTGGGGCGCAGTTCCGGCGCCGAGCAGAACGGTGCGTTCAAGCGATTTGTCGAGCTGACTGTTGGCAAGTTCCAAAGCATTTTTGGCATTGCCGAGCGAAAGGTCGGGGCCGCCGATGACTGTGAATACGACCGCATCAGAACGCTGCAATTCAGCAGGGCCGCCCAGCAATGGTGACTGCATCATCTTTTCAATGGCTTTTTCCACCGCATTTTCCTCATTGGCAGGGGCGACACCGACACCGATGGAACACAATGCGTTGGGTTTGAGCATCGCCGAGAAGGTGGATATATCGGTGCTGAAAACGTTTCCGGCAAACAGGATCGATGACAGCGCCAGCGCGGTGCGCGCCATTTCAGTATCGGCAAGCTCCAAGGCCTGCGCCAGCGGCGTTTCCGGCGGCAGAGTTGAAAAGAGCAGATCGTTGGGCAGAGCAATAAGGCAATCCGCCAGCGGCAGAAGATCAGCGCAGATACGGTCATCCGCCTGTTTCCGTCTGCCGTAACCTTCCATAGCAAACGGCAGCGAGAGCATCAGCATCGTGGTGATGTGCATAGTGCGGGCAATGCCGAGAATGACCGGCAATCCGCCCGTACACAAACCGCCCCCCAGACCGCCGATGATCAGCAGAACACCGGTGCCTTCAAGGATCTTGCCGAGGCGCTGACGTTCCACAGCGACGGCACTGCGGCCGAGTATCTCATTGCCGCCGCAGCCGCGTCCGGAGCGCAGATTCATACCTGCGATTATCCGGTTTTCAGCCGGAAGCCCGGACTCTTCCAAGCTCCCGGTATCAGAGTCCAGCGCCAGCAGACGGAGCTTTTCGGCGCCGGGAGCAAGAGCGATCTGGCGGAGTATCCGGCATCCGGCACCGCCCATACCTAAAACAGTTATATTTTGTCCGCTCATATCTTACCCCCTGCTTCCCCAGCTGAAACGTTTGAGGAACTCCTGGATCCTGCTGTTTCTCGCCGGAGTTTCCACGAAGTCAGGAGCCAGAGTCAACGCCCCCCAGACCGCGCTGAAACGCGGGTTTTCCAATGCCCCGAAACGGGTGTTGCGGGGAGCGACAGTCCGACAGGAAATATCAAAAACTGAAGTGAAAATATCCTTTACCGGAGCATAAAGCGCACCGCCGCCGGTGAGCAGACCGCCGGCACCGAGAGTATTCAAATTGCCGTTGGCGGAAACTTTGCTGTGGACGACAGAGATCAATTCGCGCAGCCGGGCATCGACGATAGCTTCACAGCTGCTCACGGGAATTTTGCGGATATGGCGCGGCCGCACCTGAACTTCGATAAACTCCTGCTCATTGCGGATGGCATTCATCAGGATACCGTCGGTAAAGAAACGGCGGCACTGGTCAATGGACAAGGATAAACCGATCGCCAGATCATTGGCGGCGTGTTCCATACCTACCCGCACCACGCCGGAAGCGCGGATGCCTTCGTCAATATTGAGCAGATATTCGGTGGTTCCGGCTCCGATATCGAGGAGGATGAAGCCGGGTTCCTGGGCATCATCATCCACGGCGCCGTTGACATCGGCCAGCGGGGCGAAGACCGGTTCAATATCGACATCTTCAAAACCGGTTTCGCGCAACGCCTGAATAAACGGATTCAACCGGCGGCTGTTGGCACTGACCACGTGGACGTCGGCCGCCAGATATTTGCCGGACTGTCCGCAGGGTTCGCTGACGCGGCGCTGATCGAGCGTGAAGCTTGAAGGGCAGAGGTTGATGATCTCTTTTCCGCTGGTAAGAGCCAGATTCCGTGCGCCCTCGGTAACGGCGCGTTTTTCATTTTCGGTAACGATGCCGTTGGGAGTATTTACGGTTACTCCGGCGGTCTCCTGCGTGGAATCGATCCCGCCGCCGGTGACGACAACCGTTATCACGCTGCATCTGGACAAATCGCAGCTGCTCTTTTTTTCGGCATTGTCAAAAGCGCGGTGCAATATACCGACCACCCGTTTCATATCGGATATCTCACCTTTGATCACCGTGTTGGCACTGGGAACGGCTTCATATCCGAGCAGACGTACCTTGCCGTCCGCCTCAAGCTCGCCGACAAGGACACAGATCTTGGAGGTGCCGAACTCCACTGAACATACAATATTTTGGTTACTGAACATAATCGTTAACAGCCGTTTCTACATAAATATACTTTTGATGGAAATATATCACACTTGGGCGATTATTCAAGCTCCGCAGGATAAATTTTCCATCAAATAAACTTGCGTCAATCAAAGAGCCAGGTGGAAAGATAACGTTCACCGGAATCCGGAAGCAGAACCACCACGCGCTTACCGGCAAATTCACTGCGGCGCGCAACTGCGGCAGCGGCAAAAAGGGCGGCGCCTCCGGATATGCCGATGAGCAAACCCTCTTCACAGGCGGCTTTGCGGGCATAATTTCCGGCATCTTCGGCGCTGACCGCGATCACTTCGTCAATGATCTCAGTATTCAGCACCTCCGGAACAAATCCGGCACCGATACCCTGAAGTTTATGCACTCCCGCTTTGCCGCCGGAAAGCACTGCGCTGGTATCGGGTTCAACGGCGATGATGCGGATGTCAGGATTGAACTCTTTAAGCACTTCACCGACTCCGGTCAAAGTTCCGCCGGTACCGACTCCTGCGACAAAGGCATCGATTTTGCCATCGGTATCGCGGATGATCTCATTCGCGGTGGTGCGGCGGTGGATATCGGGATTGGCGGGGTTGCTGAACTGTCCGGCGATAAATGAACCCGGATTGCTGCGCCGGATCTCTTCAGCTTTGGCGATGGCTCCTGCCATACCGTCCGCACCGGGGGTGAGAACGATTTCAGCGCCGTAAGCGGCAAGCAGTTTGCGGCGTTCGATGCTCATAGAATCGGGCATAGTGAGAATAAGTTTGTAGCCTTTGATCGCCGCCGCCAGCGCCAAACCGACACCGGTATTGCCGCTGGTGGGTTCAATGATGAGTCCGCCGGGAGCAAGTTTGCCGCTCTTTTCGGCGGCAGAAATCATATTGATACCCACGCGGTCTTTGGCGGAACCGCCGGGATTGAAAGATTCGACTTTGGCAACCAGTTCCGCGTCGGGGGTGTTGAATTTGGAAATCCTGACCAGCGGGGTATTGCCCACTGTTTCCAGCAGATCACTGTAAATTTTCATCTTTGGTCATCCTATTTTGAAACCGAGTGATTCAAGGGCGGCAAGTGCATCTTTTGCGGCATTTTTTACGGTGTAAGCGGAAAATTCGCGGCGGTTCCAGTAACTGCCGCGCAATGCTTCAAACTCATTTGGAGCAGCTTTCAACGCCGCCGCATCACGCCTGACATCGTAAACGTGCAGAACGGCAGAAGCGATCTGCTTCCACACCGGAAGAGTATTGTCAAGTTCAATGACTTCAGGATAAACAGGTGCGGGAAGTTCGGGGAGCTGAAAATTTTTGAGTTCAGCAATGTCAAACATCTCCGCCGCAGTTCTGACACAGGCAGCAGTTCCGTTGGCTTTGCCCTCTTTGGAGTAACCGGCGATGTGCGGAGTACCGATCTCGACCGCCGCCAGAAGTGCGGGATCAAGATCCGGTTCTTCGGGCCAGACGTCAATCAGAGCTCCGGCAATTTTTCCGGAATTTCTGGCGGCAAGGAAAGCTTCTTTGACCATAACTTCGCCGCGGCAGCTGTTGAAGAAATATGCCCCCTGCTTCATCCGATCGAAAAAGGATCTGTCCGCCATATTCAAAGTCGGATATTTGCTGTCGATCTCCAGAGGAACGTGGAGAGTCACCACATCGGACTTTTCGAGCAGTTCATCAAGTTCAGTAAAGCCGTTTCTGCCTTCAGCTTCGGCGCGCGGCGGGTCGTTGAGCAGAACATTCATTCCGAAAGCGCGGCCGACCCCGGCGATCTTTTTGCCGACGTGACCGACACCGATGATGCCTAATGTTTTGCCGGTAAGATCGGTATCCAGAGTTGCCAGAGCGCTGGCGATATAATTTTTAACGCTGTCGGCGTTACACCCGGGGGCGTTGCGCCAGACGATGCCGAGTTCATCAAGTTCAGCGGTGTTGAGGTGGTCGATGCCGATGGTGGCGGTGGCGACCAGTTTGACTCTGGAACCAATCAGAAGAGCTTTATTGCACTTGGTACGGGTGCGGGTGATAAGCACATCGGCATCAGCGAGGTCGGCAGGAGAAATTTTTCCTCCCGGCAGATATGCCACTTCGGCAAACGGTTCAAAAACCCCTTTCAAATAAGGGATTTTGTCATCAGCAACGATCTTCATAAAACACCTTTTCTGAAAAAGTTACAACTCGACACCGGTTTCCGTATCGACCAGTTTGAATTCTTCGTAATGGAGCATCGGGTCGGCGCGGAACGAAAGAGCATTTTTATATTTGGCTTCCATAGCATTGAGCAAGTGAGCATCTTCATTGCGCAGACGCGCCAGCACTTCGGGGTGCATAAACACCCGCAGCGGAACGCCTTTGTACTTGCGGTCGCGCATAATGGAGTTGAGCTTGCGCTGGATCTCCGCGCTCATCGTGACGGGGGACTTGACAAGTCCGCTGCCCGAACAGTAGGGACAGGGGATGAAGACCTGCGACTGGATGCTTTCGTGTTCGCGCTGGCGGGTCATCTCCATAAGTCCGAGCTTGCTCAAAGGCAGAACGCGGGTCTTGGCGCGGTCATCTTTGACCAGCTTTTTCATTTCACGCAGAACGGTGTCGCGGTCGCCTGCGCTGCGCATATCGATAAAGTCGATGACCACCAGACCGCCGATGTCGCGCAAACGGAGCTGGCGGGCGATCTCTTCGGCGGCTTCGAGGTTGGTTTTGAGAATGAAGTCCGGCTGTTCGGAAGCCTTTCTGCCGTGGCCGGAGTTGACATCGATGGCAATCATCGCTTCAGTTTCGTCAATAACGATCTCGCCTCCACCCGGGAGTTTCACTTTGCGCTGAAAGACTTCGATAAGCTGGCGGTCAATGCCGTAATATTCAAAGACCGGTTCATTGCCGCTGTAAAAGTGGACACGCGAGACCAGCTTGCTGCCGCCGATGCGCTTCAAAGTGTCGCGGATGGTCTTGTATGCCGCCGGATCGTCAACGGTGATCCCTGCGATCTCATCGGTGACAAAATCGCGCACAGTGCGGTCGATGAGATTGGGTTCGGTAAAGAGCTGGACGGGAGCGGCGGAACGTTCCATACCGGAAGCGATCTTATCCCAGTAGTCCAGCAGAAGCTCCAAGTCCTTTTTGAAAAACGAGGCACGACGGCCTTCTCCGGCGGTACGGCAGATGACGCCCATACCTTCGGGGATGTTGAGACCTTCGATGATCTTGCGCAAACGCTCTCTTTCAGCGGCGCTTTCAATGCGGGTCGACAAACCGATATGACCGCAGTAGGGCATCAGCACCAGAAAGCGTCCGGGAATGGAGATGTCGGTGGTGACACGGGCGCCTTTGGTACCGATCTGGCCCTTGGTGACCTGCACGAGCAGTTCCATTCCGGGCTTGAAAATATCGGGGATATCGGCGGCGGTGATGCGGGATTTGCGGCGGGATATCTCCAGAGAGTACTTTTCTCCCGCGAGTTTGTTTTTCTTCTTTTTGGAAGTTGACGCGGTATTTCGCGCCAGCTGTTCCATTTGAAACTGTTCGATCAATTCCGAATTGCCCGGGATCATATCCCGAAAATGGAGAAAAGCATTTTTAGCGGCGCCGATATCGACGAAAGCCGCCTGAAGCGATTGGTCGAGATTGACGATTTTACCGAGGAAAATATCACCGGCTTCGGGGTTGTCATTGTCGCGCTCGATCTTGTATTCTTCGAGTTTTCCGCCGCTCAAAAGGGCGAACCGCCGTTCCATTTTTTCGCAGTTTAGAATGATCTCCTTGATTTTGTTTTCCATAAATATTATTCTCTTAAATTGATATTTCCTCCGGGAATACGGGGAGCTGACCGCGCAAACCGTTGCGGAAAGCCGCCGAAGTCATTCTTTTGGCTCCGGACGGAATAAGTTCAAGTATCTCCAGAGCGGTGCCGCTGCCGCAGCCGACAATAAGTTTGCCGGAAATATCGGCACATTCGCCCGGTGCAAGGTCAAAGCCGGAAACTACCGCCGCCTTGCAGATATTTATAACGCCGGGAGCACCGGAAGCGTTCCGGTAATCGCAAACTGCACCCGGCCAGGGGAAAAATGCTCTGGTCATACGTTCAATTCTGGAGGCATCAAAGTTCCAGGAGAAACGGCCCTCGCTCTTGGAAATTTTGCGGCAGACCGTGACCAGAGCGGGATCCTGCGGAATGCCCGGCAATTCTCCGGAAGCGATTTTGCACAAGGTTTCAGGAGCGACAGCGGCGGCGATATTGCCGAGTTTCATCTCCAGATCATCGGCGTATTCGGTGCCGTTGAGCGGACAGTATTCGGTGCGGTAAACGGCTCCTGAATCCAGACCGCGTTCCATCTCCATAAAGGCTACACCTGTTTCAGTATCGCCATTGAGCAGACATTGGGTGATGGGGGAAGCGCCGCGGTATTTGGGCAGGATCGAAGCGTGAACATTGACACAGCCGCGTTTGGGCAGCGCCAGAAGAGGAGTTTTCAAAATCTGACCGAAGGAAACCACACAGAGCATATCCGGCTCAAGCGCGGCAAGTTTGTCCAGAAATTCGGGGGTGTTGACATTTTCCACCCGCATCGGTTCCAAGCCGAGCGCCAGCGCCGCCTGCCCCAGCGGGGTCGGCGTAAGCACTCTCTTCCGCCCGGCGGGGCGGTCGGGCTGGGTGACGACCCCGGCAAGCTGAATCAATTCCGAATTGTACAACGCTTCCAAAATCGGCACCGCGATCGGCCCTGAACCAAGAAAAACTACTTTTAAACGCTCAATCACTTGCAAAAACTCCTGTGAACATACATATTAGATAATATACACCATTAACTTTCAAAAAGCGAATTTTTTTATGCCGAAAACTGCAATAATGCTTGGCGGTAATCTGCCGGATACTCTTCAAATGATGGATTTTGCGCTGAAACAGCTGGAAAACGGCGGTTTTAAAGTTGAAAAAATAAGCAAAATTTTTCATTCTGAAGCGGTAGACTGCGTGCCGGACACCCCCGATTTTCTCGATCGCGCCGTGACCGGGGTGTGGAATGGTACTGCAAATGAACTGCTTAAACTTACCCGGAGCATTGAGATCGCCGCCGGACGTCCGGCAGTTCACAGCAGCCGCGAATCGCGGGTGCTTGATATCGATCTGATCCTCTTCGGTGACGAAACAGTGAATACTCCCCGCCTGACGATCCCGCACCCGCGGGCATTGCAGCGCCGTTTCGTATTGGAGCCGCTGGCGGAAATCGCCGCAAATTGGCGTTTCCCCGGGAATATCACCGTTGCCGAAGCATTAGAGCAGCTTGAGGGGTGATGAAAAAAAATCAAGCGAGCGGGAGTACCCGGAGGCGGACGGGACGGCTGGAGTATTGGAGTTCTCGAGGTCGGACAGGTCAGACCTGTCGGACAAGTCGGACGGGTGGGTTGGTATGCAGGGTATCATTCGACAACAATAAAATCAGCTGGATTGCCCGCGCAGAAAACACCGCCGTCTGGAAAAAACAGTATTCTCAGTATTCCCGGTATTCCTGGAACAAGGTCCCTTGCTTCACCAAACCAAAAAACCGCCGTCAGGCGGAATATCCGCCGCGAAGCGGCTACCTCTCGCCTGCCGGGCGAACAGCCCGGCGACAGGCGCAAAACTCCAACGACGTCATTCTGCCACTCACACCGTTTCCAGTCGGCGGGATGATCGTTCGATGATGACGCCGGGATGTGCGGGGCGACGTGAACTCCCGTTCAGGTGCTTCCCCGCACAGCCCAAGTCAGCGCGGACGAGCGCCCGCCGCCCCCCATTCGCAAGTATCACGTCGTAAAAACACGGCAAACGAAGTGCCGTGTCCGACTTTACTTGAGACCTGGATCCAGCCTTTGTGATTGGCGATGATGCCGTATGCCATAGAGAGGCCCATACCGGTTCCCCTGCCGACGGGTTTGGTGGTGAAAAACGGTTCAAAAATGCGCGAAGCTACTTCGGGGGGCATACCGCAGCCGTTGTCGCGGATGATGATGGCAAGATAGTCTGAAACATCGGCATTCTCCATATCCCCCGGCGGCGGGGAGAAAACAACCGGGCTGTCTTTTGCCAACAGGGCAAACAGTTCGAGTCTGGCATCGGCGACACCGCTCAAAGCATCGACAGCGTTGAGAAGCATATTTATCAATACCTGCTGGATTTGGAACATATCCGCCGAGATGCACATATCTTTGTCGGGACTGGTGACTTCGAACTCGATGTCGCCGAGTTTCTGCGGAGCGATCAGCATTCGGCATTGTTCAAAAAGTTCTGCCAGATTGACTTTGACGACGTGATATTTACCTCTGCGGGCAAAGCCGAGCATCTGACCGGTGAGTTTGCCCGCCTGTTCAGCGACTTTGCTGATTTTTTCCAGATTTTTTTCCACGGTTTCAGGGTCGTTTTTACCGAAGAGCATAGCGACATCGACATAACCTAAAATGGCGTGGATGCAGTTGTTGAAATCATGGGCGATACCGCCGGCGAGGATGCCGAGAGATTCGAGGCGCTGTGAGTGGTTGAGCTGTTCGGTGAGCTGTTCTTTTTCTCTGGCGTACTCACGCTCCTGCGTAACATCGCGGCCGTTCATCACCCACAAGCGGCGGCGGCGGACTTTGACCGGGAAGATGGAACTCTGCAAAATGCGGCCGTTGGCAAAAAAATCGGCATCCCACGGAGTGTTGGCATTTTGCGGCATAGTGAAAGCGGAACCGTCGGAGTTTTTCAGAAGATCGCCCAGCCGGGCGCCGAGATTTTTGCCGGTTTTGGAGAGCTGGAAGAGCTCACGGGCGGCGATATTGGCATCCATCAAGCGCCCATTTTCATCGAAGGTGACGATGATTTCGGTAGCGTGATCGAAGACGGCATGGAAGCGGTTCTGCCACTCCTGAATGTTTTTTTCCGCCTCCTGCAGTTTGCCGTAACTGCCGAAGAAGGCAAAGATGAAATCAAAGACACCTCTGCTGCTGTCGGAAGTTTCGTTTTCAAAGCGGTCGATGTAGATATTCAACAGCGCACCGAGCAGGATGATAGCGCCCATTCTGGCATAAAAATCGCCGTTTAAAATAGTGCCGATGCCTTCCCCGGCAACACTGCCGGAAGCGATCATCGGCAGCATACCGACCAATATCGCACCGGGCAGAGTAAGAAATACCGCCCAGCGGCGCGACAAGCCGAGATTGCTCCAGCTGCGGTACAACAGCGGCATACTCAAAAGTTCAAAAAAGTGCGATACCGCAAGGAGATTCACCGTCGCTCTGCCGGAACTCAACAGCGCTTCCAATGCACCGCCGTAGAGTCCCGGAAAGAGCGCAAAGCCTTCCCATTCGCATTGCAGACGGATGATTTGCCCCATAAAGACATAGATGAAAAAGGCTATGCACATTCCGATCAATATCCGCTGCGCCGCCAGCACACCCTGCATAATGTAGACCAGCAGAAATGCGGTCAAGGCGGGCAGAACGATGGCGACTTCACCCACGCGAAAGGTCATATCACCCCACAATATCACGCGGATATCAGCGGTGGCGATCCAGCGGTCAAAGGTGAAAAGCAGAGCAAGAAGCATCAGGAATGCGGTATCTCCGATGACTTTTCGCTGGTGATAAAATGCCAGAAGCATAACAAAAAGAAACAGCATCTCCATAAAGACCATGGCTAATGCGTAAATATATTCCGGCATAATATTTTCTTTCTGAACTTGGATTGAGTTGGATTATCCGCGTATCTCTTCGATATCGGCGCCGAGCATACGGAGCTTTTCGGGCAGGCGTTCATAGCCGCGGTAAATTACTTCGGCCTGATCGATGCGGCTGTCGCCATTGGCGCAGAGCGCGGCGATGACCATCGCCATTCCGGCGCGGATATCGGGGCTGGACATAGAGATACCGTGCAATGGAGAGCGGCCGTTGATGACTACCCGGTGCGGGTCGCAGACGATGGCGTTGGCGCCCATACTTATCAGACGGTCAGCGAAGTAGATGCGGCTTTCGAACATCTTTTCAAAGAACATCACCGAACCCTGACATTGCGTAGCGGCAACGATGGTGCAGCTCATCATATCCGAGGGGAACTGCGGCCACGGGCCGTCGGAGATTTTGAACATATGGCCGCCGAAATCGCTTTCAATGATGCGGCTCTGGCCGGCGGGAACGTGGATGAGATCGGTATTCAAGGTCATATTCACACCGAGCCGTTCAAACACGCGGCGGGTCATCCAGTAGAAGCGGTTGGAACCGGTGTTGCGGAGGGTGATCTCGCAATCGGCGGCTGCGGCGAGCGCGATGAAGCTTCCGGCTTCGATATGGTCGGAGCAGATGGTGTATTCACAGCCGTGGAGTTTTTCCACGCCGTCGATGGTCAAAGTGTTGCTGCCGATGCCTGAAATCTTTGCGCCCATGGCGTTGAGCAGATTGGCAAGGTCGCAGACGTGCGGTTCGCTGGCGGCATTGTACAAAATCGTCTGCCCTCTGGCGATGGAAGCGGCAATGAGGATCTGTTCGGTTCCGGTAACACTTGCTTCATCGAGAAAGAGTTCCCGCCCTGTCAGGCCGTGGGGCGCATTGAATTTGTAGGTCGCGGTTTCCGGCGACATTTCGGCGCCGAGAGTTTTCAAACCGTAAAAGTGTCCGTCCAGCCGCCGTCTGCCGATGACATCGCCGCCGGGAGGATAAAGTTCCGCCTGTCCGCAGCGGCCGACCAGAGAGGAGGCAAAGAGGATGCTGGTGCGGTTTTTGGCGCAGAGTTCGCGGCTGATAACGGTGGTTTTGACTTTGGGACAGCGCCAGCGGAGCGTATTGTTTTCAAAGGTGAATTCAGCACCGAGTTCACCGGCGATATCGAGCATACTGCGCACATCAAGAATATCCGGCACATTGTGCAGAACCACCTCTTCATCAGTGAGCATTATCGCCGACAATGCGGGCAGCGCCGCATTTTTATTACCTGAGATGGTAACTTCTCCGCCGCGGAGCGTACCGCCTTTTATATTGAGACTTTTGATCATCGTTATTACTTCTCTTGTAAAATATTGTTGAATGTATTGACCAGATGACCGATGGAATAACCGTTGACAAACATTGACACTTCACTCTGCGTGGTCATCAAACGCGGAGCGGTACGGATCTTTGCGATAAGTTCCTGCCAGTTTATCCTGCCGTCTCCGGGCATTTTGTGCGCATCGGAATAACCGTCGTTATCGTGCAGATGGCAGGTGACGATATGCGGCAGCAGATCACCGATCGCATCGTGGTAACATTCCACGACCTCTCCCCATGCGGCATCCATACCCGGAGAATATTTTTCGCGCACCTTGCCGGGGAAGTCGGACATCAGACAGGCGTGGCCGGAATCATAACACACCCCCAGATGTGGCGTATCAAAACAGCTCATATAATAGAGCACCTCTGCCGGGGTGTTGGAACGTTCAAAACTGTTTTCGATCGCCAGCACGATATCCAGTTTCTCTGCCTCTTCAAGCAGTTCGCCCAGCGCATCGACCACCCGCGGGCGTAATTCGGAATTGGGGGTGTGGTAGACCACGCTTTCATAGGCGCCCATATGGATGGTGCAGGTACGGCAGCCCATATCAGCAGCGTATGCCATAGACTGTTTCTGATCGGCGATCATCCCGGCGCGGCGGCCCTTTTCTGAACAGCAAAGGTCATACGGCTGACCGAAAGGCATATGGGCATCGCCGAAAGTGATGTTGTGGACGTGGCACAAGCGTTTCATTCTGGTACACGCCCAGGGTTCGGAGAGAAAATTTTTCAGCATTCCGTCAGTCAGGACAAAATTGGTCGAGCCATATCCCTTGAATTCATTGATGATACTTGGATAAAATTTCTCCGGTATTTCGGCGAAATCAAAAAAATGTGACAATGGTACAGCCATAGCTCCGCTCCTCTGAAATGCTGTTGAAAATTTTGTTTCAAAGATAATATATCCGGCTTGTTTTATTCTTGCAACAGCAAAAACAAATATTGTTAATATTTTTCCTTTCACCGGCGGCGGAGTGCTTGTAATTTTCAGTTAAATGTGCTATCTTTACCCAAAGCAATATCAAGGAAAATATCATGCAGCAAAATGAACCGATCTGGAGCGTAAGTGCCGTCAACCGCGCGTTGCGGGAAACCATTGAGGGGGCGTTTATGCCTTTCTGGATGGGCGGCGAAGCAGGTTCCGTGATTTTGCACCGTTCCGGTCACGCTTATTTGCAGATAAAAGATGATAAATCCCAGATCCGCGCCTGCTACTTCGGCGGCGCCGCCGAATGCCGCAAACTCGGCATCGACAACGGTTCTTCAGTTGAGGTCTGGGGCAATCTCTCCGTCTATGAAGTGCGGGGCGAATATCAGTTCAATATCAAAAAGATCCGCCTCGCCGGGATCGGCGCACTCCAGCAGCGTTTTGAAGAACTCAAACGCAAACTCGAAGCCGAAGGCCTCTTCGCTCCGGAACGGAAAAAACCGATCCCGCTTCTGCCCGGATCGATCGGAGTGGTTTCCAGTCCCACCGGGGCGGCGATAAGAGACTTTCTCCAGATAATCAACCGCCGCTTTCCGGATGCCGATGTAAAAATTTATCCGGCGCTGGTGCAGGGCGCACAGGCGGCAGCTCAAGTTGCCCGCGGAGTGGAGTTTTTCAACCGCACCAGGTGTGTCGATGTCATCGTCGTCACCCGCGGCGGCGGCAGTATGGAGGACTTGTGGCCCTTCAATGAAGAGGTTCTCGCCCGCGCCGTTGCCGGCAGTGCGATACCTGTCATCAGTGCCGTAGGTCACGAAATAGATTTCACCATTTGCGATTTTGCCGCTGATTTGCGCGTTCCGACGCCATCAGCGGCGGCGGAGCTGGTCATCGGCAGGCGCGATGAATTCATCTCCCGTCTGGAACGCGCGTCAAAAGATCTCAACTCCATTCTGCAGTTGAAAATAAGCAATCTGCGCAGTATCGTCGAACGCCTTGCCGGAAGTCAGGTCTTTCACGAACCGCGCCGCGCGCTCGACATCAAGCGGCAGTATCTGGACGAACTTGATCTGCGCATCACCTATGCGATGAAAAATTTCCACGCCCGATACTCCAACCGCCTCGGCCGCGCCGTCACCGCGCTCAACACGCTCAATCCGCGCAGTCAATTGGAACGCGGTTATGTTATGGCATTCGACCCGGAAAGCGGCAATGTGATAACCTCTTCCAAAGTTGCCCCCGGCAAAGAGCTGGAACTTCACTTCGCCGACGGCAAACTCTCTGTGGAGGCAAAATGAACTCCTCCCGCCCGCTCTCCATCTGGTGCCGTTACGATAAGCTCGGAGCCTCCAGCCGCCTGCGCTTCATCCAATTCATTCCGGAGCTGGAAAAAGCGGGGTTCAAAACCGATTTCCACCACTTTTTTGATGATCAGTATCTGAAACGGCTCTATGCGGGCAACGGCAAATCCAAAACCGCTTTTCTTGCCGCATTGAGACGGCGGTACAAAGAGCTTGCGGTATTGCCGGAAAATGTTCCGCTTTTCATCGAATACGAACTCCTGCCGTTTCTCCCCTGTTTTGCCGAAAAACGTTTTCTTGCCGCACATCCGTACATCCTCAACTTCGATGATGCGGTCGATCTGCGTTACAGCAAACTTCCCGTACTGAAAAACAAATACCCGCAGCTCATTGCCGATGCCGCCGGGATCATCGTTGCCAACGATGAACTCTTAAACCGTTTTTCTCTGTACAATAAAAATATTTTCAAACTGCCGACGGTTCCGCCGCCGCCCTGTTCAGATCCGGTTGCAATTCCGCCGTCAACGATGCCGCTCCGCATCGGCTGGATCGGTACACCGGTAACGCACCGTTTTCTTGCCGCGCATACCGATATCCTGCAAAAGATGTATGACATCGCCCCCTTTGAACTTCTCGTTATTGCCAACTCTGCGCTGCCCGGGATCCCCGGCATCCCCACATTCAATGTCGACTGGTCGCAGGAAAATGAACACGCCCTGCTCCAAAGCTGTCACGCCGGAATAATGCCCCTTGACGACAGCGCATTTGCCCGTGGTAAATCCGCCTTCAAACTCATTCAGTATCTACGCGCCGGAATTCCGGCGATAGCCTCCGCCGTCGGCGAAAACCAGCTGGTGATAAAACACGGCAAAACCGGGTTCTGTGCTTCCGATGCCGGGGAATGGGTGGAAGCGTGGCAGAAACTTGCCGATGACGCTTTCCGTGCTTCACTTAAAAATGATATTGCACTCCAAGCGGAAAAATACTCCTTTGAACGCAATGCGCAGCTTCTGACCGGATTTTTAACATCAACTCTGGAGAAATATTATGGATAAGATTCTTCACCGTATCAAATATGAATTTTCCGGCTGGCAGCGCTGGGAAATAATTTACATCTTTTCCTGCACCGCCGTCATCGGTGCGATCTCAGTTCATCTGGGCGACAACTGTCTCGGCATAATTTCCGCGATCACCGGAACTCTGTACACTATGTTTGCCGGAAAAGGCAAGGTGAGCTGTTACTTTTTCGGCATCATCAACACTGCGATTTACGGTTATATTTCATATTCCCAGAAAATTTACGGCGATATGATGCTCAACTGGCTGATCTATCTGCCGATGATGTTCATCGGAATAATCCTGTGGAAACGCCGCCTTGACAACGAATGCTCCGTCATAAAGGTCCGTTTGAACATCAAATCTCTGCTCATTATGACCGCGGCAAATATCCTCGCCATACTTATTTATGGCCGCATCCTTGCCAGATTCGGTGCCGCCCAGCCGTTTCTGGATGCGACGACCACGGTGCTGTCGGTGACGGCGATGATCCTCACGTTGAAACGCTGTATTGAACAATGGATCTTGTGGACGGCGGTAAATTCCTTATCGGTCTTTATGTGGTTCCGGGTCTTCTTTTCGACCGGCGGAACCAGCGCGGCGACCTTGCTGTGGTGGATAATTATGCTGATCAGCGGCATAATATTTTTTATACAATGGAAACGCACTCTTAACAAAGAATAATCGGGGAGTTTAACCATGTCATCTTACGATCTGCATTTGCACACCAGCTGGAGTTACGATGCCTTTACAAGTGTACGGGACTACTTCCAATTTGCCCAAACCAAACAGACCCGCGCCATTGCCATCACCGACCACCATCTTATGGACGGTTATGATGATGTTTTGAAGGCGGCGGCGGAATTCCCGGAAGTCGGATACTTTTCCGGTTCCGAGATCTCGGTCTACTGCGAATTCGGCCCCATCGATCTGGTCTGCCTGAACCTCCCGCGCCGTCCGACCGGCGAACTTGCCGAACTCTTTGAAACCTACCGCCAATGGCAGATATCCTCCGGAACCAATGCTTCACGCAACTTCTGTGCGCTCGGCTACGATTTTGATGACAATGCCCGCCTGGAACTGCTCAAAAGCTACCGCACTCCGGAAGCCATCGCCAAACAGGGCAACAGCCATGTCCGGTATGAAACCTTGATCGATTACTGCATCCAGCGCGGATTCTGTACCGATGAAGAGAGCTATACCGCCATAAGAAAACAATTTACCGGTATGCCCAAATATCCCTCGTTTGAACAGACCGTCAAGGCGGTAAAAAACGCTGGCGGCCTGATTTTCATCGCCCACCCGGTCAACTATTTTCTGCAGAACGATCTCAAGCGCATGGAGACGTTGAAAGAGATGTTCCAGCTGGACGGCATCGAATGCGCCCACCCCTCGATTCCGGCGGAGCTTTCAGAATTCTATCGTGATTACTGCGTGAAAAACGGCCTGCTCTCCTCTGCAGGAAGCGACCTGCACCGTCCGGTCTATGAAAAATTTGCCGTTCACGGCGAAGAAATATGGCTGGATGAACTTATGGAACGCATCACATTGTGGCACGGAGCAGAATAAAAACGGTTATCCCGTTTCCTGTAAAAATCTTTACTGCAGCGGCGCCTCGTGTGCAATCTCTTCGCCTTGCTTCTGCGCCGGAGCAGTCGAGTACAGTCGTACACCCTGTCCCGGCGTAGCCTTGGCGAAGACGGATCCTGCTCCGTACTCGTCGCAAAACTCGACCTTGTCCACGATCCATCCGCCGGCTGGAAACGCCTGTTTTTATTCCTGTGAATATGCAGTTTCACAAAATTTGGGACATTGCCTGTTTTCCAATAACTGCATTATCATTGGATTAAGTTATGCCGCGACAATCCGCCGTCGCTCTGCGAGCTGTGGCGGGACAAGCGGAGCGGCAAAATACTCCGCTTTTTTTAAAAAGGGATGGGGGTTTGGGGGAAGGGGAAAACTTTTTTTCCCGTGAAAAAAAGTTTCCCCTTCCCCCAAAAGCTCAATTCATCTTTACAGCTCCAAGAGCCACAGACCAAGTATCTTTTCCCGCTCCTTGGCTTCTCCCGGGGTGAATGCCACCGGCAGATCCTCTTTACACAGCGGACGGTCAGCAAAGAAATTTTTCCGGTTCTTGCGGGCGATCCGGTTCAATTCATCAAAATATTCCGGATGATGTCTGGTTATGACAGCGACCTTTCCGCCGCTGCTGCGCAGCAGTTTATCTGCCGCTTCCGGCGTGGAGACTGCCGCGATCTGCTGTTTGGGTGCCAGATAGTATATCCCGTTTGCCGGAAGTCCGCATCGGTAAAATATCACCGTTTCCGGCGCAGGGTCGCATTGCTCAAGCATATCCGCCGCCCCCTGCCAGAATTTGCGTTCCGTCCGGAGCAGTCCCATCTGCGGGAAGATCACGCAATGCGTCAGCACCGACAATATCACTCCGGCAATCACCGTTCCGGCAAGCGGCGACGGACGTTTGGTCATTTTTTCAACAGCATTTCCAGGCACTGTGCAGAACATCAGCACCACCAATGCCGCCCCGCCGGTCAACAATGAAATTACCATCAGCACCACCGGCGGCTGCAACCGCAGCAGTTTGCCCCACAGCGGCCACGTACACAACAGCGCAGCGGCCAATGCGGCAACCATAATAAATACACTGCGTACAAACAATTCGGAGATCCGTTCCCATTTCACATCACGGAAACGCGCACTCAATCCCGCCGACAGGATTATCACCGACGGCGCCAACTGCGGCAGAATATGACCGCCGCCGCCGGAAATCAAACCGATGACCGGCACAAACAGCACCGTTCCGCAGATCAGTGCCTTGAAATTTTCCGGCAGAGTGTTGCGTTTCTGCCACAATCCCCACACCGCCGCCGGAACAAACAAGCTCCACGGCAGCAACTGTTTGAACCACGACCACAGCGCTTCAGGAACGCCGTAAAGCGATATCCCGGACAACTCGCGGCCAGCCGAAGAAATCAACCTCTGACACAGCATCCACACCCGGTTGAAGTTATCCAGCCGGAAGTTTTCCGGTGCGCCCAGACAACCGGCAGAGAACAATATTCCCGCCAGCACCGCCATTGCACACAGCAGACCGGCAAAATAGTGTTTGAAACGGCGGATATCAAACTGATGTTTGCGTGCCATATTTATCCACAGCGGCAGCAGAAGAAGTATTATTCCCAGCACCGCCGTTATTCCGCAGGCGACAAAGGTCACCGACAAAATGGTGAAAAACTCGAAACTGTTGTGAAACGGTGTCGGTTTGCGCTTTTCCCAGCTGAAAAACAGCGCTGCGCACCACACCGTTGCCGCCGCCGCAAACATCGCACTGCTTCCGATGCGGCCCCAGTACAGAAAGCCGTACGCACCCAGCATCAGCCAACCGGAAAATACCGCGTTCTTGCGGTCAAAAATCTCCAATGCCAGCAAAATCGTTCCGGCAGTAAATGCGATCGCCGCCAATATCACCGGGAAACGCAGCATCCATTCACTTATCGGAAAAAGCATCTCCAGTTTGCAGAACAAATGGCCGAAGATCATATTGTTGTAATATTGCGGCAGCCACGGTTCAGAGAATTTTGCGGCATCTGCGACGGTGCGGTAACAGCCCGCCCACTCGCTCTCTTCGGGGGTCAATTCGCCGTGTCCGAGGAAGATCAGCAATACCGGCACCGCAATAAGCGACAGAAACAATATCGCCCGTTTGCCCTGTTCAGGCAGTACTGCTGCAGTTGATGACTCTTTCATTTTTCCGTCTGTTTGACCTGTTCCCACAGCCGGTCAAGCTCATCGGGTGTCAACTCATTCATCGGCTTACTGCCATCCTGCGCCAGTTTTTCCACCGCCTTGAAACGGCATTCAAACTTGTGATTGGCTTTGCGCAGCAGCTCTTCGGAAGTGGCGCGTTTGCGGTAACGGATCAGATTCACCACCGCGAACATCAAGTCGCCCAGCTCCTCATCGACCGCATCTTCATCGCCGTCATACAAGGCGGATTCCACTTCGGAAATCTCCTCTTTTATCTTGCTGACGATCCCGGAAGCATCGCTCCAGTCAAAGTTGACTTCGGCGGCTTTTTTCTGCAATTTTTCAGCACGGGAGAGTGCGGTAAGCGAATGTTTTACGGAGTCGAGAACCGACTTCTTTTCTTCGCCGCGCCCCTGTTTTTCGGCGGCTTTGATCTTTTCCCACAGTTTGACCACCTCTTCGGGATTGTCAGCCTTTTCACTGCCGAACACGTGGGCGTGGCGGCGGATCATCTTTTCAATGATCTCCCGCCAGACATCGGCAAACATGAACTCCCCTTTTTCTTCGGCAATGACCACCTGAAAGAGCAGATTCATCAGCACATCGCCCAACTCTTCACAGATATGCGCCGGATCGTCACGGTCGATGGCATCGATCAATTCGCCGCATTCAGATTCCAGATGGCGCGTGAGCGAAGCGCGGGTCTGCTCGCGGTCCCACGGACAACCGTCAGGCGCGCGCAAGCGGCGCAGAACCCGCATCAGCGACTCAGCTTCGGGAGGATAGTTTTCCATATCAGAAAGTAAATCCGACGTTGAAGTGGATGCGGAACTTGCGGGAAACATTGTCCTGATTTTTGACCACAGGATAGGCGATATCAAGTTTCAACGGCGCCTTGATCATCGGCAGTTTCAACCGGATGCCGTAACCGACACCGACATTGATACCGGAGAAGGAGAGGTCGTAGGCGTCTTTCCACGCATTACCTGCATCGATGAACGCCGCACCGCGCAGCGGTCCCCAGATCGGGTGGGAAACTTCCGCCGTCAGCAGCAGCATCGTCTGACCGCCGACATTGCGGTCGTTGACAGTGGGGCCGATGGAGCGGTATTCAAAACCGCGCACCGAGTTGCTGCCGCCCATAAAGTAGCGTTCAAACACCGGCACATCGTCAGCGTGGCCGCTGAAGTCGGAGACCACACCGAACTTCGCACCGACCATAGCAACGATCGCCTTGTCGAAGAAGCTCATAAAGTAGCTTCCGCGCGCTTCCAACCGATAGTAGCTGGAGCTGGAACCGAGGAACTGCGGCGTGAATGACGCGAACAGATTGACATTGTAACCTTCGGTCGGATCGACCAGATTATCGCGGGTGTCGCGGGCGATCATCAAAGAGGGCTGGCTGACACGGAAGGTACCGCTCAGGTTTTCGTCTTTGAAATACTGTTTGAGGGTGTGACAAACATCGGTCACGCGCACGATCTCAAACTTGTATCCTGCAACCACAGTGGTGAAATCATCAAAGATCTTGCGCTGAATGGAGGTTCTGGCACCGATGCGCTCTTCGCTCCAATCATCATATTCGGAGGTGTTCATATACGCGGACAATTCAAAACGCAGCGGCAGATCCAGCAGCCACGGTTCGATGAAGTCCACATTGAATCCGGCGTTGTCGATACCGTAGATACCCTGGATACGCATCCGCTGACCGCCGCCGTAGAACCAGTTGGACGGATTGGCGATGTCGAAGTTGTCGGTGGAAATTTCCGCCATACCGAAGAAGTTGCTGATATCAGAGGCACCGGCACCGATACGGAAATTGAAACGGTCGGGCTTTTCTTCGACTTTGACGTGGATATCTTTGGTATTGAGGTCGTCGGCGTTGACCGCTTCCACATCGACCTTGGAGAAGTATCCCATACCGAGCAGACGCTGACGGCTGATATCGATGCGGTGTCTTGCCACCGGGTCGCCCGGCTGGAGCGCCATTTCGCGCAGCAGGACTTTGTGTTTGGTGGCGGTGTTGCCGATGATAACGATCTCGTTGACGCTGAACTTGCGGCCTTCGGTCACTTTGAAGTCAACGGCGACCTTTTTAGCCGGATAATTGACATTGCGCACCGGTTTGACCACAGCTTCGGTGAATCCGCGGTCATCGTACAATTTGGCGATGGCGCGCACGGTCTTCTGTTCATCATTGCGGTTGAAAGTTTTTCCGGCGGTAACTGCGACCAGTTTCTTCAGTTCTTCAGAAGAAACCGCGCTGTTTCCGGAAACGGTGACCGCATCAACGGTGTACGGTTCGCCCTCTTCCACTTTGAAGCAGACATCGACGAACTCGGCATCATCTTTGAGCGGAGTCAAGACCACTTCCGTGACCTTGAAGTCAAGATATCCGCGCTCGAGATACAGATCGCGCAGACGCGCCTTGTCCAGTTCCAGTTCGCGGCGGTTCAAAAGACCGTAATTGAAATACTTATTGATAAAGGGGGCGATGGTCCAATAGCTGTAACGGTTGAAGAGCACTTCGCGCAGCTGGCGTTCTTTGAAAACTTTGGCATTTTCAAAGGTGACATCATTGACCTTCAAGCGGAGGTTTTCTTCGATTTTGATCGTGACCGACACGCCGCCTTTGCCGTCGGGGACCACAGAGGGCGGAGCGATGCGGACATCGTTGTAACCTTTTTCCATATAGAATTTACGGAGCTTTTCAAGCGTTTCATTCAACGCGCGGCCATTCAGACGTTCACCTTCATTGACGGTGAGCAGAGATTGCAGCTCTTTGGTTTCAAACTTGGCGTTACCGGTGATGTTCATCAGGGTGATAACGGGGGACGGTTTGACCTGAAGCTTGATGGCGACTTTGCCGTTTGCCAGCGTTTCGACATTGGCGATCACGTCGGAAACTTTTCCGGTGGCATACAGATTTTTGATATCCTGATCGAGATACTCGCGGGTGTACTCCCTGCCCGGACGCAGCCGCATTGAGACGGTCAGCATCTCTTTGGGGAGCTGTCCGGCACCCTCCTGAATGATTTCCAGCGTTTCGACCTCTGCCGCATTGGCAGCCAGGATCGCGGCGGCGGCGGTAACTGTACAGCACAGCCGCTTAAAAATTCTGTCTATTTCAAGTTTCATGGTATCGCCCCACGTTTGGTTATTTTATTATTGCGCCGGCGCAGAACCGGGGGCGAACTGATCGCTCATCGGCGCCGCCGCGACAAATTCCATGCGGGACGGATAGAAGAGCAATTTCACCATACCGGTCTGACCGTTACGATTTTTTTCAATGATCCATTCAGCTTCCGTACTGGCGCCGTCGGCGAGATTTTTGGAATCGTCGCGGTTACGGTGGAGGAAGCACACGATGTCAGCGTCCTGCTCAATAGCACCGGATTCGCGCAGGTGCGCAAGTTTCGGTCTGGCATTGGCGCTGGCGTTCTTATCGATTTCGCGGTTGAGCTGGGCAAGGACGAGAACAGGTATCTGAAGATCCTTTGCCAACTTTTTGATACCGCCGGAAATTTCGGCGACCTCCTGCTGGCGGCCGTCGACCCGCGAGTCTGCGTGCATAAGCTGCAGATAGTCGATGACGATCAACTGGATGTCGTGTTCGCTTTTCAATCTCCGCGCTTTGGCGCGAAGTTCAGAAATGGTGATACCGCCGGTCGGGTCGATGAAGAGTTTCGCCTGGGAGATGCTCTGTGCCGCCCGGGTGAGGCGCGGCATATCGCTGTCCTTGAAACTGCCGTCCCAGAAGAGCCGTTCGGAGATCTGCGCTTCGGTGCAGATAAGACGGCGGGCGATCTGGCGGTCGGTCATTTCCAAACTGAAAAACGCCACGGGGTACTTGGTTTCACCGCGGTACGCCACATTGGCAATGATATTCAGCGCCAAACTTGTTTTACCGATGGAGGGACGTGCGGCAAGCACGAACATTTCACCCGGTTTCAAACCGCCGGTGAATTCATCGACCTGCGCATATCCGGTGGGAATACCGACCTTGACCTGATGATTTTTGATCTCCATAAGGGTTTTGAACTCCTCTTTGACGAGAAGTTTGAGATCTTTGATAACATCAGGCTGACCGACGTTGCGGATATTATAAATGTCGGTTTCGATCTCCTCGACGAGTTTGACCGGCTCGACATCATTGTCATAACATTTTATCAACGCTCCGGAACAGGCATTTATCATGCGGCGGAGTATGGAGAGATTCAATAATATTTTGCACCACGATTCAATATTGACCGTAGTGGCGATCGCGGAAAAAAGTTCCGCCAGATAAAGTTCACCGCCGACTGCTTCAAGCTTGCCCGCAGAACGCAGTTTCTGGGCAACACTGAGCAGATCGGGAGCGGTCCCGGCAGCATTGAGTTCGATTGCGGCAAGGAAGATATCGCGATGTGCCGCAGAGTAGAAATTTTCGGGAGCATTGCCGATCAAACTGACCACAATATCGACACAACTCTGGGGTTCCCTGAGCATAGCGGCGAGCACCGCCTGTTCGATTTTGTGATTATGCGGCTGCGCCCGGTCGGGTAAAATACCCGCCGGGCGTTGAGAAGAAGTGTTTTTCACTTCTGTCATAGATACAGCACCGTCGCGGAGTTAGCCGCGGACGACCCAGATTTTGACCTTGGCCGTGACTTCGGCGTGCAGTTTGACATCAGCTTCGAAGCTGCCGATGGATTTGATCGGCGGATCGATGGTGATGCGGGAATGTTCGACCTTGATGTCTTTGGCGGCCAGTTCATCGGCGACCATACGGGTGGTCACAGAACCGAACAGCTGATCATCTTCGGTAGCCTGCATAGCGATGGAAAGTTCAACTTCCGCGAGCTTGGCAGCGAGAGCCTTGGCGTTTTCGAGTTCCTGAGCGCGGCGGGCAGCGATAGCGGCCTTGCGGGATTCGACCAGACGCAGAGCGCCCGGAGTGGCTTTGGCAGCCAGCTTGCGCGGCAGCAGGAAATTCCGGGCATAGCCGGGAGCGACCTGGACTTCATCACCGGCGAGACCGAGATTTTCGATGTCATCCAGCAGAATAAGACGGACTTGAGCCATAGTATAAAACTCCTGTATATTCCGGTGAAAACTCAGTAAACCAGAGCAACGATACGCGCACGCTTGATGGCGATGGCGAGCATTTTCTGGTGATCAAGGCAGTTGCCGGTGATACGACGCGGCATGATTTTGCCTTTTTCGGTCTGGAACTTCATCAAGGTATCAGCATCTTTGAAATCGATGTAACGAACCTTGGCCTCGCAGAAACGACAAACTTTGGGCTTTGCAGCCGCGCGACGACGGCCACCCTGTCTCTTTTGACCCTGCATGAGAATCCTTTCAAATAATGATTACTGTTTATTGTTTATTTTATTGTTTGCAACTTGCAATATCAGAACGGAATGTCATCTTCCGGCATCGGAGCGGCACCGCCGGGGTTGCCGTAATTGGCTTCCGGCATCGGAGGCGCGGACTGGCGGTAGCTGTCCTGCGGGGGAGCATAACTGTTCTGATTGTGGGACTGGAAACCATTCTGCTGATATCCGCCCTGATAGGGATTGTTTCCGGAGAAATTATCCTGCGCGGGAGCGGGGTATCCGCCGTTATCACCATTGTCTTCGCGGCTGCGGCGGTTCATAAACTGAACATGTTCCGCGACCACGCTGAGCCGGGAACGGCGGCCGCCGCCGTTACGATCTTCCCAGGTTTCGAGGCGCAAACGGCCTTCGACCATAACCTGGGAACCTTTGGACAGATACTGACGGCAATTCTGGGCAGGTTTGCCCCAGACCGAAACGTCAACGAAACAGGTTTCTTCCTGCTCCTGACCGTTGCTGTTCATAAAGCGGCGATTGACCGCCAGACTCAGAGTGCAGACACTCTGGCCGCTGGGCAGACCGCGGAAATCAGGATCGCGGGTAAGATTGCCCAGAAGGAAAACTTTATTCAGAGAAGCCATCTTTATTTATCCTTGAGGTTTGGTAAAAACAGATTATTTCCAGTTATTTGATCCCGGATTTCAGTCGAGATTGATCGGCTCATCGGTGACGCCTTCGGGGCGGTCGTAGATGAGGATCATATTACGCAGAACCTGAGCATCAAGTTTGTACCGTTCCTTGATCGCAAGGATCTTGTCAGCGTCGAGACTGAAGACAAAATCGAAATAGAGCCCGGCACGGCGTTTGTCGATTTCGTAGGTGAACTGTTTGCGGCCCATGGGGACGGTCTTTTCCAGTTCGCCGCCGAGCGACTTGATGAGCTCTTCAAAACCACGGCAGAATGCCGCACCCTCGTCATCCGTCTTACGGATGTCCAGAATGAATACAGCTTCGTACTTTTTCAAAATATACCTCTTTGCTTTACTTTGAAAGTTTTAATTTTCTTTTACTTCTTCAACCTTCGCTTCGGCTTTGGCGGCGTTGAACTTGTTCATCGCAGTTGCGATACCGGCGCTCAATGCGGTTTTCACCGCTTCGGCGGCAGTCTGCAGCGTTTCGTTGAACTGTTCAGCTTCCGCACCTTCAAATTTGGTCAGCACATAATCCACGGTTTTACCCGGCTGCGGGCGGCCGATACCGACTCTCAACCTCAGGAAGCTTGCGCTTTCCAACTCGGCGATTATCGACTTCAAGCCGTTGTGTCCGCCATCGGAACCGCCGCGGCGCATTCTGATGCGTCCGACCGGCAAATCCAGATCATCGGATATCACCAGTATCTCCTCAGGAGAAATCCCGAGCCTGCGGCTCAGTACTCTCACGGCGCTGCCGCTGCAGTTCATATATGTCAGCGGCATCTGGAGAACCAGATTTTTTCCGCGGTAACGCCCGGTGAACACCTTGCTTTCCGCGGTATGACTGGCGGCGAAACTTCCTTCAGGCATATTCTGAAGGATCTTCTCCACAGTCATAAAGCCGGCGTTGTGGCGGGTATTTTCATATTCGGAACCCGGATTTCCAAGTCCGACGATAAGTTTTATACCGCTTTCGTTGCGCAACGCCATTTGAAGACCTTTCCGGCAGCTTGCTGCCAGCGCGAAAGATTAAAAATCAACTCTTCGGGAACTTACGCCAGAACGAAATCCACGTGATAGACATAGTCTTTCAGGTGGTTGTACTGGACTTCCTGAACCTTGACCGCGATCTCCTTGCCGTCGAGGGCAATGACATACTGGTCCAACTTGCGAGCGGAAGCAACCTGCCACTCTTCGGTCTTGATGACGATGGCAGTCGCAGCTTCGCCTTTTCCGTAGATGACAGCCGGAGTGAAACCGGACTTACGGAGACGGCGGGAAGCGTTGTCGCCGAACTCGTTCCGCAGCTGAGCTGCGATTACATTTTCTGCATTACTCATGGATACCCTTTCGTTTTTATTTATTTTGGGATTGATTAATGTTCAATAAAAGAGTGACGAAACAGATTTTCCGTCATGGATGCGTTTGATCGCTTCACCGAGAAGCGGAGCAACGCTGACAACTTTGATACGGCCGTTCATGGTATCGATATTGGGAACGGCATCGGTAGTGATGAGCTGTTCGATTTCGGGAGTGGCGAGCAGCTTGTCCTGACCGATCTTGCTCAGCAGGCAGTGGGAAACCGCAGCGTAAACCTTGGCGGCGCCGTGTTCTTTAAGGATCTTGGCGGCGGCGCAGAGGGTGCCAGCGGTGCTGGTCATATCATCGGTAATGACGCAAACGCGATCTTTGACATCGCCAACCAGGTGGCTGGAAGCAACGGTGGTGGCGTTGATGCGGCGTTTGGTCACGACGGCGAAACCGGCGCTGAGCAGATCGCCGTAGTACATCGCCATTTTGGTGCTGCCTGAATCGGGGGCAACGACAACGCCGTTGTCACCGAGCAGAGTTTTGAGATAAGGCACAAGAACCGGACGGGCATAGAGATGATCGACCGGAATATCGAAGAATCCCTGAATCTGCTGTGCGTGCAGATCCATAGTCAGAATGCGATCCGCACCCGCGCAGGTCAGCAGATTGGCAACCAGTTTCGCGGTGATGGGAACGCGGGGTTTGTCTTTACGGTCCTGACGGGCATAACCGAAGTAGGGCAGCACGGCAGTGATGCGGGCGGCGCTGGCACGGCGGGCGGCGTCGATCATAATGAGCATTTCCATCAGATTGTCGTTGCTCGGGGTGCAGGTCGGCTGAATAAGGAACGCGTCGGAACGGCGGACAGTTTCATCGAACTGGACAAAGATTTCGCTGTCGGGGAAATGGGTTATATGCACTTTGCCAAGACTCGTACCGATATAATCCGCAATCTTCTGCGAAAGCTCAGGATGTGCACTTCCTGAATAGACACTGATGTGTTTTGCTTCGTTTAATTCCGCCATTTTCCCAGACCTCTATTGTTCACTCTCTTTTTTGTTTTCGTCCGTGAACCCGGGGGAAAGCAACGCGGATATGCGGCATCAGATAAGCCGTTTCGCGCTGAAACCTCACGGGAACGACGGAACATTTTTCCGTCCTGAAACTGCATCTTCAAGCAGTTCAAGGTTTCAAGTCATCACTTGACAACTCTTTAATATAGCACACCTTTACAGCATTGTCAAGTTTTTTTGCAATTTTTTGCTGATCGGGCAGTTTACGGGGTTGACAGGAGTACAGGAAAACTGGAGTACTCGTAGTCGGACAGGTCGGACAAGTCGGACAGGTGAGCTGGTATGCAGAGTGCCATTCAACGACAATAAAACCAGCCGGATTGCTCGCGCAGAAAACCACGCCGACTGGTAAAAAACCGCCGTCAGGTGGAAAAATAAAAACTACCTCTCGCCTGTTGCGCGTTCAGCGCAACGACAGGCGCATCACCGCCGTCAGGCGGTCATAAGCCGCGACTGCGGCGCCCTCACAAAAACTACCTCTCGCATGTCGGGCTTCAGCCCGACGATATGCGCAACAGCCAACGACGTTATTCCGCCACTCACGCCGTTTCCAGTCGGCGGGATGATCGTGCGATGATGACGAAAAAAGAGCGGGGCGACGTGAACTTCCGTCCACGAGTTTCCCCGCTCTTTTAAAGTCAGCGCGCACGAGCGCCTGCCGCCCGTTGTCACACCTTCACCGTAGTCCGCTTCCCATACCGGTGGCATTCGCAGAGATATTCGACGGCTTCTTCGGCGGAATCAACGACTTTGATGAGGTCGATATCTTCGGGGGAGATCATTTTTTCCTCGATGAGAGTGGTTTTGAACCAGTCGATCAGCCCCTGATAGAATTTTTTGCCGACAAATATGATGGGAACCATATTGATTTTGTTGGTTTGAACCATAGTGAGAACTTCGGAGAGTTCGTCGAGGGTGCCGAAACCGCCGGGATAGACGATGAAGGCGGTGGAGTATTTGAGGAAGCTCACCTTGCGCAAAAAGAAGTAGCGGAAATTCAGGGAACAGGTCTGGTATTTGTTGGGGTTCTGTTCCATAGGCAGTTCGATATTGAGACCGACGACGTTGCCGCCGGCTTCATAAGCGCCCTTGGAAGCGGCTTCCATAATACCGCCGCCGCCGCCGGTGATAACGCTGTAACCGTTTTTGACGAGGAGCTTGCCGCATTCAACGGCGGAGAGATAATCGGGGGCATCTCCGGCGGTGCGGGCGGAACCGAAAACGGAGACAAACATATCTTTGGTCGGATTGAGAGTATCAAAAGATTCGATAAGTTCAGCCATTATCCGCAATACGCGCCAGGAATCCATCGGCATAAAACCGTTGCGGTTGAGAATGCTGTTGCCATCATTACGATCCATAATCGACCTCCGTGTTGAAAATTGGTTATCGTATCGGTGAAAATCCGTTATTATTGTTTCGGGAACTGCTGACAGGTGTGGCTCATCCAGCGGTGCAGAGTGGGTTTGAGGATGAAATCTTCCAGATCGTCATTATTGGGGAAGCGGTGGTCGCAGTAGGGACAGCGGGGGAAATTCTCCAAATCGGCGGGAACGAGATGTTCTTTACACTGCGGACAGCGGTCGCCTTCGAGCATAAACTTGGGTTTATTCTGGTTATCGGTGGTATTTTCCATACAATAATTTTGCCTTGTTATTTGAAAAATCGGTTCCTGAGTATTATCTTATTTAAAATAGCGCATCCGCGTGAGATTGTCAAATCGCCGGAGCATTAAAAGAAAGATTATTTTACCTGCAAAGGAAATGTATGAAGAATTTTTGGATCATCGCCGGTGAAGCTTCCGGAGATATGTACGGTGCGCAGCTGGCCGGGGAATTGAGAAAACTCGGCAAGGCTCGCAACGAAGAGGTCAATATCACCGGCATGGGCGGCCCGAAAATGATGGCGGCGGATGTGCCGGTGAAGGTGGATTCGACCGAACTCGGCGTGATGGGGATTTTTGAGATCACCAAGATCCTTTTCACCTTTATAAAAATATATTTCAAACTGGTGAAAGAGGCGAAAGCGGAACGCCCGGATGCGGTGATATTGATCGACTACCCCGGATTCAATCTGCTGTTTGCGCTGGCGATGCACCGGGCGAAAATTCCTGTGGTCTGGTATGTGTGCCCGCACTTGTGGGTCTGGGGCAAGTGGAGATTGCCGGTATTGGCGCGGATATGTTCAAAGATGCTGGTGATCTTCCCCTTTGAAGAGGAGGTTTTCGCTCCGACTCCGCTGAAAGCGACCTTTGTCGGACACCCGTTGAGCGAGATCGTCGGCAACCGTCTGGACAGCACACTTGTGCGCGATCCCGACACCTTTCTGCTGCTCCCCGGCAGCCGGAAAATGGAGATCGATAAACTGCTTGTGCCGATGCTTGAAACCATCACGCAGTTGAGCAAAACCCATCCGCAGTTGAAATACCACCTCGCCGCCCCGCGCGAAAAGGTGGCAAATATGTGCAAAAACAAAATCGAAAAATTCCGCGCCAAAAATGCCGATTGTCCCGAAGTCACCATCAGTGTCGGCGATACCGGAGTCTGGATGCAGACCGCCGGAACCGGACTTGCCGCCAGCGGCACGGTCACGGTCGAATGTGCGCTCTCCGGCTTGCCGCTGGTGGTCGGATACAAGCTTAATTTGTTCACGTTGGCATTGGCAAAAATTCTGGTAAAACTTTACCGCGGCTTTTTCACGATGGTCAATATCATCGCCAATAAGGCGGTGTTCCACGAATTTCTGCAGTGGCACTTCGCGCCCAAAGAATTGCTGCCGGCGATCGAAGCCATCCTGCCCGCAGGCTCCCGACGCAGTGAAGTCGAAGCCGGAATGAAAGAGGTCGCCGACGCATTGCGCAACCCGAATAATACCTCCGTCGCCGAGCGTGTCGCTCTGGAGTGCTGGGAAGTAAAGTGATGCTGCGGGATATTTCTATTGTTCATAAAAAAACGCTATATTCCCATTGAGGGGAGATAATTTGATAAGCTTTTTGCGACCAACGGGAGCAAAAAAATACTCCGCTTTTCTCGGAAG
>JAZOMB010000079.1:0-14970 GCA_045653515.1 Victivallaceae bacterium | reverse complement strand
CAAGAGATTGCCCGCGAGACGCCGCCGCACTCCGTTACTTCATTCCGCCACTATTCCCATACAACCGCCGGCCGCGCGCTCGTATCCGCCGAAGTGCGAGTTGAGTTTAAGCATTTTTTTGCCTTTGCGGACAAAGAGGGTGGTCGAACCGCCGCCGTCCATATTCAAGCCGCTGTAAGCGCCGAGATATTTGAGCCATTGACCGACTTCATAGGTATTGGCGCCCATACTGTATTTTTCCTGACGGCCGTCGATGGCGATGATGTACATATAGCGCTGATCTTTGCTCAAGCCGTAACCGGTACGGGGAGCGAGCTTGGCTTTGGGGTTGTTTTTCGGGGTGAGTTCGCCGTCTTTGAGAACGAAACCGAAACCGGAGATCGCGTGAGCGATATTGGAGAGATCATCGCTTTCGGTAAAGATTTTGAACTCTTTTTTGCCGTCTTTGTATACGACAAAGGAGGGGCGTTTGCCGCGCACCGGAGCGACCAAAACGCCGTTGGAGACGATAAGTCCCTGATTTCCGGCATATTTATGTGTCCACGGCGCGCGGAACGGACTCCACGGACTGCCGTTAACGGCGATGACCATATTTTCGCCGCGTTTGACGGCATTCTGCATAAATTCGCGGCAGGTGATGCGCCTGGTGCGGATGATGCCCTGCGGGAAATCGGGCATAGGTTTGCCCCAATCGGGGTCGCGGGAGATGACTTTGAACTTGAATTTGGCGGCATTGAAGTCGACGCGGACGGCGCTGAGCTTCATCAGCCGGGGAGATTTAAGTTCAAACGTGGTGTAGACCACACCCTTGCACACCTTTTTGACTTTGCCGGAATTCCAATCGAACACGCCGTCAAGTTTCACTTCCGCATGAAGCACGACAGCTGACACAAAAAGCAGTAAAACGATTCCCCACTTACGCATAGATCACCTCACAAATTATTTGTTATTGTTACGAATTTTATGAAACTTTCACGTCGTAACTGTAATATCCGCAGTTACTGTATGGAAATATACCCCGGAATGGGTGATTTGTCAAATAATAAAACGGGTTGATTGCAGTCGGCGGATGGATCGTGCGGCAAGGTTGCCGGCAAATCAAGGCAAATCAGAGGGATCCGTCTTCGCCAAGGCTACGCCGGGACAGGGTGTACATTCTCCCCGATCAAGCCGTCCCAGCGAGGACGGCGCGACAACAAAAGTGGCTCCCAGCCACCCGCGAGGCGCCGCCGCAGTTCAGATTTTTCACAAAAAATGAAATGACACCCGCAAATTATTTTAACATTGCCCGCCGCATATCCTTTTCGGTTTCCCGTTTCCGCAAAGTTTCGCGCTGATCGGCATGGGTTTTGCCCTGACAATAAGCGATCTCAACTTTGATCAGCCCGCCTTTGAGATAAAAGCGCAGCGGGATGAGCGTTCCGCCTTTGGTGCCGAGCCACTGATGGAGTTTCAAAATCTCTTTTTTGTGCATCAGCAGCCGTCGGGTCTGCTTGACCTGATGATTGAAACGGTTGCCGAAATCGTATGCGGCAATATGTACATTATAGAGCAGGATCTGCCCTTTTTCGATTTTGGCAAATCCTTCATTGAGCTGAATCGCCCGGGCGCGGCAGCTTTTGACTTCGGTACCGGTGAGCTGGATGCCCGCTTCGAAGCGTTCAAGGACGTTGTAGTCGTGGAACGCTTTGCGGTTGGAAGCCAATGTCGGATCGGGTTTTTGCTCTTTTTTTGCCATGATCATTCACCCTTCAGGAAGTTGCCGGCGCGTTTGACGAAAGCGTTGTGGCGCGGCAGATTGTTTTCTTTGAGAGATGCGGTGAATTTGTCCAGCAGTTCGCGCTGTTCTTTGGTAAGATTGACGGGAGTTTCCACCAGGATACGGATGTGCAGATCGCCTCTGCCGACACCGCGGCGCAAAGAGGGCGCGCCCTTGCCTTTGAGGCGCAGGATCTGACCGTTCTGGGTACCCGCGGGGACATTGAGTTTGGTCTTGCCGGAGATGGTGGGAACTTCGATGATACCGCCGTTGGCGGCGATGGAAAAGTTCACCGGAACATCACAGTACAAATTGCTGCCGTCCCGTTCAAACACAGCGCTGGAACGGACGTGAAGCACGATGTAAAGATCGCCCGCAGGACCGCCATTCACACCCGCACCGCCCTGACCGGAGTGGCGCAGCTGGGAACCGGTGTCGACACCTGCCGGAACGCGGATGGTCAGCGTGCGTTTGACCTGCACCTGACCGCGGCCGCGGCATTTACTGCAGGGTTTTTCGATGATCTGACCGCTGCCATTGCAGTTGGGACAGGGCTGACGGACACTGAAAAAGCCTTGAGAAACGGTGTAACTGCCGGAACCGTGGCAGTTCGGGCAGGTCTTTTTGCCGCTGCCGGCAGCGCAGCCGGAACCGTGGCACTCGTCACAGCTTTCCATTTTGGCGATATCGATACTTTTTTCGACACCGTACATAGCATCTTCAAAGTCGATTTCGAGATTGTACTGAAGATCATCGCCGCGCCGTGGGGCATTGGGATCTCTCCGGGAACGGCCGCCGCCGAAGAGGTCTTCAAAATTGAAGCCGCCGCCGCCGCCGCCGAAAAATTGGCTGAATATATCCTGCGCGCGCTGGTAATCATAGGCGCCGCCTCCGCCGCCGCCCTGACGGGTGTAGGCATCGTGGCCGTACTGGTCATATTGAGCGCGTTTATCAGGCTTGCTCAAAGTTTCGTAAGCGATGGAAATTTCTTTGAATTTCTCTTCAGCTTCCTTATTGCCCTGATTGCGGTCGGGGTGGTATTTCAACGCCAGTTTGCGGTAAGCTTTTTTAATATCATCGGCACTGGCATCTTTGCTTACGCCGAGTGTTTCGTAGTAGTCTGCCATGATAAATCATTCCTTTTTATCGTCTGCCGTTTCAGCGGCTTCTTCGGGAGCGCTGCCGGAGGAGACCAGCACGCGCGCCGGGCGCAGAAGTTTGTCGCCGAGCATAAAACCGCCGCTCCATTCGCGGATGATCATACCTTCGGGGATATCGGCGGAGTTTTCATAACTGACCGCATCGTGGAGTGCGGGGTCGAACTTTTCACCGGCGGTCTTCATCCGTTTCACGCCGAGTTCATCCAGCGCCTTGTCAAATTCGCCGATGATCATATTCATACCCTGCTTGAGTGCTTCGAGGTTATCGGACTGTTCGACCGCGCTCTGCGCCATTCCGAGATAATCGACCACCGACAAAAAGGGAACCAATGTGGAGGCGATGGTGTAGGAACGCGCATCGGCGATATCGCGCACGGAACGTTTGCGGAAGTTCTGATATTCGGCCTGCAAATAGAGATATTTGGTCTGCAGTTCAGCAAGTTCAGCTTTAAGTTTTTCCTCTTCAGTAAGTTCGGGAGTGGCGGCTTCTGCGGCTTCGTCCTGAACTTTTTCAGCTTCGTCCATAATGGCATCGACCTTTTCGGCGTCGGGATTCCGGACCTCTTCAGGCTTATTTTCTTTTTTCTTGAACATAATATATCTCCGAATTTTTATAATTTTTTTCAAACATTTCCCATCTTCCGGCGGATAATCGCGGCAACCGGACAGGAAATTGTGTTTTAAACTGTTGTCAAATCAATAATATAAACCTGTTAAGGATAATTTTCAAGCTTTTATTTGATTGAAAAAATCTTTTCTGATGCTATATTATTGCAGCAAATGTCAATAAATTTTCACAGGGAATATTTTTATGCTCGATCTCCTTGAACGTTATGCGATCCCGGCTGAACGGGCATTATTGTCGCTTGCCACCTGCCCGGGAAAACCGTTTTTCCTTGAGAGTGGATATATCAGGAAATATTGGCAGCTTGCCGAACTTCCGGAAGATAAACTGCAATACACGCTGGAATGTGCCGGAATAATTCAAACTGATCCGGCATTGCGCGCTTTGGCGTGGCACTTGTACCGCTATCTCACATTGACTCCGATGGCGCAAGTGCAGAGCGAAAAACTTCCGGACATCATAGACGAACTAGGAATAAAAACCGGCGTATTGTATCTCCTGGTCGCGATGTCATTCATTCCGGGTTTCATCGCCCGCGCTGAACGCGAAAACTTCCCGCGCCGCTACGGCGAAGCCGCTGCCAAACGCATCGGTTCAACCACCTGTTTCTTTGCCCAAGCCTATGACGGCGCATTCGGTCTGCGGGGCAGAACATTGCTCTTTATGCTTCACTATATCCAAACGGCGACCTGGAGAATAGGCCGTTTTGACTTCGTTATCCAGAAAGCCGACAACACCATTCCGGAGATCTACCGCAAAGGCGATGAGATCATCGCTTTCTGCGCGGACGGCATACCCTTGAGATCCGATCTTGACCGCGCATTGAATGATGATGAAGCGGTTCAGATTGCCGGAATCACCGTCAACGGCAGCTGCGTTACCGGTATTCCGATCGATTTCGCCTCCGGTCTGGCACAAAGCACTCAGGTTACCATCGACCTCGCCCAAGGCTGGGAACGCATCGCAGGTCCCGGCGACTGGACACTCTTTTTTCACATCCCCGGCGGCGGCAAAATGACTCCGCAGCTCTGCGAAGACTCTTTCGCTGAAGCCATCGAGTTTTTCGCTTCCTACGCTCCGGACAAAAAATTCCGCCTGTTGTGGAGCGCATCGTGGATATTCAATCCCGCGTGGAACACCCTCCTCCCCGACTCCAATATGGCATCGCTCATTCAGCGCGGCCGCCTTTTCCCGGCAACCAGCGCCAACAATCCCGGACTCTATTTTGTCTTTGGCCAGAATGACGGCGATCCCGACAGCTTCACCGCCGTCAACCGGGTCGAGAAAGCGGTTCTGCAATGCTATAAAAACAACACTCTGCGCCGCGTCGGATGGTTTATGCTGGTCGATTGAACACTTTTTTTGACATTTTTTTCACTTTTTTTCAAAAAACCATTTGAAAAATCGCCTAAACAGCGTTATTTTATGAAAACGTTGACAGAACGAATATTTTTCGTCGTCAGCGCCGCTAAATAAAAGCGGGGGAGTAGCTCAACTGGTTAGAGTGCCACCCTGTCACGGTGGATGTTGCGGGTTCGAGTCCCGTCTCTCTCGCCATTTTTTTTGCCTTTTTTCCTAAAAAAATCGTGAACAGTCCCTGCAAAAAGCAAATCCTGACTTCAGCAAATTTCATTTGCCCGTCAGGATTTTTTCTTTTTGCATAAATTTTTTTTGCGAAGCAAAAAAATGGGACTGCTCACTTCGTTTCGGGTTGCCGTCGCTGCGCTCCGGCTCACTTCGCTTCGCTTGTGTCGAGTCCCTCCATTTTCCAATCGGTTCTTTCCGGAGTTCGGGTTGCCGTCGCTGCGCTCCGGCTCACTTCGCTTCGCCCATGCCGAGTCCCGCTTTCCAATCAGGGGCTTTCTGGAGTTCAGGTTGCCGTCGCTGCCTGTCCTCCATAGCGCAACGCGCGAAGGAGGATCGAGTCCCGCTTTCCTGCGAAATATGGAATATTTACTTGAAAAAATATCTGATGATAGCTATATTAACACCAATATGGGATATTTTGTAAAATCTGCAAACAAATCGGGCATTATCAATGAGTTTATCCGTTGACAAACGTTTTCAGGACTGTTTTGTAAACTTTGACGGCACTTATCTGCGTTTGGGCAACGGCTGTTTTGTCCGGGAATTTGATCTGTCGCGCGGACTTCTGCATACGCTTTCCCTGAAAACATCAGACGGCACTCTGCTGGCTTCAGAAAGCTCCGCGCCCTCGGACTTCTACTTTTACGGCGACCGCTGTACCCCGCAGGAGATGAGTTACCAACCGCCAAAAGTCGGCGCCTGCATCGTTGATCAGCTCCCCGGCACCGCCCCCCATCTGCACGTTACCGTTTCGCTTTATGAAGCGTTTCAGAACCTCACCTTGCGTAAAGATTTCTACATCTACCCGGAACTTCCCGCTCTGGCGATGCGCTGCCGTATCGTTTCGCCGGTCTATCCGCTGGCGGTCTGGAACACCCGGCGGGCGGTTCGGGAACGTTATCAGAGCCGCGCCCGTGAGGGTCTCGTTTTTGAAGGCTGTGTCGACCGGCTTAATGTTCCCGGCTGCACTCCCTGTGAATCTGTTGAATTCAGAGCGCAAACCGACTACAATGATGAACAGCTCATCCGCCGCCCGTACAAAAAGGGCGAAAATCTCACTGGAAACCTGCTTTATCTGCGCAACTCCACCGGCAATGAACTCTTCTATTTACAGGAAGCTCCCCCCAGCGAAGAGCGGCGCGATCTGGAAGACTACGACTTCCGCATCGAAGGTGACGAAGTTGTCTCCTGTTCATGGAACCTTGATCCAGGAGAGCTGGGCTGCCGCAAAGAGTTCCGTTCTCCGCGCCACATCCTCTTTTTCTGTGCCGATGCCGACGAAGGTGAACGTGTTTTCAAAGAATATCTCCGCCGCCGCTATCTGCCCGATCGTTTCCCCCATTACATCACAGCCAACCCGTGGGGCGATTGTGATTTTTATGAAAAGATTTCGGAAAAATTTCTGCTGGACGAAGTTGAAGCCGCCGCCCAATGCGGAGCCGAACTCTATCAGGCGGACGATGCGTGGCAGGCAGGCGGTCTGCTCGTTGACATCAGCGGTTACAACAAACTTCTTTCTTCCAGTAAGTTCTGGGAGGTCAATCCGAAGCTCTGGAATGGCGACTTGTCTCCGCTGGGCAGCGCTTGCAAAAATAATATGCCGGATCTTTCGCTCTGGATCGCCCCCTTTGCCAATACCGCCTACCGCGATTGGAAAGAAATGGCACAGCGCTGTATTGAACTCCACGAAAAATACGGCGTTTGCGCCTTTAAAGTTGATGCCATCAATCTCGTCAATGCAGAAGCTGAACGCAATCTCGAACTTATGCTCCGCACCGTCCGCCGCCGCTCTCAAGGCCGCATTTCGTTCCACTTTGATGTGACGGCTTGGGGGTTGCGGCAAGGCATTTACCGCTGGCTGGAGTATGGAACTGTTTTTCTGGAAAACCGCTACACCCGCATCATCCGCAAAGCTCTCTACCATCCCGAGCGCACCTGGAGAAACTTCTGGCGCTTGAGCCGCTTTGCCCGTATTCAGGAGATCTTGTGCGAAGTGCCCTCGCCGCAGAATATCGACTATGATATGTACCAGGCAAAAAATGAAACTCCGCCCGACACCTATCCCTGGGAATACTGGCTGGCGCTCTCACTCTTTGCTCAAATGCTGTTCTGGTTTTCGCCCTCGCAACTGACTCCTGAATTGCGCGTTGTTGCCGCCCGTTTTGCTTTATGGCGCAAAAAGCACAATGACAAACTGCTCAATTCAGAGATCCGCCGTTTCGGCACCGAACCTGACGGCGCATCATTAAGCGGTCTGTACACCGTCTCCGATGAACCTCTGGCGGTGATTTTCCGCGAACAGCATTGTAAAGAGTCGCAAATTTTCGTACCTTGCAGCGGAAAAAATTGCCGCTGGCAACTGTCCTTTGGTAACGGCAATGCAATTCCGTGTGACGGCGGTGTGCTTTTTGAAATACCCGAAGCTCCGGGCTTTGCTGTTTGGGAAACAACTCTTGAAAAATAAAGGTTTTATATGAAAAAATCATTATCCATTCTCCTCTGCTCGCTGGCAGCTCTTCTATCTTTTGCCGCTGACGATGCCGCCGTAGAAAAGATGCTGCTGCGCCAATGGGCAGGCAATGCGTCAATGAATATCCCATTCGTCAAAACGCCCGTTAAACTTGATGCCGACATCACCGGAAGCGAGTGGAGCAAGGCGGCGGAAATTTCCGGATTTTCGCTCTTGAAAGGCAACTACGTTTCTGCCGGAACCGGAACTTTGAAGCTGATGCGCGACCAAGACCATCTTTACATCGCCGTCCGTATGACCGCCACCAACAACGAACCTGGCGGCGGTCTGCGCGCGGCGGAAACGGTGCGCGACGGCAAAGTTTACGCCGATGATTCCATTGATATCCTGCTTATTTCTGATGCAAATACCAAACTTATGTACCAGTACATCATCAACCCGCTCGGCACCGTCTGGGATGCCAGGCGCGACCTTGATCTGCTCGATGCTGTCGATGCCAAATGGGATCATAAAAATATCCAAGTCAAATCCAAAGTTGCCAACGGCTTCTGGGATATTGAAGCCGCCCTGCCGCTTGCCGCTATCGGCATACCGAAGAAATATCTGAAAATCAACATCGGGCGCAACTGGCAGAGCGCCGGGCCTTCTCTTATCAATCCGGCCAACCGTTATTTCACCGTTGACCGTATGGTAAATGTCACCTGGGACACCCGGCGCGGCACGATGAGACAGCCTGACTTCGGTATGATCGGCAACGGCGAATGGCAGATCGCCCTGAGCGCCGACAATCCGACCAATGAAGAACTCTGTCTGGCGGCGATGCTCCGGCACTACACCTTTTCCGTTGACAAAAAAGAAAAAATAATGCATAAAGATGTGGTGAAAAGCATCCGCATCGCCCCCCGAAAATCCGGTTCATTATCGGCGGAATTCTCTGCGCCCGGAGTGGAAAAATACTACTTCACCTCCGTCTTGTACAATCCCCGTACCCGCGTGGTGCATAGTTCAAGAAGCTTCACCGGCGAGCGCGGCTCTGCTGAACGCCACCCGGCAAGCGTGGTCTTCGCGCTCAAAGGTCTCGGCACCGGAGAGTGCCGCTACTATCCCGGCTACGACCGCGCAACGCTCCACTTCCGCACCGGAAACGGCACTGCAAAAAATGCGGTATTGATCCTGCCGGACACCAGAGAGATCTCCGGCAAATTTGAACGCGGCACATTTGTTTTCCGCTTCCCGGTTCCCGCAGCTGCGGGCAAATATGATTTCGGTATGAAATTTCCCGGCATCAAAGGTCAGAATCTGTTCAAAAAGGCCTTCACTCTGGAAAAACGCACCTTCCCGTGGCTTGGAAGTAAAACCGGATGCGATAAGATCGTTCTGCCGCCCTTTGAACCGCTCAAATCCGATGGCGCAAACGTCAAACTCCTGTTGAGCAAAGTCACTCTCAACAACTCCGGTGTATGGCAGAATTTTGAAGCGGAAAACCGTCCGATGCTCGCTTCTCCTATGTACTTTGAAGCGGATTCAAACGGCAAAACTGAGCGCTTCACCGCAGGAAAACTGTCCGCTCCGGAACTGGAAGCTTACGGATATGCGCTCAATCACAACTATTCCGCCCGCACCGCTTCAGGAATTGAACTTTCCGGAAAATCCCGCTGGGAATATGACGGTTTCCAGCAGCTTGAAATGTCTCTTTACGCCCCCGGTAAAAAGATCGACCGCCTGACCTTGTACATTCCGCTCAAGGACAGCGAAGTGCCGCTCTTTCACGCCGTTTCAAACTTCATCCGCAAAAACCCCGCAGGCAGGATCCCCGACGGCACCGGGCTCGTCTGGGACGGCTCCAAACTGCCGCGCAGCACCGCGCTCGGTATTGAAACGCTCCATACACAGGCGGTTCCCTACATCTGGCTCGGCGGAGCTTCGCGCGGCATCTCCTGTTTCGCTGAAAGTTTCTGCAATTACAAACTTGACCGCAAACGCCCCGCCGTCCGCCTTACAAGAAAAAACGGCGTGATGATGCTGGAATGGGATTTTATCAACACCCCCGTAACTCTGGGCAAAAAGGCGCGTAAATTCGGTTTCGGAATGATGCCCACCCCCGTAAAACGGATGGATGCCCGCCTCAATGAATACACCCACGACGCTTACGGCATCGGTGCCCGCGGTATGAAAAACTTCACCTTTGTCGGCAGACAGCTTATGGGATTCACCTACTGGCCGCACGAACCGTACAACAAAGACTTCACTCTCTTCCGCGCCGCCTGCCGCGCCGTCCGCGCCGGGGGCAAAGACAATATGAAAGCCGACCTTGATCTCTGGATGAAAACTTACGGCAAAAAAGTTTTTGACGAGATGTCGCGCGTTCCCAGCGCCGGGAATATCCCGACTCACTATGATAACGTGCGCGTGAGCTACTGGAGAGCCCAGATGAACAACCCCAAACGCCGTCCCGGTGTGCCGTATAAATATTCCGACCCGAAACTGATGTGGATCTTTGAAGATATCCCCGAATACTTCCGCGCCGAATGGTACAACCCCGCCCCGCAGAGCTACTACGGCGCGCGGCGGGTATCGCTCACGCCGTCGGAGATTGATTATATGATCTACTGTCTCGATCAGGAATTGGAACACGGCTGTCACGGAATTTATCTTGATGATATGTTCCTTATGCCCGACCCGAACCCGGAGACCCTCGGCAAAAAGGATGATGAAGGCTGCATCCACCCCGCCAACGGCATCCTCGGTATGCGCGAACTGGTCAAACGCATCGCCGTACTTCAGCATAAACGCAACCTCTATCCGCGCCTGATCCAGATCCATATGACCAATGCGCTTTTAGTTCCCTGCTTCAGTCTGGCGACCAGCACTCTCGGCTGGGAAGACCACTATGGAGAGATGCCGCACCCTGAACGTTTCAGCGTTGACCAGATCCTTGCCACCGACTCAGGGAACCAGCTCGGAGTTGAGTGCTGTATCCTCGCCGGTATCAACCGCATAACCACCCCGCGCAATGAATGGGGCAGAAAACTGCGCAAACTCACCCGCGGTATGATCGCCCTTTCACTGCCGTTCAATGCCAAATACAAATCCCCCGTCAACACCGCCGCCGATGCGCCGTTTTACTTCAAAATAATCTCGCTTGCATCCGACTTCGGCTTCTGGAAACCTGAATGCCGTTTCGTTCCCTTCTGGCATCCTGACAGCGCCGCTTTGAGTGTCAGAGACCGTAAAGTATTGGCAAGCTCGTGGCGCTTTCCCGGCAAAGTCCTGCTCGTGCTGGGAAACACAGATAAAGCGGCCAAAAAGCTCACTTTGAATATCGACCGCAACGCACTTGAACTTCCGGAAAACTTCAAAGTCATCAATGCGGAAAACAAAAAAGCGGAAGATCCCGCATCCATCGAAGTTGAGGGGTATGATTTCAAACTTCTCATTCTGGAATGATTTTTTAATGTTATAGACAATATTTTCATTATATACAAGGAGAAAAAAATGAAGAAAAAATTTATCTTTGCCGCCATCTTTGCCGTTTGCGCCGCCCTCAATGCCGCACTCCCGCCGGTGATTAGTTTCCGGTGCGGAGCATTGGATTTCAAACTCACCAAATACCAGTCGTGGAACTTGGGCGGCATCGATTTCAACGGTGTCAATGTCTGCCGCAGCGCCAGCTACTTCGGCAATGTGGCGATGTTCGATCTCAACGGCAAAACCGGCTGGGTCGGCTCCGGCCACAAGGACAACAATAAAATCGGCGAAACCGATGTACAGGCGAAATTCTTTGCCGACGGCGCGGAGTTTGTGCCGGATAAAAAATTGCGTACCGTGAAGGAGTTTGAACTGAAAAAAAGCTCCATACTCCATCACTTGAAGATCGAGTACACTATGAAGATCAAAGACAACACCCTTTATGAACACGCAAAAATCACCGCCGTTCAGGATACTGATGTAAAGTGCCTTTATCTCTTTATGCACCCTATGTGTCCGATCTTCACTTCGGCAAAGTTTGATTATGCCAACGGCAAATCCGAGACGGTTGATTTTGCCGGAAAACGTTTCCAGATCAAAAAAAACGGCACTCCGCTTTCCACCTATTCCGCTCCGGAAAAAGGTATCATCGTGACCACGCAGGTCAAGGCGATCAAACCCTTTCTCAATGGCGCCGATGACAAATTCGACATCTGGAACCGCGGCGATAAAGCCGACCGCAAACTCTATTTTATGGCGCTGCGCAAACGGCAGCTCAAAGCGGGCGACAGCGCCGAATATGAGTGCGTCACCAAGTTTTTCTCTGATAAGAAAGCTGAATGATCGAGGCAGATACGATGTTGAGAACCGGTTCTTTTCTGACCGCACTCCTCGCGGTACTGCTGACATTCGAACTTGCCGCCGCCCCGCGCAAAGCGATCTATGTCCCGGAAGTGGCAAATACTCCGGTGCTGGATGGAAAAATGGATGAGGATCTCTGGCAGAAAGCGGTTGAGATAAATGACTTTTATCAATTCAAAACCGATAAGGAGTTCCCATCAAAAATCAGCGCAAAACTCGCTCACGACGGCAAAAAACTCTATATCGGCATCCAGGCGCCGTACCCTGCCGGTACCAAAGTAAAATCTTGGACCGCCCGGGTCGAACTGCTGGCAGGAAACATCACCGAACCCAAATTTTATACCCAGTACATCTGGCACGGCGGCCGCATCCGCTACAACAGCGCCGGAGAAGCGGAAACGTGGGAGAGCAAAAATCTCTTTGCCGGAGATGTGTGGGTCTCTGAAACCGCCATACCGCTGTCAAAGTTCAAATTCCGCGACGGCGGCACGCTTTTCAATCTCTGCATCACCCCGCCCAACAGTGCGATATCCGCCGTCTGGGAAAATTGCGGAAACAAGTTGTACAACCTTGCCAGCTATGGCGAATTGCTGCTTATCGACTATGACAGCGCCGCCAGACTCCGCAAAAATCATTTCAGCAAAGAGAAACTTTCAAGAGAGGCCTATCAGAAGCTCCCCGACAACAATATTCCGCGCCTTGAACGCGGCCCGTGGCTCCACGCCCCGGAACAAAACGGCATCAGCATCGGCTTCATCAGCGATCTGCCCGCCGCCGCCGCAGTACAGTACAAAGTGAAAGGTTCGGGAAAGTGGCTCACTCAAGTCGGCAATATCCATCTGGGAGCAAAAAGTCCGCTCAAATTGAATCATCAGGTGCATTTAAGCGATCTCAAAGCGGGAAGCACCTTTGAGTACCGGATCGAATTCACCCCGGCAGATGGTTCGGTAAAAAAAGTTTATCCGGAAAACGGCGGTTTATGGGAGTTCAAAGTCCCCGAAGCGGACAGAGAAAACTTCACTTTTGCGGTATTTTCCGACATCCACAACTTCCGCCAGAGATTGGATAAACTTATGCCGTTGAGCAAAAATTGCGATTTTCTGGTCAATCTGGGCGATATGGTCAATATCGCCAACGCTCCCGGCTTCTTTCTGGACGGCTATCTGGGCGGTCAGCTGGCATATGCCGCTTCGCGTCCGCTCATCAACCTGCGCGGCAACCACGAATTCCGCGGTTTGATGCCGGAGCTTTTCTTTGAATATTTCCGCCGCCCGGACAATAAGCCGTACTTTATGAGCCGTCTGGGGTCGCTTTGCATAATCGGGCTTGATGCCGGAGAGGACGGCAGAGACCCGGTGTCTATGACCATCATCCCCGGACAGCGCAAGTGGCTCGCAGAGGCGGTAAAATCAAAAGAATTCCGAAGCGCAAAACACCGTATCCTGTTTATGCACATCCCGCCGATGCAGCAAAATTCCACGACCGCCAGAGTGATCGCTCTGCTCGATGGAATTTTTTCCCGGCCTGAAACAAAAATCGACGTGATGCTCGCAGGACACACCCACAAGGCAAGCTTCACCCCCGCCGACAGTACAGAATGCACCATTTATGAACCCAGGATGCAAAAGCTTTCTGTGGTAAAAATGCCGTTCCCGGTCATCTGCAACAGCGGTATGGGCGAAACGATGCTCAAAGTCGAAGCAAAAGCAGATTCACTGGAAGTTATCTGCCTGCGCAAAGACGGAAGCGAACTCTTCCGCCAGAAGATAAAGTAAAAAACGGCAAAAAAAAACCGCCGTCAGGCGGAAAAAGAAAAAACTGCCTCGCGCCTGTCGGGCGAACAGCCGGACGGCAGGCGCAACAGCCGGACAATGCGGTTTCGTAAACCGCTTCGCCGCACTCACTCTTTGGCAGCATCGACGAACGTTTTAATAAGAGCAGCGCTGTTGGCGTTCTCTTCAAAGAACCATTCCGGATGCCATTGCACCGCCCAGACGAAACGGCGGTCGGGCATATAGACCGCTTCCACGATGCCGTCTTCGGAGATCGCCATCGGCTTCAAACCTTTGCCGAGATCCTTGGCGCCCTGATGGTGAACGCTGTTGACAGCGAAAGGAGCTCCGCCGAACAGTTCCGCCAGCGGAGTGCCGGGGACAGCAGTAACGTTGTGAGATTCGCGGTTGAAGGGTTCTTCCATACGGTGATTGAAACTGGTTCCAAAATCAACGCGGAGATCCTGATAGAGCGTGCCGCCCGCAGCGACATTCACCATTTGAAAACCGCGGCAGATACCGAAAATCACCTTATCCAGAGCCATTGCCCGTTCAAAGAGGTAGGTTTCGATGCGGTCGCGCACGGGGACCTGTTCGCCGCAATGGGGCAGAGTCTCTTCGCCGTACAAGTGCGGCTGGATATCCTGACCGCCGCTCAACAGCAGCGCATCGCAGTTTTCAAGGTAAAAATCCAGCGTGGTGCGGTTTTCAGTAATCGGGATGATGACCGGGATCGCCCCGGCATTTTCCAATGCGGCGATATATGCCGGCCGCATAGTGATCAACTCTTTTTCGGTATTATACTGACCGGAAATAGCAATAGTCGGACGGGAATTTTTCATATCTGCAGCAGAGCTTTCATTCGGTTCATTTGAGCTTCCATGGATTCGACCAGTTTGAACTGGGTACGGCAGCGGTCAAGGTTCTGACCGGGACGGCGGATCTTGAAGTAGACATCACCGGCAAGATAATCGGTCAGGAAACGCGTACCGATCTCAAGAGTGATAAGTTTGCCCGAGAACGGCAGGTTTTCGATCTCCGCCGGAGTGAGAACATTGCCGGCGGCTTTGACAAAGCCCTCATAAAAGCCCTGATACATATCAAAGCGCATACCGACCTTGTCGAGGTTCACTTCATCCTCTTCTGCTGGGTTGGTTCCGCTGCGGACCATATCGCCGAAGTCATAGAGCGACAATCCCGGCATCACGGTATCAAGGTCGATAACACAGATCGCTTCGCCGGAAAGGTCATCGATCAGAATGTTGTTG
>JAZOMB010000078.1:0-35959 GCA_045653515.1 Victivallaceae bacterium | reverse complement strand
GGGCGCCGGGACGGCTTGCCGGGCGGGGGGCGGGAGGGCTGGCATGACGCGGAGCCGGACGCGGAGCCGGATGCGGTGCCGGACGGCGCGGCGGTCGGCGATGATGATGGGACGGGGCAACCACGACCGGAGCGGGTTGCGCGACCACGACCGGGGCGGGGGCTACGATATAGCCCTGCTGCGGCGGGAAGAGAATGTAATCCAGATTGCAGAAAAAGATATCAGTTCCATTGGGATCAGGGCCGTGATCGATATGCCGTCCGGGGACGTGGGTATTGTAACAGGTACATCCGGCAAGAAGACATCCCGTCAGCGTTAACGACAAAATTTTTATTTTATTTTTCATAAAACTCCTCTTTACCGGACTTTTTGAAATATTGTTTACGGTAAAACGGCAGCGATGGAAAAAACCATTGCTGCCGGTTGCGTTGTCAAGCGGTCAGAGCTTATTCTCCGACAGCCTCACCATACTTGTTGGCAGCGGCATCGCCGGGTTTGGCGCACAGAACCAGCAGCACGATGATACCGATCACCGGGATCAAGGAGATCAGCTGGAACCAGCCGGATTTGCCGACGTCGTGGAGACGGCGGGCGTTGATACCCAGAGAGGGGCAGAGGACGGCGAGGTTGAAGATAGCGGCGATGATCTTGCCGACGCCGGGGATCAGATTGAGAACAAAGTAGATCACAAAGTTGACCAGCACGAAGCTCCAGAAAGCTTTTCTGCCGGTTCTGCCTTCAAAGCAGAAGTATTTGGTTTTGATGACTTCGAGATAGTTGTTGATGACAGCTTTGATGTCCATCTTTATTTTTTCCTTTTTTTAATTATGGTGGAGTTGTATAATTACTGCGGCATCTGGGCACCGTAATCTTTGACCGCGCCGAAGAGATTCAACGCTTCTTCCCAGGGATAACGGTTGGCGTACATATCGCAGGTGGTGGTGATGGTTCCCTGAAGCGGCAGACCGAGGACGCTGCGCAGAGCGTTGCATTTGCCCGGATCGAGTTTGGTCTTTTCGGAGTACTTCATGGAGAGGAAGGAGTTGAGGTACTTGGCATTGATGCGGCCTTTGAAGATGCTTGGATCTTTGAGGTCGATATTGTCTTCGATGGATTCGATGCCGTCGGTGCCTTCGAGATCTTCAAAGCCGTCGACTTTGACCTTGACGATGGAGGGGGACATAGTCATCTGAACGTCGGATTCACGGTTCAGGAAGAAGACATTGTTATCCAGTTTGGTGGTCTTGCGTTTGGGGTTGCCTTTGGTGTTGTCGAAGCCGGTGAGGACGTTCAGACCGATGATGTTGTTGTGGATATTGGCATTGCAGTTTTCGTTGTTGCGGATGGCAAATCCCATATCGGCGAGGTCATTGAGGCGGCTCCAGGTGAAGAGGATGGTGTTGAAGGCACATTCCCAGTCGATTCTGCCGCTGCCGTTGGAGCAGGCGACGTTGACGGAGAGCATACGGTTGTTGCAGAAGACGTTATTGATGATGGAGACTTTTCCCTTGTACCAGTTGACGTTGACGGCGTAGTTGGAACCGTTGACAAAGGTGCAGTTCTGGATGGTCAGATCGCCGTCACCGCGGGAAGCGGAAGCGGTGTGGATGCTGTAACGGTTGGCGCTGGGGAATTTGTCAGCGGCTTTGTTCATGGCAGGACCTTCGAGCCACATACCGGTGTCGAATCCGGCGGGTTTGCCTTTGGTGGCGTGGTAGCTGGAAGCAAAACCGTCATCGAAGATGATACCGTCAATGACCATATGGAAGCCTTTGGGGGCGGTCATCGGAGATTTGGACAATTCGATGTGGAGGATGCCCTGGGCGCCGGCTTTTTTGTCATTGTGTTCGTTGCGGGGCTGGAACATAGTTTTGAACTTCAGCGGGTCGCGCCGGGTGAAGTCAGCAGAGTAGCCGCCGAAAAGGGAGACCGGTTTTTCCAGTTTGAACCAGCCGCACTTCATTTTTCCGGGATAGATACCCTCGGCGATATGGATAACGTCGTTGTCTTTAGCGACGGCGATCGCTTTCCAGAGGTTTTTGAGCGGAGCTTCTTTGGTTCCCGGATTTTTGTTTTTGCCTGTGGACAGCGAAACAAAGATGTCTTTCGCGGACACGCTGGTGACAGCGGCCAGAGCGATAGCCGTCAGCAGGCATTTTTTGATGGTTGTAAAGGTTTTCATTTGCCACTCCTTTCAATGGTGGTTGTTTTTACCGGTAACAGCACCGGTAATTTGGGTTGAAAATAAAACAGGATACTCTGTTTTTTACTGGTACTGCCGGTGTCCGGCTGAAAAAACGGGGCAGGTGCGCGGACAATATGAGGGCGTCCGGGTACGATCGATCTGCTGCAACTGCGTTCATCGCGACATATCTCCTGACGGATAAAAAACGTTTTTTTACACGTTCGAAAATCAGCAGGCTACTCAAAATAAATGTCTTGAGTCTTGAGTCTTGAGTCTTGAGTCTTGAGTCTTGAGTCTTGAGTCTTGAGTCTTGAGTCTTGAGTCTTGAGTCTTGAGTCTTGAGTCTTGCGCTCACTTACGTTCGCGCAAGATAAAGTTCCGGTGCAGAAATCGGGGGACAAAAAAGGTATGACAGAATTTTCCGGCTTGTTCGGAATCGATGTCATCTGCATAATAGAAATCTCCCCGCGAATAAAGTTTTTCTTTTTCCGGAGCCGTATGTTCCGGACATTTTTATATGTGAAAAACTTTGCAATCTTTTAACCGTAAAAAATATAACACAAGATAATATGGATTGCAAGAGATAAAACAGAAAAAATTATTTTTTTGCATTTTTCCGATTTTAAAATCAGAATTTATTTCCGGGAGTGGATCAAGCTGGTTTAAAAGGCGGAGACTGCGGATCGGAGGAAATAAGCGTTAAATATTTAGTTTTTTGGAGCAGGGGCAGGGGCGCAGGGGAAGGGATACTCCGGTGCTGACGTTCAGCTTTTCCCGTGAAAAAAAGTTTTTCCCTTCCCCCGCATCTCCAGCTGTTTCAGCAAACTTCAAAGGCGAAGAGCCGTTTGATTTTTTCGTCAAGCGGCCGGAATTCGATGCGCTTGGCGCGGAAAGAGATCGGCAGTTTCACCAGCCGCTGATGGTTGGTGTCAGTCCGGTAGATCTCTTTTCCGTCAGCGAGGATGGCGAAACTTCTGATGATCGTTTCCGGCGGTTCCTGTCCGGGGGCGTTGAGAAAATAGTTGGCGGGCAGATTGAGGTGTCCGTTACCTTTCAAGCGGCCGAGGTCGCTGTCAAAGACCATCCTGATCCGGGTGAAATCTCTTGCTTCGGGGTATTCGCAGGCAACGAAATCGCCGCACTTGCCGAACCAGCCGTTTTCTTCTTCCGGATAATTGCGGTCGATGCCGTTGCGGAGAAGTTCGGGATTTCCGGTGCTGGCGGAGAGTTCTGCTTTCATAAATTCCGGGGCTACCGTGCGGCGCAAGCCCGGAAGCGTGCAGTCATCATCCAACAGAAGCTGCTGGACTTCGGCATAATCTTCCAAAGCCGTCTGGCGGATGGTTTTGCCTTTTTTCGCGGCGACCGCGACCGCGGTTCCCGCCGCCTGACCCAGCACCATACAGGTCGCCATAACGCGGGTCGAACTCAACGCAGTATGGGTAACGCTGATATTGCGTCCGGCAAAAAGCAAATTTTCAATATTGCGCGAATAAAGTGAACGCAGCGGAATGGTGTAATTTTTGTCCAGCAGGATATTGATGTTGGGAACTCCGAAGTGCCTGATGCCGCCGGGGTGGTGGTCGTCGATAGGCCAGCCGCCGTAAGCGATCGCATCGTGGAAGTTTCCGCCGCTGAGAATATCGTTCTGGTTGAGGAGGTAATCGCCGACATAACGGCGGCTTTCGCGTTTGCCGGGCAGGAATCCGACCCAGTCAACGGCGAAGTTTTCCACGCCGTGATCGCCGTGGTTTTTCATATGATCCCAGATGCCGAACATCGTTTTGAGCAGTTCATCGCGCAGTTTTTCCGTATCGGCGATGGAATCATCCATACCGCCGAGTTCGACCCACCAGAAATTCTGGAACCGTCCCATTTTGTGTCCGCGCGGCGGAAGCGATTCTTCGGTGGGGTAGGAGTATGCCCAGGATGGCGGAATGAACTTCTGCGGAGTCGGCATTTCCCGCGCCTGAAGCAGACAGCTCATTCCCATAGTGTGGTTGTCAGGCGCATCCTGTGCGAGCGATTCGCCGAACTCGGATTTTGCTTCTCTTCCAGTGCGGATCTCGGCTCCGGTCAGAGGCGCCAAAATACTGTCGCCGGAGCAGTCTGCGAAAAATTGTGCGCGGACTTCGTGAAACTCCTGCGTGGTCTGCTGATATCCCGTCACCGAAACGATTTTACTGCCGTCCATTGCGGCATCCTGACAGGAGCAGTTGAAGAGAACTGTGAGGTTTTCCTGCATGGCGACCATCTCGTAGGTGATGGAGTCCCAGATGGAGTAGTTGCTGGTGTTGTTGCGGTAACGGTTTTCCAGACGGAGCTCTTCGATGAGCCCTGTTTCCAGCATCAGTTTGCTGCCGCAGACCCACATCCGGATCTCACCGGAAGCGTTGCCGCCGGGGACGGGTCTTTCGTGCATAAGCAGCGTTTTTATGCCGTGGCGGGCGGCGGATATTGCAGCGCCCATACCGGCGAGTCCGCCGCCGATGACGCAAAATTGAACCTTGTGAAGATGCTTTTTCAGAGCCATAAATCAAATCTCCGGAGTTGATAGTTGAAATTTCAATTTTAATATAGCACCATTCAGGCAAAAATCCACTCTTTTCTGCGGGAATTTCAGGGAATAAAATTTCCGGAACAGTACGGTGCAAAAAAAATGCGCGGAATTTGAAAAAACGGTTTGCCAAATTGCAATTATGGCACTATATTAGAGTGTGTATTATTATATAAAGGAGTTTTGCCGCTATGATGAGCAGTTCTTTCCTGCCCAGTATATGTGCGTTTGCAGGTGTGGTTTTCGCAGCGATCGCGATAATTGATTTCACGACCTATGTCGCCGCGCGTTACCGCGAAAGATATCTGCAGGAAGCGCGTACCGAGTTGGACGATATCCTTATCCAGATACCGGCATCGCGGGTGCTGGATATCAGTATCGCATTCAGCGCGGTCGGTGTGGTGCTGTCCACATTGGTAATGACTTTGTCCGCCGAAAAGATCTCCGTGCAGACCTTGATCATCGTGTCGCTTACCTCGGCGTGTGTGCTGTTTCCTGTGCCGCGCTTCATTCTGCGCTATCTCAAAGTGCGCCGTCTCAATAAGTTCAGCGTTCAGCTTGAAGATGCGCTCAATATGATCTCCGGCGCCTTGAAGGCTGGTTTCAGTATCAATCAGGCACTTGAAGAGGTCGCCGATCAGGATATTCACCCGCTGTCGGTGGAGTTCCGCCTGCTCACGCAGGAGATCCGGCTCGGTGTCTCTCTGGAACAGGCGCTGGACAATATGTCGCGCCGTCTGGAATCGGATGACTTTGAACTGGTTGCGGTCGCTATTTCCACCGCTCGCAAGACAGGCGGTGAATTGACCGGAACCCTGTCGCGCGTGGCAGGATTGATCCGCGAACGTGTCCGTATCGCGCAGAAAGTCCGCGCTTTGACGGCGATGGGCAGACTTCAGGCGGTGATGATCGGTCTGATGCCCTATTTGCTGCTGCTTGGTATGTATCATGTGAGTCCCGCGCTGATAAATTCGTTCTTTTCCACTCCGGCGGGCGCGATCGGTCTGATTGCGGTGACATTGCTGGACATTGCCGGATTCTTCTGGATCAGAAAAATCACTAAAATCGAGGTTTGATGCTGATGAACGATCAACTGATTTTGATAACTGCATTGCTCTGGGGCGGCTCGGTAGGAATATTCAGCTGGCTCTTTATGTGTGCATTCCGGCAGATAAAACTGGAAAAGAATCAGGAGCTTTTCAAACCGGTTCCGCTCCTCTTCCGTCTGGCGATGCCGTTTCTGCCGATGGTGCGCCCGCTGGTGTCGGGAAAGGTGTTCAGCACCTTGACGATCAGCGATGAGAGCCGTTTGCAGATGGCTGGTTACGATGAAGTCATCACTCCGGTCGATTTCGCAGGTCTCCGGGTGCTTTTCGTGATTTTCAGCATTGTGTTTCTGTTTATCGGCGCTTCGGCAGGCAATATGATGATGTGCCTTATCATCGCCGTGCTGTTTGCCTTTTTTCCGACATTGTGGCTCTCCGGAGTGATAAAAAAGCGCCACACCTCCATTATGAAAGCTCTGCCCAACGTGCTTGATTTGCTCACCTTGTCGGTTGAATCCGGCAGAGATCTGCTCTCTTCGCTCCGGGAGATCCTTGAACGGCGGAAAATGGACCCGCTCGGTGAAGAGTTGATGCGGACATTTCAGGAGATCCAGCTCGGACGCAAACGAACTGAAGCGTTGAGAGCTTTGAGCAAACGGGTGAAGCAGGTCGATCTTTCGGCGACGATCAATGCGATCATCCAAGCCGAAGAGTACGGCGTGAGTATCGGTCAGCTGCTCCGTATCCAGGGTGATATGCAGCGCCATAAACGTTTCGCTCTGGCGGAAAAACTCGCCAATGAATCAAGTGTGAAAATAATTATTCCGGTGGTGATTTGCATTCTGCCGGCTGTGTTTATCATCCTTATGGGCCCGCTGGTGATGAATGCGATGCGGATGTTTCAGTGATGGATAAGCGGTTATTGAGAAAAAGTGATAATACGATTCTGGCGGAAAGATGTTTTTTTGCAGAAACGCCGTTTCAGCGTTTTACGGGTATGATGGGACGGAAGTTCGCTTCGGTTGAATTTGATGCGATGGTGTTTGAGCGCTGTAACGCAATTCACTGCTGCTGGATGCGCGAAGCGATCGATGTTTTGTTCGCAAGCGCAGAGCTTGAAGTGGTCAAAGTCTGCCGCCGTGTACGGCCGTGGGCTTTTGCGTGGGGTGGAAAAAAAGCATCGGTGACGATCGAATTTCCCGCCGGAACGCTGGAAGCGTGCAAGGTGAACGCGGGAGACCGTCTGGAGTTTGAGTAGACACAAGTTCCAGCTTCTGTCACGGCAGAAGCGGGATTTGATAAGTGGAATATGAAAGGATTTTAACAGAAAATGAAGATACAGTTTTTGAACGGCGATTTTGCCGGTGAGATAAAGGATTTTCAGGGTCCGGAGATCTCCATCGGCAGAGAAGACGGCAATACGATCCAGCTGTTGACCGGCGGGGTGTCGCGTTACCACGCCCAGATCTGCAGACAGCAGGACGACAGCTGGGTGATCCGCGATCTCAACAGCACCAACGGTGTGAAGTTCGGCGGCAAAAATATCACCGGAGATATGATTCTGGTTCCGGGAATGGAACTTGTTATCGGCGAACAGCGTCTGGTCATTCTGGAAACTGCTCCTGCCGGGCAGGTGCGTTTTTTCAGCACCGCATCGGAAACCGATACCGCTCCGCTCAAAGTTGAAGCGAAAACGGAAGAAACTGCAAAGCCGCCGGTGTTGGATATCTCCGGGGAAAAGCTGCTGGCTGACCTGAAATCCGCCGGAAACGGGCTCTTCAACCGCGGTGAAAAAGCTTCCGGTAATGCCGGAAAAAAAACGGATGAACCGCCCAAACGTTCAAAGTTGCTTTTCAATGTGGTGTTTTATTCAGCATTGCTGATTTGCGTGGTGTTTATTTTGAAGATGGCGCTGGGATCCGGCAAGGGAGCCGACGGAGCGAACAGCGGCACCGGGATCAGCCATTTTCCGCTGGAACAGGCGGTCGTCTATTTCGAGCGTATCGCCTATGACCCGGAAAGTAAAACTGCGTTCCGCTTTGAAATGCAGATCGAAAACGGCAAGATGGTCTGCAATCTGGACGATGTCGCCGGCCGCCGTCACTTCACGCGTGAGATCGACCTTGCGAAAAACTATGAAACTGAACTCGAAGTTCTGCTGCAAAAACTCAAAGAGAGCGGTATTTGCACCTTCAAACCAAAAAATATCGTAACCGGTAACCCGGAACGCGATCAGGTTCACCTGGTACTCTTTTACGACAACCAGTTCTGCGACTACAAATGTGCCAGCTCCGAAAGCGGTGTCGAATTTGACACCTGCCGCAATGCGATCTCCAACTTCCTTTCCGGTTTCGGGCTGATGACCATCTCCAAGAACCGCGAAGAGTTGGAAGCTGAAGCCAAACAGCATCTGCGCAACGCCATTGACAAGCGTGAAAATTATGTCAGCGATCTGTCGCTCCTCCGCGAAGCCGCGCGCGAGTTCGAAGCGGCGATCAGCTGTTATGAACAGTTTTCACCGCCGCCGCCGGAACTCAAGCAGGCAAGAACCGGTTTTGAAGAGGTCAATAATCTGCGCCGTTTGAAGCTTAAAGAGTGCAATGATGAATTCAAACGCTGTCACCGCACTATGGATTATGCCGGAATGGTACGCGCCTGTCAGGATATTATGAAGATCGCCGGCGAAAAATCCAAAACCTACCGGAATGCCGCAGAAGCGCTGCGCAGCGTTAAACGTACCATGAACTCCAAGAAGAGGTAACTTTAGCTATGAAGAATATTTTTTCCTATGTGTTGTGCGTGCTTTTGTCCGGTGCAATGCTGGCGGCGCTTCCGGGATGCAATAAAAAGCGTGCCGCAAAAAGTCCGGTAAAAGTGACCTTTCAGGGCCCCGAAGGTATGACGATGGAATTCCGCGGCAAAGCGCTGGAAGGCCTCACCAGAAAAATGCTCCCGGGCAGTTATCTGCTCAAGTTTTCCGCTCCCGGATTCAAAACCGCATGGAAACGGGTGGCTATCTCCCGGGCAGATAATAATTCAAATATGAATATCGAACTTGAGCCGCAGCGTTCTGTTATTCTGGTGAGCTGTTCGGTCGATGCTTCCGGACGGGATGCTAATGTCACGCTGTCGTTTGACGGCGTGGAAAAGGGTACTACTCCGTGCCTTATCACCGGAGTTCAGCCTGGAACGCATTTCCTTGAGTTCCGCCACCCCGGTCACGCTTCCAAGAGCCGCAAGATCGAAGTTGCCAATGCCCGCCCCATTCCGGTGATCAGAGAACGTCTGAACTCCAACAGCGGAACATTGCAGGTCATTGGAAAACCTGCCGGTGCAACCCTTTACATCAATGAAGAGGCGGTCGGTTCCGTTCCTTATCAGGCAAAATTCACCGCAGGAAAATATCTTCTTGAACTGCGTGCCCCCGGGCATATTGCCAAAAAGACCGAGATCGAAGTTATCGCCGACAAGGTCGTGAAGTCCAGACTTGAGCTGGATCCTGAACCAAGTTCGCTCTTTATCGAATCGGTTCCCACCAACGCCGTTTGCGTTATCCGCGGCGAAAAACGCGGTACCACCCCCATCAAAGTGAACAATCTTATGCCGGGCAACTACAAAGTCGAGCTCTCTATGCCCGGATTTGACACCGTCGAAGAGATGATCGAGGTCAAAGCCGGAAGTCATGAACGCATCAAAGTCACTCTGGAAAGCGGTTACGGTCAGGCGCGGCTCAACATCCGCCCCGCCGGCGTGGATGTGATGGTCGATGGAAAGTCGGTCGGCAGAACGAAAAAAGTTCCGGGTTCGGAAGATGAAGTCGAGACCATTGAGCTTAATGAGCTCAAGCCGGGTATGCACACCTGCGTGATCTCCCATCCGCTTGCGCGGCCGCGGACCCAGAAAAAGTTTACCTTCCGTGTGAGTAAAAACAAAACCACCGATTGTCCCGTAATGGAACTCTGGGTGCCGAACTGTGAACTTACCTACCGCAGAAATATGAAGGATAATGTGAAACTTATCCGCCTTACTGATGATGAAGTGGAATTTGAACTTCAGCCAGGTATTGCTGTGACCGAAAGACGAAACAATGTCAAGATCCGCTACCTCAATGCCCGATGATCTGCGTTTGAACGCATTGCAGATCGAAGAGAAAACCAGGCCGTTCCAAAGTATCGTCTGGCTGTCGGCTTTCTTTATATTGTTTTTCGCCTTCTGGATCGGCGGACGCGAACTTTTCCGGCAGGAGGGGTTGTATGCCACCTGCGCTTATGAGTTCCGCTTCTGCGAGCCTGTTTCGGCGCACGGCATCGTTCAGCCGGACGTTCAGCCGCTGTTTCCGGCGGTCGCGGCGGCATTGAATCGGGCCGGGGTGCCGATGGAATGGGCGTTGCGGCTGGTTTCGATCGTTATGCTGGGCGCGTGGAGTCTGCTTGCCGCCTCGGTTGCCGCCCGCCGCCGCAATTACCGTGCGGGAGTCGTGACATTTTTGTGTTGTACCGGAACGATTTTTGCAATGGGCAAAGGCATCGACGGAGTTCCGGCGACGATGAGCGCATTTTTTCTGCTTGCAGGCCAGTTGAGCTTCTTCCACTTCGGCAGCCGTCTGGCGAATTGGAACAAGGCTTGGCTGAGCGCGGCGCTGTTGTGGATATTGGCGTTTCTTTCGGGCGGGCCGGCGGTTTTGCTGTACTGCATCGTGCCGATATTTTTTCTGCGCCGCCCGCTGTCGGTGCGCAGTAAATTCAATGCACCGGGATTTTTTATCGCCTGTGCGATGTTGATCGTGGTGGTCGGCTGGCGGATCATTGAGTCGAGTTACAGTGTGCAGTTCGATCTTCTGCCGAAGGAGTTTTCCAGTTGGGACAACTTCAAACGGATGCTGGTTTTTCCGTGGCTGCTTCCGGTGAGATTTTTTCCGTGGTCACTTCTGATGTGGCTGCCGTTTTGTGCGGCATTGCAGGCGATCGACCAGACGCCGGTATTGAGCAAATATTTGCGCACGGTATTTGCGGTATCGCTGGCGCTGATGTGGATCATTCCCGGGCGTTCTGTTGACGAACTCTTTTTCCTTATCGGTCCATTGGCGATTATGACCGGATTGAACTATGAGCTGGGTATACGGCGTTACCGGCAATGGTTTGCCAAAGCGCTGTGGTTCGGCGAATTTGTGATAATTATTGCGGCATTGGCGATGGCGGCGACTTTGCTGCCGAACCGGTGGCTGGCGGCGGTGCCGTTTATAAATTCCGGAGAATTGATCTACCGCGAAGGATATTCTCTGGTGATCGCCGCGGCATTGATATTGCTGGCGGCGCAGGCGGTGTTCTTCCATTTGCACCGCGCGCAGTACCCGGTCTGGCATATGATATTGAAAATAACTATCTGCTTTGCGATATTCTGCAATATATTGATCCTGCCCTCTTACATCACCAAACGCCGCTGGCGGAGTCTGGGCGGTGATATATCTTCCGTCCTGCCGCCTGAAGTCAAAAACAAAACTTTGTACAAACTTGATATCGACGGAATGTATTGCGGACTGTTTTACGCCGGAGTACCGGTAAAGAAGATCCGTTCGCTGGATGAACTGCCGTCCGGAGAGGATGTTTATCTTATTGCATCCGGATTTCCGCGTCATTTCGGCTGGCGTTGGTCGCCGTTGCTGCCGCCTGATTACCGTTTTGAGGGCGAACACCTTACCATGTGGCGCGGTGTTCCGGTGCCTCCGGAAGAAGAAGAGGATATCGAACAGTGAGCAAACGTGCAGTTGTCGCTATGTCCGGCGGCGTGGATTCAACCGTTGCCGCGTGGCTGATGAAAGAGCAGGGGTACGAGCTTACGGCGGTCAATTTGCTGATGCACCCCGATTCTCCGATCGATGAAACGCTCGTTGAAAGTTGTCGGATGCTGGATATTCCGCTGGTTGTCCGGGATTGCCGGGAGGCCTTTTTCAACCGTGTTCTGTTGCCGTGCGCGCAGGAGTATGCTTCCGGAAGAACGCCCAATCCGTGCTGTGAATGCAATGCAGTGTTGAAATTTTATGAACTTTTTGCCGCCGCTGATGAGTTGAATATCAAAACGGTGATCACTGGACACTATGCCGCATTGTTCAGGCAAAATGACAACTCTGTTAAGCTCGGCAGTGCAAAAGACCGCAATAAAGATCAGAGCTATTTTCTCTACCGCCTGACAGGAAAAGAGCTTGAACGCTGCTGTTTCCCGCTGGGGCAGTTGACCAAAACTGAAGTCCGGGAGATCGCCGCAAACGCCGGACTTATCTGTGCTTCGCGCCCGGACAGTCAGGATGCCTGTTTTCAAATTCCCGGAGAGTGCTGCGGCGACACTTTGAGCCGCCGTTGTAAAGTTTGCGGTAAGCAGGGCCGGTTTATTTATAAAGGCAAAACGGTCGGCAGGCATATAGGCATCCACCGCTACACTATCGGTCAGCGGCAGGGGCTAGGCGTGGCGCTGGGAGTTCCTGCATATATAAAGAGCATCAACGCCCGCAAAGGCGATATTGAATTGTGTACCGACCCGAAAGAGCTGGAGTGTTTCCGCTTCCGCATCATCCGCGCTAATTGGCAGCACGGCGTGCCTGAAGCTGATCGGAAAATGCAGATAAAGGTGCGTTACCGTACTCCGGGGGCGGAGGGTGTATTCAGTGCTGAAAGTGACGACAGTGGCATCGTGACTCTGGATGCGCCGCAGCGGGCGGTGACTCCGGGGCAGGCGGCGGTGTTTTACGATTCCGAAGGCTTTTTGGTCGGCGGCGGTGTGATCGAACTTCTGGCGGAAACGGCGGCTTTGGAAAATTCGCAGCCGCAGTAATTCTGCCGGTAAAATCCAAGTTCATTGGCAAGTCGCGTTCCGGTCAGGTAGCCGTTTTTCTTTTTGAAATCCAATGGGGCGAAGTGTTCCCATTTCGCGCCGCATTCAAATATTTTTTTGCTGGATTTGCGGGGGCTTACAGTGAGCGTGGTGGCGAAGTTCATTTCGAGTTTTTCCGCCGCCCGGGCTGCGCGCGAAAGCGAAAAAGCAAAACAGCGTTCACACCTGGCGCCGCATTCGGGTTCATTTTCAAATCCGCGCACCGCTTCCAGCCACGCCGTATGATCGTAAGGTTCGACGGCTACCGGAATGGAGAAGTATTTCCCGAGAGCATAAACATATTCCAGACGGCGGTCAAATTCCGCGGCGCTGTCCAGATTGCTGTTGGAAAAGTAGAGTATTGCCGGGGCAAACTGCTGTTCAGCAAGAAACGGATGAGCGGCACAGCCCGCCCCGCAGGGAGCGCAGCAGCAGTGCAAAAGCAGATTTTTCATCGTTCATCCTTTCAGCATAAAAGTTTATCGTCACCTGCTTAAAATAACCTGTTTTTGAGTTTTGTCAAAGAATATCGGCATTTTTATTTGAAAATTATTCATTGAACGTATATCTTATAATAAGCAAAACATTATGGAGTGGAAAAAGTATGGCAGTTGTAAGCAGTAAAGAGTTCCGGAGCGATTTAATCAGTGTCGGAGAACGCATACGGGATATTTGTGCTGCCAGAGTTCCGGCATCTCTGGGGAAATATACCGGAAGCCAGCTGCGCATGATCAACCGGATCTACCGGCTGACCCGCCAGAGTGAAGAGGGCATACAGCTCAAACAGCTCGCTTCGGTGCTCGATATCACCCCCGCCGCCACTTCAGAGATGGTTGAAACGCTGGTCAGACGCGGGGCGCTGGAAAGAAAAGTTTCCGCAAGTGACCGCCGCGCGGTGGCATTGCGGGTGTCGCCGGAACTTGAGGAGCTTTTTCAGAATTCAATAAATTATCTTGACGACCGGCTGCAGCACTTTTTCGCAGAGATATCTCCGGAGGAAGCCGCCGCCGCTGTTGTAATTATGCACAAACTCAACCGCTTTTTAAGTGAAGCTGTAGAAGAGAAAGAAATGGAAAAATGATCGTTTTTTCAATATCTGCAATGGAAAAAGCTCCGGTCACGTTGCGTGGAACCGAGAGTATCGAATTTTTTGAACTGGATGAGAATGATCCTGTTACCGTTTCCAGAGAGCTGGAATATAAGTTGACCGGCAGTAAAGTTTCCGGTGGAATTTTGATTACCGGCAGCTGTACGACCGCCGTTTCCGGTATTTGCGGCCGTTGTCTGGAAGCGCTTGAACAGCAGGTCGAAGCCGGGATCAATCTCTTTTTTGATCCGGAGGAAGTTCAGGAAGAGCTGGATGTTTCCGAAGATATCCGCGAAGAGGTGCTGCTGTCATTTCCGATGAATCTGCTTTGCTCAGGCGATTGCGCCGGATTGTGCCGCAACTGCGGCGGAAATCTCAACCGCAACGAGTGTTCCTGTGACGATAAATCGCAATCCGGCGATTTCCGCTGGAGCGCATTGGATTCTTTGAAGCTCTGAACAAACGTAAAAGAATTCGCCTGCTGCTGAAAAATATTTGGCGGCAGGCTTTTTTATGCCGTACTGCATAAAACTTGTGGTGTGTTTTTATCTGCTTGATTGCAATGTGTTTAAGATGTAAAATGTTGATTTATCACGATGTTTCTTTTGGATGTGATAAGATTCCGTACATTTTTGATAAGATATCGTACATCTTGAGTTTGTAAAATTTATTTTCCGGAAGTAAATTATATCAGAGAATTTATTTTTGATTTTTACACGGAGAAACTATTATGTTAAAAAATGATTATCCGGCTGTAAAACGCAGCAGAATTGCGCGCTTTACGCTTATTGAACTGCTTGTAGTAATCGCCATTATCGCCATTCTGGCGGCTATCCTGCTTCCGGCAATGCAGAGCGCCCGTCAGCGGGGAATATCCAGCCAATGTTCATCTAATTTGAAGCAGATCGGCACGATGGTGCAGATGTACACCAATGACTGGGATGGTATTTACATCAGACATTACGGCGATGGCGCATGGTATTTTCACCTGATAAGACAGGGATATTTTTCAAGAACCAATGATTCTGAAGAGTATAAACTTGCTCAAATCAAAGCCTGCCCCGGGAAAGGTAATCCTGAACCGGGAAAATGGCATGCGTATGGTTTTACCCAGGCTCATTCAAGATATTTTTCTGCCAATTATATGAAAGGAACAGCATTGTTTATACGCAAGATGTCTCCAAAAGTTATTTTGCTTGCAGATACCGGTCAAGTTTCAAACGGTGTGACTAAACAGCACGCTGTGCTGCAAAACCGGGAAGGCAGCAGTAACAAAGGACATTTCTGGTTCAAGCACAACAAATCATGTAACATTACTTTTGTCGATGGTCATGTTGAATCCTTGATGCTCAATGAAGCTCATACAAAATATACCGAAAGTGTCAAACTTACTGAAGGATCCGGCTATGCTGATCAAACCGGCGGCAAAACCTATATGGGGTATCACACGGACTACGCATTTTTGAATATCAAGAGATAACAGACTGTCTTGTCGGAGGTGTTTTTGATGAAGAAATTTTGTCTTTTTCCGGTGCTGTTCACATTCTGCATGGTATTGTCAGGCGCGGAAGTTTTCGTATTAACGCCGGCGAAATTACGTTATGCGGGCGTGGTTGAAGTTTTGAAAAAGGTGCTTGCCGACGGCGAAGCGGCATTGCCGGAAAATTCCAAAAAAGTTGACATCACTGCCGGAACCATCAACGATCCGGCATTGGCAAAGCTTTTTAAAAAACATTTGAAAAATGCCGTACTCAAAGATGACGGTTACGCCGTAATTATTGAAAATAAAAAGGTTTACCTCATCGGAAATGTTGAACGCGCCGTGGTCTATGCCGCCAACGATTTTCTGGAAAAACGCGCCGGATTTTACCGCCGTGTCCGTCCGCTGGACAACGGCACCCCGGGAAAAAAACTGGATTTGAGCAATGGCGCATGGTTCAGCAATCCCGCCTACACGCTGCGCGGCGTTTCCGGATTTGCCTACAAAGGCTTGCAGGAGGATTTTCTGGATTGGGAGATGATGAATAATTACAACTTCCGCCCCTTCCATATGAAAGAAACCGATCAGCGGCAGGAGCTCGTCCGCCGCGGTTACGATATCAAACACACCGGACACGCCTTTTACTACTGGATCAACAATAAAGATTTTGACAAGCATCCGGAATTTTTTCCGCTCATCGGCGGCAAACGTCAGAAGTTCGAAAAATGGAACTACTCCACCAAACGTATGATCAATGTCGGCAACAAGGAGCTGCAGGATCTCGTTGTCAAACGGATGTTCGACTATATGGAAGCGCATCCGGAAACCACTATGATCGCTATGGGAATGAATGACGGCGGCGGCTGGGGCGATTCCCCCGAAGAGCGCGCTATGGATGACCCCGATGAATACAAGCGCGGCGTTTATTCCACCCGCTATTTCCGTTTCTGCAACATCATTGCCGAAAAGTTCTGCAAACGTTATCCCAATGTGCAGATCTTTGTCTACGCCTATCTCACTGCGGTCGAGCCGCCGAAACTCAAAAAGCTCCACCCCAATCTTTTTATCAGTCTCTGCACCTACCGCAGAGATTACAAGCACCGCATCAATGACCCCGGTTCTTCGGTCAATGCCCGGTGGAACAAGCTTATTCTGGAGTGGAAGAAGTTCGGCAATCCGCTCTACATCCGCGACTATGTCAAGTTCGGCGGCAGTCCGGCATTCGATGTGCCGCTGTTGAAAATTTTACAGCAGGATCTGCAGTATTATCTGTCCATCGGTGTCAACGGCTACCACACCGAGGGCATCGTTGACGGCCCGCGCCCCGGAGCTTCTGCGGAATTTCTCAAGAAATTCAAAAGTAAAAACGGTCCGCGCGATTGCCGCATTTACTGGCACGGTATGAAAAAGGTGTTCCATATTCTCGGCCGGTTGCTCTGGGATCCCCATCAGGATATGAAACAGCTTGAAACGGACTACTACACCAGCTACTACGGTGTTGCCGCTGAATTTATGCAGAATATCAATTCCCGCATTGCCAAGCGCTGGGATGCTGATCCGTCTCCCTACATCTGGAATAAGTACGACACCAACTTCCCGCAGATGCTCTTCCAGAGTTCCGATATGGAATATATTTCAAAACAGCTTGAACTGGCGGAAAAAGCGGTTCGCAAATCCGGAAACAAACTCCTCATCGAACGCATCGCCCGCGAAGCTGAACTTATCAGAGTTGAATACGCCCGCCGTTTCAACACCCCGAAACGGGAGATGACGGCAACTCCGCTCAAAGGCAAAGTCACTTTTGAGGCGGTCAAAAAGCACGCGCTTGCCAACAAGGGATTTTTCACCGGGATGAATGTCCGTTACCGCAAGGCGAACAAAGTTGAAGCAAGCAAATATCCCGCTTCTGTTTACTGCGCTGTTCAGGGCGACAATCTGATTATCGCCGCAGAATCCGACCAGAAAGATGTGAAGATCTCCAGTACCAGATGGGGACGCGACAACCGCATCTGGCGCAACAACTCTTCCATAGAACTCTTTATCAGCGCCGGTTCCAAGCGGGCAGGGGATGGTTATTATCAGCTGGTCACAACTCCGCTTGGCGAATTCTGGGATGCCCGCTTGAGCGATGTCAGCTGGAACTGCAATGCAAAAGTTTCTGCTGAAAAAGGGGAGTTCAAGTGGCAGACTGTGATCAGGGTCCCCCTCTCGGAGCTGGGCTATCCTGCCGCAGAGAAAAACTTTAAAGTCAGAATGAATGTCGGGCGTACCGTTTTCGATGACGCCAACGGCAAGGAAGTTTCCAGCTGGTCTGACGGTTCATTCGCCAATGAATCCGCATTCGGTACTGTCTTTGTCAAACGGTGATGAAAATGAAACATATAGTTTTCTGCTTGCTGATGCTCGGTTGCTTCGCGCTCGGCGCGGTGGAGTTGAGCGGCAAAAAAGAGTTCATCCAGCTCAAGTGGCAGAATAATATGATGCGCCCGGTCTTTACCGTGAGCTTCCGGGTGAAAATCGCCAAAAAAGATATGGTCATTCCGGAAAATGTCAAAGAGCGGGGCAGGGTGCTTTTTACTATGGATGCAAAACCTGCTGTGCAAACCGGTTTGACTTCCATCAAAGCATTTTTCCAGATGAAATCGTTCCCGACCGGCGGCTATGCCGGTTTTCAGGCGGCCGCCAAAACTCCGGAGGAAGCAAAGCCGGTTATAGCCCGTTACAATGTCTTCTGGCGCGCCGCCAACAGCCAGGTGCCGACGGATGAGTTTGTCCGGGTGACATTGATCTACTGTGACGGAGAATTCGGGGTCTACATCAACCGCAACAATATTGCCAGCCAGCACAAAAAGGTCATTCTTCCGATGGGATATGCAGCCCCGGAATATGTGATGAACTTCGGCGGTATGGGCAAGCGGCACAACATCCGGTGCGCCATTGAAGATGTGACCATCTTTGACCGGGCGCTTACGACCGATGATCTGAATAGTCTGTTTACCAATGAGCAACCGGCGAAAATCCCCGGCTTACTGGCGCATTACCCGTTGAAAAAAGATTACAAACCTTCCGCCGCCGCTTCTGGCGTGAGCATCAAAGTTATCAAAAACAAAGCGCGGTAATTAACTTTTTAAACCGTTGAAAACAATGCGGCGGAAGGAATTTGCTATCCTTCCGCCGCTTTTTTTGTGTTTTTACTGGCGGGTGAATTCGATATTATCGATCCAGCTTTGTGCGGTGGAGCGTCCGCGCAGCAACTGCATTGAAACACTATTGCAGTTTGCTGGGATCGTTAATCCGGTACTTCCGCTTTTCCAGTTTTTTGAACCGGCTTCAAGTTTGAGTTCTGCCAGAGTTTTTCCGTTGCCGGTGACTTTGAGTTCAAACGCCGTTTTGCCATTTGACTTGGCATCGAATGAAAGTTTGTACTTCCTCCCGGGAGTTACCGGAGCATTCCGGAAGAGAACACGATCCTTTTTATTTCCCTCTTTGACGATGATACTGAAGCGGTCGAAGGAGGCTTCCTTATCTGAATATCCATCAAACGCCTCTCCGGCACTCCAGTTGTCCAGTGCCGGAGTGTCGAACGAACTGCGCCAATAACTTGCCAGGTCGGCAGATTTCTGGCGATTTTTGCTCAAAAATGTTTCGCCGCAACGGGTGCGCAGCCAGATCTTACGTTCAGTACCGTAGAAGACATAACGCCAGAGATCATAGAGTGAACGACTGTTTTTTATACGGAATGCCAACAGTTTTTCTGCGCTTTTTTCCAATGCATCCTGATCGGTTCCAGCAGCGGCCGTGGTGAATTTATGGGAGAGAATGGAGTGCTCCAGCGCAAGTTTCAGCCGCTCGAGTTTCGGACGGTTGTCCGGGGTGATGGATCTTTCCGGGAGATTTTGAAGCAAGGCGAGGGAGGAACGATAGATCTCTGACAGTTTTTCAGTATTGAATTTGAGCAGAGAATCGTCAAGCAGACGTTTATTTTCAATGCGCTCCATCTCCAGTTTCAGCGCCGCTTCTCCGGCTTGGCGGATGTTATCGTACACCGTGCGTACCGCAGAAGATGCCGGACCGAAAGCATCGCAGTATTCGGTATATATTTCCTCAAAACTCTTTTGGGGATCAGTGATCATACGGGCGACTACATAGCCTTCCAGATCGAGTGCCGCTCTGCCGAAACTTGAATCATAGTCCACGCCGGAGATGTTGAACATCCTCGTCTGCTGGAATTTGTCGTAGATCACCTTTTCCCAGCCGCGGATCGCCGCAGAATAACTGCACAAATCATTCGGACGCAGGAAACAATTTTTCAAACCTGCCTTCTGCCACCGGGTGAATAATGCGGCATTGTCCTCCAGAATGGACGGAACCAGACCGCAGAGGATATTGTCCGGATATTCGATCTTTTCCCGGCGCGGCGGGAAGCGGTAATAGCTGTAAACATAGGTGACGAGCACAACATCCTGCCGCAAGGGGCGCATTTTGGAAATCAGCTGATTCCAGAACCAGAGATAGCGGTCGGTGAGATGGTCGAAGAAGCTTTCTTCCGGGGTACGGGTGTCCAAAGCCATACACTTCGGGCAGCGGCAGAATCCGAGACTGCCGTCATTCGGGCAGACGTTCCAGTACTTCGGCATTCCGGCGGCTTTCCAGTCGGCAATGATCTGTTCCTGAACAGCGGGATTGGTGAGGCAGAGTTTTGAGCGGTCAGGGCGTTTGGCGACCGGACGGTGTTTGCCGTAGGCATCCATACCGAAATATTCCGGGTGAGTTTTGCCGAAGCGTTCCGCCCATTTGCCGAAAGCGTGGCCGTAGCGGACTTTAGCGATCCTGCCGTGGCGCATACGGAGCATAAAGAGTTCGTTATCGGCATTGCGGCGGGCAAGCTCTTTTTCCGTAAGAATAAGCTCTCCGGGAAGCGGAATATTGATCTGCTTTCTTGCCTTCCAGAAGTAGCCGCGGAGAGTTGTCCACAGAAACGCCGGGCGGCGGCTGGATCTTTCACGCTCTTCGAGTTTGATGATTTTTTGTGCCGGAGCGTGAATCCCGTCTTTTCCGGGGAATATCCAGCGGACACCAAGCTTTTTTTCCAGAAAATCATACACCGCAAAAAGCGTACCATTGCGATTTCCGTTATCATCGCCCCAGATATAAAGTACGCCTTTGGTGAAAAACCAGTTGGATTCTCCTTTTTTGGGGCCGCGTTTTTTCAGGGGTTGACGGCCGATAACGACTTTCAAAGCTCCCGGTGCAGAAGAGACTTTGCTTCCGGCGATTTTTTCCCAGTGATACAGAAGTTCGGAAGCGGCCTTTTCCTGACCTTTTACGGTTTCGATATTAAGTTCACAGCTTTTGTACTCTGCTGCAGTGAGCACGCAAGAGAACGATGCCGCCAATAAAATGTAAAAGATTTTTTTCATCTTCATATCCCGTTTTTTCAGAGTTCATCGCGCATCGGGAACCAGTAACCGGCGGCGGTGGGCAGATCGCGGTTTACGAGTTCCATCGCTTCTGCGTGCCCATCGAGATAGAGCATCGTGCCGTTGCGGCGGTTGTGGTTGGGTGCGAAACCCTCTTTGGTAGGTTTGGTGGAGTCGAACAAATTTGATACGCGGCGCTCTTCATCAAATACGTAGCCGGACAGCGAGTCCGCAACGGTAAACTTTTTGGCGGGACGCTTACAGGAGGAGATTTTAAACATACCATTAAGCATATCGCCGAGACGGCGGTTGTAGGCGATCGATCCGCCTAATGTCGGAGTTCCTTCAGTTCCCGGTCGGGCAGGACAGCCAAAATACAGATCAAGACGATTCCATTTGGTGATATTTGCCTGATAGAGTGCGCTGTACCAGCGTGAACTGTTTTTTTTGTCGCCCCAGTCTGCCGGGACCAGCCAGCCGTTAAAGGCATCTGTATAAATTTGGAGCCAGGAGCCGACCTGTTTGCGCATAGAAACGCAGTTTGTGGTCATAGCACGCGCTCTGGCACTCTGCAAGGCGGGGAGGAGCATCGCGGCAAGAATGGCGATGATGGCTATAACGACCAGCAGTTCGATCAGGGTGAAGCGGGCATTGTCTTTATGCTTTTTCATAGATTAAATCCTTTTTTTTTTAATGGTTGCAGTTACTTATTTCAAATATTCCGGAATGACTTTGGCAAAGACCTCTTTACCCCAATCTTCCCGTTCTTTTTGTTTTTTTGCGGCATAATCTTTATCCGGGCGGCCCGGGGCTTTGCTGATGATGCGGCGCAAGTAAGAGCCGTGATCAAGCAATTCTCCGGCGATAATGTCTTCTTCGGTAAATTGTGACATCCGGATCTCTTTGAATGTACTGCGCCCGCAATCGTAAAGCATCTGGATATAGCCGTCTTCAGTTTCGACGGCATCCGGATAGGTCACGTGGTGCGCCTTGTCCTGTGCTTCGTCCAAATGCAGAGAATAGGGCCAGGTTTCTCCGTCATCTTCTGAGAGTTTCGCACAAAGATTGGTGCGGCGGAGCTGGGAATCGTTGTGGATAAGCAGTACGCGGCCGGAACGCAGGCGCTTGATGAAGAAGCGGCTGCATCCGCTCAAGATCGGAATGTATTCGCCATTTTGCCAATTGCTGCCTTCCAGATCATCGGAAACACTCCGGGCAAGGAGCATTTTGGCTGTACGGGCATAATAGGCAAGCGTTTTATCTTTGCGCTCAAGAATCATACTTTCATCAAAGGCGATCCCGAATTTCCGTCCGGCTTCACAGCGTTCCCACGTTTCGCCCTGATCTCTGGAACGGCTGTAACGGTAATTACTGCTGCACCAGTCGTAGGAGCACAGCAGCCAGTCACCATTGGACAGCACCGTCGGCTGGGTGCGGGTGAAGCCGTTGGCAATATACTTCGGTTCGCTGAAAACCAATTTGTCGGCATCCGGATCATCACAGATGAATGCCCACGTCGCCAGATGATCCGGATCGGTCAACAGCATATTGTCCAATAAATATCTCTGGGTGATGAATACCCACATCCGGTTCCGGGGATCAAGCCACAACTGAATGTCGATGGAAATATAGTGCTTTTCGCTTTCGCTGGGCCAGACGGCCAGTGGTTCGCTCCAGTGCCAGCCTTCATCATCACTGCGGATGAGGAGATTGTAGTTGTCCTTGGCGGGTTCACCTGCGCCGCCGGAGTACCACGCAGCATAAAGGCGGCCTTTGGGAGTTCTTAAAAGTGACGGACACCCTTGCCATAAACGGTGTTTCAAAGCATAGGTTCCGTCCGGGGCTGAGAGTATAAGCGGTGTTTGTAAAGACATGGTAGATCCCCCTTAATGTGTTGTTGTCCTTGACAAAACCTACTATAACACGTACATTATAGAAAAGCAATTGTGAAAAAAAGTGATAAATATCGAAAAACGACGATGGGCACACAATACGGTAATGAAAAAAAGGATAGATTGAAGCATCTTGTAAGCGCTGAAACCGCCGATGTTATGAGCGGGATACTGGAAGCTTCAATGCCGACAATTTTGAAAGTTTCCCTGTGGCAGATCGAGTTGCCGTGGCAGGTGGATGAACGCCGGATCGACGATACGATGCTCTGGGTGGTTCATTCCGGCAGATTTGTCTGCCGTACCGATGACGGAGAGTTTCAACTGGAACCGGGTAATCTGCTGTTTGTACCGGCGGGAAAGATGCACGCATTCCGTTTCGCTGACGGATGTTCAAGCGGCAAGGTGTTTATTGTCCATATGCTCTATCCGCTGTTTCAGGAAAACCATCTCCCCGGCAGTACGGTTTGTTCAATGTTTTCTCTTGCGCATCACGAATATTTTTTCCCTGCTTTGATGCGGGCGGTGGCAATGCGCAATTTTGATCAGGCCAATGCGTTGAGGTATACCCGCAACACTTTGCGGCAGATCTTTATCGAGCTGGCGGCCTCCGGTCAGATCGATGCGGTGGAAAAAGGTGAAGCCGCCGATCCGAGGGTCGGGGCGGCATTGCAATTTTTGCGAATACATTTTGCCGAAAATATCGGAGTTCCTGAAATCGCCGAATCGGTGAATCTGCACGATGTTCAATTCCGGGTGATCTTTCATAAAGCCACCGGAATATCACCGTACCAGTATCTGCTCCAATACCGGCTGCAAAAGGCGGTGGTGAAGTTGATCAATACGACTGTGCCGCTGGAGGAATTGGCTCCGGCGTGCGGGTTCCGCAGTTCAAATCACTTCTGCCAGAGTTTCCGCAAGCATTTCAATATGACCCCAATCGAATACCGCCGCCGTTGGAGCGAGCTGTGATGAGCGCAATCTGATTTATTCGGTCACGAGCGGGCGGCTCAATTCTTTGGCGGCCTCTTCTGCTCCTCCGAGATTGATCATCTCGGTGTAGCCGAGTTTGCTCAACTCTTCCATAGCGATCCCGACCCGACGACCGCTGCGGCAATAGAGATACAGCGGCGTGGATTTATTTTTGGCAACCGTGGAGATCTTTTCCGCGATCTCAGTGTGCGGAATATTTACTGCACCCGGGATATATCCGGTCTTGAACTCTTCCGCGCTTCTGACATCGATCAATACCGCTTCGGGCGGCATCAGCATATCTGACTTTGCAACATTGATTTCACAACCGCAAAAAATCGCACTTGACATAACCGCAAAAACTCCATACAAAAAACTTTTCAATTTCATAATATATCTTCCTTTTTTTTCTGTTCGCACCCCGGTTCACCTTATGGCGGATCGGGGCGCTCCGTTTTTAAAATAGCACTCGATATGGCTGATGTCAAGCCGCCGTTTCGGACGTGCAGAAACTCTCAATTTGACAGGAAATCTCCCGAATTGAAAAAAAATGGAAAAAAATTGCAATTTTTGCAGAAAAAAGGTTGACTTTTTGGATTTTTTGGCTACATTAGGTAGATGCAGGGATAAAAAGGTGTAAAAAGGAGTAGCTACCTTGAATATGGCAGAAAATTTCTTCCCCGGCCTCTATGTCGGGAATTATGACCATGCGCTCGACGCGCAGGGTCGCGTCTGCCTGCCCAGCGACTGGCGCGATAAAGACCGGGAAACCGAGCTCGTTATGATCCCCGCGCGCAGTAAAGCCCTGCTTCTGCTTCCTGTTCAAACCTTTATGGAGTTTTGCAGCAAGGCTGCCAAGCTCGCTATCGCCAATCCCAAGATGCAGATGGCTCTGGCTTATCTGGGTTCTGAATCCCGCCGCTGCCGCTGCGACAAACAGGGCCGTATCGCTCTGGATAAGGAGAAATTGCTCTCCATCGGCGTTGACCGTAAATTGAAACTCATCGGTGCGGTGACCCATATCCGCATTTGCGCCCCGGAAAACTGGCTCCTGCCTGAAAATCCGGATGATTATCTCAACGAAATTCAGCAGGTTTGCGAAGGCAGCGATGATTTCGCCGGACTGCTTCAGGGAGTCTTGAGCAAATGAATATGGAACAGAATAATCAATTCCACCATCTGCCGGTGCTGTACCGCGAAGTCCTGGAGCATCTCACCTTTGATCCGGATCGGCGGATGCGCCTGATCGACGGCACCATCGGCGGCGGCGGCCACAGTAGTTTGCTGCTTTCCCGCTATCCCAAACTGGAACTGCTCGGCATCGACCGCGACGATCTGGCTCTGGCGGCGGCAAAACAGAAGTTGGAATTTGCTTCCAACCGCGTGACTCTGGTGCGCGGCAACTATGCTGAACTTGCGGCGATCGCAGTCGAACACGGCTGGGATGATGTCGATGGTATTTTGCTGGATATCGGTGTTTCTTCGCCGCAGCTCGATTGCGCGGATCGCGGTTTTTCGTGGCGGCAGGATGGTCCGCTGGATATGCGTATGGATCGCCGCAGTACCGTTACCGCCGGACGCTGGCTCAATAAAGCAAGTGAAGACGAACTTATTTATGCGTTCCGCAACTACGGAGAATTGAATTGTGCCAGAAAGCTTGCGCAGGCGGTTATCGCCCGCCGCGAAAGCAATCCGTTTGCCCGGACTTCCGATCTGGTGGCGATCGCCGATCAGGTTATGGGACGTTCCCGCCCCGGCAAACTGCCGCATCCGACCTTGCTGTTTCAGGCGGTGCGCATTGCGGTGAATGATGAATTGCGCCAGCTTGAGACTGCTTTGGAATCATCCGTCGGAATGCTCAATCCAGGCGGCAGGATCGCGGTGATAAGTTTTCATTCGCTGGAAGACCGCATTGTGAAGAATTTCTTCCGTGAAGAAAGCACTTCGTGCATCTGTCCGCCCAAACTGCCGGTGTGCTGCTGCAATCACAAGGCAACATTGAGCTGTGTCACCCGCAAGGCGGTTTGTGCCGCAGCTGATGAATTGAAAGAAAACCCGCGTGCCGCGTGCGCTAAATTGCGGGTCGCTGAAAGAGTTTAATAGTTTAAAATTTTGATATACTGCAGGGAGAAGAGGTTATGAAGGTTTATCGGGGGACGATCGCAACAGGAAAAACACGCCGGAAATCAGCAGTCGATGCTGTCGCATCCGGAAAGAGCTTTATGTGCTTTATCAACGCCATCTGTTATGTCGGCGGTCTGGTTGCCATTACTGTCGGCGTGTTCCTCTATTATATGTCGCTGGTGCGCGACATCCGCAACACCTCCCGCGAAATTGAGATCACCCGTCAGGATATTGAGGAAACTGCCCGCGCACTGCAGACTTTGAACAACGAGCAGGCGCGGTTGAAAGATCACCGTTACATTCAGAGAAAAGTCAGGCAGTTCCGTCTGCCGCTGGCAGTGGTCGAACACCGTCAGATCATGCAGAAAAATATGGAGATCCTGACTCCGCTTCAGGCTTCGCGCGTAACTATGCCGCGCACTCCGGTCGCTGTCGCCGGAAATCTGCCCCGCACACAGAACTATTCCAACCGTTTTTAAACGCATTTTCCACCGGAAAGAAGGTGAAAAATGGCACCGCTGTTGAAAAATGTCCGCCGACGCATCATATTTTTTGCGGCACTCTGGGTGCCGATTTTCTGCTGTTTTGTCTGGCGGGCTTATCATCTGCAGATAACGCGCCATGATGAACTGCGGGAAAAGGCACAGAAAAAATATTCGTCCAAGGTGAAAATCGTCGGCCGCCGCGGTGAAATTTTTGATAAAGAAGGTCATCTGCTGGTCGCCAATCTTCCCCGCATCACGATCGCGGTGTCGCCATATTCGGCTATCTATGAAGCGTTTGATTCTTACGAGAAATCTGATAAACCGGAAAAGCGCGCTCAGGCTCCGGCATTGCGCGAACAGCAGAGGAGAAAGCTTGCGTTACTGCTTTCTCAAGTCTTTCCTGAAAAATCGTTTATGGAATACTACCGCTCTCTGGACCCCTTCCATATCACCAAAGCTGCTGATGGTTCGATCAAAAAACGGCGCAACCAATATCTGCTTTTGGAGCGTGAAGCGGAAAAATCTCTGGTCGAAAAGCTGAAAAAACATCTTGCAGCTGCGAAAATGTCCCGTATCCTGCCGACCTTCAGTTTCAAAAATATCTATATCCGCAACCATCCCAAAGGCCGTCTTGCCGCTGAAATCCTCGGCTACACCGACTATGTCAACGAAAAAGAGGTCGCCAAAGGCGGCATTGAGAGCGCATTGGATAAAAAAATGCAGAGTACCGACGGTGTTCACCTCTTTGAGCGCGCCCGCCGTGGCGGAGTGCTTACCTACGGTGAACAGTCTCTCCACGAAGCCGTGGACGGTCAGGATGTCTATCTGACCATCCGTGAAGATGTCCAGGCCATTCTGGAAGAGGAGCTGGATGCGGCGTTTGAAAAATGGAATCCGGTCAATATTTATGCAGCGGTCGCCGGTCCGCGCACCGGCGATATTCTCGCCGTTGCCCAGCGTCCGACCTGGGACCCGACCGACCGTTCAACCTTTGTGAAGAATCAGACCGGTACCAGGTTCGCCACTGAAACCTATGAACCCGGGTCGGTATTCAAACCGTTCTTTGTCGGCAAAGCTCTGGACTGGGGGGTAATCACCGCTTCGGAGCAATTCGACTGCGAGCATGGCCGTTGGTCTTATGCCGGAAAAATCCTCAGTGACGTCAGCCGTTACGGTTTGCTCACACCGGGGGAAATTTTGAAAAAATCCAGTAATATCGGTTCAGCGAAAATCGGTTTGCGCCTCGGAGATCCGCGATTGAACGAGGTGCGCCGTCTGTTCGGTTTCGGACAGAAGACCGGACTGCCGCTGCGGCGCGAATCCAGAGGATATGTGCAGGAGCCGAAAGCCAAAGTCACCTCCACCCGCGTTCCCATCGGTTATGCGACAAGCGTGACGATGCTGCAGCTGCTTCGCGGTTACTGCGGCATTGCCACCGGAAAGCTGCCCAAACTCAACGTCATCGACCGCGTCCGCGACACCGTGACCGGTAAAGATACCATTTATCCGCGCGCCGAACCGATCCCGGTTTTTGAAAATTCTGAAGCGCACAAACAGCTGGTCAGTATGCTCTGCACCGTGACCGGCAAAGACGGCACCGGCAAACGGGCCGCCATTCCCGGTTATGAGGTTGCCGGAAAAACCGGAACCGCCCGCAAACTTGTTCCCGGCAGGGGATATGTGCCGGGGGCATATTTCACCAGTTTTGCCGGATTTGTTCCGGCGCGCAATCCTGAACTGGTGATGGTGGTGACGGTCGACCAGCCGCGCGGAAAGAATCTCGGCGGTGCGACGGTTGCCGCGCCGATTTTCAAACAGACTATTGAGCGCGTGTTGCGGATACTGCTGATTCCGCCTGATTTCCCTGAATAAGCAGCAAATGAATAATGCTGAAAAAAGGAATATTCAATTATGAAAGAGTTTGATTATTTTGCTTCTCCCGATCCGCAGCGCCCGCAGCTGATAATCCGTCTGCGCGCCGGACATGAAGCTCCGGAAGTGTGGTCGAAACTTTTTGAGGAATTGAAAAAGAACCGGGCTATCTGTGATGAAGTCTGGTTTTCCACCGGAACCGCATATCCTGAACTCGATGAGCACCGCAAAAAATCGGAACTCTTCGCCGGTTACGCAGAAGAATTGCGGAAAATCGGCATTACACCTTCTTTGCAGATCCAAGGCACTATCGGGCACAGCGACCGCACTTTTGCCGATAATTCTCTTGCAGGGAAAAACTGGGGAAGCTATGTCGGACGCTGCGGTGTCGCCACCCGCACTTGCAATTGCCCCCGCCAGTTGGAATTTATCGCTTATATGGCGGAGATCGCCCGCATCTATTCTCAATGGCAGCCGGGTTCCGTGTGGCTGGATGATGATCTGCGTTTGAGCGGGCATATGAATGGAAATGATACGGCGGGATGTCACTGCGAAGACTGTATATCGGCGTTCTCAAAACTTGAAGACAGAAGTTTCACCAGGGAGGAGTTGGTAACAGCTTGTGCTGCCGATGCAGAACTCGACCGCCGCTGGTTTGCGTTTGCCGCCCGGAGCTTGACCAATCTTGCTGAAGTGATAGCAGAAAGCGTTCAATCGGTCTCTCCTGCAAGCCGCTTCGGACTCCAGCACGGCAACCGCGCTGAGCGCATCACCATATTGAAAGCTCTCGCCGGAAAATCCGGTTTAAGATCCGGCAGCCGCCCCGGCGGCGGTGTGGACAGCGATCAGGAACCTCATTGGCTCATTGATAAAGCGTATCTTTGTTCACTTCAAACTTACACTCAGCCGGGCTATGAACTCATTTCGCAAGTTTGTCCTGAAATTGAATCCTATCCCCGTACATTCAGCTGTAAGACTGCCCACGGTTTGCGTATTGAAACGATGCTTTATCTCACTCTGGGCGGCGGCGACAGTATGAGTTACTTTATTATGGATCCCATTTGCGAAACGCCGGAATGGTACGGCAAAACTCTGCTTGCGCCGCTTGCTTCGGATGCTCCCGTTTTCCGCGATTTCATCCGCCGCAACGAAAACAGTATTCCTTGCGGTGTCGGCAGACTGGAAAGAGGCTGTTATACCTTCCGTACTCAAAATCTCGGGTTCCCGCTTATCGGCATTCCGCAAGCGGGCTACGCACCAAAAAGCTGCTGCACACAGCTTACTGCGTTTGCCGTTGGAGAAATGGATGATGCAGCCTTGGAAGCTGCCCTCAAAAAGGATATCATCCTTGACGGCAAAGCCGCTGAAGCGGTTATCTCCCGCGGTTTCGGAAAATATCTCAACGGCATAACGGTTTCCCGTTTTGATCAGTGTTTCTTCGATTTTGCATCGGATGATCCGCTCAATGCCGGATTTGAGGGAGCAAAAAACTTTCCGTTTTCCGAAGACCGCTATATGCTGAATATTCCCGACGATGCCAATTCCAGAGTGTTGTCGAATTATCTCGACAGTAAGAAACACGATCTCGGCAACGCTTCCGCCATTTTTGAACGCCCCGACGGTACACGCGGTGCGATAATCGGATATGACGGTTTCCACGTCCGTTATCTTGCTGCCAGCAGGATCATAATGCTCAATAATATTGCCGACTGGGTGTCGCATGAAACGCTTCCGGCAAAGCCGCAGGAAGCGATCCAATGCCTGATCGTTCCCCGTGTCGGCAAAACGGGAGATTTGCACACCGTGACCATTCTCAATGTGACCATCGACACTCATCCGCAGTACCGTCTGCTTCTGCGCGGCGTTCCGGAAAAGAGTTCGATCATCTGGCAGGTGCCTTCACAAGCACCGCAAGCGGTCGATTTTGTCCGCGAAGGCAGTGATGTTATCGTCACCGTGCCGGAAATTCCTGCGTGGGGAATCGGATATCTGGCTTTTGATTGAAACTGAACTTGCATAAAAATACGGTACAAAGTATATTATAAAAAGATCAATATCTTTGAGGAATATATTATGAACCGAATCTGTTTGGTTTTGTTGGTGCTTTCGCCGCTGCTGCTTTGTGCGCGGCCGTGGCAGTTCAAGTTTTCTGCAAAAATAAGTGACGAAGAGGTCAAAGCCGCTTCGCTTTCCGGAACGCTGGTCGGTGCCGGGAAAAGTGCTGAAGTAAAAGACGGCACAGTTTGTCAGCTTTCAAAATATTCGGGCAAAATCAAGCGCGGAACCAAACTCCGCGCCGCCGCCGTCACTGTGGTCGATATGCCGGAAGATTGTGAACGCTATATCGGCATCGGCGCAGATTGGTTTGTCAGTTGTTTTGTCAATGGTCAGCTGGTTCTGTCCACCGAACCCGGCGGCAACCGTTTCTCCCGCATTTCACCTTATAACCATATTGTCAAAGTCAAGTTCAAAAAGGGCGCAAATCATCTGGCATTATATATCCGTCCCCGCTTGTATCAATGGAAATTCGCCTTTAAAATTATGCCGGATGTTTCCCAGCTTCCCACGCACTCCGGCGACCGTGCCCGGATGATTTCCCAGATGTTTCCCCCCGCAAATCCCGGCTTGCTCCGCAAAGAGTTGGTGCATCAATTATCATACGACAGTGCGGCGGTGAGCTGCCAATTCGGTTCTGCCGTCATCTGCGGTGTCCGTTTTAAAGCGGAAAAGGATGGACAGAGCAAAATCATCTGGAACACGCTTTCAGGCAAGCGCATCGCCCGGAAGAACCACCGTTTCCAGTTGAAAAAACTGCTTTCTGATACGGTGTACGATTATGAGATCGTTACGCTTGACACCAATACCGCCAAAATAACTCCGGTATCTTCCGGCAGTTTCAAAACCTTTCCTGCAACAGGTGTTGACAGCTCCTTTATGATCATCTCCGATACGCAGGTCGCTCCTGATATCCGGCAAACGGCGGTGAAAAATATGTTGAAGCTTCCGGAGTTCAGCAAAGCGGATTTTGTCGTTTCGCTCGGAGATGTCGCGGAAAACTTTGACAATTTTGAAATGCACTATTTCAACTGGTTCCTCAACGGCTTCTACCGCAAAAATCAGCTCAAACCGCTGACCATCGTCAAAGGCAACCACGAATACCGCGGCAACGGATCTGACATTTATCCTGAACACTTCGGCAGAAGTTATTACAGTTTCCGTCACGGAGAAGTGTTTTTCATCGTTCTTGATACCGGAGAGGGCGGAGACACCGTCTGGCAGCCGGGGCATCATCTGCTTTTTACCGATACCGCGCAGCTTCTTGCTGAACAGCAGGAGTGGCTGGAACGCATCACCGCTTCGGAAGCGTTTAAAAGTGCCGCATACCGCATCGTTCTTTCGCACGCATCTCCATTCAAGTACCACGCGAAATTTTATGGCAATACCGTCCGCAAACTGGCGGGAAAATTCTTTTTCGGAGCGAAACCGGCTCACCGCATCGACCTCTGGCTGTGCGCTCATGTCCATTACGCTTCACGCTTCGATCCTGCGACAAAAAAAATGGTCGGTTTCAAATTTCCCAAACGCAGCAAGTTGAAAGTTGATGCTGATGATCTTGCCGACATCAATTTCCCTGTCATCACCAGTGACGGCCCCGGACAGGGCGGCGAACAGCTTTCCGTGACTTCGGTAAATGTTTCCGATGACGGCATCAAGGTCAAAATGACCACGCCGGAAGGCAAAGTCATTGACGATGTCATTATCCGCAAGGGAGCTGTTCACGAAGTGAAATCTTCTGTTCTGGAGAAACTGTTCTGAAAAAGCCGGGGACGGCGCCTTTTGCAATACTTTCGCGCAAGAGGCGGAGTCGGAATAACAAAACACCGTTTTTTTAAGAAAATTTTCCGGAATTCATTTGAAAAATTTGTTAGTCTGTGCTAACTTATAGTGAAGACAAAATAAATATAAGGATTTTTTCAATAATGAAGACACTGAAAAATGCCGCCGTCGGCAGTACCGTAACTATCAGCCGTATCAACGGAACCGGTGCGCTTCAACGCCGCATAATGGACTTGGGTCTGCTCAAAGGATGCGAAGTTCTGGTCCGCAAAGTTGCGCCGCTGGGTGATCCGCTGGTGATAAATGTAAGGGGCTACGAACTTTCTCTGCGGAAATCCGAAGCCGATATGATCGTTATTGGATAAATTTACTCAGGAGCGGTCAGGATGGCTTTGAAAATCTCTCTCGCCGGTAATCCCAACAGCGGCAAAACCACCTTGTTCAGTGCCCTCACCGGAAGCTCCCAGCGGGTCGGCAACTGGCCCGGAGTTACGGTCGAGCGCAAAGAAGGTAAATTGAAAAATCATCCCGATGTGATCATTCAGGATCTGCCGGGTATATATTCGCTTTCGCCTTACACCCTCGAAGAGGTGGTCACCCGCAACTATCTCGTTGCCGAACAGCCCGACGTGATAATCAACATCGTCGATGCCACCAATATTGAACGCAATCTCTATCTGACCACCCAGCTCTGCGAACTCGGTATCCCCGTGGTCATCGCACTCAATATGATCGACGAAGCGCGTAAAGCGGGCATAAAGATCGATGTCGCACAGCTTTCAAAGATGTTGAATTGCCCCGTGGTCGAAACCTCCGCCGTCCGTCAGGAAGGTTGTGATGAAGCGGTGGTAAAAGCGCTTGAACTTGCCGGAAAGCCGGAAACATCCGCCTTTTCTTTCAGTGCGGAAATTGAAGCTGCGATCGCAAAAATCGAAGCTCTGCTTACAAATCGCAAACTTGCCAGTCCGCGCTGGTATGCCATCAAACTCTTTGAACGCGATGAGAAGGTCGCAACTGAACTTGCGCTGGATGAAAATACTTCAATCGAAATCGGAAATATCGTCTCCCGACTTGAAGCTGAACACGATGACAGCAGTGAAGCATTGATCATCTCTGAACGCTATCAGTGGATAGCCGGAAAGCTTGAAAATTGTCTTGTCCAGCCCGCCAGAGAAAAGGAAACCGCTTCCACAAAGATCGATGCGGTGGTCACCAACCGTTTTCTGGCTCTGCCGATCTTTGCGCTGGTGATGTTTCTGGTTTACTACATCTCCATCACCACCATCGGCAGTATGGGTACTGATTGGGTGAATGATGTCCTCTTCGGTCAGTGGATCCCCGATGCCGCCAACACTCTGCTGGATAAAATAGGAACCGCCGCGTGGCTCAAAGGCTTGATCATCGACGGTATGATCGGCGGTGTGGGGGCCGTTCTCGGTTTTCTGCCGCAGATGCTGGTGCTGTTCCTCTGCCTGAGCTTTCTGGAAGATTGCGGTTATATGTCGCGTGTGGCATTTATCATGGACAGAGTTTTCCGCAGTTTCGGCTTGTCGGGAAAATCTTTTATTCCTATGCTCATCGCCACAGGATGCAGTGTACCGGGAATTATGGCTTCGCGTACCATCGAAAATGAAAGCGAGCGCCGGATGACCGTTCTCACCACCGGTTTCATCCCCTGCGGCGCCAAGCTCCCCGTCATCGCGCTTATCGCCGGAGCGATGTTCGGCAATGCCGCGTGGGTGGTGACAAGCTGTTATCTCGCAGGTATCGGTGCGGTGATAATTTCCGGCATCATTCTCAAAAAGACCAAACTCTTTTCCGGAGATCCTTCGCCCTTTATTATGGAACTGCCCAACTATCACCGTCCGCTGGTGAAAAGCGTTTTGCGCACCACCTTCCAGCGCGGCTGGTCATTTGTCAAAAAGGCGGCAACCATCATTCTGCTGTCTACGGTCATCATCTGGTTTTTGCAGAGTTTCAACTGGAAACTTGAGATGTGCAGCGCCAATGATTCCATATTGGCAAGCTTGGGAAGCTGCCTTGCGCCGTTGTTCTCCCCGCTCGGCTGGGGCAACTGGCGCGCAACCGTGGCGACCATCACCGGACTTATTGCCAAAGAAAACGTGGTCGGTTCCCTCGGCGTGCTTTACGGAATGGAGGAGGTCGCGGAAAACGGCGAAGAGTATTGGGCACTCTTGCGCAGTGAATATTCTCCGCTGGCGGCATACAGTTTTCTGCTCTTCAATCTGCTCTGCGCGCCCTGTTTCGCCGCAGTCGGCGCCATCCGCCGCGAGATGATGTCCGCCCGCTGGACATTTTTCGCGCTCGTTTATCAGACGTTGTTTGCTTTTATCAGCTCTCTGCTGGTTTATCAGTTCGGCTTGTGGATAAGCTCAGGAAGTTTCACTTTCGGAACCGCATCGGCGCTGGCGGCGGGATCGTTTGTGCTGTATATGCTCTTTCGCAAAGGCTGTACCGCTGTCGCCAATAAAAACAGCAATGCCGTTGCGCTCCACGAAAACAAAATAAAGTGATCTCTCTATGCTCGGAAATCTCATCGTCGGTCTGATCGTTGCCGCAATCATCTTTGCGGCGGCGTACAGCGTTTACAAAAACCGCAAGCAGGGCAAGTGCTGCGGTTGTGACAGCAGCTGTCCGTCTTTCAGCAAATGTCATAAAGAAAACTCTGACCGAAATTGAATTTTTCCGCCGCGTAACGCAAGCGTAAATTATTTGAATATTTTGCCCGTATAAACTTGATTAAGAGTTCAAGGCGGGCTATATTAATAGCTGTATGCAGTTTTTTTCTACATAACCAACAATTTTTGAGGAAAAAGAAAATGGTACCGAACGTTTGGAATGCTCTGCTTCCCCCTTTCCCCCGCGAAGGACTCAACCACCTTCTCCCGTCTGATTTCTGTCAGGTGACGATGGCGATGCGCAAAGAATCGGCTAAACTTGCCCGTCTTGCCCAGCTCGATCTGCCTAACTGCACCCCCGAAAAGCTGAAAAAATTCCAGCGCAAACTCCGTGCCAAGCTCTGGGAAAAGATGGGAACCAAGTATGATCCCTCTCTTCCCCTCGATATGACCGAATACGGTACCGTCGACTGCGATGACCACACCATCACCCGCGTGATCTATCAGAGCCGTCCCGGTCTTTATGTCACCGCGCTGCTCTATCGTCCCAAGGCCGGCAACGGTCCGTTCCCCGGCGCCATCCACGTCCACGGCCACCACGCCGACGGCAATCTCGCCGAACTGGTGCAGAAGACCGTTATCGCGCTGGTCAAACGCGGCTATGTCTGCTTGAGCATCGATGCATTCGGCGTGTTTGAACGCGCTTCGAACTATATGCAGAAAGAATACCACGGCGGCTTCCTCGGCTCTTCGCTGTTCAACATCGGCGAATCTCTGATGGGCGCCCAGCTGGTCGACAATATGCGCGGTATGGATCTGATGTGCTCTCTGCCCTATGTCGACAAGAAGCGCATCGGTGTCACCGGTGCTTCCGGCGGCGGTAACCAGACTATGTGGCTGGCGGCTATGGATGAACGTGTTGCCGCGGCGATGCCGGTGGTGAGCGTCGGTTCTTTCGAATCCTACGTCACCGGTGTCAACTGCGTTTGCGAACAGCTCCCCGACGGCTTGACCTTCACCGAAGAAACCGGCGTGCTGGCTTTGATCGCCCCGCGTCCGCTGCGTATCGGCAACGCCTTCTACGATGTCAACCCGACCTTCGGCGTTGAAGAGATGCTCAAGACCTACCGTCAGGTGGAAAAAGTTTACCGCGACCTCGGCTGCTCCGACAATATCGCCTACACCGTTTCTCCGCACGTCCACGGTTTCCGTCCGGCGATGCGCGAAGCGATGCTCGGCTGGTTTGACTGGCACCTGCGCGGCATCGGCCACGGCGGCACCCAGAATGCCCCCGAATACGAAACGCTGGATTATGATACCTTGAAAATGTTCCAGGACGATGTGCGTTCTCCCAAGGTCCGTACCACCGCCGAACATTGCCAGCTCATCGGTACCGAATTGCGCAACGCTATGCTCAATACCGCAAGTTTCAACGCCGCCGCCAAGCGCCGCGAACTTGCCAAGATCCTCCGTCTGCGCACTCTGCCCAACGGCAAACTTTC
>JAZOMB010000077.1:0-40708 GCA_045653515.1 Victivallaceae bacterium | reverse complement strand
AATACCACACATCATTTTTTCTTGTAAGGGGTGCGGCGTTTTTTGAGGACTTCGATTTGGGGGCGGCGTTCGGCAAGTCCGCGGTTGACTTCGATTTGGGTGCCATCGGGGGCTTTGCCGGTGTAATACATTGCCGCGCCCATAGTCATCGGCAAAGGGATATAATCCTGCACCTGCTGCAAGCTCCAATGGTGTTTATTGAGGAAGTCGTCAACAGTTTTCATCTCTTTTGCGCCGCAGCCGGGGAAGTTGGAGATAAAGAGCGGAATGATGTACTGTTCCAGACCGCACTCTTTGGTGATACGGTTGAATTCATCCATAAAACGGTAAAACTCTTCCGGAGTTCCTTTGCGCATCAGTTTCATCACCTTGGCATCGAGATGTTCCGGAGCGACCTTCATATGGCCTGAAACGTGGTGGGCGATGATTTCGCGCAGCAGTTCCGGCTGGCGGAGCGCCAGATCGAGCCGGATGCCGGAATTGATATAAACTTTGCGGATCTTCGGGTGCTTGCGTAGCATTCTCAAGGTGTGCAGAACCGCCAGACCGTCGCAATGATAGCCGGGGCAGTGGTTGGGGAATATGCAGCTTACACGCTTGCATTTTTTGCACCGTTCCAAATCATAAGTGCTGCCGAAAAGATTTCCTGCGGCGCCGCCGACGTCGCTGATGATGCCTTTGAAATTCGGCTGTCGGCTTATGGTTTCAGCTTCGCGGATGATGGATTCGGTACTGCGGCTCATTACAGAACGGCCCTGATGGGCGACCAATCCGCAGAAGGCACAGCCGCCCGGACAGCCGCGCACCGCCTGAATGGAGTTGATGATGCTCTCGTAGGCGGGGATTTTTCCCTTGTATTTCGGGTGGGGCTTGCGGGCGAAGGGCAGTTCATGAACTCTGTCCAGCTCTTCGGGTTTAAGCGGTTCGGCGGGAGGTTCGATGACCAGCAACCGGTCGCCGTAACGCTGAACCATACCGGAGGCGCTGTAATAGTTCATATTTGCTTCAATGAGCTTGGTCTGCTCCATAAGTGCATCTTTGTTCTGCTGGACATCTTCATAGCTCGGCAACGTTACATAATTTGAAGCATCAAATTCCAGAGCGGCATTTTTTCCCAGCAGTCTGGCGGTGCCGCGAATACCCGCGAGGGATTCTCCGCTGGCAAAACGGCGGAATACTTCCGGTGTCGGGCGTTCGCCCATACCGTAGACCATAATATCAGCTTTGGTGTCCAACAGCATCGAGGGGCGGATTTTATCCTGCCAGTAATCGTAGTGAGCTACGCGGCGCAAACTTGCTTCCAGACCACCGACAAGGATCGGTTTGCCGGGGAAGGCACGGCGCGCCAGCTGGGAATAGACCGGAAGCGAATGCGGCGGACGGTTGCCGGTCTTGCCCTCTTCGCTGAACATATCATCTCTCCGCAAGCGGCGGCCGGCGGTGTAGATATTGACCATGGAATCCATATTTCCGCTGGAAACGCCAACCCCGATACGCGGCTGCCCCATAACGAGCAGACTTTCCGGATCTTTCCAATCCGGCTGGGCGATTATACCGACCTTGTAGCCGAGGCTTTCCAGATGTCTGCCGATGATCGAAGTTCCGAATGAAGGGTGGTCAACATAACAATCTCCTGTGATGATGATGATATCGAGTTCATCCCAGCCCAAACGTTCCATCTCTTTGCGGGAAGTCGGGAGAAACGGTGCGGCTTTGGCAGTCATTTTTTCTCCCCGTTCAAATCGAATGCACCCTGTGCCGGAATGGCGGCGGGAGCTTTGACCGCTTTATTTTTTATCATCGTGAAAGGGATCACCGTGGAATAGATTTTATTCGGCGGCAATTTGCTTTTGAGAGTCAGCTCGGTTTTGACCAGTTTGCCGACGATATCCATGCTGGTGATGAACAAAAGCTGGATAACGTTGCCGGAGGTGATGGTGTCGGTGGTGAACTGGAAGTTCTTTCCTGTACGGATCGCAACGCACGGAGCTTCGTGACCGAAGGCATCCAGTGTGTAATCAAAAATCGAGATCGATCTGCCGGAATCCAGCTTGACCGAAACGACGGCATACACTGGGTTTTGCGGAATGGTCAGCGGCGCGTCACGGAGAACACCGGAAACGGAAATTTTGGCAGTTGACAATTCTGCCGCCAGGACATAGCCGGAACGGAATTTTATGGTTTCAGCAGAAAGCATCAACGCCGCAAATGCGGTCAACATAATCAAAGTAAAACGGATTTTCATTTTTTCCTCCACCCAAAAAGTTTATTTCAATTTTTTCAAATAAAAAGCTCCGACCCCGTCGGTACCGAATTTTATCCACAATATCTGCCGCTCCGGCTGATTCCGGAAATATATCTCTCCGGTACCGCGGATCGACGGCGAGTGTTCCGCTCCGGCATTGAACCAGCCGGAAGATGCCATACGCGCCGTGTACGAAACTAAAAGCTGTTCCGGATTGCCGCTGTATTGGGCAAATGAGCCGTAAATGCCGTTTATCCGGGGGATCTCCATTACCATATCCGGGCGGCTTCCCGGTGGAAGCTGCGGCAGTTCCTGCGGCCACTCAGGCGGCGGCAATTGTCCACTTTGTTCAATGTGGAATACTGTTATCGGACGGTTGGCTTCCGCCCGGACAAAGAGCCACCGGTCAGTCCGGTTTGAGTTTGCAGGAATGACCATTTTCAAGTGATCCTTCCCCGGCTCCAGATATTCCGGAGCCATGCGGCTCTTCAGTAAACGCATCAGATCATCCCAACTCATTTTGAGCTGATAGATATTCAGCGTCATCGCCCTGCCGTTGATTTTTACCTCTTCAGTTATCAGCGGTTTTCTGCTCAAGCCCGGGAGTTCGGCGGCAAAAAAATGCCGTGATTTTCCACCGGAAACTCTGGCGGCATTGTTGTTGCCGCCATTGCCGCTTCCGGGCCAGTAGACCACTGCATCCAGTCTGGACGGTGCTGTGGAAAAGATCACCACCGTCAGGAGCGATGTGAAGAGATGTTTCACCGGGAACACTCCAGCTGATTATTCTCCGAGAGCTTTTTCCAGCTGTCCGCCGAAGATGGCGAAGAGACGTTTTCTGCCTTCTTCGATTTCAGCTTCAAGTTCTTCCGCTTTGACAACAGCGACTTTGCCGTTGAAAAATTTGTGAACAGTTTTGTAGTTGGCAATTTTGACATCAGAGAAATTCACATCCAGCTTGCCGGGGCTCTGGATGTTGAAGATCGCATTGGGATTGCGGTTGATCATACGGAGATTGCTGATTTCAAACTTCTGGTTGGTTCCTTTGCGGGTGGTCAGACGGAAGCCGCCGATGGAATCTGATTTGAACCATGCGTTTTTCAGGGTGTTGGTAGTGTTTTCCGTGCAGAAAATATCCTGACCGAGAATGCCTTCGGCGTAGACGTTTTCGTGATAGTTTTCAGATTTGTTGATGTGGCAGATCGCGGTGGAACAGCGGATGGCAACAAAGTTTTTGACGAAAATCTGGCAGGTTTCGTGGGCGCTGATGGCATCGTCTCCGCATTCGATAGCGGCGATGTTTTCAAGAGTGATATTGCGGCTGTTGCCGTGGAAATTGTAACCGTCGTTGTGGAAGTGCTTAACGATGACGTTGCGGATGGAGATGTGATTGCTGTCCTTGGCAATATCGACACCGGAGATGCGGTTGAGGCGGGGTTCTTCAAAACCGGCTTCTGCGGGAGTCTTGGCTCCTTCAGGAAGGCGGATGATATATTCCTGATTGTAAATTTGTCTGCCTCTTTTATCTTTTATCGCTTCGCCGCGGACGATGGTCCATTCGCCCGGCTGCAACTCTTCGATCTTTTTGAATTTTTTGCTGCCTTTGGCCTTGTTGAAACGTCCCATACGGTGGATTTTTCCACCGAGTGTCATAAAGTAGCGATTGGACATATTGGTTCCGATTTTGCGGACACACTTGAAATATCCGGGCTGGAACTCCTTCCACTCTTTGGTATTCAACGGCTGGGTGCCGAGGAAGATATTGTTCATACCGTCAACGGTGATGGGCTTGCCGGGCTGACCGCTTTTGCCGCGGAAGACGATCGCATCGCGGATGGGCTTGTCGCTGGGCAGGACGTAGATGGTGTCGCCGGGTTTGGCTTTGTTGACTGCGCGGGCGAGGATATCCAGCGGAGCTTCTTTGGTTCCGGGGTTTCTGGGTTTGCCGTTGTTGTAATCAACGAAGATATCGGCGGCGCCGAGGGCGGCGGTCAGCGCCAGAATGATTGTTGCAGAGAGGAAACGTTTCATTTTTCAGTTCCTTTATTTGGTTGTTTTTTTATTATAAAGTGTGATGAATTCTTTTTCAAGTATGTCAGCCATAAGCTGCCAATCGAACTGCTTGAGAACCTTTTCTTTTCCCCTGATGCCCATAGCGCATCGCAGTTCATCGTTATTGAAGAGTTCAAGCGTGCGGGAAGTTACCGCATCGATATCTTCAGCCGCTGTGGTATAACCGGTTTCGCCGTTGATGATCACTTCAGGCGTTCCGTCCAGCGCAAAACCGATCGCCGGGATCCCGGTCGCCAACGCCTGAACCACGGCGCGCGGCAATCCCTCATGCAGCGACAAATGCCACAACAGATCGCTCTGCGCGATGTAGCGGCAAACTTCGGAAGGGGGGACCAAACCTGCAAAATGGAAATTTTTATCAATATTTTTCTCTTTGAGATAGCGGTTCAAATCATCGTACATCGGGCCGTCGCCGACAAAGATAAAGTGAACATCCGGCATCGTTTCAAGCACTTTTTCCGCTGCCGGAATGACAAACTCATAGCCTTTCTGATGGAACAACCGGGCCACGGTGACGATGGTTTTGGCATTTTCAGGGATGCCGAGTTTTGCCCGCAGCTCATCTTCGCGTACCGCATTGGCAAACGCGGTGGTGTCCATACCGCTGTAAACGACCATATATTTTTCGCGCGGAGCCACTTTTGCATCAACGCACTGGTCGATCATCGCCTGCGCCACGGCATATATCTTGTCGCAATATCTGGCGGCGAAGCGTTCAAGGACAATAAAAAGACGGTTTTTCAACTTGCTCTGGTAGGGGTGGAACGCCTGACCGTGAACGGTGTGCACAATGACCGGAACTCCGGCGGCGCGGGCGGCAAGCCGTCCGATGATGCCAGCCTTTGAACTGTGGGTGTGGACTACATCAAATTTTCCGGCTTTGAAATATTTTTTCAGTGCAAAATAGGCTTTCAGATCGTGAAGCGGCGACAGTTCACGCACCATATCAGGAAACTCAACGATCGGGAACTCCGGCATTCCGGTATTTTCCAGAAGCTTGCCTTCCCGTCCGGGGGATGGGCCGGTTGCAAGTTCCACGTGATGCCCCGAAGCAAGATGTCCTTTTATGGTGAGCAGGGTGTTTTCCTGCGCACCGCCGACGATCATACGGGTTATAACGTGACAGATACGCAATTTCTTTTTGTCCATACAGTTACCTTTGAGTGGAATATGCCCATTCGATCAAGCGGCGGCAGAATTCATCGCGGTCGCGTGCCGAGGGGAATCCGGTGACACAGCCGATAATGGTACGGCCCTTGCGGTTGATGCCGAATGAGAGACAGAAGCCCGCCCGTCCGGTGTAGCCGGTTTTGAACCCGAATAACCCGGGGACCGGTCGGCGGCGGAGCAGATTGTTATGCGAATAAACTACTTTTCCGGTGTGAAGTTTTTTACTCCGCATCCGGCAGAATTGCAGCAGTTGGGGATAGCGCATCAAATATTCACTCAAACGTGTGACATCGGTCACACTGCACAGTGAATTCTGCCGCTTTTTGCCCTGCGGCAAACCATTGGGGCTGTTGAATGCGGCGCTGGCAAGACCCAGCTCTCTGGCGCGGGTGTTCATGCGGGCAACAAAATCTTTGACGTTTCCGGCGACACAGGCGGCGATCTGGGCGGCGGCGTCGTTATGGCTGTTTATCATCATCGCCGCGAGCAGCTCTTCAACGGTGTAAACTTCACCGCGCTTCATACCGAGAACACAGCTGCGTTCAACTTCGGTGGCGGCAGCGGTGACCGGGAGGCGGGTCGACATTTCCAACCGTCCGGAAGAGATATCTTCCATAAGCAAAAGCGCCGTCATCAATTTGGTCAATGAGGCGATCGGTACCGGGGAGGTCGGATTTTTTGCCCACAAGACCTTGCGGGTGGAAAGATCTACGATTATACCGCTCTTTCCGGGGCGGCTCAATTTCTGCAAATCAGCAGGAATGCGTTTCAAACCGGAAAAATCATACCCCGGCAATGCAGTATAGTGCTGTTCCGGGGTGGTAGATGCCGCTGTTGATGCTGACGGGGCAGGGGATGCCGGGGCGGCAGGCGGCTGCGGAACTTTTGACATATCCGCATTGGGAATGGATTTTTCGGAAACAGCAGACGATTGATCGCTCCGCCGTCCGATCGCATAAAATATACAGATGTGGACGGCGGCGACAACCGCAAGCAGCGGAAGAAATATTTTCAGAAAAAGTGAGGTTTGTTTACTCATTGTTTCATTATTTCCCGTGCTTCAGGTGATTTGCTTACGGACGCGGGTGAGCTCCGAGGATGACGGCGCGGTTAAGTGCGCAGACCAAAGCCGCGATGGCGGCTTTATCCAAGTTGGAGTTTTCGCCGGCGCCGTAAACCAGTTCGCCGTGGGCGCTCTTTTCGCTGCAGCGGATACCGACAAATGCCATTGCCTGAGCATCGGCATCGGTTCCGCGGGTACGTTCGGAGAAGTCTTCCAGTTTGAAGAACGGCATCAGACCGGAGTTCTTCAGCGCGTGGACGACCGCACTCAACGGACCGTATCCGACGCCGGTGAGTTCGTATTTCTCGCCGTTGACAAACCAGTTGAAAGTGACTTCAGAGGTTTCACCCTTGCTGGTGCGGTGGTAATCTTCCATCTTGTAAGGTCCGGCAACATTGACGAAGGTTTCGTGGAAGATCGCTTCCAGTTTGCTTGAATCGATCTCACCGCCTGTGGCATCGAGGTAACGCTGGATGGCGCGGCCGATTTCCGGGTGCATACTCTTGGGCGGATAGATGCCGAATTCATTTTCCAGAATGTAGACCACGCCGCCTTTACCGGACTGGCTGTTGATGCGGATGAGGCGTTCATACTGACGTCCGAGATCGGCGGGATCGAGGTGGAGATAGGGGACTTTCCAGCCCTGATTGAAGAATTCACCGATCTCTTTGCGTTTTTCCAAACCTTTGCGGATGGCATCCTGATGGGAACCGGAGAACGCGGTAAATGCCAGCGCACCGGCGTAGGGATGACGCGGATGGACTTCGATTCCGGAGTTGCGTTCGACGATGCGGACGATTTCCGGCATATTGGAGAAGTCCAGTTTCGGGTCAACGCCGCGGGACTTCAAGTTCAGCGCCAGTACGGAGAGGTCGAGGTTGCCGGTACGTTCACCGTGGCCGAAGATGGTTCCTTCCACGCGGGTGGCGCCGGCGAGGATCGCCAATTCGGTCGCGGCAATGGCACAGCCCTGATCGTTGTGGGAGTGCAAACTGACGCGGGTTTCATTCATGAAGGGATACTGGCGGCAGAAGAGTTCGATCATATCCGCGTACTGGTTGGGCGGACGGCGTTCCACGGTGGCGGGCAGATTCAAAATAAAGCTGTCCGGGGTGGATTTTCCCCATTCCTCTTTAACTGCACAGCAGAGGTCGACGACGAAATTGAGGTCGCTGTCGGTGAATTCTTCCGGAGAAAATTCGTAAGAGACCACATTTTCCAAATTGTGCGCGGCGATGGCATCGCGGACCATACGGGTTCCTTCGACCGCCATTTTGAGCACGTCAGCGTGGTTGTGACCGAAGACGAATTTGCCGTGGAGGTCGCTGGTTGCCACATAGCAGTGGGCGATAGCGGACTTGACACCTTTCAATGATTCGATGGTGCGGTCGATCAGGTGCTTTCTTGCCTGAGTCAGCACGGAAATGCGGACATCGTCCGGAACGAGGTTCTGTTCGATCAAATTGCGGACGAAGCGGAAATCGTCTTCGCTGGCGGAGGGGAACGCTACTTCGATCTCTTTGAAGCCGACATTGAGCAGCATATTGAAATATTCCAGCTTCTGCGCGGGATTCATCGGCACCGGCAGAGCCTGATTGCCGTCGCGCAGGTCAACGCTTGCCCAGACGGGAGCTTCGGTTACAACTTTGTCCGGCCATTGACGGTTCGGCACTTCGATCGGAGATATTCTCGGATATTTTTCCATTTTCAGTTTTTCCATATGTTAAATTGCTTTTTTTTCGGAATATTTTTGAAAATCACCTGTTGTATCTTTGTGCTGAAGCTGTGATTTTCATATCGGTCAGGCATCACTTCAGCACAGTGAAGTAAGTAGCGCGGCGCAACCGCGCAGTCGAAGTCGAAGGAGTTTGTCAAGGCACAGCAAAGCTGCGGGAGCGAGGATGCTTCCGCTGACGATCGCGTTGAAACGCGGCTGATTTTTGACATAAATATTCATAGTGCTATAAATATACAGCATAACCGCGTTAAATACAAGCTTTTTTTAATATATATTGAATGAAAAATATCTACTTTGCTCATCTGCGTATTTTTTATGGCGTTGCGATGGGATTTTTACTTGACAGAATACAGAAAATGCTGTAAATTATATAGATTGTCAATTTGCAGTGAAACCATAAACGAAAGGATTCCTATGGATACGCTCAATTACAGCTGCCGCAGTCTGGTGGACAAAATCGGTAAAATGCCGAAAGATTTCACCAAGAAAGACATCATCAATCTGGTCATCTCAGAAAACATCCGCCACATCAACTTCCAGTACCCCGCCGGTGACGGCCGTCTCAAAACCCTGAACTTCGTCATCAATGATGCCGATTATCTCGATGAGATCCTCTCCTGCGGCGAACGCGTTGACGGTTCCAGCTTGTTCCCCTTCATCGAAGCCAACAACAGCGACCTCTACGTTGTCCCCCGCTTCCGCACCGCCTATATGGATCCGTTCAGCGAACTGCCGACTTTGAACTTGCTCTGTTCCTTCTTCAACAAGGACGGCGAACCCCTTGCCAGCTCCCCTGAATACACCCTGCACAAGGCCTGCAACGCCTTCCGCGAAAGCACCGGTATGGAATTCCAGGCGATGGGCGAACTCGAATACTACGTCATCGCTCCCGATGATGAATGCTTCCCCGCTGTCGACCAGAAGGGTTATCACGAATCTGCGCCTTATGCCAAGTTCGGTGAATTCCGTCAGCTTTGTATGAACTACATCGCCCAGGCCGGCGGTATGATCAAATACGGTCACTCCGAAGTCGGTAACTTCACTCTGGACGGCAAAATCTACGAACAGAACGAAATCGAATTCCTCCCCGTCAATGCCGAAGAAGCTGCCGAACAGCTCGCCATTGCCAAGTGGATCATCCGCAACCTCGCTTATCAGAGCGGTCTGGATGTCACTTTCGCTCCCAAGATCACCGTCGGCAAAGCCGGTTCCGGTATGCACATCCACTTCCGCGTGGTCAAAGACGGCGTCAACCAGATGCTCAAAGACGGTGCCCTTTCCGATGATGCCAAACGCGCCATCGCCGGTCTTATGCTGATGGCTCCCTCCATCACCGCTTTCGGCAACACCAACCCGACCAGCTACTTCCGTCTGGTTCCCCATCAGGAAGCTCCGACCAACGTCTGCTGGGGCGACCGCAACCGTTCCGTGCTCGTCCGCGTTCCGCTCGGCTGGACCAGCAAAAAAGATCTCTGCTGCCAGGCCAACCCCGGCGAAATCTCCGGTGCCTATGACACCAGCCAGAAGCAGACCGTTGAAATGCGTTCCCCCGACGGTTCCGCCAACGTCTACTTGCTCCTCGCAGGTCTTGCCGTTGCCTGCCGTTACGGTTTTGAACGTTCCGACGCTCTGAAGGTTGCCGCCGACACCTACGTCAACGTCAACATTCACAAAGACGAAAACAAGGACATCCTCGATCGCTTGAGCGTTCTGCCCGACAGCTGCGTCGCTTCTGCCGAATGTCTGGAAGCCCAGCGCGCCATCTACGAAGCTGAAGGCATCTTCGCTCCCGCGATGATCGACGGCATCATTGCCGGTCTGAAAGCCTTTGACGACCGCACTCTCCGTCAGGACATCGGCGGCGATCAGGAACGCATCCTCGAACTGGTGAATAAATACTTCCACTGCGGATAAGAATAGAGGACGGCGGGCTTTCGGGCACGCCAACTGCGCCAGCGGCAGGTCTCGTGAACGTGAGTTCACGTCGCCTGCCGCTTTCTTATTGTCATCGCTTGATCATCCCGCAGATCACGGAGCCCCCCGGCTGTGGAATATCGCCTCCTGTTTGATCCCGGCTGGAGGTGGCGCATATCGGTGCACTGTCGCGCAATATTCCTGAGACACTGTTTATTGTGTGCCGTTGTCGCAAAGTTTCCGCTGCGACAATCCGCCGTCGCCAAAGGCTATGGCGGGACAAGTCTGGAGCAGCTATACTTCGTATTTTTTTAATGGAAAGAGTGCGGGGGAAGGAAAAAACTTTTTTCCCTTCCCCCGCATTACCGATTTTTTGAAAAGAATTTACTTTGACATTTTCATCTTTTTGCTGATAACGTAGGCACCGACATTGTCGCCGGCAACGTTGCACGCAGTTTCAAACATATCCAGCAGCGGGTTGATGCCCAATGCCAGTGCGACCACGATCGAGGTCTGTTCCTGTGTGAGGTTGAAGCCGCCCAGCACAAGGAAGAGCAAAAATACACTGCCGCCAGGGATTCCGCCCGCTCCGATGGAGGCGAAGACCACTCCCAGCACCATCAGAATTATTTGCGTTATCGTCATTTCAAAACCGAACAAATTTGCCGCCAGCACTGCAAATACCGGCAGATGGATGCACACACCGTCCATATTGACCGTTGAACCCAGACTCAATGCAAAGCCGGACAGCTCTCTTGAAATATTCAATTTTTCGGTCGTTGTCTTGATCGACACCGGCAAGGTCGCCGCGCTGGAGCGGGTCACAAAGGCGGTCAGAATCGGTTCGCGCAGTTTCCAGAGGATCGGATAGGGATTTTCACGGCAGATGATGAGTATCGCCAGCGGATAGCAGACAAAAATCATCAGCAGTATGCCGCAGATGACGCAGGATGCCAGCTGCAGATAGGATTGGAAGAGTGCCACGCCGAACTTGGCAAAACAGAACGCGGTCAACGCGAACACGCCGATCGGGAAATAGAGCAGTACCCAATCCACGATTTTGAAAATCGCTTTCTGGAAGCCTTCAAACAAATTGAGGATATTCCGGATCTGCTGTTGAGTTTCAAGGTTGTTTTTCTCTTCGGCATCATCCAGCACCAGACGCGCCGCCAGGCCGAACAGAATGGCAAAGACGATCACCGGCAGGAATTTTCCCTGCGCCAGAGCTTCAAACGGATTGCTGAACAAACTGTAAAGGATATCGAGAAATGCGTTGCCGCTTTCACTGCTGCGCACCGCCATTTCTGCTGCTTTGCCGCGCAGGGATTCATCAACAAGTTTCTCCGGAGCGACCGAAAGCGACGGATCGAATATGATCGCGATCGTACTTCCGAAAACAGCCGCAAAGAGCGAAGTAAAAAAGTACCAGCCGCAAATCGCCAGTCCCATTTGGCCGAAGGTCTTGAGCGGCAGCGCCGCCGCTCCGCTGATAAGAGTGCAGACGATGATCGGCATCACGATCATCTTGAGCATACTCACCAAAATATTGCCGAAAGGCGCCAGAATGGCGGTGGTGTTGCTCAAAAAGTTTCCACCCAGCTTGCTGCCAAGCCAGTAAAAGAGCAAACCTCCGGCACATCCGAGAATAAATGCTCCCAGATTGAGGTAAATCAGCGGAATGCGTGAATAGATCTTAAACAGTTTCATTTTTTTGTTTATCTCCATATAAGTTTTTGTAAAATACCATTCTTATAATATACATAACGGACAGCTTTTTTGCAAGTTTTATCAAAAACAGATTTGAGCGTTTGTATTTTTTTTACTTCGGGTGTATATTTTAACACACATTGGAGGATCATTGTATGAGTGAAAATATACCGCAGGAGCTTTCGTTTGAAGCGGCCTTGAGTGAATTGGAGATGCTGGTCGGAAAAATGGAAAACGGCCGCCTTTCGCTGGATGAACTTATTTCCGGTTTTGAACGCGGCCAGAAGCTTGCCGGATTCTGCCGGAGCAAACTTGATAATCTGGAACGCAAAATAACTCTGCTTGCCCGCGATGACGGCAATAACGGTCAGTGGCAGAATTTTGATACCGCTTCCGGTGAACAGCTTTCACCCCGCGCCGCCGCGTCTGCCGCTTCGGTGCAGGATCAGGATATACCTTTTTGATAAGGATTTTATGTTATGAAAAAAATTCTCGTTGCCGGCGGAGCCGGTTATATCGGCAGTGGTTGTGCCGAATATCTGCTTGACCGCGATTATGAAGTCGTGGTATTGGATGCGTTGTTTACCGGACACCGTGATGCGGTCGATCCGCGCGCCCGTTTCATCAAAGGCGATCTCGCTGAAAGAGATGAACTTATCGCGCTGTGCAAAAAAGAAAAATTTGATGCCATTATGCACTTCGCCGCCTTTTCTCTGGTCGGCGAATCGATGAAAGATCCCTCCAAATATTTCCGCAACAATCTGGCAAGCGCCATCAATCTTGCCGATGCCGCGGTCGAAAGCGGTGTGCAGGCGTTTGTCTTTTCCTCCACCGCCGCCACTTTCGGCATTCCAGATGAGATGCCGATTTCAGAGAGTGCTTCGCAAATTCCGATCAACCCCTACGGCGAATCCAAGCTCTGTTTTGAAAAGGTTCTCCAATGGTACAGCACTGTTCACGGTTTGAAGTATGCCGCTTTGCGTTACTTCAATGCCGCTGGTGCCACCAAGATCCACGGCGAAGACCACCGCCCTGAAACTCACCTCATCCCGCTGGTTCTTCAGACCATTCGGGGAAAAAGGGACAAATTTATGCTTTTCGGAGATGATTACGAAACTCCGGATGGCAGCTGTATCCGCGACTATATCCACATCCTTGACCTTGCTCAAGCGCACGAAAAGGCACTTTATGCCAAAGAAAGCGGACACTACAATCTTGGTACCGGCAACGGACTTTCGGTCTTTGAAATCGTCCGCGCCGCTGAAGAGATCACCGGAAAAAAGGTCAATCTCGAAGTCGCTCCGCGCCGCCCCGGGGATCCGCCGCGCCTGATCGCGTGCAGTACCCGCGCCCGCGAAGAACTCGGCTGGAAGCCGGAGTTTGAAAACGCTTTCGCCATTATCGAATCGGCGTGGAAGTGGCAGCTCGACCATCCGGACGGCTACGCCAACTGAGATGGCGCGGGGAAGGGGAAATATTTATGCAATGGTTTGAACTTGGACCGTTTACCGTTTTTGATGTTGAGACCACCGGAATGAGCCCGGTCAATGACCGTATCGTACAGATTGCCGCCGTTCGCATTGATAAAGACGGAGAAATATCCCGCTGGTCAAGCTTTGTCAATCCCGGCCGTTCCATCCCTTCCGGAGTGGTGGCGGTTCACCACATTACTGACGATATCGTTGCCAATGCGCCGGTGTTTGCCCGCGCGGGCAGGGAGTTTATCGAGTTTGCCAAAGATTCAACATTGGTTGCTCACAATGCCCGGTTTGACCTCGGTTTTCTGCAGGAGAGCTTGAGCCGTACAGGTTTGCCGCTGTGGAAAGGCAAAACGCTCGACACCCTGCGTTTGATCAAGACCACCCATCCGCATCTGCCCTCTTACAAACTGCAAAGTTTGCGGGCGATTTTTCAGCTGGATTCCGACGATTCCATGCAGGCGCACCGTGCCGATGCAGATGTGGAGTGGACATTGCAAATCCTTGAAATCGCGCTTAAAAGCGCAATGCGTTAAAACTATCTGCCTGTCCGCGTAATCAAAAAAACTACCTCTCGTATGTTGCGCGGCAGCGCAACGATATGCGCCTCTCCACTCTCCTGTCCGGCGAACAACCGGTACAACGCCGTAAGGCAGTCATAAGCCGCAACCGCGGCGCTATTGCAAAACCTACCTCTCGCATGTTGCGCGACAGCGCAACGATATGCGCCTCTCCAGCGGCAAGGTTTATGAACCTCGTGATTTGCAATCGGCGGGATGATCGTGCGATGAAGACGAAAAAAGAGTTGGGCGACGTGAACTTCCGTTCACGAGCTTCCCAACTCTTTTAAAGTCAGCGCTCAGGGGGGCCCGCCGCACATAATTCGCGATTACCGCATAATTACATCAGCATACCGCCGTCGACGTTGATGCACTGACCGGTGACGTAGTCTGAATCCGGTGAGCAGAGGAAGTAGACCACATTGGCAACGTCTTCGGGTTTGCCGCCGCGTTTGGCGGGGATGATGGTGAGGAAGGCTTCGCGGGCAGCTTCGGGAAGCTGGGCGGTCATATCGGTAACGATGAAGCCGGGGGCAACCGCGTTGACCTGAATGTTGCGGGCGCCGAACTCTTTAGCGGTGGTCTTCGCCAGAGCGATGACACCGGCCTTACTGGCGGAGTAGTTCGCCTGACCGACATTACCCATACGGCCGACGACGGAGGCAATGTTGACGATCTTGCCGGCGCGCTGTTTCATCATCGGACGGACAACAGCCTTGGTGAAGTTGAAGGTACCTTTGAGGTTGACCGCGATGACGGCATCCCACTGATCTTCGGTCATTTTGAGCATCAGGGTATCTTTGGTGATACCGGCGTTGTTGACGAGGATATCAACCTTGCCGAAATCGTTGACGACGGCGGCGACGGTGGCTTCGGCATCTTCCATTTTTGCGACGTTGGCGGCATAGGCTTTGGCTTCAAAGCCGGCAGCGGTGAATTCGTCAGCGGTCTGCTGGGCAGTTTCCAACAGGATGTCAACGATAGCAAGTTTGGCACCTTCGGCGGCCAGACGGGCGCAGATGGCTTTACCGATACCGCGGGCACCGCCGGTGACGATGGCGACTTTTCCTTCGAGAGTTTTGCACATAACAGTTTTCTCCATATTAGCTTTAATTTTTAATACTCAATAACAAACAGCTGTATAAATATAGCATTGCAAATGAAAAAAATCAAATACGGCGGCCGGAAACCCGCCGCCGTATCGAGATTATTTCAATCAATTATTCCCATTCGATGGTGCCGGGAGGCTTCTGGGTGATGTCGTAAACAACGCGGTTGACACCGTCAACTTCGCTGATGATACGTTTCATCATTATGTCAAGCAGAGACCACGGCAGCTGGACGACTTCAGCGGTAACTGCGTCAACGCTGTTGATGGAACGGATGGCGATGACATAGTCATAGGAACGCTGGCCGTTCTTGATACCGACGGTCTTGACCGGGAGGAAGATGGCGAAAGTCTGCCAGGTCTTGTGATACCAGTCAGCTTTGATCAGCTCTTCGGTAACGATGGCATCGGCTTCGCGGAGCATCTTCAGCGTGTCGCGTTCGATGGGGCCGACGTGACGGACACCGAGAGAGGGACCGGGGAAGGGATGACGGTCGAGCAGTTCGGAGGGCAGTCCGAGCAGTTTACCGACGGTACGGACTTCATCTTTGAAGAGGCGTTCGACCGGTTCGACCAGTTTGAATTTGAGGTTTTCGGGCAGGCCGCCGACGTTGTGGTGGCTCTTGATAACGCCTTTGGGGTCGCCGTCGAGGGGGATGCTTTCCAGAATGTCCGGATAGATGGTGCCCTGACCGAGGAATTCAGCGCCGGAATTGGCGGCGGCTTCGGCGAAGACTTCGATGAATTCTTTGCCGATGATCTTGCGTTTCTGTTCCGGATCGGCGACACCTTTGAGCTTATCGAGGAAGCGGTCGGAGGCATCGACGTAGCAGAGGTTCATTTTGAAGTTTCTGGCGAAGATCTCCTGAACCATTTCGGGTTCATTCTTGCGCAGCAGACCGTGGTTGACGAAAACGCAGGTCAGCTGATCGCCGATCGCTTTGTGAAGCAGCGCGGCAACGACGGAGGAGTCAACACCGCCTGAGAGACCGAGAACAACTTTGCCGTCGCCGACCTGGGCACGGATATCGGCGATAGCTTCGTCGATGAAGTTTTCCATCTTCCAGCTGCCGGAGCATTTGCATTCATTTTTGCAGAATTCAACCGCTTTATCCACATCGGCGTTGCCGCAGGTCTGATCGAGGGTCGGCAGATTGAGAGCAGCGAATTTTGCCAAAGCTTCCGGACGGGCGGCGGCACCGGCATCAGCGCAGACGATCAAACCGACAGGATTTTCCTGGGCGACACGTTCGGCAGTGACGGTGTAGGGCATCACCATAGTGTAGATGTTCCGGTCACGGATGGCGCGGGCGAACTTCTGGATGTCATTGCATCCAAAATTCAACAACACAACAGTTTCAACAGTCTGTTTCATAAATATCCTTCCAAATATTTTGGTTTTGGATTTTTGTTTATTTCAAAAAATACACCGGAAAAGGCAATTTTTCAAGTGGCAGGAGCGCCTGACCGGAAAAATTTTGATAATAATTTACCGGAAGACTTGCAAAAAACTGTAAATGCGGTATATTACCGGATAATTATTTTTTTCATCTAAAGATAATAAAAGGAGCAGAAATGAAAAGTTGGGTCGTGGCGTTGCTGGGTGTCCTCGCCGGAATGTTTGTGGCGGTTGCAGTGATTCTTTTCTTCGGGGGAAAATCTGAAGCCGTGAAGCAGAATGTCGCAGCTGTATTGAAACCGGAAGCCAAAAAAGAGCTTATCGGATACGGTTATTTGCGCGGCGGTTCTCATTATGCGCTCAAAAACAAGTATGCCTCTTTTGTTTCCAAAGTTCATGTGTACGCCGACACCCGTGTCAAAAAAGGTGACTGCATTCTGGAATATGACGACTACGATCTCCGGGTGAAAATCACCGATGTCGAAAACGATATCGCCGCAATGAAAAAGGAAATCGAACTTCAGGAGACCAAACTTGAATTGGTCAAGCTTGATCCGCTTCCTTCCGATTACCGCAACATCACCTGGAAGACCGCCCGCGCCAAAGAACTTATGGAGCGTACCGAAAACGAGTGGCAGGTCTACCGCCGGCTCTCCCGCAACCGCAGTGTTTCCGATCTGGATTTGCGCAGCAAAAAACAGGCATATCTCGATGCCAAAGCTGCCTACCAGATCACCGTCAGCGATCAGGAAAAGGTCAACAACGGTTTGAAAAAACTTTATCTGCAGCAGGCTGAACAGCAGCTCGCTCTGCTCAAAACCAAACTTGCCGGTCTGGAACGCGAACTTGAACTGCTCAATGAACAGCGCAAATATTACAAGATCATCGCTCCCTATGACGGTATCATCAATACCCACTCCGATACTGTCGGCGCGTGGAACGCCGCCGCCACCGAAGCCGCCTGTCTGCACAGAGATCACCGCTTCTATGTCTACTCCTATTTCGCAGAAGAAGATATCATCCATATCAAGAGCGGTATGGATGCGAAAGTATTCAGCCATGACGACGGCGAATGGTATGATGCGAAAATATTTGAATTGACCCGCTCCCGTACCGCTGTCGGTGACGGTGTTTACCACTTGGTCAAAATGCGGATAACCTCTGATCTTACCGGAAAGATCAAGCGTCCCGGAAAAATCCAGGTCGAAGGTGCCGTGACCGTGAAGATCACGCTGTAAGCTGAAAAAATAAAACGGCTGGTGCAAGAGTTTGCACCAGCCGTTTTTTTATGTCTCAGCGGTTTCAGAAATTGTAACCTGCCTCGTTCAGCAGAGCGGCAGCTTCGTCAAAGCTGCGTTTGACGTGGCCCTGCTGGTGGGCATCGGCATTGATGACCACAGGGATCTTGCGGGAATTTGCGAGCTTGAGTATCTCCAGCGCGGGGTAGGGGGAATTGCAGGGTTTGAACCATCCTGAGGTATTCAATTCGATCGCGCCGCCACTCTGCTGAAGGATATCCAGCACCTTTGCCGCGTGTCCGAGATAGCGGGCGTTGTCGATGAGATCAAATTTTTTCGGCAGATCGAGGTGGCCGAGAAAAAGGAACTCTTTTCTGGCGGCGGCACCTTCCATCTTTTTCCAGTACATTTCGCAGACCGCATCGCGCTCTTTCATAGACAGCGGTTCCCAATCCGAGGCGGCGTGGTCGACCGGGAAAGTTCCGCAGCAGTGGACGGAGCCGATCATATAATCCAGCGGATATTTTTTCAATCGGGCGAAGATATCGTCCATATTTTCAAAGAAAAAGTCAACTTCCAGACCGATTTTCAAACTGAAGCTGTCATCATTTAGTTCCGCTTGAAGTTTCTGCAGAGTTTCAACATATTCATCGAGGCGGTCATACGCCATACGCCAACTTTCCGTGCCGGTGCCTTCATAAGCGGGTTCAACCCAATGATCGGACATACCGAAAACTTTCAAGCCGGCAGCTTTGGCACTGCGGCACATCTCTTCAAGAGTGCTTGCGCCGTCGCTGAAATTGCTGTGATTATGCAGAGAATATCCGGTTCCGGGACCGGGAAAGGTGAATTTATCCATAAGTTTGCGATCCTTGCAGTTTTTTATTTTTGCATTCCGCTTAATATAGCAGAGTTGGCGGAGTTTTCAAGCTGAATATTCTTCAAGTTGCCAGGTATAAAGTTTTTTTGCTGAAAAAACTCTTCAGATATTGACATTGAAGCTCTTGCGGGTTACATTAATCAATGTATATTTTTTTATCTCTTTTATAAGATAATATGGAGAATTGTTTATGGATAAAATTCCGCTTTTTAAAACCGCAAAGAAATTCACATTGATCGAACTGCTGGTCGTTATCGCCATTATCGCCATATTGGCGGCGATATTGCTTCCTGCGCTTCAGCAGGCGCGCCAGCGGGGGCGTTCCAGCAGTTGCGTCAACAATCTGGCGCAGACCGGAAAGGCTCACTTTATGTATGCTGATCAAAGCGACAACTGGATCGTTCCGTACTACATTTCGTATGAAGACGGCACCGCGTACAGCTGGGGAAAAGCCTTTCTTGAATGTAAACTTATATCTGACAAAATGCTGCCGAACTTCCGCTGCCCCAATCTGGAAGCCAGTACCGGTAAAGATTTTTCGTTTGACCAGTTTTACGGTATGACCCGGAATAAAAACAAATATTACAAGATCGGACGCTTTAAATTTGAAAATATGCCCAGTGACAAGACGGAAGTCACTCCGTCCAAATTCCCCTTTGTGATGGATTCAGTTCTGGATTCCAAAATTCCGGTCCTGCAGACCTACTATCTGGCGTGGGTCGGCAACAACAACTTTGATTCGACCCGGAAAATCCATTTGCGTCACTTGAGCAAAGCTTCGATCGTTGCCGGTGACGGCCATGTCGTTACCTTGGGCAGAAATGATATTCTTAACGAGTTCTACTGGCGTAATGTTCCCGGAGACAACTTCTTTCGTTTGGGTGAAAAATGATGAAATACACATTTCCTTTAGTTTCGATTTTGACAGCGGCCTCGGTCTCCGCCGGTGCCGCAGAATTGGCTCCGCTGTCTAAAAAATATTTGTCCGGCGCTTGGGGCGGCAATACCGCGCTGACCATCCCCGAAGCCAAGAGTATTCCGGTGCTTGACGGAAAGCTCGGACAGGGCGAGTGGGATGATGCGGTCAAAATCAGCGGTTTTTCCGTGAAAGACCGTCTGGTGCCGGAGCGCAGCGGCTTTGTCGCCTTGAAACGCGATAAAAAATATCTTTACTGTCTGGTGCGTACTACCGCCAAGAATAATGACCCCGGCGGCGGTTTGACCACCCGTGCAACCGGACGGGACAGCTCGGTATTTGACGATGACTCCATCGAATTTGCCTTCGGCGGCGAAGATGGCGGCATCCGGCATCTGATTTTCAATGACAACTGCGCGCTGTTTGACCGTATGGTGAAACTTGAGCCGAAATCCAGTAACACCAAGTGGAATATTTATGATTATCAGGCGCAATCGGTGGCTGAATCAGGTTGGTGGACGTTGGAAGTCAGGTTTTCGCTTGCGGAGATCGGCGCTTCCCGGCGCGGAATGAAGTTCAATGTCGCCCGCAACTGGAGCGGCTACGGCCCGTCGGCATTGAACAGCACCCAGAGCCATACCGAAATGAAGTTCGCCATCAACGGAATCTTCGGAGCCAAACTGCCGACTTTGCAGATGGAGGATATCCCTGCCGCCGCCGCCGGAGAATGGGATATCAACTTTTCTGCGGACAATCCGACTCCAGGTGAGTTGATGCTGGCGGTGATGCTCCAGAGCTACTCCTGGCCGCGCATCAACGGAAAAGTTCAGCGGCAGGTGAAGACCGTCTTTGCCGAAGAGAAGCTCATCAAGCCGGGTGAGCGCGCTTCCATCGTAAAAAAATATACCGCCGACCGCAATATCCACCGTTTGAGTGCGGTTTTGTACGATGTGAAGACCAAGCGTGTTCACTTTACCCGCTTGATCGTTGCCAAAAAAGAGATATTCACCGGGCGCCGTCCGGCTAACGGAACTTTTTCCATTTCAGGATACGGCAATGGTCTCTTCCGTCACTATCCCGGATACAACAAGGCGGTTTTTGAAATCACCCCGACAAGCAGCGGCAGCGATTGCTCCATCGAGCTCTTTGCCGACGGCAAGCCGGTGAAAGTTGAATCAGTAAAGCGTTCCAAAGTCGCCGTGATCCAGCTGCCGCAGCGTCCCGTTACCGTCAGCTGTACAGTTAAAAAGAGTGGCAAAATCATCGCCAATAAACAGGTCATAGGCAGGATCCCGTATAAAAAGTGGCCGTGGCTCAATAATAACGAAGGCAAAGAGCGGGTCCTGCTCGAACCCTTTGTCAAAATCAAACCGGTCGGTAAGGCCGGTCTTGCCACCTTGCGCGGAGAGTATAAATTTGCTCCCAACGGCATTATGGAAAGCGTACTTGCCGACGGAAAAGAGATTTTTTCCGCCGCTCCGGAATCTGAGATGGTCGTGGATGGCAAGCTTCTGCAGTTCAAGCAGGGTGAGGTGAAAACGGTCATCGCTTCTGACGGTCTGGATGCGCTTACGCAAGCTGTTTCCAGTGTTGGCGGCGTTACCTTGAAAAGCCGCATCCACAGCGAATATGACAACTTCAATATCCACACTTTTGAACTTTCCGGAGTCGCCGGAAAAAAGATCGACCGCTGGACGATAAGGTTCCCGTTCAAAGCTGAAGAAGCCAAGCTCTTTCATGTTGTATCCAATATGATCCGCCGCAATCCCTCCGGCGAAATCCCGCAGGGATCAGGTGTCGTCTGGAGCGGAAGCAAACTTTATCGGGCCAGCGCCTTCGGTGAAGAGACTCTGCATCCCGCTGTCGTTCCCTACATCTGGCTCGGCGGTTTGGAAAAAGGTTTGTCCTGGTTTGTCAATTCAAGTCTCGGTATGAAACTTGACCGCAAAAAAGATGCAGTGCGTATCGTCCGCGCAGGAAACGCTGTAGTCTTGGAGATAGACCTCATCAACCGTCCGGCAACGTTGAAAGACGGTCATAAAATTGAGTTCGGTACTCAGGCAACTCCGGTAAAACCGATCGATCAGCGCGTGGTCAATCTCACTTTTGATGCGCTCGGTGTCGGAGTACCTTCCCGCCCCAATGAATTGACCATCAGCGAACATATTCTGGGATATCCCTACCGCTGGTCAAAACAGCCGGTCAACGGCGATTGGAGCTTGTTTGACAAACTGGTGAAACTGGCTGGAGCCAGTGACAAAAGCGAGGCGGGGCCCGCGGTGCAGACTTATATGAAAAAGCACTCCGCCAGGATCCGGCAGATGTTTTTGAAAGCGGACAATAAACCGGCTTTCGCGCAGAAGATGGAAAAGAGCCGCCCGGTCTGGGTGTCGCTCAACTTCAGCAGCAAACGCGCGTCAGTTCCGACCAAGTATTCCGATCCGCGTCTGGCGTACACCGCCGAACCTGAAACCGAATATTTCAAGGCGGAATGGTTCAACCCGGCGGCGCAGAATTATTTCGGAGCCTTGCGCACTTCGCTGACTCCGTCTTATGTTGACTTTATCATTTACAGTTATGCCCGCGAATTTGACCACGGTATGGTCGGCTGTTATCTGGATGATACTTTTATCATGCCGGACAACAATCCGCATACCTTGTCCGCATTGGATGACGAGGGCGAACTGCATTGCAATACGGGTATTTTTGCCATCCGCGAGGTGGTCAAACGCATTGCCGTATTGCAGCATTTGAAAGGATATTCCCCGCGCGTGCTTCAGGTGCATATGACCAATGCCCAGATCATCCCCGCATTCTCCTTTGCCACCAGCCAGCTCGGCTGGGAATCTGACTTCGGCGAAAAGCCGCTCCAGCTGCGGTACAAAAAGGATTTGATCCTCGCTGAAAGCACCGGACTTCAGGTCGGCAACGCTCCCTTGTCTCTGGGCGGTGTGGTGCGCAAGACCACTCCGCCTGATAAGTGGAAACCCAAATTTGATTATCTCACCAGAACGCTTCTTGCTATGACCCTGCCGTACAATGTCGGTGTCAAGCTCCGCGCATCGCCGCAGGATGCTTCACGCAAGGTGGTGCAGGCGGCGCAGAGTGTGCTTGGTGAATTCGGTATCGGTGAAGCGGATTGCAAGTTTGAACCCTTCTATGATCCCGCTCAAGCTCCTGAAGAGATCAGCGGTAAAGATCTGATGATCTCCGCCTACGCCAGAAGCGGCAGAAAACTTATGATCGTCGCCAATGAGTGCGGTGAAGAGCGCACCTTTGTCATCAACGGCAGCTTTACGGCGCTTGATGGTGAAAACGGAAAAGCGCTCGCGGAAAATGACCGGAGCGTGAAACCCTATGACTTCCGGTTGATCGAACTTAAAAAGTGAGTTTGTGAAAAATTTCCAGTAGTGTCATCTTTTAACGGATGGCACTGTTTTTTTTGAAAAAATCTCTGGAAAATAAAAATAAATATGCTATATTATCTATCGATATTGTATGGAGATATAAAATGAAAAATAAAGCTGTTGAATTGTTTTGTGCAGTTCCTAAGATGCACAACTGTGCGCAGGCGGTCGCTGATGGCGCCGGACGCGCAGATCTGCTTGAAGAGATGAAACTTTGCGGCGGGGGCAGGGCTCCGGAAAATATTTGCGGTGCGCTTTATGCGGCGATGACCATTGCCGGAGCGGAAAAAGCTCCCCTTATCAAAGATGCCTTTTTGTCTGAACTCGGTGCAGTTTCCTGTACCGCACTTAAAAATGAACTTGCAATTCCCTGCGTAAAGTGCGTGGAGTTTGCCGCTGAACTTCTGGAAAAATATGGACGGTGAATTATGGATATACAGCGTTTGAATGATTATGCGGAACTTCTGGTCAAAAAGGGCATCAATCCGACGCCCGGACAGGAGGTAATCGTTGTTGCCGGTCTGGATGAGATCGATTTTACCCGGCTGGTGGTGGAAAAGTGTTATCAGCACGGTGCCGGCAAGGTCATTGTTGACTGGAAAGATATGCCGCTTGCCCGGCTCGATCAGATCTATCAGAGCGAAGAAACTTTGTCCGGTATCGAAAACTGGGAGATCGAAAAACTCAAGTGGCGCTGTGAAAAGCTTCCCGCATTCATCTGGCTGGATTCTGAAGATCCCGACGGTATGGACGGCATTGATCAGGGCAAACGCGCCCGCGCTCAAATGGCGCGCTTTCCCAGGATCAAACCCTATCGCGATGAAATGGAAAACAAATTCCAGTGGTGCATCGCCGGTGTCCCCGGTGTGAAGTGGGCGCAGAAAGTTTTTCCCGGTCTCCCTGAGGCTGAAGCCATTGAAAAGCTCTGGGAGGCGATCCTCAATGCCGCCCGCGCCAACGGCGACCCCATCGCCAACTGGGAACAGCACAATGAAATCATCCACCGCCGCTGTGATGAACTCAATTCAAAAGGCTTCGTGGAACTGCGTTACCGTTCATCAAACGGCACTGATTTCAAAGTCGGTCTGATGAAGCAGGGAATCTTTGCCGGTGGAGCTGAAAAAGATCTTTCCGGCAGAGTATTCAATCCCAATATCCCCTCCGAAGAAATTTTTACCACTCCGGAACGCGGCAAAGCTGAAGGCTTGCTCGTTGCCACCAAGCCGCTTTCATGGCAGGGAACTTTGATCGAAGACTTCTCCATCCGGTTCGAAAACGGCAGAGCGGTCGAAGTCAAAGCCGCCAGAGGCCAGGAGGCTCTGGAGCGGATGATCGCTATGGATGAAAATGCCGCATTCCTCGGCGAATGTGCGCTCATATCATGGGATTCACCCATCAACAATACCGGAATACTTTTCTACAACACGCTCTTCGATGAAAACGCCTGCTGCCACCTCGCTCTGGGGCGCGGATTTGATAACTGTGTTAAAGATTATGAAAAATACACGCAGGACGAACTGCATAAAATGGGCGTCAATGACAGTATGATCCACGTCGATTTTATGATCGGTTCCGAAGATCTGGATATCACCGGAATCGGTGCCGACGGCAGCGAAACAGCCATCTTCCGCAACGGTGTGTGGTGTTTCTGATATTTGAATAACTATGGCTGACAAAAGAAAATTCCAATACCTGTTCCACCGTGGTATCGTGGTGATGACTATGGTGATGCTGATGTTCATTTCAGGAGCATCTGCATTGCTGCTGTCCCGCTATTCTCAAGCGGGATTTCTGGTCACCTGGCCGGTATTGGGGGATTTCTTTCTGCCGCTGTGTTTTGTTCTGCTTGCCCAGATATTCCGCAATCGGGTGTGTGCGGTGATCGCGGTCGCGCTGGCATTTGCCAGTGCTATTTTGCGTATTATAGCGTTGATCATCCGCAATGAAACTTTTATGCCGCTGGGGCTGGATACCATTGCGCTGCTTTGGGAACACGCTGACCACAATGGTTTGCGGGCGGTGTTCGGCGATTTGTACTACCTCTGGATGATCCCCGCAGTGGTCGCAGTTTGCGGTGCGATAATCTATTTCTGTTCACGGGTGTGGACCGCCGCACGCAACAAGCGGCGGATCATCCCCAATTCGTGGATAACCGTTTTTGCGGTGCTGTTCGTCATCTCCATTTGCAGCAGTACGGTGTATATGTTCCGTCAGCGGAGGACCAGTCAGGAAGAGATCATGGAGTCCAAACTGGTGCGTCCGGTGCCGCTGGTGGTGGCGAAACTTGCTGGAGATATAGTGGACAGGGCATTCAAAGATGAGAGCGTTTGCGGTTATTTCCCTGAAAATCTGCCCGAAGAATCGGCTGAACTGCTGTCGGCTTGGAACGTGGAAAAACTGAAGCCGCAGGGCGCTGAAGTTGTCAAAGAAAAAGCGGTCTATGACCGGATCATCGTGATCGCAGTTGAATCGCTTGACCTCGACTTTATCCGGGCGTTCAATCCGGCGATGCCGGAAGGTATTACACCGGAACTGGATAAATTGTTTAACGATAATCTTTCCTTTGTCAACTGTTTCACCGCCGCCCAGCCGACGAGCTGGGGGCTTACGGCGCTGCTGATGTCACGTCTGGATTATCGCCGCGAACTGAAGACTCCGGGCAATCCGTCGCTCTTTACCATCGGCAATACTTCAGGCTATGCCGGATACTATTTTTCTCCGGTTTCCGGAAGCTTCGGCGGCAACCGGAAAACCTATCTGAAAATTTTCGGCGGCGCACTTGAACACTTTTTCTTCTGGGAAGAGTTGCGTAAAAAGTTCCATTCTGTGTCGCATGAAGCATGGGGCATGGCGGATTTTGAGCTGTTTGATGCGGTTTTCAAACAGTTCAAATCTCCGGACACTCCTGAACGTTTCATCGCAGTCATAAGTACGATCGACATCCATCCGCCGTATACCGTCGCCGGAGAATTTGAGTGCAAACATGGGTTCCAATCGGATTTTCTAAAATCTCTCCACTCCTTTGATCACCATCTGGGAAAATTTATCCAGCGGATAAAGAGCGATCCGGAACTGTACAATGAGCGGACATTGATCGTTCTCACCGCAGATCACTCCGCCACCCACGGCGAAAATTATCTGAAGCGGAACAACTTCAATCCCGCCCGCATACCGTTGATTTTCATATCTCCAAATCTCAAAGTTCTGAAGGATCTTAATCGGGAAAAATATTGTTCCAGTCTGGATATAACTCCGACTCTGGTGCGCCTTATCGGCGGCAGGATACCCCGCAGTTTTATGGGCAGGGATCTGCGCGAAGCGAAAAATTGTGCCATTTCCCGGATGCCGGGGGATGTGCTTCTGGTCAATTCTCCGGATTTGCCCGACACGATGTTCGTCAAACTCGGTGAAAAGAAATACGATTCGCCGGAAAAAGAGGCGTTTAACAACTATTTTAATCTCTATTACAGCAATTGAAAGGCAGAAAGGGGTATTATGTATAATTGTGTGATTTGCCGCTATCACGAGATCGCAACCAAAGGTAACAACCGCAATATGTTTGAAAAGTGTCTGGTGGAAAATATCCGCCGTCAGCTCAAACGTGCCGGTGTCACATGTCGGGTGCTGCGTGTGCGCGGCAGAGTGTGGCTCGAACCGGAAAACGGCGGAGTTTTTGAAAGTGCCGAACTGGATAAGATCATTCAGGTGATGCCGGATGTTTTCGGTTTGCAATCCTTTTCGCCTGCGGTACTGCTCAAAGTCGATATGGATGAGATCAAAAAATGCGTTCAGGATGTCCTGCCCGGAAAGTTTGAGAAGTACGCGCAAAACGGCCACAAACCATCCTTCCGCATCCGGGCTCGCCGCAGCAACAAGCGCTTCCCGATGACCAGCAAAGATATTGAGATCGAACTCATCACCTTTGCTGCAGATCTGCTCGGAGACAACGCCTTCACCATCGACCTCGACAATGCCGAACTCACCCTCGGATGTGAGATCCGCGATGAATTTGCGCTGCTGTACTTCGACATTATCGAAGGTGCCGGCGGTCTGCCGGTCGGCAGCAATCCGCGGGTGATGACTCTGCTTTCCGGCGGTATCGATTCTCCGGTTGCGGCGTGGATGATTATGAAGCGCGGTTCGGCGACCGATTTTGTCACCTTCCACAGTGCGCCGTACACGCCGCCTGAAACGGTGGATAAGGTGCGCGGCATCGCGGAAAAACTCAATACTTTCCAGCGTAACGGCCGTTTATATTCGGTCAATCTCGCACCGCTTCAGAAAGCGATCCGCGATTTTTGCAATGAAAGAATGCGTACTGTCCTCTATCGCCGCGCGATGCTCCGCATTGCCGGTATCCTCGCCGAACGCAACGATTGCCGCGCTCTGGTGACCGGAGATGCCCTCGGACAGGTGGCGAGCCAGACCGTTGTCAATATGGACACCATCAACCGTGCCAGCGACCTTCTGGTGCTGCGTCCGCTGGTCGGAGCCGACAAGTTGGAGACCATCCGTATCGCCGAAAGGATCGGCACTATGGAACAGTCCAAAGTCCAGGTCCCGGACAGCTGCACCGTCTTTGCGCCCGCCAATCCGAGTACTTCAGTTCCGGCGGCTCTGGCAGAGCTTGAAGAGGCAAAAATCGCCGATTATGGCGTTTTACTTGAAAAAATTGCATCAGAAGCGGTGTTGGAGGCTTGACAAAACGCATTTGCGGGGTTAACTTTTCTATATGTATATTTTTTGAACCATTTACAAGGATGTCAAAGAGTGATCAAGGATACTGAATTTGTTCTCAAATTGCTGCGGGAGTACGGTATGGCAGATGCCGCGCAGATCCTTGCCGCACGGAATGCGGCACTGGAATCCGGAAGCGATGATGCGGTCGAAGAGTTAGTCAAGGCCGGTGTCGTTGATGCGGAAGAACTGCTCAATATGCTCGCGCAGCAGTACGGTATGGAGGTCATCGACCTCAAGGGGTATGATATTCCTGCAGAAGTTATCGCCGGATTCCGCGGCGATTATGCACGGTATTATACCGTAATCCCGGTCGCCATGGATGATACGCTTATCACCGTGGCTATGAGCGACCCGACTGACGTCGAACTTATCGACACTTTGCGTTATCTGGTTGGATGCGATATCGATGCGGTTATTGCACCTGCGGATCAGATCATTGAAGCGATCAACGACTATTACCCGGAAGAAAACGAAGATATCTCCAGTTCCGACAAGGATGTGGATATCAGCGTCACTGACGAATTGGTGTTCAATGCCGCCGAAAGTGATGCTCCCGGACGTGAGGATGACAATACTCCGCTTATCCGGTTGGTCTCCAAACTGATCATCGATGCCTACAAAATGCGGGCATCGGATATTCACTTCGAACCGCAGGAAAAACGTTACCGCGTGCGTTACCGTATCGACGGTGCCCTGCGCGAAGTCGACGGCCCGCCGAAATATATGCAGGCCAACTTCACCAGCCGTATCAAGATCATGTCCAATATGGACATTACAGAAAAACGCATCCCGCAGGACGGACGTATTCAGATTTCAGTCGGCGACAAAGATCTGGACTTGCGTGTATCTGCGATTCCCACCGTCTTCGGCGAAAGTATCGTAATGCGTATTCTGGACAAGAGCAGTATCCAGCTTGATATCCCGCGTCTGGGTTTCTATGCGGACGACCTGGAACTTGTGACCAAGATCATCAACTATCCGGACGGCATCTTCCTTGTGACCGGTCCTACCGGTTCGGGTAAAACGACCTCGCTTTACGCCTTCCTGAATACGATCAACACCACCGCCCGTAAACTTATCACCGTCGAAGACCCGATCGAATATCAGCTCCCCGGTGTCAACCAGGTGCAGGTGGACCGTCACGTCGATATGACATTTGCCGCGGCTCTGCGAAGTATGTTGCGTCAGGCGCCGAACATCATTATGGTCGGTGAAATCCGAGACCTCGAAACCGCCGAAATCGCCATCAACGCCGCTCTCACCGGTCACTTGGTGTTCAGTACCTTGCACACCAACGACGCTCCCGGTGCTGTCACCCGTCTGGTCGATATGGGCGTCAAACCGTTCCTCGTGGCAACGGCGCTGCGTGCGGCGATGGCACAGCGTCTGCTGCGCCGCGTCTGCAAAGAGTGCGCTGAACCCTATACTCCGACTGCGGCGGAAAAGCGTATTCTCGGACTTTCCGACGAATATCTCGCCAACCACCAGTTCGTCAAGGGCAAAGGCTGCCGCCATTGCGGTTACACCGGATACCGCGGACGTGTCGGTATCTATGAAATTTTCCTTATCACAGAAGAAATTTCCCGCCTGATCTTCTCCAATGAAACCAGCGGTACATTGCGTTCATACGCGCGTAAGAACGGTATGCGCAGCTTGCGCGATGACGCGTTGCGTAAAGCCGAAGCCGGTACTTCAACTTTGGAAGAGGTCATCTTCGTAACATTGCGTGATGAAAGCTAACATCAGAGAAGAGAGTGATGCAATGATTGATTTAAACAGTTCAGCATTGATCGACCTGATCAGAAGTGAGCGCGCTAACGGCAACGCCGAGCTGCAGCTGCATTTGAACGAGGTCGTTGAAGAGTGTGAAAGTTCCGGCAAAAGCGCTTTGCAGGTCATTGAGAACTTTGGTCTGTTCTCCCGGCAGGAGCTTCTGGAACTTATGGCGGAAAGTCTCGGTTCATATATCTGGAATCCCAAAGTCCGCGATGTAAGGCGCGATTTGATCGACCTTATCGAACTTAACACCGCCCGTACCAATGGCGTTATTCCCATTGATGAAATGGACGACGGTGAGATCCATCTGGCGATGCGCCATCCGCTGGATTATCAGGTTCTTGAGTCTCTTCGTTTTATTTTGGGCCGTCCGCTTCTGGCGGTTGTTTGCGACCCGGATGCTTTTGAAAGTGAACTTGACCGCTATTATCCGGCAAAAGAGGACTCCATTCAGGATATTCTTATGGAGCTCGGCGAAGCCCGGATCGAAGAAGAGGATATCCCCGATGAAGACAAGGCCAATGAGATGCCGATCATCAAATTTGTGGACGTGGTCATCCAGCAGGCGATCCGCGACAAGGCATCGGACATCCACTTCGAGCCGTTTGAAAAGAACTTCCGTATCCGTTATCGCGTGGACGGTGCGCTTTATGAAATGCCGCAGCCGCCGCGCAGTTTGGCTACTCCCGTTATCAGCCGTATCAAAATTATTTCCGGCTTGAACATTTCCGAACGCCGCCGCCCGCAGGACGGTCGTATCCAGTTGCGCTACAACGGCCGCCCGGTGGACTTGCGTGTATCCTGTCTGCCTACCAGCCACGGCGAATCTGTGGTGCTCCGTGTTCTTGACCGTACAGTTGTGAACTTGCAGCTCGACTCTCTGGGTATCGGAACCGACGTTCTGGAAAAACTCCGCGAGATCATCCAGCTGCCCAACGGTATTCTGCTGGTTACAGGACCTACCGGTTCGGGTAAAACGACTACGCTTTATTCTGCGTTGAGTGAGATCAATAAGATCGAAGATAAGATCCTCACCGCAGAAGACCCGGTGGAATACGACATTGCCGGACTTATCCAGTGTCCGATCAACGATGCCGTCGGTATGACCTTCCAGAAAGCGCTGCGCGCCTTCCTCCGTCAGGACCCTGACCGCATCCTCGTCGGTGAAATCCGAGACTTTGAAACTGCGCAGATCGCCATTGAAGCATCGCTTACCGGACACTTTGTGTTCAGTACCTTGCACACCAACGACGCTGCCAGTACTGTTACCCGACTTATGGATATCGGCGTCGAACCGTTCCTTATCGCTTCTTCACTTGCCGGCGTGCTGGCGCAGCGGCTTATCCGCCGCGTCTGCCCGAACTGCCGCACCTTCTACACCCCCAGTGAAAGCGACCTCGAACGCCTCAATCTGGAACCAGGTCAGGTCGGCGACCGCAAATTCTGTTACGGCAAAGGCTGCGAACTTTGCAACAATACCGGTTACAAGGGCCGGAAAGCGTTGACAGAACTTATGATCATCAACGATGAACTCCGTGAAATGATCGCCAACAGCACTCCCGCCAATATCGTGCGCGACCGTGCGTGCGAACTCGGTATGAGAATGCTCCGTGAAGACGGTTTGATGGCAATTTTCAATGGTGAGACCACCGTTGACGAAGTCGTCCGGTATACATAATGTAAAATTGTACTTCAACAGTTCAACTGTTACAGAAAGGATTTTGATTTATGCCGCAATATATATATACAGCAATGGATGCTGCCGGCAAAGAGCAAAAAGGCAAAATTAATGCCGCCAGTGAAGATGCCGCAAGAACAGAGCTCAAGGCGAAGAAGCTTTATGTGACTTCGCTTCGCGTTCAGGTCGAAACCAAAAAGGTCAAAGGCGGTAAGAAAAAGGGCGGATTCAACGTCAACCTCGGACCGATGGTCATCAACCGTAAGGATTTGACCGTCGTCACCCGTCAGCTGGCTATTCTGCTCGGTGCCGGTCTGCCGCTTATCCGTTCTCTGCGCACGCTGGAAAAACAGTCCCAGAACCCCGCAGTGCAGGGCGTTCTTGGCAAAACCTGTGAGATCGTCGAAGGCGGTGCTACTTTCGCCGAAGCGTTGTCCCAAAGCCCGAAATCGTTTGATAAACTTTATCTGAATATGATCCGTGCCGGTGAAGCTTCAGGTGCTATGGAAGTCATCCTTGACCGTCTGGCAAACTTTATGGAATCCGCCGCCCGTATCGCCGGTAAAGTTAAATCCGCTTTGATCTATCCGTGCGTGATTTTGTTCATTGCCATCGCCGCGTTGGTCGGTTTGATGGTCTTCATCGTCCCGAACTTCAGCAAGATCTTCGACGATTTGCTCGAAGGTGAACCCTTGCCCGGTATTACCCAGTTCCTTATCAACACCAGTAATACTATGATGAACCAGTGGTATTACTACATCATCGGCGTTGTTGCCATTGTTGTCTTTTTCAAGGTGCTGGTCAAGATCCCGCAGGGCAAGTTCGCCATGGACTACTGCAAATACAATATGCCGCTCTTCGGACCCATCATCTCCAAAACTGCGATCTCCCGTTTCAGCCGTACCCTCGGTACCCTGATGAGTTCCGGTGTGCCGGTCTTGAGCGCGCTGCAGATCGTTAAAGACACCAGCGGTAACGAAGTCGTTTCCAAAGGTGTGCAGACGGTTTACGAAGCGGTGAAAGAAGGTGAAGGTATTGCCTCTCCGCTCGGAAAGACCAAGATCTTCCCCGAAATGGTGATCAGTATGGTCGAAGTCGGTGAAGAAACCGGTAAACTTCCGGAAATGCTCGACAAGATCGCCGATACCTACGAAGAAGAAGTCAACAACGCTGTCAGCGCGTTGACCTCTCTTATCGAACCGTTGATGATCGTCGGTTTGGCAGGTATGGTCGGTACCATCGTTATCGCGCTCTTTTTGCCCTTGACCAAGATCATCGAAAAGATGTCCGGTTAGTCTTTATGTTTCAGGTTTTGGATATTGGCAATACGCATACGCGAATTGCAGTATGGGAAGAGGGAAAGTTCACCTCCGTCAAGGTGGTCGACACCAAAGATTTGGATTGCTGTGACTTTTCCTCCGTTCCGACTGCGGCGGCGTGTGTGTGTGCCGAAGTTCGGCAAAAGCTGGAAAAATGCGGAATCACTTTCATTTCAGCATTGAACCAGAAGTCCGAAGTTGATTTCAGTCTGGTTGATCGTTCCACGCTCGGCGCTGACCGCGTCGCCAATGCCGCGGCGCTGGCGGAGTTTTACCCCTTGCCCGGAGCGGTGATCGATTGCGGAACCGCTATTACGCTCGAACTGGTCGATGAAAACAAGCGTTTTGTCGGCGGCGCCATTGCTCCCGGCCGGGCGCTGATGCGTTCCAGTCTGGCACGCGGCACCAGTTTGCTCCCCGAAAGCGGTCTTTTGGAGGCGATCCCGACTGAACCGGGCCGCAACACCCTTGATGCCATCGGTTTCGGGGTCGGTTGCGGAGCCAAAGGTGTCGTCAGAGAGTTGGCGGAAGCCGCCCGGCGCCATCTGAATATTAAAACACTTATCCTTACCGGCGGTGATGCTGAATTTTTCCGCCCTGTTCTGCCGGATGCCATCGTTCCCGGCATTGAATTTACTCTGCAGGGTGTCCGCCTCGCCGCCGGGGTGAAATAAGAGGTTTTTCCCTGAGCGATGTGCGGCAGGCCCTCATATGCGCTGACTTTAAAAGAGCGGGGAAGCACCTGAACGGAAGTTCACGTCGCCCCGCTCTTTTTTTCGTCATCATCGCACGATCATCCCGCCGACTGGAAACGGCGTGAGTGGCGGAATAACGTCGTTGGCTGTTGCGCCTGTCGTTGCGCTGTCGCGCAACAGGCGAGAGGTAGCCGCTTCGCGGCGGATGTTACGCATATCGTTGCGCTGTTGCGCAACATGCGTGAGGTAGTTTTTCTTTTTTCGCCATCTCGCTTTTTGGTCAGACCGCTTTTTTTGTGGAAAATAACTTTTTGGTAATGTTTGTTGCTTGAATTGTGCCCGTTTTGGTGCTATATTATACGAATTTAATTTGCAAATGCTTCCCAAGAAAATTTTTGAAAGGGTTGTTTTATGGAAGAGGCAAACAAACAGAAGTTCTCCGACTATCTGTCACTGAACAACATTTTGTGTAATGTTGCCGGTGCAGACGAAGAGACGGTTCTCTGCAAACTGCTCGAGGCTCTGAACCGCCACTATCCCAAACTCGACATCAAAAATGCCGGTGATGAAGTCCGCGCCCGCGAATCGATGTTTTCGACCGTGATCGCTCCCGGACTCGCTGTCCCCCACGCCCGTATCGCCGGACTGCCGTTCCCGTTGGTGGCAGTTGCCAGCACTCCGCAGGGGGTGACTGTCAGCAACAGCGACGACAAGGTCATTATGACCGTGCTGGTCCTCACTCCGCTTGATGAACCGAATCTGCACTTGCAGATCCTGGCGGCGTTGAGCAGCGTTTTCGCTGACAGCAAGCGTCTGGAAGCTCTGGCGGCTGTCACCGATGCCAACAGTTTCTTTGCGGCATTGACCAATGCTGAAGGCGAAGATGATCTGCCCTCATTCCTCAAAGCCGCTGACGTGATGTCCATCCCGCCCGCCACGCTGCTTGAAACTGATACGGTCGGTCACGCCATCCGTACCTTTGCCACCACCAAGAGCGAAGAACTTCCGGTGCTGGACAATTCCGGTGACCTGCGCGGTGTGCTGGCGCTGACTGATCTTTTGCGATACAGCTTGCCCAAGCATCTTTTGTGGATGGAAAACCTCACCCCGATCTATCAGTTCCAGCCCTTCGCTGAAATGCTGAAGACCGCCGAGGAAAACAAGGTCGCCGACGTGATGCGCGAAGAGGTCATCACCGTTGAAGCGGATGTTCCGGCTGTCCAGCTTGCCAAACTTTTCCTCGTGGACAAAGTTTCCCAGCTGATCATCACCCGCGATGGAAAATATGCGGGCGTCGTTGAATTGAAATCTTTCTGTGCCAGATTGTTCTGGGAATAATTGTGTGGAGTTTTTGAAAAATGGAAAGTGAAGGCTCATATGTGAAAATGCCGCTTTGCGGTATGCTTTGGCGGTTCGGGGTTATGATTGCCGCTGCCTGTTGCGTCGGTTTCGGCGGAGTTGCCAGCGGTGCGCTGAATGTCAATCAGTCTATCGCCTGCGCGGTGTTTATTGCGATCATTTTCGGAACGTTGTTCTTCTGGACCTTCCGTCTGGCGATCGCCTTTCTGGGACTGGCGGTGCTGATTTTCAGCAACAGTTTGAATATCGCCCGCTTCGTCGAATCAAGTTCACTCGAAGTGATCATGTTCCTCGTCGGTATGATGATCATTGTCGGCGCCCTGCGCGACCTCGGTTTCTTTACCTGGATCGTTCAGCTGATCGTCGCAATGCCCAATTTGACCGGTAAAAAGTTTATCGCCGTTACGGCTGTTGCTTCTTCGCTTCTGGCTTGCGCCGTGGACGAAGTTACCAGCATCATCTTCGTCAGCACCCTGATCTTTCAGGTCTGCGACCGCCTGAAACTTGATCCCACCCCCTACATTCTTATCGCGGTGCTGTGTACCAACGTCGGTTCCGCCGGTACTATGATGGGTAACCCGGTCGGTATTTATATCGGTACTAAAGCTATGTTGAGCTTCGGCGACTTTATGTGCTGGGCTTTCCCGCTGATGCTGATCGCTCTGGCTGTGGTCACTGCGCTGACTATGTTCTGCTTCCGCAAAGATCTTGCTGAATTTGACAAGCGCCTGCAGGCCCGTCTGGCTCAAGGTCTGACCCTTGCTCCGACGGTCAAAGTTCCCTACAAGGCCGGTTTGACCCTGCTCATTCTCACCACCTGCGCTATCGCTTCCCACCATCAGCTGGAAAGCGCCTTCAACCTCAGCCCCAACAGCGTGCTGCTGGTTGCTCCGCTCGTCTGCTCCGGTATCGTTATGATCTGCAAACCCAACCGTGCCCGCCACTATGTGGAAAAAGAGGTCGATTGGTGGACGCTGATCTTCTTTATGCTGTTGTTTGCTATCGCCGGTACTTTGGAATTCACCGAAGTCGACCAGGTTATGGCGAAGTTCTTCGCCGGTATCGCCGGTACTGAAGTTACCACTCTGGTTCCCTTTATCTTCTCGGTTTCCGCTGTCGGTTCCGCCTTCGTTGACAACGTCATCTTCGTTGCGGCGTTCTGCCCCGTTATCGAACAGCTCGGCGTCAGCATCAAAGATATGCCGTTGTGGTGGGCGCTGCTCTTCGGTGCCTGTTTCGGCGGTAACATCACTATGATCGGTTCCACCGCCAACATCGTGGCGCTGGGTATGCTTGAAAAGAAATCCCCGACCCGTATGACCTTCTTCCGCTGGTTCAAGATCGGTGCGCTGTGCAGTATCGTTTCCGGCGCCGTGGTCATCACCGGTGTGCTGGCGTTGAATGAACTGATGCCGGATCGCCCCTCTGATGTCAAATTCTCCTACCTGAGCGAAAAAGCCGGAAAAGAGTTCAAGAACAAAGCGGTCAATCTCGAAGGCCGTGTCGCTCTCGATGGCAAAAACATCGTCATCACCGCTCCCAAAGGTGAAGGAAAAATCGCTGCCGCCTGCGCTGAAAATGTCGCTTTTGCCGATGTTGCGCAGTTCGTCGGCAAGCAGGTCAAAATCAACGGTATCATCAATAGCACCAAAGATGATAACGGCAAAATGGTTCACGCTTTGACCATCAATAAAATCGAGGAAGCCAAGGAAGATAAACACTGATTTTCCATTTTCTTCTGACAATTCTGCGGTCGGTGCAAGTTAATTTTGCACCGATCGCTTTTTTTGTGCTTTTTTTGTGTAAATAAGCTAAAAAAACTTGATTATTTGTAATTTGTGAGCTATTTTATAAGCAAAATAATTAAAAAGTAATAGATTTTTTTTATTAAAACAAAACAGGAGGAAAATTAAAATGTATTCGCTTTTGGCAGCCGCCAGTGTCAACGTCAACGAAGGTATGTCGTGGCTTGACTGGTCGATCGTGGGCGGAATGATCGTTCTGATGATCGCTATTCTGCTCTACTGCAACCGCTTTATGCACAGCGCCGCCGACTTTCTGGCAGCCAGCCGGTGCGCCGGACGGTATCTTTTGAGCATCAGTCAGGGTATTGCCGGTTTTGCTGTGGTGAACTCGGTCGCGACTTTTGAAATGTTCTACAAGGCTGGTTTTGCCTCTACCTGGTGGGCAATGCTGACCGCTCCCATCGGTCTTATTTTGTCGCTGGTTGCGTGGGTGACCTACCGTTTGCGTGAGACCCGCTGTTTTACGCTGGCACAGTTCTATGAAGTGCGTTACAGCCGCAAATTCCGTGTTACTGCCGGTATTATCACCTGGATCTCCGGTGTGGTCAACTACGGTATCTTCCCGGCGGTGAGTGTCCGTTTCTTTATGTTCTTCTGCCGTCTCCCGGAATACTATCCGCTCTGGGGCATCAACTGGGACGTCTACGCTGTCCTGCTGACCATCGCCATCGGTCTGGGATTGTTCTTTGCCACCTGCGGCGGACAGATCGCCATTATGGTTACTGACTTCGTTCAGGGTGTTTTCTGCAACATCTGCTTCATCATCTTCATCTTCTTCATCTTCAAACTCGGCAACTGGGACGTCTCCGGCGGATATGTTTCCTGGGAACAGATCGAAGATTCGCTCATCGATACCAACGGCATCTCCCAGATCAATCCCTTCAATGCCGGAAAACTCAAGGACTTCAACTACTGGTACTTCCTTATCGGTATCATTGGTACGCTCTATTCCCGCGGTGCGTGGCAGGGCGGTATGGGTTATGCCGCTGCCGCAAAAAACCCGCACGAAAGCAAAATGGCGGGTATCCTCGCCACCTGGCGCGGTCTGGCGCAGGGCCTGATGATTATGCTCTTCCCGCTGGCATTGATCGTTATTATGAAGCACCCGGCTTTTTATGATCTGGCGCAGGTCATCGAAGACACTCTTGCTTTGACCAAAGATGCGCAGCTGCGTGAACAGGGTTTGGTTCCCACCGGACTTTCACTTATTATGCCCAACGGCCTGCTTGGCTTGTTTGTCGCGGTTATGTTTGCCGCTATGCTTTCCACTGACGATACTTATATGCACAGCTGGGGCAGTATCTTTATTCAGGACGTCGTTATGCCGTTCAAGAAGAAAGCCTTCTCTCCCAAACAGCACATCTGGGCGCTGCGTTTGTCGGTCGTCGGTGTTGCGGTCTTTGCGTGGCTCTTCAGCTACTTCTACCGTCAGACGGAATATGTTTTCCTCTTCTTCGCCATCACCGGTGCGATCGTTTCCGGAGCGGGTGCCGCTATCATCGGCGGTTTGTATTGGAAAAAAGGTACGACCATTGCCGCATGGACCAGCTATATCGTCGGTGCGACCATCGCTACCGCCGGTATCGTGCTGCAGCAGATCTGGAACCGTCCCGACGGCATCAAATTCGGTGCCTGGCTCAATGAAACGTTCAAATTCAACTGGAGCGAAGCGACGCTCGCCAAGTTCCCCATCAACGGTCAGTATGTCGGTTTGATCGGTATGCTTGCCTGTGCTTCGCTCTATGCGGTGATCTCACTGGTTGAACACTATTTGCTCAAGAAGCCCGATTTCAATCTGGATAAGATGCTCCACCGCGGCGAATACGACACCGCCAAAGAACACATCGTCAACTCCGAAAAGGTCAATATCATTGCCAAACGTCTCGGTATCACCAAAGAGTTCACCCTCGGCGATAAACTCATCTATGCCGGAAGTATTCTGTGGACGATCGGTTGGTTTGTCATCTTCGTCGTCTTCACCACCTGGCACTTCTCCGGCGGCAAGATGGTCAATGTCGAAGAGCGCGTCTTCGAATGCAAGGTTTGCGAACGCACCGGATGCAAACACGCCAGCAAGGTCGAGAAAAGCATCCTGCAGGCAGAAAACAAACTCCAGCGCGTGCAGGAACGCATCGAATGGCTCAAGAGCGATGAAAATGATCAGAAAGATGCCGCTGTTCTTGCCAACGTGATCAAAGATTCCAAGACCGCAGCGGTCAATATGAAAAAAGCTCTTGCTGATGCCGCAGAAGCCAAGGTCGTGGTCAAAAAGGTTGAAAACACCACCTTCGCTTCCGGTGTTCCCAAATCTGCCTGGCTGACCTTGTGGCATGCCAAGATCTACATTACGCTTATTCTCGGATTCTGCGTTACGGTCTGGTTCATCCTCGGCGGTATCGTCGACGTGGTCGGACTCTTCAAAGCGCTGGCCAGCATCAAGCGCGATGCGGCGGATGACGGTTCAGTCGTGGACGGTCAGAATGCCGGCGAAAAGAACTTGTCTGCTGAAAAATAATCAGACAGCTTCTGTTAAATTACCGGACGGTTGAAAAAGCCGTCCGGTTTTTTTATGTCGGGGTTGAATTATTGCTGTTTCGGTGGTATGTTAAGAAACTGTAATAAAAACATATAAACAGTGGACGGTTTTATGAACAGTATCGGTTTTGACAGTGAAAAATATTTGGCTGAACAGTCGGCGGCGATTTTGGAACGCGCCGGCAAGTTCGGTGATAAGCTTTACATTGAATTCGGCGGCAAGCTGATTTGCGATTTCCACGCCGCACGCGTGCTGCCGGGATTTGACCCGGATGCCAAAATCAAGCTGCTCCAGCGGCTTAAAGACAAAGTCGATATCGTTATCTGTATCCACGCCGGTGCCATCGAAGAGAAGAAAGTCCGCGCGGACTTTGGTTTGTCTTATGATGCTGACACTATGCGCACCATTGACGATTTGCGCGATTGGGGGCTGGATGTTACGGCTGTGGTCGTGACCCGTTACACCGATCAGCCGTCGGTAAAGGGCTTTATCAACCGGCTTTCCCGCCGCGGTATCAAAGTTTACACCCACCGTCCCATTGAAGGCTATCCGACCGATCTTGATACCATCGTCAGCGAACGCGGTTACGGCGCCAACGAATATATCGAAACCACCCGTCCAATCGTTGTCGTTACCGGTCCCGGTCCCAACTCAGGAAAGATGGCGACCTGTCTTTCGCAGGTCTATCACGAATATCAGCGCGGTATCAAAGCCGGCTATGCCAAGTTTGAAACTTTCCCCGTGTGGAACCTTACTCTTGACCATCCGGTAAACGTTGCGTATGAAGCCGCCACCGCCGACTTGGGCGATGTCAATATGGTCGACCCGTTCCATCTGCAGGCGCGCGGTGAAACCGCTGTGAACTACAACCGCGACGTCGATGTGTTCCCGGTCGTCAAGCGTATTTGCGCCCGCATCATGCCGCCGGAACAATTATATGTTTCTCCGACCGATATGGGTGTCAACCGTGTCGGTTTTGCCATCACCGATAATGATGTTGTCAGCGAAGCTTCCCGTCAGGAGATCATCCGCCGTTACTTCCGCGCGCTGTGCGATTATGCGGTCGGCCGTGAAGAAAAATGCGTTTCTGAACGCGTGAAACTTCTGATGGACGATTTGAATATTTCCGTCCTTGACCGCGATGTGGTCACTCCCGCGCGGCAGGCCGCTGAAGAAGCCGCCGCCAATCCGTCAAAGCACGGCAGCGATAACGTTTTCTGCGGTGCGGCGATCAAACTGCATGACGGCACCATTATCACCGGAAAAAATTCCCCGCTTCTCCACGCCGCTTCAAGCTGCATTATCAATGCGATCAAGCATCTTGCAGGTCTCCCCGGTGATCTGCATCTGCTTTCTCCGCAGATCATTGAATCTGTCGGCAAGCTCAAACACGATATATTTAAAGACAAACAGCTCTCTCTGGCATTGAGCGAAGCTCTTACCGCCTTGAGTGTGTCCACCCCTTCCAACCCGGCGGCAGCATTGGCGATGAAGCAGTTGAAATTCCTCGCCGGATGTGAGATGCATCTGTCCCACATTTCCACCCCCGGTGACGAAGCTGCTCTGCGCAAGCTCGGCATCAATCTCACCAGCGAACCCGTTTTCGCCAGTAGAAATATCTTTATGGGGTGATCGGGCCCGCCGGCAGGAAACTGCGTGGTTTGTAATCCACATCGCCGGAGTGTTGCGCCAATCGTCGGGCTGTTCGCCCGACCGGCGTGTGGCAGTTTTTGTTTTTCCGCCTGACGGCGGATTTTTTTTTGTAAGCTCTGTTCCCGAAAATGGGAGATGACTTGTGGGGAGGGGAAACCCTCTTTTCACGAGAAAAGATGGTTTCCCCTCCCCACACCCCACCCCTTCCGAGAAAAGCGGAGTATTTTTTGCTCCCGTTGGTCGCAAAAAGC
>JAZOMB010000076.1:0-31940 GCA_045653515.1 Victivallaceae bacterium | reverse complement strand
TTGCCGCGACCAACCGCCCCGATGTGCTTGACCCCGCATTGCTCCGCCCCGGACGATTTGACCGTCAGGTGGTGATGGATCTCCCCGATATCCGCGGCAGAAGACAGATCCTCGATGTCCATGTCAAAAAGATCAAAACCGCCGCCGATGTCGATTTGGACATCGTCGCCCGCGGCACCCCCGGTTTCAGCGGTGCTGAACTTGCCAATTTGTGCAACGAAGCGGCATTGCTCGCCGCCCGCCGCGGCCGTGAAGAGGTCACGCAGGCGGATATGGAAGAGGCCCGCGACAAGGTCAGCTACGGCACCGAACGGCGGAGCCGCAAGATCAATGAACGTGAGCGCCGCGTCACCGCTTATCACGAAGCCGGTCACACGCTGGTCGCATTGCACAATGAATTTTGCGTTCCGGTGCATAAAGTCACCATCATTCCGCGCGGTCAGTCCGCTCTCGGTGCAACCTTTATGATGCCCAAAGAGGACACCTATCTGCGCACCCGCCGCGAACTTATGGCGGATATGGATATGAGCATCGGCGGCAGAGTTGCCGAAGAGATCATCTTTGACGACATCTCCACCGGAGCATCTGCGGACATCCAGCATATGACTGCGATCGCCCGCCGTATGGTCTGTATGTTCGGTATGAGCGAAAAGCTCGGCAATGTCAAACTCGGAGACTTCACCAGTCACCCGCATTTGCGTATTGACGGTCCGCCGCCGGAAGGTATCTCCAACGAAACTGAACGCGAGATCGATCTTGAAGTGCGCCGCCTTATCAACGAGGCGACCGACCGCACCCGCGATCTTTTGCGCACCCACCGCGACCAGTTGGAAAAAATCGCGGAAGCGCTGCTTGAAAAAGAGACCCTTTCCGTTGCCGAACTGCATGAACTGCTCGGTATGAAACAGGAAGAAACTGCAGAAGAAACTGCTGCTGCATCCGGCGATAAACCGACCGATGCCCCTGAAACTGTTCAGGAGGAGCCAGTATCATCTTCTGAAGACACAACTGCCGCTGACGCAAACAACGCCGGAAACAGTTCCGATGTTTGATAATTGTGTAAGCGATGTCGCCGGCGGTGTACGGATAAAACTTCACGTCCACCCCGGCGCCAAGCGCAACGGTGTATCCGGTTTCTTCGGCGATGCGGTAAAATTTGATCTTCAAACGCCGCCGGTCGACGGCAAAGCGAATGCCGCGTTGATCAAAATCCTCTCAAAAACGCTTAAGTGTTCAAAGAGTTCGATAGTTTTGATTTCAGGAGAAACTTCCCGCGATAAACTTGTGGAGATCCGGGGCGTGAGCAAAGAGGCCCTGATAAATATATTAAGTGACCAGATATCATGAAAGAGAAAAAGAAAGTTGTTGTTTTTCTTGCCGACGGTATGGCGGATGATCCGCAGGAAGTATTGAACGGCAAGACCCCGCTCGAATTTGCCAACACCCCCGGTATGGATGAGATCGCCCGCAGCGGCATGAACGGCTCATTCCGTACCCTGCCCCCGGGCTTGCCCACCTCCTCCGATGTGGCGAATATGTCGGTGCTGGGTTTCCAGCCGGAACACAATTACCCCGGCCGCGGCCCCATTGAGGCGGTGAGTCAGGGTATTGAACTTGCTCCCGGCGATGTGGCGTGGCGATGCAATCTGGTCTACGCTTCCGATGACGGCATTTTGCGCGATTACTCTGCCGGACACATCAGCAACGAAGATGCCGCCGAACTTATGGCGGCGTTGAAAGCGGAATTTGATTCTCCGCAAGTGACCTTTTACAGCGGCGTGAGCTACCGCAATCTCCTGGTTCTGCACGGCAAAGAATTTTCTGCCGATGTCGACTACTTCAAACCTGATTCATCGCAGGATCTGCCGCTGGAAGAGCTGCGGCTGTCCCCGCTCAATGATTCCCCCGAAGCGCGGCACACGGTCGAATTTCTCCGCGATCTGGAAGAACGCGCTGCAAAATTCCTCGCCGCCCATCCGCTCAATGCCGGAAAAGCGGCTCCGGCAAACCGGATCTGGCCGTGGAGCCCCGGTTACAGCCCGAAAATTGCCAACTTTTCAGAACTTTACAATGGCAGCACGGGTGCCGTTATCAGCGCGGTCGATGTCATCAAAGGCATCGGCTTGTGCAGTAAGATGGATGTTATCGACGTTCCCGGTGCGACCGGATTCCTCGACACCAACTATGCCGGAAAAGTCGAAGCCGCGCTTGCGGCATTGAAGAGTCACGATCTGGTCTATCTCCACGTTGAAGCGATCGACGAATGTTCCCATATGGGAGATTTGAAGCTGAAACTGCAGGCGATTGAAGAGTTCGATGCCAAGATCGTCGTGCCGGTGCTTGAAGCACTTCGCGGCGAAAAGGTGAATTTCGCCGTTTTGCCCGACCATCCGGTGCCGGTGAAACTGCGTCAGCATACCACGACTCCGGTGCCGCTGGCGGTTTGCGGTCCGGATATCAAAGCTGATGAAGTGCAGTATTTCAGCGAACAGCTTGCCCCGACGGGCGAACTTGGCCTGTTGAGCAAGGACGAACTCATCCGCAAACTTCTGGAAGCATGAGGAGCGCGTATGTATCAGCTCCCGGTCTCCGCCCTTGAAAAAGCGATGAAATTTCTGAACCGCCGGGCATATTCGGTGGCAGAACTCACCGCGAAACTTCTTCAAGCGGGTTTTCCGGAATCTGAAGCAGAAAATGCGGTCAATGAATGTAAACGCCGCCGTTTTATCGATGATGCGCTGCTTGCCGAAGATTACACGGCATTACTGCGCACCCGCAACACAGGAAGCAGAATGATCCGCCAGAAACTTGTCCGGCGCGGCTTGTCGTCTGAAATAGTCGATAATCAGCTTCCGGAAGAGGACAGCCCCGCCGCCGAACGCGAATCAGCGCTCCGTGCGCTGGATTACAAATGGCGGCTGCTCTCCAGAGAAAACGATATGCGCAAAAAACGGGAGAAAGCGTTCCGTTATCTTGCAGGAAGAGGTTTTGCTTCCGGATTGATCTTTGAACTGCTCAATGAAAAATGCCGCGGCGAAGAGGAAACTTGATAAAAGTTCCTTGCAGTGCATACGGATTGATGATATATTAATAGAAAACAGCTTTTATCATAAAAAGGGGAAATTAAAATGAAACTGTTCTTGCTTGGTTTGCTTATTCTGGTCTGTGGATATTTTCTTTACGGAAAGATCATCGAAAAGATCTTCGGACCGGATGACCGCGAAGTTCCGGCGAAAAAGAACTTTGACGGCCTGGACTATATGGTTCTGCCGGATTGGAAAAATAAACTCATCCAGCTGCTCAATATCGCCGGTGTCGGCCCCGTTATCGGTGTTATCATCGGTATCAAATTCGGAGAGATCGTGTTTCTGCTTATCCCCATCGGCTGTATCCTTGCCGGAGCGGTGCATGACTTTACTGCCGGAATGATGTCGCTGCGTAATGAAGGAGCAAACCTTACCGGCTTGATCAAACTCACCACCAATAAAAAGGTTTATGCACTGTTTTCGATCTTTATGATCATCGCATTGCTTCTGGTGGTGGCGGTGTTCATCACGACTCCGGCGCAGCTGCTTGCCGGACTGCTCCAGATGAAATATGCGCTTATCGGCAGCGTGATCGCGATTTTCGTCTACTATGTGCTGGCGACTCTTTTCCCCGTCGACCAGATCATCGGACGGGTCTATCCGCTCTTCGGCGGACTTTTGCTGCTCGGAACATTGCTCCTCTTCGGCAAACTTATGTGGACGAGCTTCAGCGATCCGGGAATACTGGTTGAAAGCGCCGGATTCAAAGCAGGCAAATTCACCTCCCCCATCATCCCGATGCTGTTTGTGACCATCGCCTGCGGAATTCTTTCCGGCTTCCATGCTACTCAGGCGCTGATCGTTGCGCGTACGATGTCCAGCGAACGCCAGGCACGCGGAGTCTTTTTCGGTATGATGGCGTTGGAAGGCTTCATCGCGATGGTCTGGTCCGCCGGTGCCATGGCGATTTACAACCGCGCCCCCGAATGGATGGGCAAAAACGCCACCGCCGTCCTGCACAAAATCACCTCTGACTTCCTCGGCAGCAATCTGGCGGTGGTGGTCGTCATCAGCGTTATCATCCTTGCGGTCACCAGCGGTGACACGGCGATGCGCTGTCTGCGTCTGAGTCTGGCGGAAATGTTCAAACTCAACCAGAAACCGATCGTCAACCGCCTTATCATAACCGTTCCGCTGATCTTTGCGGTATCGCTTTTGCTGTGGTGGAGCAATGTCAACAGCAAGAGCTTCCAGATGCTGTGGAACTACTTCGCCTGGAGCAATCAGGTCATGGCGGTATTCACCTTTATTGCCGGAACCGTCTATCTTGCCTCACGCAAAAAGCCCTGTGCCGTCACCGCCATTCCGGGTATGTTCATCACCTTCGTGGTGACCGCGTATATCCTGTGGATCTCCCCTGCCCACGGCGGCCCGGTCGGTTTCGGTCTGGAACTGCCGTACGCTTATATGGCAGCAGGATTTACTGCAATCGTCGTCTTTGTCTGGGCAGTTATGCACGGCAAAGAAAATCCCGATAAATTTGAAAAATGATTTGAGTACTTTATGAAAGATACATCAACACGTCCAAATATCCGCCGCCGCTGGTGTCCTTTGTGGAAAATCGATGGTTACATTTTCCGCGAATTCATCACCAAGTACACCATATTGCTTCTGGTATTCATCATATTGTTTGTATTGAGCGACATCTATCGCGACATATCCGACTTTTTTGATGCGAAAGCCAGCTGGCGGGATATTGTGATGTATCTGGCGTACAAAATGCCGGGCAATATCCGGTTCATCCTGCCGATATCCACGCTTCTGGGCTGTATGTGGACGATGGCGACCTTTGGAAAAAATCTGGAAGTGACCGCTATGCGGGCATCTGGAATATCGCTCTTCCGCTGCGGCTGGGCAATATTCTTTATGGGATTGGTCATCAGCGGCGTGAACATCTATCTGAATGAAAAGCTCGTGCCGGAAACAAGTGTCAAAGCCGAACGGTTGTTTGATGCCAGCGCAGATAAGCGCCGTTACGTCCACTCATTGCTGACCTACCGCAGCGCCGACGGCGAACGCCGGTGGCTGTTCCAGATGTTTGCCGGCGGCACAAAATATAAAAATGTGACGTTGAAAACAGCGTGGAACGAAAACATTTTCTCCATCATCTCCGGCGGAAAATACGGTTCAGCGCAATATGAAAAAACCTTGCAGACCATCCTCGGCGAAGCCCGTTACAGCAAGCTGGCAGATCTGCCGCAAGCTGAACGCCAAGCGAAAATCGCCAAACTTTTCCTTGACCGCAAACTTGACTTCACCATTCCTGAAGCGGAATATGATTACAAAAACCATTGCTGGCATTTTCACAACGGTACCTTCGTAAGCTATGACAACAACGATGAGACCCGTTTCAAAGCCAGCAGCGGCACCACCGCCATGCATAATGAGATCAAATTCAGCAAACTCACCTTCCCCGAAAGCGCCATCGCTGAAACGCCGCAGGATATCATAAATTCGATCAAAGAAAAAGATGAATTATCCACCCCGGTCATCTGGCAGGTGCTCAAGCGCAATCCGGATATGCCTGAACGTGCGCGATGCATTTATGAAACGGTGTTTTTCTACCGGATAGCCTTCCCGTGGGCCAGCTTTCTGGCGGTCTTCCTCGGAATTCCGCTGGCGGCAAAAAATGAACGTACGGGCAGTATGCTGGCGATCATTTCGGCTATCATATTGATCGTTATCTACATCGTCGTGGCGCAGCTCTTTCTGATGCTGGGCAAATCCGGCGCGGTCAATCCGATGTTTGCCGGATTGGCGCCGACAATAGCGTTTATCGCCGCCGGAGCGTGGCGGCTCTTGAGCGATCGGAATTGAATATGCTGAAAATAATCGACACCCACTTCCATCTGCCGACGGCGGAAGAGAAAAGTTTTGCCGAACTCGAAGCGCAAATACAAACTGATATCGTCCGTTCCGCCGAAGCGCTGTCGATAAATCCGGCTGATATCACCCTCGGATTGGTTGCCGCAGGCGGCGAATTTCCGGAAAGCTGCCGCGCGCAAGAGTTTGCCGCCGGGAGAGATCATGTCCGCTTCTCCTGTGGGGTGCATCCGCATCAGGCGGAAAATTTCCTCGCTTCGCGCGATGATTTCTCCATCTTCCGCAATGACCCGAAACTTTGCGCAATCGGCGAAATCGGTCTGGATTATTTTTATGAAAAATCTCCGGTCGCTGAACAGCGTACCGTGTTTGAAGAGTTTCTGAATCTCGCATTGGAGTGGGATCTCCCGGCTATGCTTCACATCCGCGATCAGGATGGTGCGTTTGACGCATGCAATGATGCCCTGGAACGGCTTCGCTGCTTTGCCGGAAACGGCGGCAGGTTCGTCATTCACTGCTGTACCATTCCGGAAGACCGCATTGAAAGTTTTCTGGAGCTGGGTGCGATGATCGGTGTTACCGGTATGATCACCTTCAAACGGGCGGAAAATGTCCGTGCGATGCTTAAAAAGGTTCCGACCGAACGTCTGCTTCTGGAGACCGACTCCCCCTATCTGGCGCCGATACCGTTCAGAGGAAAAGAGAACTCCCCCGGATTGCTTCCGATGGCGGCGCAGATGCTGGCTGTCGAGCGCGGTATGACGCTGGAGGAACTCTGCGGTGTTACCACGGCAAATGCGGAAAAATTTTACTTCAACCAAGCGGAATAAATCATGATGAGTCTGGAACGTTTTATCTTTGAAATGGCCGCCGGAACTGCAATCTTTTTATTGCTGGCGACTGCGTTTGCCCTGGCTTCGGAAAAACACATCACCAAATTGGAAAAGCTGACCCGCAACCGGGTACTGGGCTTGCTCATCGCGCTTCCCGCGTTGATCTCCTGCATCCCGCACGCGCAGATCGTGGCACCGGGAATATTGCAGAATCCGCTTGTTTTGTGGTTTTTGGCACTTGCGATACCAGTATTGAGTTACTTTTACATTGACTTTTACACAGCGCGCGCGATCGGCGGCGCGATGATAATCCTCGCGTATGATGTCATTCATATCGCATACGAAGAAGCGCTTTGCGGTGCGGCGGTGCTGACTGTTGCAGCGTGGCTTTTCGGCTTTGCGGGGATATGGATGTCCGGCAAACCCTGTGCGTTACGCGACTGGTTCCGTCTGGCATCAAAAGATAAGATGTTCCGTTTTGCGGCAGCGGTGATATCGCTTGTTTGTGCCGGAGTGTTTGTTTTCACCCTCGTTGCAAGATGCGGTAAACTGAAATGAATTTGTGTACGCTCTGTCCGCGCCGTTGCGGAATAAACAGAACAGCTAATCCCGGTTTCTGCGGGATGACCGATGAAATCAAAATCGCCCGCGCCGGGCTGCATTTATGGGAAGAACCGGTCATAAGCGGTGAACGCGGCTCGGGAACCGTCTTTTTTTCCGGCTGCAATCTGCGGTGCGTTTTCTGCCAGAACTTTGATATCAGCAGCGGCGGAAACGGCAAAACCGTCGATGTCGCCCGTCTGAAAGAGATCTATCAGGAACTCATTTCCCAAGGCGCGCACAATATCAACCTCGTCACGCCGTCGCACTATATCGAGCCGATACTGCAATCGCTTGAAACGCCCCTTCCGATACCGGTGGTGTGGAACTCCAACGGCTACGATTCGGTCGATTCTTTGCGCAAACTTGACGGCAAAGTGCAGATATACCTGCCTGATTTGAAGTATGCCGACAATGCCGCGGCAAAGAAATACAGCGGAGCTGCAGATTATTTTGAAACCGCCTGCGCCGCGATAGATGAGATGTACCGCCAGACAGGAAATTTTGAATTTGATGATGACGGTATGCTTAAAAAAGGAGTGATAATCCGCCACCTCATTATGCCGGGATTGATCGAAAACAGCCTCAAAGTCATCGACTATGTGAGCAAACGCTTTGCCCCCGGCGAAGTGCTTTTCGGCCTGATGCGGCAATATATCCCGCACGGCAAAGTTTCTGATGACTGCTATCCTGAAATCAACCGCCGCGTCTCCGATGAAGAGTACCAACTCATCGAAGATGCCCTCTTTGCCTCCGGCATCGAAGACGGCTACGTTCAGGACGAAAGCTCCGCCTCCAGCGAATTCATCCCGCAGTTTGATAATACAGGGGTATAAGCATCGGGGGGAGGGAGAAACTTTTTTTCACGAGAAAAAAATTTTTCCCCTTCCCCCGAACCCCTATCCTCTTTCAAAAAAAGCGGGGTGGCTTTGCTTTTGTTTGGATGTTAACTATTGAATTTGACACACCGTAAATCAATACGCTTTCCAAAAGCGGTTATAATTATTTACAGCATTTTTATCGCTGGAATTGCGATCAGAATATATAGGCATATCACGCTGCATAATAGTATCAACGTGTCCGTCAGCATAAGCAATATTAGCTTTCTTCAAATGACGGAAAGCAATCTCTTTTTTGCTGATAAAATATTGAGGTTCAACTCGGATTTCTCCCTGACCGCCGCCGTAATCGATTCCGCCGCGTTCAGTAATAATAGCAGCATAAGACGGCTTTTTGATCTTATTTATCTTGGGTGCATCGGAGAGTGCACCACCATGCATCACAAACCGTGTCCATGCGATATGGTACGTTGTCTTTGAAGTATCATAAGTACGGGTGGGACACCCGGAATAGACCAGATATTTTTTATCCCAGCTGTTATTGGTGTAACGGGAAATCAACTGCCAGTGGTATTCATACGGGGAAGGCAAACTTTCTCTTCTCACATAAGAAAAATGGTCATTGAAGTCGGTAGTGTAAAAGAGATTATACTGCATATACTGCTTCATATTGCTGGCACAGCTGGAAGATTGTCCGCGGGCGCGGGCATTCTGCAGTGCCGGGAGCAATATTGCCGCCAGAATGGCGATAATGGCAATTACAACAAGGAGTTCGATCAAAGTAAAGCTTACAGCTTTACTCCCGCCATGGCGGGACACGTCAACATTTTTCATTATTCCTAACCTTTCTTTTTAGGGCGTTATCTCAAATACGGACTGTAAAAACCGATCTTTTCCGGATTGACCGCCGCCGGATCGGTGAGCGCATACTCGCGGATGATGCGGATGAACTCTTTACGCAATGCGGTGAACTCCGGAGAGCTGTTCTTTTTGGCAAAATGGAGTTTGCGGCAGACTTTGCCGACATTCAAACCCTTTTCAAGGAAGTTGATGCGGGTGATGACTTCATCGTCGCCTTTGGCAAGATTGCGCGCTTTATCAAGGAGCCTGGCAAGCGCATCAAGATCCTTTTCGGTAACAAGTTCGATGTAATGAGTTCCGCTGTCGGCGGCTTTATCGAAGAGTTTTTCCAGCAAGTTGAAGTAATCTTTTATCGCAGAGGCGGCGGCATTGAAACCTTTTTCGCAGAAGTCGTTGAAAATGGTATCGTAGTCAACTCCGGCGTAGTTCCATTGCGCCTTGCCGAAAGCGTAATAGACCATCGTCTTGCACGCCCACTGCATTTCAAAATCGTCCACATCATCGCCGATGATGTTGTTGGCTTTAAAAAGTTCGATATCGTTGAACATCTTGCGGGCATAGTTCTGCGGGATGACCACATCGCGGAAACCGGCAAGCGCATTGGGGCGCCACAAGATCGGATTACCGAAGTGCGACCACGAAGCGACAGTTTTCAACGCCGTCTGGCGGCGGGCTTCATTGGTGTATCTTCCGGCAACGCTGAAGAGAATGAGCGAGGGATGCGGTTTGACTTTCACCGGAGGCTTTTCATATTCGGCATAAGCGTAGAAGGTGAACTGCTTGCCGGGAACCTGTTTGAGCACCTCTTCGGCGATGCGGTTGCTGAAAGTCAGCACGCGGTCGGCAAAGGAGACATAGTCGATGCGCTTGCGAACCGGAGCGAAGAGCAGTGTACTGCCCTTGTGAGCGTTGACCGGGTCAAGTTTTCGGCAGTTTTCACACAGACACATACTGGACTGTCCGCCGTCATTCAAGCAGAGAGAAAGAGCTTTCTTGTGGGGGTTGGCTTTAAAGTTAGCCACCTTTTCGGCGACGATAAGTTTGATCAGCTGTTCATTGGAGTGGCACAAACGCGGACGTGCGGGCTGTTTGCGGCTGCCGTCCGGCTGAAGCGCGAAGCATTCGGGATATTTTTTGCCGTGAACATTGTAGAAGTGGTTGAAAGCGTGGCCCCATTCGTAGATCTGATTGGCCTTCTTTTCGTAACCGAAACGGCGGGGATCTTCATTGAGACCGTGCCACTGCAGATATTCGCGGTTATATTTGCCGTCGCGGGAATACTTATACCAGATTTTTTCCATCTCTTCAGAACTGAAACCGAACTTTTTGATCGAGCCCGCCCAGCGGTCGCGGAAACCATTGGAACGGACGGAACGCACCATAAAGAGTTTGGCGGTGTGGTTGATGTTGAGTTCCGGAGCGACGATGACCTGTTTGCGGGGGATGACCTTTCCGGAAACGCCCGGCCACAGATAACGGCAGCCGAGGGATTCAAGGAAAACTGTGACCGCCTGAGAGATACCGAGGCTCACGCCGCCGACAAAGAGGTGGTTGCCTTTGCGGGAAATAAGGATGGTGTCGCGGTCGGGATGGGCGGATTTCAAGCCGAACTTGGCAGCGGCGGTTTCCGGGCCGCCGAGAATGACCGCTTTAACTGAAGCATCCGGATAAGTGTTGGTGACAACAAACTTTTTACCGCTCATCTTATCCAAGTGGTATTTGATTTCGTAAGCGAGATTTTTGGTTTCGTTTCCGGAGTAATAGATAACCGCCTGACTTTTGCCGTCACACAAGACCAGACCGGGTTTGTATTCGGGGAAACCGGAACGCAGAACCGGTTTATGTTCAAATTTATCGTTGAGCTTCAAATTTCCGGGAGCGCCGAGCGGTTTGGAACCCCAGGCTTTGGCTTTCTGATTGACTTCGATATCAGAAGCATTTTTCACCGACAGATTGTAGATCTTTTCCAAAGCTTCCACCGCTTCACCGGCACGGGTGGCGATAAAACGGCCCTCATCATCGGGCACGCCGAGATTGACCTTGTTTTTGTGGTAATATTCTTTGAGGCGGTTGAGGGGAACGCTGATCCACCAGATCTCGCCTTTACCGATCTTCTTTTTCACGACCGCGGGGAAGGATTTGCCGTTTTCCAGCACGAAATATGCCAGCACTTCCGCATCCTTGGCGACGTGCAAAGCAACATTTCTGCCGCCGAGCTGCCAATCGTAAAGCTCTTTGCCGTTTCCGACTTTCGCACCGGCGATCTTCTCTTTGCAGGCGGTAACTTCAACAAAACCGAATATTTTAACGGTCTCTTTCCGGTTCTTTTTGCTCAAGAGGGAACGGGGCATATCACCGCTGGTGACGATGATGCCGCCGCCATTGAGGTAGTCCATAACATCTTTGCGTGCGGCGGGAGTATTCCAGAGAACATTTTCGGGAGCTTTTTTGAGCTGTTCACCGAGGAAAATCGCGCTGTACTTTTTGTAATCGGCGGTTGCGGGAGTTTCCGATTTGCCGATCCAGCAGTTTTTATTGACGACCTCCGCCATAATCCGGCGGGCTTCATAACGGTAACCGCCGACGGCAACCGGACGGGCGGCCAAAAGCGCAACGGCGCTCAAACAAAGCAGCAATATTCCAAACCTTTTCATTGTGCATTATCTCCTGTTTTCAGACAATAGTATAGAATTTATATGATATTTTTATATCTTTATTAAAAGATAGCACAACACGGAGACTTTGTCAACCTGTTATACAAATATTTTTTTAACAACATCCGCCTGCAATAAAAAAGTTTGGTACAGAGCCTTTTTTAAAACGTTGACAAAACTGTTTTACGCGGTTATATTATAGGAAGTACCATAAACAACAAAAAGGAGTCAACTCTGTGAAAAAGTTTCATCTTATTATGATGGCGGCTGCCGCGCTGTTTTTCTGCGGCTGCCAGAATCTCTGTTCAAAAGATTGTGTTAAGGCGGAATACAGCGTGCTGGTGCTGGGCGATCTGCACTATGACGGAATGGAATACCACACCTCACCTGCCGTCTCGGCAAACCGCGCAAAAGAACGCAAACGCAACTGCGATATGTGGCAGAAAGCCACCCCCGAACTGCTCACGCTGGCCGCCAAACACGCCGGAAAAGATGTTCCGTTTGTCGCGCAGGTCGGTGACTTCACCCAGGGCGATTGTGATACGATCGATCTCCAGATGAAGATGTTTGCTGACGGTTTTGCCAAAGTCAAAAGCTATTTCCCCAACCACAAACTGCTTCCCGTCCGCGGCAACCACGATGTCCGTATGCTCAAAGGCAACAGCGGCACTCCCACCGTCAAGGCCTTCTTCCCGCTCATTGCCAAAGAGCTCGGCGTTGAAAAAGTCAACGGAACCTACTCCGTCCGTCAGGGCAAAGATCTCTACATCTTCTTCGACAGCTTCGTTACCAAAAAACAGTGCATCCCGGCATTGAAAAAGATCCTCGCCGAAAACACCGATGTCCGCCACACCTTCTTCATCACCCATTTGCCGGTGCTGAACTGCTGTATGGGCAATCCCGCATGGCTGGTTCCGAATGTAAGTGAAGTCCGCAAACTTCTGCTCGAACGCAATGCCATCATCATCGCCGCCCATACCCACGTCGCTTCACTTATCCAAGCTGAACGCAACGGTAAAAAACTCACTCAGGCGGTGGTCTGCTCCGTCGGAAAAAGCTGGCGCCCGAATGAAAAAATGGATATCTATCTCAACGGATTCGATGCCTATTGCAAGAAACTGGGTGCCAAGAGATTGATGCAGAAAAGACTCAAACCCTCTTTCGACGATATGAAAACCTTCAACATTTCCACCTTTGAAATCTATCGTTTCGGAACCGGTTTCTCAATGCTCCGCGTCGCCGGAGATCAGGTCTTCCTCGACTACTACACCAACGATTCCGGCAAGCCTGCCATAAGCAAACAGCTGCGCTGAATCGACCGCACATAAATACAAAAAACGGGAAACGAAAAATCGTTTCCCGTTTTTTTGTGCCGTCAGGCGGAACACACACCGCGAAGCGGCTGCCTCTCGCATATCGGGCGAACAGCCCGACGATATGCGCCACACTCCAGCGGCACAATTTCCGAACCACGCCGTTATCTGTCGGCGGACCCTCAATTCACGCCCACAGAGTATTGAATCCCTCCACAAGTTCGCGGATGGCGCAGGGCTCGCTGAAGAGAACTTCGCTCTGGACAACTTTGAGACGCGGAGCCTGTTTCAAAAGACCGACGATATGCGGCCAGTTGATGGTGCCGCGGCCGATATTGTGATGCAAATCGCGGATGCCGTCATTGTCGTGCAAGTGGCAGTTGACAACGTGCGGGAGCATTTTTTCAAGAATAGTGTTGTCCCAACTCGGAGTATCTCCGCCCCAGGCTTTGAAGGGGTTGGAGTCGGGGAAATTGCGGCCCTTGTCCATCAAGTTGGCGTGACCGGCATCGTAGCAGAAGCCCAGCGCATCGGTGGGGAAACACTCTTTGATGGCGAGCAGACGTTCAGGGGTGTTGATTTTGAACCAGATATTTTCGATACAGATGGTAATGCCGAGCGATTCGGCAATGGGGAGCAATTCATCCAGAGAACGTTTGATCGCGTCGAACTGCTCTTCGAGCGGATATTCGGGGTAAGCGACATCGTTGCCGGTGTGGATGGTGATGGTTTTGACACCCATGGAAGCGCAGATCTGAAGAGTGAGTTTGTGGCGGAGGAGCATTTCCGGACGGGCTTCCGGAATGGGGCAGTTGAGATCGAGATAGGGGCCGAAGGGAGCATGGGCATCCATAAAGGACAATCCTTCAGCATCCATTTCTTTCATCAGCTGGCGTTCCAGAGAAACTTTTCCGAGGATCTGTTTGATCAAAGTATCGGTAAGCACCAGATATTTCGCGCCGTTGGCGGCGAACTCCCGCATTATCAGCGGGCGGATGCGGTCATTGATGGAGTCGAATTCATGCAAAAAAGTTACAGGCACAGAAGACATTTTTTATTTCCTTATGCAAATTGGTTTGACTTTTGGATAGTATACCACAAAAATGTGGATTTTTCAACTGCGGAAGTTGAAGAGCAGCTGAATTTTTCAATCCTCTGCTTTCGCCTCAGGTCTCTTTTTTGCACAAGCCATGACGATCAAAAAGACTCCGTTGAAAAAACAGATAACAGCAAAGGTGATCCCCAGAAGCAGAACATACATTGATATTCCGGAACAGGGCTTGCGGTCGCGGATCAAAGAACCGGTCATTTCAAGACTTTTTGAGGTTTCCTGCAGAGCGCGAACCACTTCCGGAGAGGTGCGTTTGCGGTAATCGGTCAGTACATTGGCGGTCTGGCGGCAGGTTTTGCCCATATCTTCAAGTTGGCGGTCAAGTTTTGGCGGCATAACCGCGCGCATCATACCGGGGAGTTTCAAATTTTTGGAAAGGCGATTCAATTGGACAATAAGCTCGTCCACAATATTGCCGGAAGCATTGAAAGTAGCTTCACTGTTGATCAATGCGCTGTGCAGAGCAAAACAGTTTTCAGCGAGCTGTTTTTCCACGATTTCTGCTTCATTTGCGGTCTGCTGAAACATCACACTTATACAGACCAGCACCGCCGCCAGAATCAGCTGAACGATGCCCGCCGCAAAAATAAATTTTTTCATTATAAATTCCTGTTGATACAAACAAAATTTCCCCGCACACGGCAGGCACGATGTTATAAGGTAGCCTTTGACGAAACAAATGTCAATATCAGAGCGGGAAAAACTTGAAAAAAAGCCGCGTTTGTGTTATATTATAAGCGAATTTATTTAATTTAAATACACGGAGTTAAGAAAATGGCATTTGAAAATATCTCCAATCAGGTCGATTTCCCGGCAATGGAAGAGGAAATCCTGAAGTTCTGGCAGGAAAACAAAGTTTTTGAACAGTCGCTCGAACAGCGCAAAAATAACGAAGAATTCGTCTTTTATGACGGCCCACCGTTTGCAACCGGCCTGCCCCACTACGGCCATTTGCTCGCCGGCACCATCAAGGACGTCGTCCCCCGCTATCAGACTATGCGCGGCAAATATGTTGAACGCCGCTTCGGCTGGGACACCCACGGCCTGCCCATTGAAGCATTGGCGCAGGATGCCCTCGGCATCTCCGGTACTCACGAGATCAAAGAGTTCGGCGTTGACAAGTTCAATGAACAGTGCCGCTCCATGGTGCTGCGCTACGTCAATGAATGGCGCAAAACCGTCACCCGTATGGGCCGCTGGGTCGACTTTGACAATGATTACAAAACTATGGAGCCGCGCTTTATGGAGACTATCTGGTGGATCTTCAAACAGCTCTGGAACCAAGGTCGTGTTTACAAATCCTACCGCATTATGCCGTACAGCTGGAAGCTTTCCACCCCGCTGTCAAACTTTGAAGCCGGCAGCAACTACAAAGATGTTCAGGATCCCGCGGTGACCGTCCGTACTCCGGTGCTCAGCGGCTGTGACCCGGCCTGGGGCAAAACCTATCTGCTCATCTGGACCACCACTCCGTGGACTCTTCCCGAAAACCTCGCGATCTGCGCCGGTGCGAAGATCGATTACGTTGTCGTCCGCGACCTCACCGATCCGGAAAAAGCTTGCTATGTGATGGCGGAAGCCCGTGTCTCCGCGCTCTTCAAAAAGGAAGGCGACTTTGAGATCGTTGCCCGCTTCAAAGGCGATGCCCTCAAGGATTGGACCTACGAACCGCTCTTCCCGCACTATGCAGAATACCGCAAAGAAGGTGCCTTCCGCGTTCTCAACGACGATTATGTGAGCACCGACGACGGTGTCGGTCTCGTGCATCAGGCCCCTGCTTACGGTGAAGACGACTTCCGCGTCTGCAAAGAGGCCGGCATCAATGTCATCGCCGACCCGCTGGATGCCTCCTGCAACTTCACCTCCAAGGTGCCCGAATACGCCGGCCGCTTCTGCAAAGATTGCGACAAAGATATCATCAAACGGCTCAAAGAAGAGGGTAAACTCGTCCATCAGGCGACCATCACCCACAGCTATCCCTTCTGCGACCGCACCGATACTCCGCTCATTTACCGCGCCATCGAAGCGTGGTATGTGAAAGTTGAAGATCTCCACGAACGCCTTGCCAAAAACAACAGCATCGTTCACTGGCAGCCCGAATATGTCGGAGCCAAACGCTTCGGCAACTGGCTGGTCAACGCCCGCGACTGGAACATCAGCCGCAACCGCTTCTGGGGTTCCTGTATTCCCGTCTGGATCAACGATGAAGATCCCGAAGACCGCATCTGTGTCGGCAGCGTTGCCGAACTGGAAGAGCTTTCCGGCGAAAAGGTTTCCGACTTGCACAAACATTTCGTTGATAAGATCGCCATCCGCAAGGACGGCAAAACCTACCACCGCACCCCGGAAGTTCTGGACTGCTGGTTTGAATCCGGCGCGATGCCCTACGCCCAGCAGCACTATCCGTTTGAAAACAAAGACCGCTTTGAAAAGAACTTCCCCGCCGACTTCATCGCTGAAGGTCTCGACCAGACCCGCGGCTGGTTCTACACGCTGATGATCCTCGGCACCTGCCTCTTCGATCAGTCCCCCTACCGCAACGTGGTGGTCAACGGTCTGATCCTTGCTGAAGACGGCAAAAAGATGTCCAAGCGCTTGAAAAACTATCCCGACCCGCTGGAAGTCGTCAACCGCTGCGGCGCCGATGCGCTGCGTCTCTTCATGCTCGGCAGTCAGGTGGTGCGCGCGGAAGACTTGAGATTCTCCGAAACAGGTGTCCGCGAGATCCTGCGCGAAGTGATGATCCCGATGTGGAACGCGTTGAGCTTCTTTGTCACCTACGCCAATGTTGACGGTTACACCCCCGCTTCCGGCGAAGTCAGACCGCCGAAAAATCCCGCCAACGTTCTCGACCGCTGGATCCTTTCCTCCGCCAGTCAGATGGTGGAAGAGATCGGCGCCGAAATGGATGACTACAACCTCCAGAAGGCCGCCACCCGCTTCACCCGATTCATCGACGATCTGACCAACTGGTACATCCGCCGCAGCCGCCGCCGCTTCTGGAAGAGCACCAGCGACAGCGACAAACAGGAAGCTTATGCGACTTTGCATTATGTGCTGCTGCTCTTTGCCAAGAGCGCCGCGCCGTTCATTCCTTTCACCACGGAAAAGATCTACCGTACTCTCCGCACCGCGGAAATGCCGGAATCTGTCCACCTCTGCGACTTCCCGATGCCGGACGATTGCCGCGACGAATATCTGGAAAAACAGATGGAACTGACTATGTGCGCCGTTTCGCAGGGCCGCTTCCTGCGTACTGCGAACAACCTGAAAGTCCGTCAGCCGCTCGCCCGCGCCATCGTTGCGCTTCCCAGCGTTGAAGCCAAAGAGATGCTCCAGCAGACTGCGTGGATCATCGCCGACGAACTCAACGTCAAGGCGGTCGACTTCTGCGACGATGAAGAACAGCTCATCAAGCGCAGCTGCAAGGCGAACTTCAAAGCTCTCGGTTCCCGTCTCGGCAAAGAGATGAAAACCGCCGCCGCAAGAATCGCCCAGCTTACCGGTGCGGAGATCGGCGCCATTCTCAACGGCAATCCGTTGAAACTGGAACTCGCCGACGGCCGCATCGAAGAGATCACCGCCGATGATCTGGTCATCAACCGTGAAGAACGTCCCGGCCTGGTCGCCTCCAGCGAAAACGGCGTTACCATCGCGCTCGAAACCGCACTTACCGCTGAGCTTGAAGCCGAAGGTATGGCGCGCGAACTGGTGAGCAAGATCCAGAATTTGCGTAAAGAACAGCAGTTCGATGTCACCGACCGCATCGAAGTCGCGTACACCGCTCCCGCCGATGCCGCTGCGATGTTTGAAAACTTCAAAGATTACATTTCAAGCGAAGTTCTCGCGGTCAAGTTCGCCGCCGGTGCAGGCAATGTCGAACTCGATGTCAACGGTGTCAACGTCGCCGTGACCATCACCAAAGCCGGAAACTGATGGATAAACGCACCGTCACCGGAATAATTATCGCTGCCGCGCTGGGGATTTTCCCGGCGGCGGCGTTTTTTTATTGTACAGCACAACCAGCCGCGAGCGATGTCACTCCAAAACGTTGCGTGACAATATCGCGGAAGGCAGCAAATGTGTATGCTGCACCAACACAGCTTCACAGCTTCCGTCAACAGTTTCAAATTATGGGAACGGTGGCGGCATTCACCTTGTATTGTCCCGATGAGGAAACATTCAAAACAGCCGCCGCCGCCGGGATAAAAGAGTTTGAAAAAGTTTCGCATCTTGCCAATCTCTATGACAGAAACAGCGAATTATCCCGTTTGAATGCTTCGGCATACCGCGAACCGTTTTCCTGCAGTGACGCGATGTGGCAGCTTATCACCCGCGCAGAACGCGCATTTTATGACAGCAACGGCGGATTTGACATTACAGTAAAACCGCTGATGGATCTCTGGGGATTTTACCGAAAACGCCGGACTATTCCATCGGAAAAAGAAATCGCTTCCGCCAAAATGAAAGTCGGTTTTAATAAATTGAAACTGGATCATGCCCGCCGCACAGTACGGTTCACCGTAAAGGGCATGGCGCTTGATCTGGGCGGAATTGCCAAAGGCTATGCCCTTGACCGCGCCTTTGAAACTGTCACCGCTTGCGGCATAACTGCCGGTGTGCTTGACCTGGGCGGCAATCTGAAACTCCTCCCGGCCCCCCCGCCCGGAAAAAAGTTTTACACGGCCGGCATAAAAAATCCGGCAGACACCTCCGCCCTGCTTCAAAACAAACTGCAGCTATCAGGCAACAGTGCGGTTTCCACTTCCGGAGATTATGAACGCTTTGTGATCATCGGAAACCTCCGCTGCGGCCATATCATCGACCCGCGTACCGGCACCCCTGCCCCAGCCAACGCCGTTACCGTAACAACGACCACTGCGATGGATGCCGACATCTTTTCCACCACCGCCTATCTGGAAAACGAAAAAGGCGCAGAGGAACTCAAAGCACGCTATCCCGATACAAAATTCTATTTCACCAGTCCGAAGTGACTTCTATCACTTTATACGGTCTAAAGCTTCAAGATATTTGTATGCGAAGTGATTGGTCAAATCGGGAGCGTTTTTTACTATGTGGTCGACAAAACGCGGATGCTTTATTCTGCTTCCGCCGACACCGAGCGGCAGACCGGAAGCTTTAAAGGAATAGAGAAACTTCAACAGCGTATCCCCGGAAAAAGCCACATTGAAACACTTTCCATAAACCGCATTCACCGCCCTGAGCAGTTTGGGGTCATCTGCGGCAACCGGAGTTCCGAGCAGCGCGGCTTCAGCAACAGTCATATTATTTGCCGCCAGATAGTCAAGCACATCCAATACCACCGCCGCCCCCAGAGAATGTCCCGCCAGCACCAGATTTTTCCGGCGGTATTCCGGCATCGCGGCAAGCTCTTTTTTCAATTCTTCAGCTTTTACTGCCGCATTATCCACCGCATCTGCCAAAGCGGTCATACTATTCCACGATTTGACAGAGATATCATATCCCGGCCAGATATCCCGCATAATGCGGACGCACCCTGCACGCGACGAATCACCTGTCCGCCAGCCGGGAACAAAAAACACCTCTTTCCCCGCCAGCGACAGGAGCAATGCAAAACAATATATTGTAAGATACTTTTTCATAATATTGAAACTATATATCTTCACCGCTTCAATTTCAAGCTCTTTTTGTCAAAAAACTATAACATTTACTCTCTTGAAAATATGCTTTTGTGTGCTATATTATATTTAAATTATGATATATTAAACTTTTGAGGTGATAAAATCGAAACTCAAGTGAACAACGACGCGGTGTTTCTCACAATTCCGCAGGATTACAAACTGGAAAGTCCGCTGCCGCTGGATTGCGGCCGGGAACTCAAAGATGTCAACATCCGCTACGAAACGGCAGGTACTCTCAATGCTGATGCTTCCAATGCCGTTCTGGTCACGCACGCCCTCTCCGGCGATGCTCACGTTTGCGGCCGCCACACCCCGCAGGATAAAAAACCGGGCTGGTGGGATGAAATGATCGGCCCCGGCAAAATGGTCGATACCAACAAATATTTTGTCATCTGCTCCAATGTCATCGGCGGCTGTTCCGGTTCCACCGGCCCCCAGTCCATCGATCCTGACACCGGCAAACCGTACAATATGAACTTCCCCGTCATCACCGTCGCTGATATGGTCCGCGCCCAGAAGCGCCTGGTCGAACATCTCGGCATCAAAAAACTTCTGGCGGTGCTCGGCGGTTCCATGGGCGGTATGCAGGTTCTGCAGTGGGCGGTCGACTATCCCGATGCGATGGATTGTTTCATTCCGATCGCCACGGCAAGCTGTTTCACCCCGCAGAACATCGCCTTTGACTGGGTCGCCCGCGAAGCGATCAAAGCCGACCCCAACTGGAAAAACGGCGATTACACGCCCGATGCCGTTCCCGTCCGCGGTCTGGCGGCGGCGCGTATGCTGGCGCACATCACCTATTTGTCCGAAGAGTCTATGGGCCGCAAGTTCGGTCGTACTTTGCAGAATAAAGCGGAGCTTGATTTTGCTTTTGACTTCGACTTCGCTGTGGAAAGCTATCTGCAGTATCAGGGTCAGCGTTTCGTCGAACGCTTCGATGCCAACAGCTACTTCTACATCACCCGCGCCACCGACTACTTTGATGTCACCGCCAAAACCGGAGGCGATCTGGTGAAAGCCTTTGCCAATGTCAAAGCCGCCGCGCTGGTGGTCTCATTTTCAAGCGACTGGCTCTTCCCGACCGAACAATCCCGCCGCATCACCGATGCGTTGCTGCAGAACGGCAAAGAGGTTTCTTTCTGCGAAATCAAATCCGGTTACGGCCACGATGCCTTCCTCCTCGAAGTCGATACGCTCGGTCGTATGATCCGCGATTTTCTCCACTACCGTCAGGAGGGATATACCAATGAATAAACGTCAATTTCTCGATCCGCAGCGGCGCCACGACCTCGAAGTTATCGCCAATACCGTCGTCCCCGGAAGCAAAGTCCTCGACCTCGGCTGCGGTGACGGCCTCTTTCTCCGTAAACTCAAAGAAGAACGCAATGCCAATGTCCTCGGCGTGGAGATCGATCAGGATTCCATCGTCCGCTGTGTCGGCAACGGCGTGCCGGTCATCCAGCGCGACCTCAACGGCGATTTGAGTTTCCTGCCCGACAACTCGTTTGATCTGGCAGTCCTGAGCCACACCCTTCAGGAGACCAGCCGTCCCGATCTTCTGCTCAAACAAATCATCCGCATCGGCAAACGCGCCGCCGTCAGCGTTATCAACTTCGGTCATTGGAGGTGCCGGATGCAGGTAGCGTTCAAAGGTCGGATGCCGCGCAGTACGCAGATGCCGTTCCAATGGTACGACACCCCCAACATCCACTTCTGCACGCTCAAAGATTTCCGCGAGCTGTGCGCCGGATTGAATATCTCCATTCTGGCAGAGTATCCCATCCCCGGACGTTATCCCAAACTGACAAAACTGCTTCCCAACACATTTGCGACAGTGTGTGTCTTTATTCTTGAAGCAAAATAAAAGTTGTATTCAGCTTGTCCGACCGCCTGACGGCGGTCGTTTTTTTGTCAAAAAACATTGTTGACAGTTGTATATTTACTGTTGAACGTGTATATTATAGTTTGAATAATTTAACTATTTTTATTTTGAGGAATTTTATTATGGGATTGCACAATCGTGAATATATGCGTTCGCCCTATCCGGAACCGGGCAATAACGGCCATCAGATGATGTTTACTCTTATAATAATAAACATTATCAGCTATTTTATTTTCAAAGGTAATGCCCCCGTGCTGTTTATGGACGGCAGCTTCCGCTGGATCAATGTCATCCAACTGATCTCCGCCGGATTCATCCATTATGATTTCTGGCATTTGTTCTTCAATATGTGGGGTTTGTACATTTTCGGCAAGCTGGTCACCCCTTATATGACCAAGCAGAACTTTTTACTGCTCTACTTGTCCGGTATCGTCTGCGGAAATCTGATTTTTATGCTCACTCACTTGAACACCCCCGGCGTGATGCTCGGCTCCTCAGGCGCGATCTGCGCTGTGATGGTCGCCGCCGCAATGCTCGAACCGGAACGCCGTTTCGTGATGCTCTTCCTCCCCTTCTCCCCCCTGAAAACCACCACTCTGGTGATCTGTTACACCGTACTGGAAGTTATGATGCTGATCGGTAAAACCGGCAGCGGCATTGCCCATTTGACCCAGCTTGCCGGATTTGCCGGCGGTTACATCCTGATGAAACTGCTCTACCGCAACCGCTTGCCGTGGGATCCCCTGCGCTTTGTCAAAATGCCCTCGATGCCGAAGTTCTCTCCGCCGCCTGCCGGAAACAGATCTTCCGGCAACAGTGCCGATGCTCCGGTGAGCCAGCGCGAACTTGACGATCTTCTGGACAAACTTTCCCGCGACGGCATCAACAGCCTGTCTGCGCACGAACTTGAACGCCTCAAAAAGGCGCGCCGCCAGATGCGCGGAGAGGAGTAACGCTTATGCTTCCAACCAAACTCTTTGACTACGAACTGCCCCCGGAACTCATCGCCCGTTACCCTGCAGCCCGTCGCGACGGTTCCAGAATGATGGTGCTTGACCGCGTTACCGGAGAAACGGAGATCCATCCCTTTTCCGACATTCTCAACTATCTTTCTCCAGGCGATGCCATCATCTGCAACAACACCCGAGTCTGCCGCGGCCGGATGTTCGCCCGCAAAGCCGGTCTTGCCGAAGGCGCCAAGTTTGAGATCCTGCTCGTTGAACCATTCAACGGCATCCCCGGCGAATGGAACTGTATGATCAAACCCGGCAAACGCGCCAAAGACGGTGTCCACACCGTTCTGCTCGAACAGAATGGCGAACTCAATGCTGACGGCATCGGTTTCACCGTTGTTGAACGCAACAGCGATGACACCTTCCACATCAAGTTTGACTGCGATGATGATGCGATGCTTCAACAGCGTTTCGGACACATTCCGCTTCCGCCATACTTAAACCGCGATGCTGAACCCGAAGACGATGAACGTTACCAGACCGTCTACGCCGCCGTCCCCGGCGCAGTAGCGGCTCCGACCGCCGGACTGCACTTCACTCCGCAGATATTGGAACAGGCAAAGCTCAACGGCGTTAACTTTGCCGAGCTTACGCTCCACGTCGGCCCGGGAACTTTCAAGCCGGTCAGTGCCGAGTACGCCGAAGAGCACCAGATGCACTATGAAGAGTTTTTCCTCCCCTCTCCTGTGGCGGCACTTGCCAACCAGACCCGCCGCGACGGACATAAAGTGCTTGCGGTCGGAACCACCACCGTCCGCGTGTTGGAAAGCTGCTGTGATGAAAACGGTATTTTGACTCCGCGCAACGGCCGCACCAATATCTTTCTGCATCCGCCGTACAAGGCAAAATCTGCCGATATGCTGCTGACCAATTTCCATCTGCCCTGCAGTACCCTTATGATGCTGGTGAGCTGTTTCTGCGAACGGGAAATGGTCATCGCCGCCTATCGCAAAGCGGTGGAAAACAAAATGCGTTTTTACAGTTACGGCGATTGTATGCTGTTGAAATAACTTGGAGAAAAAATGTTTATTCAAACGCTTTTCAGTGACCCGCGGCTCTTTTTTTCCAAACTGCTGATCGTGGTATTTTCCATCTCTCTACATGAATACATCCATACGCTTACCGCCTACAAGCTCGGCGATCCGACCGCCGCTGAACGCGGACACCTGACATTGAATCCGTTCAAACAAATGGGCATTATTTCGCTTATTATGCTCTGTTTCCTCGGACTTGCGTGGGGGCAGGTTCCCGTCAATCCCGCCAATCTGCGCGGCCGTCACGGCACAGCGATAGTTGCGGCATCGGGACCTGTGACCAATATTATTTTGTCGCTCGTGTTCTGCTGTCTTGCCATTGCCGGAGCGTTTTTCAACTTCCCGGAATTCGCCGGGAATATGCTGCTGTACGGTGCGGTGATCAATATGGTGCTGGCACTTTTCAACCTGCTTCCGGTTCCCGGGCTGGACGGCTGGAACATTCTGCGCACCTACTGGAGAAAAGATCTCTCCAAATCGAGTGAATTTGTCAAGGGAGCGTTTTTCGTTCTCATTATGCTGGTGTTCACCTGCTTTGATTATGTCACATCCACCGCTGCGTGGGTGGTTTTAAAGTTCTGCAACACCGTTCTGTCGCTTCTTGAGAGGTTTTTATGATCCGCGTTGCCGCCGCAGTATGTATTCAAAATGGAAAAGTCCTTCTCGCCAGCCGTCCGGTGGACAAGCCGCCCGCCGGATGGGAATTCCCGGGCGGCAAGCTTGAAGCCGGCGAAACGGTTCAGCAGGCGGCGATCCGTGAACTCAAAGAGGAGCTGAACTGGAACATCCTGCCGCTGGATATAATCTATCAGCTCAAAAAGGGCAATATCATACTCAGTTTTGTCCGCGTTATCCCGGCAGATGACACCCTGCCGGTGCCTTGCGAAAATCAGCAACTCAAATGGGTGGAGCTTTCGGAAGAGTTTCCGGAAAATATGCTGGAAAACGACCGTGAATTTTGGCAATTTCTCACCGGAAGATAAAATATTTTTCTCCATTCCTGCGTTAAACGGTTGAACAGAACAACCACGGATAAAAAGAAGATGAGCTTTTATGAAAACGGACAACGCAGCGATATGCAGCTGATATCTGCCTATTTGAACGGCGATGAAAAGAGTTTCGAAGAACTCTATTTCCGTTACCGCAAAGTTCTCTACGGATACCTGAACAATTTGACCGGCAACCAGTCCGAAGCTGACGAAGTTTTCGCCGACACCTGGACGCGGGTCATCGACAAACTGCCGAAATATCAGGATAACGGCAAATTCAGCGCATGGCTGTTCCGTCTGGCAAAAAATATTTTTATCGACCGCATCCGCCGCGACCGCCCGGAACGCTTCACCGCCATCGACGACGAAAATATGGCAGAACTTCCCGATGACAACGCCTTCAGCCCCGACCGCGAACTGGGGGCGAGCGACACAGGCAAGGCGATCATCGCAGCAATAAATCAGCTGCCGCAGGAGCAGAAAGAGGTTTTTATATTGAGAGAACAGGAGCTGTCGTTCAAAGAGATCGCCGAGATACAGCACTGTTCACTCAACACCGCATTGAGCCGTATGCGGTACGCCATACAAGCATTGAGAAATTATTTATCGGAATTTGACCGAGGAGGATTGATAAAATGAAAAAGTTTCTTGGAGTCTCTGAACTGTTGGAACGTGATGTTCCGCAAAAACTTGATGCGACCGTGCTGGCTCAAGCCGCGATAGCCGCGCGCCGCCGCAAATCGCTGAAGCGTTTCCGCATTGCCGCCGGGGTTGCCGCGATGTTCTGTTTCGGTGCCGGTATCACGCTCACTATGCTGCCGGAAAAAGATGTCCGTTCCGAACTCTCTCAGGCAGAGCTTCTGGCGATGAACGACTTCTCCACGCTCGAACAGGAAAACTATGCCATCGGCATTATGAGTAATCCTGAAGAATTGACTTTTGACAACTACATTTGAAAGGAGAAAATATTATGAAATCACTCTTCAAATTTTTCGCCTTGTTCGCTTTTGCCGGTGTGATCAGCGCCGCCCCTGCCCCGGAAAATGCTCCCAAAGCGGTCACCTATCCGCACCGCCGTCCGCGCATCGAACTTCCGCACCATCCGAAGAACTTCCGCCACGGACAATCGCAAAAACCTGGCAGCAGCAACGGTTTCTGGCGGGTATTCTCCCAGCTCACTCCGGCGGAACAGAAAGAAATGATGCAGCTTCAGCGCTCCGAACCGGAAAAATTCCGCACCGTAATGCAGGAGAAACTTGAAAAAATCCAAGCCGAACAGCGCGAAAAACACCGCAAAGTCAATGAACTTGCCGAAAAAATCCGCAACTCCAAAGATGACAAAGAAAAAACTGCGCTGCGTGCCGAACTGCGTACGATGCTGAAATCCTCATTCGATGCCCGTCTCGCCCAGATGCGCCGCAATATCGAAGCGAACAAAAAACGCATCGAACGTATGGAAGCTGAACTCAAAAAACGTGAAGTCAACACCGATGCCATCGTCGATGCCATCACCGAGTCGGTCATAACCGGCAAGCGCCCCGAACGGGGACCAGCGCGCTCCCGCGAGCGCTGATCAACATCGGGCAATATCGCTCCTTACCGCCGTCTTTTACGCCTGACGGCGGTATTTTTTTGCATTGGCGGGGCGATAAATTTTTTTTGACATTTCACACTTTTTCCGATTGCAAAAATTTTTCCCAAGCGTATATTATACTCAAACAGAAAAAATCCAATAAAAGAGAAGAATATGTCTGCTTCAAATCCAGTCTACCCGCTCGGTTCCAAACGGGAACTTTTTGTCGATGATTTTTTTGTCAGCGATCTAGCCGGCGAAGTTTGCCGCAAACTCCACGAACCCATTCCGGATGAGATCGTGCTGACCCTTGACGAACCGCACGAATTGACCAACAATGCCGGCGGCTCCTACAACTCTCTCATCTACGACGGCAAGCGGTATTTGTACTATTATCGCGCCCACGGCGCCTTCCCGACTCCGGGCCGCCCTGGAAACAACAACTTCTATCTCTGCGTTGCCGAATCATTTGACGGCATCAACTTCCGCCGCTGTCAGGTCAATCTGCTCGAAAGCGGTTACAATGTCGTCCTCGACCGCACCAATACCGACAACCTGGGCTGTGTCACGCAGGATGACAACGTCTGCCCTGCCGTTTCGACGGCGTTCTATGATACCAATCCTGACTGCCCGGAGGATGAACGTTATAAAATGATCGTCACCAATGAGCATAAAGTCCACGGCATATATCTTTTTGTTTCTGCTGACGGCTTTGATTTCCGATTGAAAACGGGCCCGTTCAAGCTTGATCCGCGCTCCGGATTTGATTCTGCGAACCAGATATTCTACGATCACGATGCCAAGCTCTACCGCCTTTACTCACGCGGCTTCATTATGGCAGGCCCGACGTGGAAACGGACCATTATGACCCACACCACGCGGGATTTCATCCATTTTGAACAGGCAGCGCACTTGAAGTTTGACGAAAAATTTGATGCGCTCTTCGCCCGCGGTCAGGAACTTTACACCAACGCCATCCGCCCCTATTTCCGTGCGCCGCACATTATGCTCGGCTTCCCGATGCGCTATGTCGAAGGCTGTATGACCCCGGGCGCCCACACCAGCAGCGCCTGCGAACGCACTATGCTCCGCCGCGCCACCGGCAATCCCGAAGCGGAAATTGCCAACTGCGAAGACATCTGGAACTCCCGCGTTCTCTCCCGCCCCGACATCGAAGCCCGCGCCTACCGCGCCAAAAGTCAGCTGCGTTACGGATTGGCCTCCACCGATACGGTGCTTATCGCCAGCCGTGACGGCTTCAACTTCAAAGGCTACGGCGAAAGCTTCATCAAACCGCCGCCGCAGGAAGATTCCTGGTCCTACGGTTCCGGTTCGCTTGCCATCGGTATGGCGGTCACCCCCTCAAACATGCAACACGGGGCGCCGGATGAGCTCTCTTTCTACTGTCCGGAGGCGAACTGGAGTTTCAATACCGCCCGCATCCGTCGTTATCACTTGCGTATGGACGGTTTTGTTTCCCTGCACTTCGGCGTCGACGGCGGAACGTTGACCACCCCGCACTTCACCTTTGAAGGCGGCAGACTCACGCTGAATATTTCCACCGGAGCATTCGGCGGCTTCAAAGCGGAGTTCCGCGACGAAAACGGCGTACCCATTCCCGGTTACACCTTTGAAGATGCCTACGAAGAGATCGGTGACGATCTCGCCATGATCGCCCGCTGGAAAGAACACGGCCCCGATGTCCGTCCTCTGGAAGGAAAGGTCGTTCAGCTGGCGATAAAAGCGGTCAACGCTGATATTTACAGCATCTGTTTCGCCCCATACGAAGATGACCCGGAACTGCCGGACATCTCCGGAAAAAAGAAAAACTGGTGGGAAGAGTAATTCCCCATCCGCTTTTTCAAAAAAAAACTGCCGCCCGGAAAAATCGGACGGCAGATATTTTTTTGCTCAAATCACAAGCCGATCGTACGGAATTTAAATTCCCGTGACGCAGAATCGTATTCGATATCCATCATACTGCCGTTGCGGCTGACGGAACCGGCGATACATTCGCCCCTGCCCAGCTCGTCTATCTTCAATGAGGGCTTGTGAACGTGGCCGCAGAGTACAAGATCGAGCTTCTTTTCTTCCATAAGCTTCAAAACCTCTTTCTGCCCGAAAAGACGGTGGCGCATCCGCAGAACCGGATGTTCTTCGATCATCGGATAGTGGGTGACCAGAACTTTCGGGGTTTGGAAATCGCTTTCGCAGGCTTCAAGGATGAAGTCCCGCGATTTTCCGGTCAGAAATCCCCAGGAACAGAGCAAGTTTGAAGGCGCACTGGTATTGACGACCAGAAATTCGACCCCGCTGAAACGGAACTTGCAGGGCATATCATCAAAGGTGTAACGGCCGTTGGAAAGATATTCCACCGCATCCCTGACCGCCTTGACACACCACGGGCGGCGGACATAGCAATCGTGGTTTCCGGGGGTGTAGATCAGCGGTATACCGGAGTTGCGCAGCGGCTTTAAGATCTCCAGCACCCTGGCAAACTCTCCGGGCTGTCCGGCACTGGTCAGATCTCCGGTGCAGACCGCGACATCGGGTTTCACATCCAGAATGTAATTCACCGCCTTCTGCAGTTTGGATAAATCGTGCCGGAATCTCCGCCGGAAACGGTAATTGAACACACCGACCCAGCGCTTGTCAAAGTATGCCATCCAATCCTCGGCAGCACCGCCGCCGTGGGGATCCGAAAAGTGAATAATCTTCATAATCTTCCATTCTTGCTTGAACACCTCCTAAATATAATCGCAAAACAGCAGATTGTCAAGTATTGCGCTTGCATTTTCAGGAAACAGGGTGTATATTAATGATTTCCAATCGAATTCGGAATAAACCGTATTCAAAACAACAACCTTTGATGGAGTATAGTTTAAATGGGCAAACTTTTTGACGAGACAAATGAAAAATTCACCAGGTATGTAGTTCCTACTTACGCACCGGGAAAGATGTTTGTGCGCGGCGAAGGTGCCAGACTTTGGGATGATGACGGCGTTGAATATCTCGACTTCGCCTCCGGTATCTCCGTCTGCAACCTCGGCCACTGCAACGAGCGTGTCTCCCGCGCTATCACCGAGCAGTGCCGACGATTGGTCCATATCTCCAATTTGTATATGAATGAACTTATGCCGCGCCTTGCCGAAAAACTGGTCACAGCTTCCGGCATCGAAGATGCACAGGTCTTCTTCGCCAACAGCGGCGCCGAAGCCAATGAAGGTATGATCAAACTCGCCCGTATCTACGGCAACAAGACCGGCAGAAATACCATCATCAGTATGGATAACAGCTTCCACGGCCGTACGCTGGCGACCCTTGCCGCTACCGGAAGAGCCAAGTACCGCAAAGGTTTTGAACCGGATATGCCCGGCTTCAAACAGGTTCCGTTCAACGATTTTGAAGCGTTGGAAAAGGCGGTCACCCCCGATGTCTGCGCGATTATGCTGGAGATGGTTCAGGGCGAAGGCGGCATCTACCCCGCCGATGTCGAATATTTGAAAAAAGTCCGCGCACTCTGCGACGAAAAAGATATCCTGCTGCTCTGCGACGAAGTCCAGTGCGGTATGGGTCGTCTGGGTACCCGCTTTGCCTTCCAGAGCTTCGGAGTGATCCCTGATGCCATCTCTATGGCAAAAGCCATTGCCAATGGTATGCCTATGGGCGGATTTATGGCGCGGAAAAAATTTGCTTCCCTGCTGGTTGTCGGCACTCACGCCAGCACCTTCGGCGGAACTCCGTTGGCCTGCGCCGCCGCACTTGCGGTTCAGGAAGCGTTTGACCGGGACGGCGTCCTGGAAAACACTGTTGAAGTCGGCAACTACATTATGGACAAGCTCAATGCCTTCGTCGGCAAATATGATTTTGTCCAGACTGTCCGCGGCAAAGGCCTGATGATCGGACTCGTTCTCGACCGTCCCGCAGGTCCCCTTGCCGGAATATTGATGAAGAAAAATCTCATCACCCTCACCGCCGGTGAAACTGTTCTCCGGCTGCTGCCCCCCTTGACCATAACCAAAGCGGATGCCGACATTGCCATTGCCAAGATCGGCGAAGCACTTGAAGAATTTGCAAAGGAGCAAAAATGAAAAAAGATCTGCTTACACTCAATGACATCACCAGAGACGATCTGGAGAAAATCTTTGAACTTTCCCTCAAGCTCAAAAGCGAACGGGGCAAAGTCGAATTCAACCCCTTGAAAGGCAAGAGCGTCGGTCTGATCTTCGCCAAGTCCTCCACCCGTACCCGCATCTCTTTCGAAGTCGGTGTCACCGAACTCGGCGGCTATCCGCTCTATCTCGATCAGGGCAAAATGCAGGTCGGCCGCGGAGAAACCGTTGCCGATACCGCCAATGTGCTGAGCCGTTACCTCCACGGTATCGTCATCCGTACCTTTGAACACAGCGAAGTCGAAGAACTCGCCCGCGTTGCCAAGTGTCCGGTCATCAACGCTTTGACCAATGACTTCCACCCCTGCCAGCTGCTCGCCGACTTGCTCACCATCAAAGAGTATTCCGGCAAAGTTGACAAATCCATCCGTATGGCGTTCTACGGCGACGGCCGCAGCAATATGGCGAACTCCTGCATCCTCGCCGCCAAACTCACCGGTATGGAACTGGTCATCGCCGCTCCGGAACAGGAAGCCCCCCGCGCGGACCTCATCGGCGATGCCAAAAATATCATCTGGGAACCCGATCCGGTCAAAGCCGCCGAAGGCGTTGATTACTTCTACACCGACGTCTGGGTGAGTATGGGATTCGAAGAGGAACGCGCCCGCAGAATGGAGATTTTCCGTCCCTATCAGGTCACTTCCGCGCTCTTCGACAAAGCCAAGAAGGATGCCAAATTCCTCCACTGCCTCCCCGCCCACCGCGGCGAAGAGGTGGCTGCCGATGTTATGGACGACCCCAAACGCTCCATCGTCTTCGATGAGGCCGAAAACCGTCTGCACGTCCAGAAGGCGGTTATGACTATGCTGATGGGAAATTGATCACAAAATGTCGATCGTTGAAATTCTGCTGATCTCCTTCGGAGTATCGATCGATGCTTTCGCAGTTTCGACCAGCGGCAGTTTGTGCAAACCGTTTCTTCCGCGCCGCATTCAAGCTTTGAATGCGGCGTTGTTTTTCGGTATCTTCCAGTTTATGATGCCTGTGGCAGGTTTCTTTGCCGCCGGACTTGCGATGGATTTTGTCCGCTGTGCCGACCACTATATTGCCTTCGGTCTCCTGGGATTTGTCGGCGGCAAAATGATCTGGGAAGCGTGGAAAGGCGATGATGATCCCGACGTCTGCGACCCCAATGCGGTGAGCGATTTTTTCGCGGTGAAAAATATGTTTCTCCCGGCGATCGCCACCAGTTTGGATGCGATGGCGGTCGGTGCCGGGTTTGCCTTTTCGCAGCGGCCGTTGTGGATCCCCGCGATAAGCATGGGCGTTATAACCGGGATCGTTTCTGCATTCGGCGTCTTCCTCGGCAGCCGTTTGCGCAACGTCATCCCGCAGAAATATCTGACCAGCGCCGGCGGCATCGCCATCATCGCCATCGGCGCCAAAATCCTCATAACTGATTTATTTTTTTAAAAGAGATGTTATAGGGGGGGGGAGAAAACTTTTTTTTCAGGAAAAAAAGGTTTTTTTCCCCCCCCACCCCCCCCCTTTTCT
>JAZOMB010000075.1:0-47311 GCA_045653515.1 Victivallaceae bacterium | reverse complement strand
CTGCACGCTGCGGGCACGTTTTGCTGCGCTTCCGGCGCCGCGCGGCTGGCGTTTGGGCGGGGTGGGCATGAAGGGGCTGCGGGGCTGACCGGACTTCACAGCGGGAGTGTCGGCTCGCTGTTCGCTGGCGGCGATCACGATTTCGTCACCGTCTTTGATGTTTCCATCGAGGACTTCGATCCTGCCGCCGGCATTGAGGCCGGTTTTGACGGCGACCGGAGAAAGTTTGCCGCTGTTATCGGCGATCCAGATAAAGCGGAAACCTTCCGGAGCACCGGCTTCAAACGCGGCTTTGCCTTCCGCAGAAACGCACTCTTCGGGAGGGGCAAAACGCAGTGCGGCACTGGAAATATTGAGTGCATCGGCGCGTTCGGCAAGGATGAATTTCACGTTTGCCGTGAGGTAGGGCAGAAGTTTTCCATTGCTGTTGTCAGTATCAACTTCGACGATGTAGGTGACGACGTTCTGGGACATAGTGGCGTTGAGACGGATCTTTTTGACTTTGCCTTTGAAGACCATATCGGGGTAGGTGTCAACAGTGAATTCGACATCCAAACCTTCTTTGATGTTGCCGATGTCGGCTTCGTTGACGGAGACCCAGACCTGCATTTTGTTGAACTCTTTGGCGATCAGGAAGATGCTGGAAACGCTCATATTGGAGACGACGGTCTGACCGACACTCACGCGGCGGTCGATGATGATGCCGTCCACAGGGCTGGTGATGACGCAGTAATCCATATTGCGCTGGGCTTTGATAAGGGCGGCTTCGGTGATTGCCAGCTGGGCTTCGGCCTGTTTCAGATAGGCGTTGGCGGAAGCGCGGTCGGCGAGAGCGGTGATGTAGCCGGATTCGGCGGTATCGTAATCGCTTTTAGACATCGCACGTTTGCTGTAAAGTTCCTGGGCGCGATCCCAGTTGAGTTTGGCGAGCTGAAGTTTGGCTTCTGCCTGACGGATATCGGCATTGGCGGTGGTGATGGAAGCTTCAGCCTGAAGTTTTTCCGCCTTGCTCTGGCGGAGTTCGGCGGCATAGAGGACGTCGTCGATCTGGGCGAGGACCATACCTTTTTTGACTTTGGAACGGTAGTCGACGGGGTTGCCGTCAACATCTTTACCGAAAGACATTATTTTTCCGGTGACCTGTGAACCGACATTGACCAGCTCTTCAGGTTCGACGGTTCCGGAAGCGCTGATGGTGCGGGCGATTCTGCCGGTGACAGCTTCATCGGTACGGAAATCATATTTTACAGCGGTGGAAGATGAACGTTTTTTCCATACGGTAACGCCGCAGACTGCCGCGGCGATAATGGCGGCAATAATGATGAGTTTCAAAAATTTTTTCATTGTCCGGATGCCCTTTCTTTTTTTCTGCTCTATTCCGGATAACGGAAAACAGCATAAGTTTATTCTCAATAAATATACATCTTATTTAATATAATGCCGAAAACATAATTTTTCAATAGCTTGACTTTTAGGTAAAACGGAGTTATTTTTATAGAGAATGAAGTATAATCAAAATATAAGGAGCATCAGACAATGGATGCATATTTGAGATTTGCGATTGAAAACAACGCTTCTGACTGTTTCATCTCTGCCGGTAAACCGGCGGCATTCCGGATAATGGGAGAGGTCGTGTTTGCTCAAAGCAATCCGGTCGAAGCTGAAGCGATCCGCAATTTCAGACTTAAAGTTCTCGGCGTTCGCGGCAACGAAAAATACCGCGACAGCGAAAGTGCCGACTCATCTTACTGCACTGATGACGGTTTGCGGTTCCGTCTCAACTTTTTTGAAACGTTGTCCGGCCCCGCGCTGGTGGCGCGTCCGGTGCGAAACGGCAGTGAATTGAGTTTTTCTTCACTTTCTCTGCCGGAAGATATTATGACTGCGATCGCCTCCAAACAGCGCGGTATGATCATTATTGCCGGTTCCACCGGAAGCGGTAAATCCACGACGCTTGCTTCCATCATCAACTACATTAATGACAATATGCAAAAGCACGTTCTGATGCTGGAAGATCCGGTGGAATTTGCCTTCACCGATAACCGTTCCATCATCAACCAGCGGGAGATAAATTCCTTCAATCAGGGTTTTCTCACCGCGCTGCGTTCTGCCCTCCGCGAAAATCCCGACTGCATCGTTGTCGGTGAAATGCGCGACAGCGAAACGATGAGCGTCGCACTTTCCGCAGCGCTTACCGGCCATCTGGTCATCACCACCTTGCACACCGCCGATGCGCCGCAGACTGTGGAACGCATCATCAACTTCTTCCCTGAAAATATGCGCGATCAGGTCGCGCTTGATCTCTCATTTGCTCTGGAAGCGGTGGTCGTTCAGCGTCTCGTCCCGCGCGCCGACGGCTCCGGAATGATTCCGGTACTGGAAATTTTGCAGGGTACTCCGAGTATGAAAAAACGGATATTGTACCGCGATTACACCGGAATCGAAGAGGGCATCCGCAACGGCAGATTGGACGGAATGAACAGCTTCAATCAATCGTTGTACGAACTTTCCAACAGCGGTATCATTTCAAAAGAAACCGCCCTCGATACTTCCGACAGCCCCGATGAACTGCAGCTTATGTGGCGCGGTATGCTCTCCGGCAGTGAGAGCTTTGTCCGCCGCTATGCCGCCGAAGGCGAAGGCTCCAGCGGTTCAATAAATATGAAAACTCTCCTGCGTACCGCAGTGCGCAACGGCGCCAGCGATCTGCTGCTCACCTGCAACGCGCCGCCGATGCTCCGGATAAACGGTGCTTACTGCGGTATGGATCTGCCGTTTCTGACGGCGGATGACGTGCGCCATTTGCTGTACAGCGTTATTACCAAACGCCAGAAAGTCGCCCTCGAAGAGAAAAAAGAGCTGGACTTCTCTCTTTCCGCCAATATCCCCCGTAAAGGGGCAACCGACGGCTCCGAAGATGAATACCGTTTCCGTGTCAACGCCTTTTTTCAGCGCGGCAGTCTTGCCATGGTCGCCCGCGTTATCGCCAATAATATCCCGACTCCGGATCAGCTCGGTCTGCCCGCTGTTTTGAGTGATGTCGTCCGCAAAAAACAGGGACTTTTCCTCATAACCGGTCCCACCGGCAGCGGTAAATCGACCACGATGGCAAGTTTGATCAATATGCTCAACAAGAGCCAGCCGCTGCATATCATCACCATTGAAGACCCGATCGAATATGTCTATCAGAACGATGTTTCCGTTATCGAACAGCGCGAACTCGGATTTGATACCTATTCCTTTTCCAACGGCTTGCGCGCCGCTATGCGCGAAGCGCCCGATATCATCCTCGTCGGCGAAATGCGCGATACTGAAACCATCGCCGCCGCCTTGACCGCCGCCGAAACCGGCCACCTCGTCATCGGAACTCTGCACACCAACAACGTCGCCCAGACCGTTGACCGCGTGATCGACTCCTTCCCCGAAGCGCAGCAGAATCAGGTGCGCCAGCAGTTTGCTTCCTCGCTTCTGGCGGTCGTCGCCCAGCGTTTGCTGCGCACCATCGACGGCGAGGGACGGGTGGGCGCATTTGAAGTTATGATCGCAACTCCGCCCATTCAGGCGCTTATCCGCGAAAACAAAACCTATCAGATCCAATCCATTATCGAAACCGCTTACAAAGACGGTATGGTCTCTATGGACCGCGCTTTGAGCGATCTTTACGAAAGCGGTAAGATCTCTTATGAAGACCTCAAGGCTTTCAAACCCGACACTCACCAGACAGGAGCATTTTAAATGGCTGTAATCACAATTATCGGTTCCGGAATGATGGGTTCCGGGATGAGCCGCCCCGCCCGCGACAACGGACACGAAGTCCGTCTGGTCGGCACTCCCCTTGACCGGGATATCATTTCTGAAGCACGCGTTTCCGGACGGCACGTTCCGATGAAGCGCCAGCTGCCCGACGGTATAAAATATTTTCAAATCGAAGAACTTGATGCCGCCCTTGACGGTACGGAATACATCATCTGCGGCGTCAGCAGCTTCGGCGTGGAGTGGTTCAAAGACAACATTCTGCCCCGACTTATCCCCGGCGTTCCGGTTTTGTCTGTTACCAAAGGTCTGCTCAACTATCCCGACGGTTCAGTTAAAACTTTCCCGGAATATCTTGAAGAATCTCTCCCCGATCATCTGCGCGGCAAAGTGAGTTTCAGCGCCATCGGCGGCCCCTGCACCAGTTACGAACTTATGGACAGCCACCAGACTATGGTCTACTTCTGCGGCAAAGATGTCGATGCTCTGAAACGATTCCAAAAATTGCTGACCACATCTTATTATCACCCCGATATTTCCACCGATGTTCTCAGTGTTGAAATGTGTGTCGCGTTGAAAAACGCCTTTGCGGTGGCAGTTTCAATGGGCATCGGGCTTGCCGAAAAACTTGAAGGCGAAAATGCCTATATGTACAATCCGCAGGCGGCTCTCTTCGGACAGAGCTTGCGTGAAATGGGACGGCTGCTCAAGTTTTACGGCGGCAATCCCGATTTCGCCTGCGGCATCCCCGGTGCAGGTGACCTTTATGTGACGATCTTCGGCGGCCGTACCCGCAAACTCGGTTATCTCCTCGGCAAAGGGAAAACCTATGCCGAAGCCAAAGCTGAACTCGCCGGCGTCACCCTTGAAAGCGTGGTCATCATCACCCGTATGGGATGTGCCTTGCGCGCTCTGGCGGAACAGGGAAAGGTCGATCTTGCCGACTTCCCGCTGATTTTGTTCCTTGATGCCGTCATCAACCGCGGTATTGTCTGCGACATACCGTGGACAACGTTTAAGTGAGAAGAGAAAGTGCGGCGCGGTTCGTGAACCGCGCCGCTGTAGTTTTGCGCATATCGTTGTGCTGTCGCGGCTTATGACCGCCTGCCTGCGGTGTTTTTTTAAGGCGCTTCGCCTGGCAGCCGTCTTCGTCGGAGTTGTCAGACAGGTCAAAACACCTGCTGTTTCAGAACCATATAGATTATGGTGCCGACGATGATCGACAACAGCGGGTTGCGTTTCCACAGCTGGAGCAGAACGACCGCGACCGAGGCGGCAAGTTCCGGTATTCCGTAACCGCCGGCAGCAAAGCTTATGTCGCGGTAGCTTGAAGCGTAACAGTATATGACCAGCATAGCGATCGCCGCCGGAGCGAGCACTTTGCCGATATATTTTATCACCGGCGGCACCGGGCGGTTGCCGCTGAACATAACAAAGGGAAACGCCCGCAATGCGATAGTCACCACACCGCAGACCAATGTCATAATGAGGAAATAAAACTCTTTACTCATATTTCACCTCCTCTGCCGGAAGTTCCGCTTCAAAGCGTTTGCGCAAAATGACAAATACAGCTCCCATCATTATCATCGCCGGAATAAGCATATTTGCGGTGGAGAAAAACACCCTTCCGGCGATCGCCGCTATGCTTCCCACCAGCGCTGCTTTGCGGTTGATTTTTTCTTTGCACTGGTCGGTCAGCACCACCAGAAACAGCGCGGTCATTGCAAAATCAATTCCCTCGCTGCTGAATGGCAGCGCACTGCCGACGATTGCCCCCAGCACCACACCGAATGTCCAGTACAAGTGGTCAAGCATTGCCACTCCCATACAGAAATCAAGCGGATTTTCACCTTCGGGAGTGCGGTCATCGACCTCAAGCGCATAGGTTTCGTCGGTCAGACTCCAGATCAGATAGGCGCGTTTCCAGAACGGCAGCGGGCGGAACTTTTCGATCAGCGAAAATCCGTACATCGCGTAACGCACATTCAGACAAAAGGTCAGCAGCGCGACCTGGGTGAACGGTATCATCGTATCGCACCAGTTCACCATAATGAACTGCAATGCTCCTGAGATGTTTATACTGCTGCTCAGAAATGCCCAGAAAGGCAATGCGTGCAGTTTCACCGTTCCTGCAAGCAGTATCCCAGCCGCCATACCCATAGCGGTATAGCCCATAAGCACCGGAAGCGAGCTGATGAATGCTGCTTTTAAAACTCTTTTTGTCATAGTTCAAAGCCCGCTCAAACGGCGGAAGTTGCCGGAGAAAATCAATTCAAAATCGCTGTCTTTGAGCTTTTCCGAAAGGACCGCCGCGCGGTTCATCGCCGCGTTGCACACCGGGAAGTCGCTTCCGAAAAGGAATCGTTCGGCGCCGACCTCGCTGACCGCATATTTGAGCATACCCCAGCGGAACATTCCTGTACCGCAGAGATCGAGGTGGAGATTGGGGAGCTTTTTCATAAGTTCAAGTTTTTCCATAACGTGAACCTTTTCCCCGGGGTGAGCCATAATGACATTGAGTTTGGGGAAGAGTTCGGCAACTTTCGCCACATCGGCGGCGGTTATCGGGTGGATGTTGATCGGCAGACCCAGTTCGGAAGCAAGTTCATAGACCGGGAAGAGATCTTCAATGGCATAGGAGTTGGTTCCGGTGGTGTAGGGGACGATTTCGCCCAGCCAGTGGAGTTTGCCGGTTCTGTAGTATTTTTCGATCTCCGCGCAGGATTCATCAGGGAAGGCGGCGTGAATGAGGATGCCCGGTACGACGAAGTCCGGGAACATCTCCGCGAACTTGAAGCAGTCGGCATTGCACTTCTGCATCGCTTCGGGGCGCGCCCGCCAGTTTTTATGGATCACTGAACCGCAGCAGAGGGTGATCCCGGCTTCCTTGAGCAAGTTGACCATATCTTCCGGAGATTCCGGAGTGCCGTACATACCGATATTGTTGTCCTGTTCGAGAAAGGGATGCACATGGGCATCTACGCAAGTGAAGTCGTACATAAGATAAAATCCCGCATTTGGTTTCAGTTTCAAGGCGTTTAATATAGCCTTTGAACCGATTTTTTTCAAGTACTTTTTCACTTATCACAGTTGAATTACGACCAAAATGAGGTTATATTTTCAAGAAGACATTTTGTACTGTTAAAAAAATACGGAAAGCAGGAAAACAATGGCTATTGTAAAAAATTTGATTCCGGAAATCGACTGGAAACGTGCCGATCTGCTTATTGATCTGGCTTTGGAAGAGGATCTGGGCGATGCCAAAGACACCACCACGCTGTCGGTAGTCCCCGAATCTGCGGTCAGCCGCGCGGTGCTTCTCTGCAAGGAAGACACTATGGTTCTGGCTGGTCTGGATATCGCCAAACGGGTTTTTGAAAAGGTTGAACCCTCGCTCAAATTCACTCCGCTGAAAAAAGACGGCGACCTCTGTGTCCGCGGCGAATTTCTCGCTGAGATCTCCGGTTCCGCCCGCGGCATCATCACCGCTGAACGTACCGCGCTCAACTTTTTGCAGCGGATGTGCGGTGTTGCGACTATGTCGCGCCGTTACGCTGAAGCTTTGAAAGATACCGACTGTGTGGTTCTCGACACCCGCAAGACCACCCCGGGTTTCCGCAATCTGGAAAAATATGCGGTCGCCGTCGGCGGTGCCACCAACCACCGCATCGGACTTTTTGACCGCATTATGATCAAAGACAACCACCGCGAACTTGCCGCGCTCGAAGGCGATGGAGCCATCACCCGCGCCGTTGCCCGCGCCCGCAAGGCCTATCCCGAACTTGAGATCGAAGTCGAAACCGACACTCTCGAAGAGGTTCGCGAAGCCGCCGCCAGCGGCGCTGAATACATTATGTTGGACAATATGTCCGATGATATGATGCGCGAAGCGGTCGCCATCGTTGCCGGACGCGCCAAACTTGAAGCTTCAGGCGGCATCACTCTGGAACGTCTGCCCCGCATCGGCAAGATCGGCGTTGACTTTGTCTCCTCCGGAGCGTTGACCCACTCGGTCAAGTCGATGGATATCTCTCTGGATATCGAGGTGGTGAAATGATCGGACGTCTGTCCGGAGTTTTGCTTGAACGTGATTTCGGCTCCTGTCTGATCGACGTCAACGGTGTCGGCTATGAAGTTGCCATACCGTTGTCAACCTTTGACAAACTGCCGCTGGAAAACAGGGAGATAACTTTGTTCATCCATACGCAGGTGCGGGAGGATGCCATAACCCTTTTCGGTTTTGCCACGCTTGAAGAACGGAAATTGTTCCGTAAACTTATCGATGTCTCCGGTGTCGGCGGAAAACTTGCGCTCAACGTCTTGAGTTCGATGCCGGTCGCCAATTTCTGCGCCGCAGTCGCTTCCGGAGATGTCAAAGCTCTCGGCCGCATCAGCGGAGTCGGCAAACGTACCGCAGAACGGCTGGTCGTTGAACTCAAAGGCCGTCTGGAAGGCGCAGATCCCGCCGCCGCGGCTCCCGCCATCGGAAGCGAAGCCGCCGATGCCTGCGCTGCGCTGGAACAGCTCGGCTTCAAGCGCGATGCTGTAAACAAGGTGGTCAATGCACTTTTGAACGAATTGCCGAATGAAGAAAAAACTACCGAAAATCTGCTGCGTAAAGCTATCGGCAGATTGAATTCCGGTAAATGACAATTTTGGAGAAAAATTTATGAGAGAACAATGGGGAAGCCGTTGGGGCTTCATTTTTGCGGTGGCAGGTTCTGCCGTCGGTTTGGGAAATATCTGGAAGTTTCCGTACGTCTGCGGTATGAATGGCGGCGGTGCGTTTGTACTGCTCTATCTGGTCTGCGTGGTGCTGGTCGGATTTCCGCTGCTGCTGGCAGAGCTTGCCATTGGACGTGCCACTCAAACCAGTACAGTCGGCGCGTTTCTGGCAAAGAATAAGGCGCGAACTGTTTTTTCAGATTTGATCGGCTCGCTGTTGATCATAATCGGAGTTATTCTGTTATTTCTCAAGCAATACGGTTACGGTACCGCGGTCACGGCTTCCGGTATCGCATTTCTGGCTTTCGGTTGGAAAACGGTCGGTTTCATCAGCGGTGTGGTCATTCCCATTATCATTACCGGATACTATGGAGTCATCGGCGGCTGGACTTTGCTTTACATGGGTAAGTCATTTTTACGTCAATTGAATTTCGGTGATCCTGCGGGGGCAGCTGCGGTGATGGAACCGATAGCGGCAGCTTCCGGAAATATGATGTTCCCGGTGCTTGGATGTACGGTGCTGTTTATGGTGCTGTGTGCGGCGGTTTGTTTTTCCGGTGTCCGCAAGGGCATTGAACGGTGGTCAAAGGTGTTGATGCCGCTGCTTTTCTGCCTGCTCGTGGTGCTTATTGTGCGTGGATTGACTCTGCCGGGGGCGGAAAAGGGATTGAAATTCTTTTTGTCGCCGGATTTTTCAAAACTCTCCGCCAACAGTGTTATTGCTGCTATGGGACACTCCTTCTTTTCCTTGAGTCTTGGAATGGGGATCGTGCTTACCTATGGCAGTTATCTCGGAAAGAAAGAAAATATTATAAATTCCGCGATCAGCGTACTGGTTCTGGATACGATGGCGGCGATGATGGCGGGACTGGCGATATTTCCGGCGGTATTCGCTATGGGCTTCAAAGAGACAAGCGGCCCACGGCTTATCTATGAGGTGCTTCCGGCATCGTTCAATCATATTCCCGGCGGCTGGCTGTGGAACGGTATGTTCTTTATGATGATTGCGATCGCCGCATTCACCAGTGAAATGAGTCTGTTTGAACCTCCGGTCCGGGTTTTTGTCGATGAGTTTAAAATGAAACGCCGCAGTGCGGTGATCCTGACCGCTTCAATTTGTATTGTTCTGGGTGTGATTTGTGTTTTCTCGATGAGTGATTGGAGCCGTTACCCCGCAATTCAGAACTTTTTGCTCAAGGTGTGGGGAGAAGATCTTTCTCCGTCACTCTTTCTGGTGCTGGACAGTTTTGCCTGCAACTGGCTGTTGCCGTTGTGCGGATTTATTCTTTCACTTTATTGCGGCTGGGTTTGGGGATCGCATCGCGCCGTCAAAGAGCTGCGCAAAGGAACCGATGGCTCGATCGATGGCAATTTGTGGCTGCAGATTGCCGGATTTAAAGATACTGCCAGTTCTGAAGAGGGCAGAATCAGTCTGTTTTCGCTTGCGGTGTTGTGGGGATTTTTTGTCCGTTTTATCACCCCGGTAGTGGTTTTTATTGCGTTCCTCAATGCCGTAGGCGCGGTGAAATTTTAAGGAAACTGCCATGAAGTATATCGGTGCGCACGTTTCCATTTCCGGCGGCGTTGAAAATGCTCCGCTCAATGCCGCCCGCCTCGGCGCGAATGCGTTTGCGCTTTTTACCAAAAATCAGCGGCAGTGGAGCGCGCCGGGATATACCGGTGAACAGATCGCCGCATTCAGGGAAAACTGCCGCAAATACAACTTTTCCCCCGCTCAGATCCTGCCCCATGACAGCTATCTCATCAATCTCGGTCAGCCGGATAAGGAGAAACGTCAGCGGGCGTTGGCGGCGTTTATTGATGAATTGACCCGTTGCGCTCAACTGGGGCTTGACCGGTTGAATTTTCATCCCGGCAGTACCTTGAAGGTGGTCGATGATATCACCGGATGCCGCATCATCGGCGAAACGGTGCGCATCGCACTGGAGGAGGTTCCGGGGGTGACGGCGGTTTTTGAAAATACCGCAGGGCAGGGCAGCAATCTGGGCTTCACCTTTGAACAATTGGCGCTGATGATGGAAACGGCAGACATACCGGAGCGGGTCGGGGTCTGCATCGACACCTGCCATGCGTTTGCCGCCGGATACGATTTGGCTTCCGAAGAAGGTTTTGAACGGACCTTTGAACAGTTTGACAAACTTATCGGTTTTAAATTTTTGCGTGGAATGCACCTCAACGATGCCAAAGGCGTTTGCGGTCAGAAGCTTGACCGGCACGATTCGCTGGGTAAAGGCAACCTCGGTTTTTCCGTGTTTGAACGCATTGCCGGAGATAAACGTTTTGACAATATCCCGCTTATATTGGAAACGCCCGATGAAACCATCTGGCAGCAGGAGATCGCCGCACTTCAGGAACTTGCCCGTCGCCCATAACATAAACAGGAAAAATTATGTCCGGTTTTGAACAAAATCTGCAAACAGGAGCCGTTCAGCAGCAGACTGTCGTGCTGAATGCTCAACAGCAGCTCGGCATTGAACTGCTGGCGATGCCGTGTACCGGACTTGAAGAGAAACTGGAACGTGAACTGCTCGAAAATCCTGCATTGGAGGAGCGCGACAGCTTTTATGAAACTGATCTGCCGTCAGCTGAAAATAGAGACGGAATGGAACAGAACGGCGGTTACGATGACGGTTTTGACGGCGGATATTCCGATCCGCAGGAACGGGTCAAAGATTCCGACAACAAAAATGATTTTATCAGCAATCTCCCCGGCCGCCCGAAAGGTTTGCGCGATATCCTTATGGACGAAGCAGAGTGTGCCGATATTCCGGAAAAGCTTATGCGTCCGGTCTTTGAAATCATCTCTTCGCTTGATCCGGATGGTTTCCTCTCCGTTCCCCTTGCCGATCTGGCGATGAGCTGCATGGATGATGATATCACGCTGGAGGATATTGAAGCGGCGCTGGAGATCGTGCGCGGTCTTGCTCCGGCGGGGATCTGGATCGGCAGGCGCAGTGATTTTTTCAAACAGCAGCTGCTTTCCCGCGGTGATCTCACTCCTGAAATGGCGATGCTCTGTGATGAATTGGAGCGGGTGCCGGATTTTTCCGGTGCCGGAGATGCCGGAAAAAAGTGGTTGGAAGAGTTGGCTGAGAAATTGAATACTTCGCTGTCTGAAGTCGAAAAAATGGTTTCGCTTTTGAGCGGATTCCAGAATGCGGTTCCTGAAGATATGGATTTTTCCACCGCAGAATTTATTCAGCCGGAGTTTGAAATCATATCCCGGCCGGACGGAACTTTTGCCGTCAATATGCTTCGTGAGTTTCAGCGGAGCGTTACGGTTTCCGGGAATTATGAAAAAATGCTGGAAGATAAATCGCTTTCTCCGGATGACCGCAAGTATCTCAAAGAAAAAATCACCCGGGCACGCGATTTGATCAGGGCGCTTGATATGCGCGGATCGACTATCAAACGTCTCGGCGAACTCATCGCCGATCAGCAGCAGGAGTTTTTCCGCTCCGGTATCAGCGGTTTGAAAAGTTTTACGATGAGCGAAGCCGCAAAGATTCTCGGTCACGATGCCAGTACCATTACCCGCGCGGTACAGAATAAATATGCCCGCACTCCGCAGGGGCTGCTGCCGCTGCGCTTCTTTTTCCCTGCAGGCGGTCAGCGCAATGCGACCCAGATATCCCAGCCTGCCGTGATGGATGCCATTAGAAATATGATCGACAATGAAAACCCGGCATCGCCGTTGCCGGATGATGAGATCGCCCGTAATTTGAAGAAAACCGGTATTCAAATCGAACGCCGTACTGTTGCCAAATACCGTACTGCGATGAATATTCCGAAAACTTCCGAGCGCCGCAAACGTTAAAGTTTGAGCAAATTATTTACTGCCATAAATATTCCGGATATGACCAAAACTGCATAGACGCCGATTTTGAAGTTGCGTTCGCTCACTTTGTTGTGCAGATAATCGCCTGCGATTACCCCCGCCAGCATCACCGGGAACGCCCATAATAACGCATTACCCAGCGCCGCATCAGCAAGTTCTCCTCTGATCAGCCAGTATATCAATCTTCCGCTGTTGGTCGACAGCCACAGCAAGCTCAATGTGACCCGGAACACCCGCTTTTCCGGCAGCGCCCGCGCCGCATATATCACCACAAACGGGCCGCCCGAACCGAATGCCCCCTGTATCACTCCCCCCGCAAAAAGCAGTGTTTTCATCAACCATGTCCGTTTGGCATCAACCGTTGCCGTTTCCGGGGTTTTGCAGGTGGTTTTTACGCCGCGCACGCCGACGAATACCATAAATATTCCAAGCAGGATGCACAATATTTCTGCCGGGAGATAATCAAATATCCATATCCCCACCGGAACTCCCAATCCCGCCCACAGCAGAATAAACAGAAACTCTTTCCACAATATGTCTTTCCACGAGCGGATGATGATGTAAAGCGCCATACTCCAGCTCAATACGCACAATAATTGAACTGTCAGCCGCAAGCCCAATGTTACATTGAGAAACGGCAGCGCCAATACTGTACTGCCGAAACCGGTGATGCCTTCAAGCAAATGGGTGGTAAAAATTACCAGTGCAGATAAAATTTCTTTCATAGTATTTCCGTTATATGGGTGAAGTTTTTATAATATACAGCATTCGGAATTTTATTTCAAGATTTTTGAAATACGGTTTGCATTTAATTTTTGAACGGTTTATATTACACAATGCAACGATATTGTTGCAGAAAAATAAAGGAGATCTATTATGAAAAAATTTATGATGTCTGTTTTCGCCGCTGTTGCCGCTGTCGCCATCACCGGCTGCTGTTCCGATTCTGCCTGTTCCAAGGCTGAAAAATCCTGCCCGAAAGCCGAAAAGCAGTGCCCCAAAGCCAAAAAATCCTGCCCGAAATCCGAAAAGCAGTGCCCCAAGGCAAAAAAATGCACCATGACTTGCGCCAAAGCCAAAAAATGTCCCTTCCTCGGTAAATGGGAATTCGCGATCAGCCAGAATGGCAAACTTTCCGCTCTGCCTGTCGATCATGTCCCCACTCTTGAACTCTGCAAAAAAGGCGTGATGAAATTCCACTATGTCAAAGACGGCAAAGCCGCTGTCGTTGAAGGCAAATGGAAAGTTGCCAAAGGTAAACTCATCGTCAGCGATGTTTCCGGCAAAAACACTCAGGCCTACACCCTGAATAAAGACGGCAGCGCCGAATTCACCGTCGGAGCTGACGACCGCCTCCCCGCCGATACTAAAGTTATTATCCGGAAGAAAAAATAAGGGGTGCGCCGATTGGAGCAAAGCGGTTCAGGAAACTGAGCCGCTTGTTTTTTTTGCTGTCGGCTTGATTTTATCGGGTTGAAGGTGTATGTTAAGTATACGCATAGACTTTTAACAAGACAGGATAATTTTTTTATATGGATATTGAAGATACCGGCAGCGGAGATGGTCGTCCGCCGGGGTGTTGCGGGAAAGTGGCGGTTTCCATTTACCGTTATTTTCCCCATGGCGGTTTGCAGAAGCTGATGATGGACACCGTTCTTGAGCTTCAGCGCCGCAATTTTGACGTGACTGTATTCTGTATGTCCTGGGAATCTGAAAATGTTCCGGAAAATATCGCTTTGCGCCGTTTGCGCGTTTCCGGTTCCAGCAGTGCTTCCAAGGCGCGCAAATTTGACCTCGCGCTTGCCCGCGTTTTGAAAAAACGCAAATTCGATTTCCACTTGAGCTTCAACAAGGTTTCATCTGCTGACGGCTATTTCGTTGATGATCTGCCTTTTGTCCGTGCTTCCGGCTCGGTTCCGCTCTGGCGGCGGATTTTTTCCCGCCGCTGGCGCATCTATTCCAAAATGGAACGGCAGGTCTTCGGCAAAGATAATTCCGCTCTCATCTTCTGTCAGAGTGAACTGCAAAAGCGTGCCTATCAGAAGATTTACGGAACTGCGGAATCCCGTTTCAAACTTCTGCCTCCAGGTGTCGAAGAAATCTACCGCGATATCGTTTCTCAACGCCAGAGCCGTCGGGAACGCATCCGCAAGGAACTTTCGCTTACCGAAGATGATAAAGCGCTCTTTTTCGTCGGTTCCGCCTTTTATGCCAAAGGTGCCGACCGCGCGATCGGAGCTCTGGCGGCTCTGCCGCAGGATATGGAGTTTGATGCCAAACTCTTTATCGTCGGTCATAATGATGAAACTGCGCTCCGCCGCTTTGCCGCACGTTGCGGAGTGGAAGAGCGGGTCTTTTTCCTTGGCTCCCGTGATGATGTACCGGATTTGCTCTGCGGCGCCGATCTGCTTATCCATCCGGCGCGCAGCGAAGCCGCCGGGATCGTGCTTCTGGAATCGGTCTGCTGCGGTACTCCTGTACTCTGTACGGAAAATTGCGGCTACGCTTCTTTGATCGCTGAATCCGAGGGCGCCCGGCTGCTGGCCATGCCGTTCAGCCAGAAGCGTTTGAATCGCACTTTGCGTTTGCTGTTAACTGTCCCGGGCAGTTTGGATGAGCTTCAGCAGGCAGCTGCCGTTGCTGAAATAAAAGATGAATTTTTCCGTTGCAGTGCTGCCGCGGCTGATGTTATTGAGGAGAAAATTAAAAGTGCATCAAATATTGAATGAGCCTTTTGACCGTCTGTGGGCGGGGCGTGACCCGTTTGATGCGGTTTTTGAACTGGAGGGCGAAGTTTTCCGCAACGTCAAAAACCGTAAGACTTTCCGCATTGAAGTTGATGGAAAAGGCTTTTTTGTAAAAATCCACCGCGGTATCGGCTGGAAAGAGATTTTCAAAAATCTTTTCCAGTTCAAACTTCCGGTAACTGGTGCCGCCAACGAATTTTTTGCTTTGAAACGGTTGTCGGAGCTGGGGATAGCCACTATGGAAAGTGCCGCCTTTGCCGAGCGCAATGCCAATCCGGCGGCGAAAGAATCTTTCCTCATCACCCGCGAATTGACCGGGGTCGTCACTCTGGAAGAGTGGGGCGCTGAAAATCCCATCTCTCCTTTGCGCAGCCGTCTCGTCAGCGCCGTCGCCCGCAGTTCCGGAACTATGCACCGCGCAGGTATCAACCACCGCGACTGTTACATCTGCCATTATATGCTTCACCTGCCGACTGCCGCTTCGCCGGAGCCGACGGTGTTTGTTATCGATCTGCACCGGGCGCAGCTCCGGAAACGTGTGCCTTACCGCTATTGGGTGAAAGATGTTGCAGGCTTGCTCTTTTCTGCGTGGTCGGCGAGTCTCACCCGCCGCGAAGCTCTGCGCTTCATTCGGGAATATTCCTGCCGCCCGCTCAAAATCGAGTTGAGAGAAAACCGCAAATTCTGGCAGGATGTGGAACGTACCGCAAGAAAACTCTTTTACAAAGAACACGGCGCGGAACCGACTTGGATGACTTCGGAATCTTTAAGGGCATCGGGTATTGCTGAAGCAAAGGTGAAAAACGCCTGATCGGCGCTGGAGATCGTCTGCAGAAAGAGTTCAAAATTTTCTGCATCCAGTTCGCCTGAAATATCGTCCGCCAACACCGCCACCGGAGCCGGGGTGTCATTTTGAAACATCTGGAACTGCGCGAGTTTCATTAAAAGTGAGATCAAGCGCAGCTGCCCGGTCGAGCCGAAGTTGCGCAGCGTTTTTCCGTTGAAAATAAGTTCAAATTCATCCAGCTGAACTCCGGTCAATGTACAGCATCGGCGCAGTTCGCTGGATTTTTTGCTGTTGAGCAGCTTGAGAAATGCCTCCGGTGTATCCGGAGTGTCAGTCTTGTAGATCAGTTCAAGTTTACCCTTACTGCCCAGAAGTTCATTGACCGCTTGCGCCATCTTCTCTGAATAAATGGCACGTTTTGCGGCGATGACTGGCGCCTGTTCCGCCAATTCATGGTCGAATGCTCCTGCGAGGGCGGGATTTTGTTTCAGCGCCCGGTTGCGCTGCATCAGCGCTCGCGAATAACGTGCAAGGCGGTAGAGATATTCCGGTTCAACTGTGGAGATCAATATATCAAAAAATTTTCTGCGGTGCCCGGAACTGCCGCCGGTGATGAGCCGGTCTTCAGGAGAAAACACCACGCAATGGAACTCCCTGATGAAGTCGCTGGATTTCCGTACCGCCGCGCGGCCGATAAAAAGTTCCCGCTGACCGGAAAGATGTTCTCTTACAACCAGTTTCTCTCTGCTGTGCCGGGTGCGGATGTCCGCTTTCAACGTAAAGTTTTTCGCGCCCAGCCGGACAAGTTCCCGCGCCGGAGCGTTGCGGAACGAGCGTAGCAGACTTAAAAACGCGATGCTTTCCAACAAATTGGTTTTGCCCGCGCCATTGGGGCCGGTGAAAAGGACCCGGTTATGCGAAAACGCCAATTCCCGGAAATCAAAGTTCCGGAAATCGGCGAGTTCAAGACGTTCGATGACCACTTCAGCTTACTTTTTGCGGAGCGGCATAATGATGTAGACGAAACCTTCGCCGGCTTCGATAGCCACCGGAGCGAGCGGATCGTTGAGTTTGATCTTCACTGTTTCGGCATCGGTGTTGCGCAGCGGATCGGCGAGGAAGACGGGGTTGAAGGAGACTTCAAAGACTTCGCCTTCGTAGTTGATTTCGATAAGGTCGAGACCTTCACCGACTTCAGCGCTGGAACCCTGAAGCTGGAGCTGGTTGTTTTCGAAGCGGAGGATGATGAATCCGGTCGCTCCGGAGAGCATCAGCGCCACGGTCTCGATTTTGGAACGCAGCACGGAAACCGGAAGTTCGATCTCCTGTTTGAACTGGGCGGGAACCACTGCGCGGTAGTTGGGGAAGCTGCCTTCGATGAGCTTGGTGGTGAAAGTGAAGCCCGGAGCGGAGAAGCAGCAGAGCTTTTCGCCGAAGTTGATGGAGAGATCTTCTTCGCCTTCGAGCATACGGCGCAGTTCGGCCATCGCCTTGAGCGGGATGATGGCATCGCCTTCGGCGGAGTTGTTTTCCAGAACGCTTTCCTGCATCGCCATACGTTTGCCATCGGTGGCGACGAGGGTGAGTTTTTCGTCCTTCATACTGACGAGGATACCGGTCAGGACTTTGCGGGAATCATCGGGGCTGACCGCATAGGAGATGGAACCGATCATCCGTTTGAATTTGTTCTGTTTGATCTTGACTTCGCGGACAGTTTCAAAATCGTCCAGTTCGGGGAAGTCGGCGGCGGGCAGACCGTGCAGGGTGAATTTCGCAGTACCGCAGCAGATCTTGGCCTGATCCTGTTCGTTGATGTCAAAGGAAACTTCAGGCGCAATGAAGCTGCTGACCAGCTGGGTGAGCTTGCGGGCGGGGAGAGTGGTGGTTCCCGCTTCGGTGATTTCTGCATCAAGTTCAGTGGACAGACGCAATTCAAGGTCAGTGGTGCAAAGTTTGAGCTTGCCTTCTTCGGCCTGAATGAGAACATTGCTGAGCAGCTGATTCATAGAGCTGGAGCCGATAATGCTGCCGACTTTCTGAAGCGCTTTCTGAAATTTTTCACGATTTACAGTAAATTTCATTTTCGTATCTCCTGATATTTTAATAATAACCATTACGTTGGAAAATATAATACACCTTTGCCCGCTTTTCAAACTTTTTGACGAAAAAAAACGGTACTTTTTTCAGTCAAACGAAAGCTGGTAAAGTTCGGCTTTAAATTCTGAACAGAGAATACCTGCCAATTCCGCCGCCATCGCATCCGCTTTGGTGCATCCCGCCATACGGTAGAGGAAGTCAAACATATCCGGAATGGTCATCAGACAAGGCGGCGGCGACGGCAATGCCAGCGCATCGGAAACCGCTTTGCGGGCAGATTCCAATACTGCGGCGGTGCGGTAAAGTTCAGGATAGAGTTCCAGTTCCGTTACCGGAGTGCTGAAGTTGTGCAGTGCGGAAAATTTCTCCATAAAGAAATAGAACCGTATGCCGGGGAAGACCGGAGATACTCCGGAAATCTGCAAAACTCCCTGTTTGAGCAGTTCCGCCGCTTCCGGCGGGAGCAGCGCGGCGATGTCGCGGCGGGTAAGCACTTTACCGGAGCTTTCATTCGATTGCGGCGCATTGCGCAGATCGGCTTCCGCAGTTTCACGTTCATAGTGGCGCGCCAGTTCCAGAATCAAATGAAGTGAAGCGCATTCGATATCAAGGGTCTGCAATGCTTCAGAACACTTCCCTGCGATTTTTTCCAGACGTTCCACCGAACAGCCCAGATGTGCCGACAGAAAATCGCGCAGCGTTTGTCTGGTCGTGGAAAGCTGTATAAGCTGTTCGCCGCTGCCGCTGCTGCGGAAACATCTTGCCGCTTCCGGAAATCCGGAGCTTTCCAGCAGCCGTATGACCGCCGCATCTATTTCCCCCGCACTGAAGATCAGTTCCGGGCGCGGTGCGCGGCGCAAGGTGTATTCCAATGCCAGAACGATATCGTCAGCGGCATAGCTTTCGCTCTCCTGTCCGGCGCTCTGAAATGCTCCGGCAAGGCGCGTTAACAGATTTTCCGGATCAAAAGGGACGATCCCGCCATCGCTGTCTTTTAAAAATATCTGACGTAAAACCGGTTTGTACATAAACTTACTCGAATTTTTCCAGTTTTATTCCGGAGATCTTTTCCAGACGGTGCAGTACGATCGCTGAATCATTTTTTCTTGCGCGGTAACGGATGACCATATTGACCTTCAGATTGTTGTCTGAATCTTTGCGGAATGAGTAGTTGCCCGGCTGGAACCCTTTGGCGCGCAAGGTGGCAATGGTTTTTTCCAGAGCGGCTTCGCTTTTGGTGCTGAAAGTAACGTGGACGCTGCGGCTGATAAGGCCGAGATGCGCCGAGCTGATGCGGAGCAGTTCAAAGCAGATGAGCGCCAGCACCGTCGCGGTCATTCCCAATACATACATTCCGCCGCCGATCGCCATACCGATACCCGCGGCGACCCACAAGCCGGCGGCGGTGGTCAATCCCTGAACCGCCTCTTTGCGGAAGATTATGATGCCCGCACCGAGAAAACCGATGCCGCTGACGATCTGCGCCGCCACGCGGCTGGGGTCGAATCTTCCGTAGCCGATGACCGGCATCAGATCGCCGAAACCGTGCTGGGAAACGATCATCATCAGTGCGCTGCCAAGGGCAACGAGAAAGTGGGTGCGCACCCCCGCTTCTTTGGCGCGGAGTTCGCGTTCAATTCCGATGCAGGCGCCGAGCATACCGGCGGCGCAGAGACGGATGATAAAATCAATATCGGGACATTCCGGATAGATCATAACAAAAAACTCCTGTTTGCAGTTTACAATTTATGATACTATACTGCCGGAACGCTTTTTTTTCAACTGTTTTTGCAAAAAAACGCTTGAAAAGGGGGTGAAGTTGCGCTAAATTTACCATATTATGAATTATCTTGAATTACAGAATGAATGTGCTTCGGCACTCGAACGCGCAGGAATTGGAAATTTCCGCAATGAAAGCCGCTGGCTGGTGCTGGAGACGCTTCAGCTTCCGGCGTCGGCGTTATACTCCGACTGCCCGATTTCTCATAAAGATATTGATCGTGTCCGCAAACTGTGTTCCCGGCGGTGTCAGCACGAACCTCTGCAGTATATTTTAGGCAGCGCCCCCTTTGCCGAACTGGAACTCAAGGTCGATCCCAACGTGCTTATCCCCCGCAGTGAAACAGTGATATTGGTTGAATACGCTCTGGAAAAAGTTCCCTTGTATGGAAGCTTGCTCGATGTCGGCTGCGGGAGCGGCGCCATTGCTCTGCTGGCGGCTTACCGCCGTCCGGATATCGCTGTGTACGCGGTGGACAAAAGCCCCGGCGCATTGAAAACCGCTTCCTGCAACGCCCGGATGCTGGAGCTGGAAGCGCGGGTGAAGTTTTTTGAAAGCGATCTGCTCAATGAGCTTCCTGCAATGAAGTTTGACTGCATCGCCGCCAATCTTCCGTATGTTACAGAAGAAGAGTATGCCGGACTTGCCGATGATGTGCGGCTGTTTGAACCGCAAATGGCGCTGACCGCTCCGGATGATGGGATGGCTCTGATAAGCCGACTTATCGTTTCGGCTCCTGAATATTTGAATCCGGGCGGCTGTCTTGCTCTGGAGATGTCGCCGCCGCAGACGGCGCGCGCGGTGCGGGAATTGGAAGCGTGCGGTTTCGGACAAACGGAGGTTTTTGCCGACCAATTCGGAAAAAAACGTTTTGCCGCGGCGCGTTGGCACTGAAGCACCTTGACTTACATCGCGGCAAGTGCTATATTTCCTCTGTGACAGAAGTTTATATGAATATTTTAACAACGAGGTTTTTTTTATGAGCAGTAAATCTTCTCAAATGCCGCCGGCAATGATCCTCTGCGGCGGACGCGGGACCCGGTTGCGCGAAGTAACTGAACTGCTGCCCAAGCCGATGGTGCCGGTCGGCGGTTTCCCCATCCTCTGGCATATTATGAAGTGTTATGCGGCATTCGGCGTACGCAGATTTATTCTCTGTCTCGGCTATAAACGCGAAGAGTTTGTGGATTTCTTTCTCAACTACCGCGCCCGTACTGCGGATATGACTCTGACTCTGGGCAATCAGCCGCAGATAACCTTTCACGGTACGGAAGATGAAGCCGACTGGCAGGTGACGCTTGCCAATACCGGAGAGGATACCAAAACCGGCGGCCGCGTGCTGAAAGCCGCACGTTATCTCGGAATGGAAGATGAAAACTTTTTCCTCACCTACGGAGATGGTTTGTCCAATGTGAATATCGCAGAGCTTTATCAGGCGCATTTGCAATCTGGAGCTATGCTCACCACCACCGCTGTCCATCCGGAAGGTCGTTTCGGCGAACTGGAACTCGACGGCGATGTCATTCAGAACTTTTCAGAAAAACCTCTGCGCCGCCCGGGTTACATCAACGGCGGTTTTATGGTGCTGAAAAAAGAGGCCGTTTCCCGCTATTTGGCCAACCGTCCGGATTGCTTCTTTGAAGCTGAACCGATGGCGGAAATCGCCGCCGACGGCGAAATGCGGGCGTTCAGACATGAAGATTTCTGGCAGTGTATGGACAACCCGCGGGAATACACTCTGCTCAACTCCCTGTGGAACTCCGGCGATGCGCCGTGGACAAAATACTGGAAATAACCGATCATGGCATTTGGAAATATCTACTGCGGCAAAAAGGTTCTGGTCACGGGAGACACCGGTTTCAAAGGCTCATATCTGGCGATGTGGCTTACTGCGCTCGGTGCCGACGTGCTGGGCGTATCTTTGGCGCCTGCCGGAGAATTTTCACACTTTGAACTGCTGGAAAACCGTTCGTGGGAGAGTATTTTCTGCGATATCCGCGAACGGGAAAAGCTTGCGGAGATTTTTAAAAACTTTCAGCCTGATGCTGTTTTTCACCTTGCCGCCCAACCGCTGGTGCGTTTGAGCTATGCCGAAAGCGCCGCCACGATCGATACCAATGTTACAGGTACGCTCAATGTGCTTGAAAGCTTGCGGCTGTGTCCAAATTGCCGCAGTGCGGTCATCATTACCAGTGACAAATGCTACGAAAACCGCGAGGACGGTATCCCCTGTGTGGAAAGCGATCCGATGGGCGGTTTCGATCCGTACAGCGCTTCCAAAGGAATGGCGGAACTGCTGGTGAATTGTTACCGCCGCAGTTTTTTTACCGATAGAAAAACGTTGATCGCTTCCGCCCGGGCAGGCAATGTCATCGGCGGCGGTGATTGGGCGCTCGACCGTTTGATCCCCGACCTTATGCGCGGTGCGGCCGCCGGAAAAGAGGCGGTTTTGCGCAATCCGGATGCGGTGCGGCCGTGGCAGCACGTTTTTGAACCGCTTTCAGGTTACCTTGCTCTGGGGGCGAAACTGCTTGCAGGAGAGGCGAAGTTCGCCGGAGCGTGGAACTTCGGACCTGCAGATGAAGAAGCTTTCCCGGTCAGCGCTGTGGTGGAGACGCTTCAAAAGTTTTATCCCGGTTTGAAATACCGTATCGAAGCCGATGCCAATGCTCCGCACGAAGCGGCATTACTCCGGCTGGATTGTTCCAAGAGCCGCCGTGAACTTGATTGGCACGGCGTCTGGGATATCCGTAAAACATTGGAAATGACCGCGCGGTGGTATGCCGCATTTTATGAAAATAAACAGATTTTGAGCACCGCTATGCTGGAAGAATATATCCGCGATGCCGCCGAAAAGGGTTTGCTATGGACAAAATAACTGCTCTGCACGATGAGATCATCGCCAAAGTAAAGGAGTATTACACCCTTGCTTTCGGCGGAAAGAAGAGTTTCCGCCCCGGTGTGGACAAGGTCAATTATGCCGGACGGGTCTTTGACGAAAATGAAATGTGCAATCTGGTCGATTCCTCGCTGGAATTCTGGCTCACCGCCGGACGTTACGCCAACGCGTTTGAACGCCGGCTGGCTGAAACGCTCCAAGTCAAACACGCCTTGCTGGTCAACTCCGGCTCTTCAGCAAATCTGCTCGCATTTATGGCGCTGACCAGTCCGATGCTCAAAGAGCGTCAGCTCAAGCGCGGCGATGAAGTAATTACGGTCGCCTGCGGATTTCCGACGACGGTCGCTCCCATCGTCCAGTTCGGCGCCGTCCCGGTCTTTGTCGATGTTGACATCAAAACTGCCAACATCATTCCGGAACAGCTGGAAGCGGCTCTCTCTCCCCGCACCCGCGCGGTGATGATCGCTCACACGCTGGGCAATCCGTTTGATCTGCGCGAAGTTTCCAAATTCTGCAAGGCGCACGGACTTTTTCTCATTGAAGACAACTGCGATGCGTTGGGTTCCAAACTTGACGGTAAATTCACCGGCACCTGGGGCGATATCGGAACATCGAGCTTCTATCCGCCGCACCATTTGACTATGGGCGAGGGGGGAGCGGTATACACTTCCGATCCGCTTCTGCACCGGATCATGAAATCCATCCGCGACTGGGGCAGGGATTGCCATTGTGATTCCGGCAGGGACAATGCGTGCGGCTGCCGTTTCAACGGTCAATTCGGCACTCTGCCGTTCGGCTACGATCACAAATATGTCTACAGCCACTTTGGCTACAATTTGAAAGCTACTGATATGCAGGCGGCGATTGGTCTGGCGCAGCTGGATAAACTGCCGCACTTCACCCTCTGCCGCAAAGAAAATTTTGCCCATCTGCACTCCCGTTTGTCCGGTATTGAAGCATTGCAGCTCTTTGAAGCCCTGCCCGGAGCGGAGCCGTCGTGGTTCGGCTTCCTGATGACCTTGAAGCCGGGATGCGGCTTTGAACGCAACGCATTTTCCACTTATCTGGAAGAAAACAAGATCCAGACCCGCAATCTGTTCGCCGGAAATATCACCCGTCACCCCTGTTTTGATGATCTGGTCGAAAACCGCGATTACCGCATCGCAGCACCGCTGGTCAATACCGATATTATGATGAATAATGCAGTCTGGATCGGTGTCTATCCCGGTATGGAAAAGGTGCATCTGGATTATATGGCTGATGTTATAATAAAATTTTTTGAAGGTGGAAAATGAGTGAGATCGCAGCATTGGCACCGGAAGCGGTGTGGAAAATTTTTGATTTGATCTGTTCTGTTCCTCACCCCTCCGGACACGAAGCGGCGCTGGCGGAACGTTTGAAACAGCTCGCAGAAGAAAACGGTTTGGGCTGTATTCAGGATGCGGCGGGCAACTTGCGCATCGATCGCCCCGCTGCTCCGGGAAAAGAGGATCTGCCGCGGATAATTTTTCAGGCTCACTTGGATATGGTTCCGGTGGCCGAGGATGAAAATTTTGATTTTACCACTATGCCCATCACTCCTTATATCGACGGCGATGTGGTGCGTGCGCGCGGCACTACGCTGGGAGGAGACAACGGAACGGGTGTCGCTCTGGCGATGGCGCTGCTGCTGGAAAAAGATTTGCAGTGCGGCCCGTTGAGCGGGCTTTTCACCGTCGGCGAAGAGGTCGGACTTATCGGGGCTTCTGCGTTGGATGCTGAACTTCTGGACGGAAAGTATCTGATAAATCTGGATTGCGGCCCGGTCGGAGAAGCGACAATCGGCTGTGCCGGAGGGGCTCGGCAGGAATTTAAAATGAGTGTCGGATATGACGATGCTCCTGAAGGTGTACCGCTTTTGATAACTTTGGATGGACTTCAGGGCGGACATTCCGGAGAGTGCATCGATAAGAACCGTGGAAATGCCATCAAATCTCTGGCGGGATTTCTGCTTGAACACGCCGGTATCCAGCTGAACAGCTTTGCATCCGGGCAGGCGGACAACGCCATTCCGCACGAAGCGCAGGCGCAGGTGTGGTTCTCTGGAGATGTTGCCGGATTGAAGAATGCCGCCGCGCTCTTTGCGGTGTTATTGCAAAAAGAGTTGAAGCGCGAAGAGATCACTCTGACCATTGAAGAGTGTTCAAACATCCCTGCACGGAAGCTGACCGCTGACAGCCGGCATCGTCTGCTAACGGCATTGAGCCTTGCTCCCAATGGGGCGTTTGAATTTGATGACCAGCTGAATATCGTCCGCACCAGTTCCAATCTGGCGGCGGTATTTACGGAAGATGATATCGTGCGCATCCGCACCAGCCAGCGCAGTTTGATCGACAGCGAACGGGAAAAGGCGAGTTTGATGTTGGCGGAACATTTTGCATTATTCGGTTGCAGTGCGGAAATTTCCTGCCCTTACCCGGGATGGACTCCCGATCCGGAAAGCCGTCTGGTCAAGTGTTGTGCCGCCGTCTGGGAAAAGATGCACGGCAGTCAGCTGACATTGAGCGCGATCCACGCCGGATTGGAAAGCGGCATCCTCGGAAAGAAGAATCCGGAACTGGAACTCATCTCTCTGGGACCCGGCGCTCCGGCGTGCCATACTCCGCGGGAGTATGTGAGAATCGGGAGCATGGCAGTAATTTATGATTATTTGAAAGCAATATGCAGCGAATTAGTTTGAAACGCATATTGAAAAGATCCTGAAAAATGTTATATTATCAGGGCGGAAAGATATTTTATTGATAAAAAGGAGATAACTTCTCCGGGCTTTTTTTAAACGTCATATTTCAGCAAATATACCAGAAACCGACCAAGTAAAAAGTAGTATTTGCAACACCATAGGCGAAATGTGTCCAGTGGGGTGTAGTTATACATCTTACCGGACGTTCTTTTGCATGGTGTTGTGGGCTCTTGGTCGGGCCTCTGGTATAATGTTGGAGGACGTTCGGTTTTTTTGTGCTGTCACAGTTCGGAAATGGTGCGTTAAATGGTTGAGATCCCGATGGATTTACATGATATACAGGTTTTGCTTGCGGCTGAATTGTCTGTTTGTCAATGGCTTGCGGAATTTATGGTTAAAACGCTTGAGTTTCCCGGCGAAGTCGTGGAAGAGTTTTCAGCAAGTTTGATAAACGGAGCTGACGGAGAAAATGTGATTTTCTTTGAGTGTATGGTGAACGGCGGAAAATACGGAGCATATCTATTGGTTTACAACAGATTTCTTGAGTGTTCTGCAGAATGTCAACTCTATTATCTGCGCAAAATCAAACGGACTTACCGGTGCCGGAAATACAAGGAGCTGAAGTGCTGTTTGATTGTTCCGTCCTGGCTGGTGGAAGAATATCCATCTCTGACGGCGTATCCGGTGATACTTTTCTGGGAAAGATTATGCGATCTCCTGACTGAACACAACGGCCGCCGCGGCAAGTATCTTTCTGATATATTGAGGAATTCTCTGGTCGGTCAGCTGCCGTTTTACAGCCATTACAGTTCCGGATTGGTCTTGGAATATTGACTTCAAAACCGCCGTCAGGCGGAATATCCGCCGCGACAGCGGCTGTTCCACTTTTGTTGTGCGACAGCGCAACAATATACGGAAAAAGCCTCGAGAGATCGCTCCGTGTATGAAAAAAGAGCGGGGCAACGTGAACTTATGTTCAGGTGCTTCCCCGCTCTTTTAAAGTCAGCGCGCACAAGCGCCCGCCGCACTTCTTATTTCTTACGGAACACAATCCGCCCCTTCGTGAGATCGTAGGGGGACATTTCCAAGGTGACGTTGTCGCCGGGCAGGATACGGATGAAGTTCATCCGCATTTTGCCGGAAATGTGGGCATTGACCACATGGCCGGTTTGGATTTCCACTCGGAACATGGTATTGGGCAGCAGCTCCTTTACCACACCTTCAACTCTGATTACATCATCTTTTGCCACGTTAATATCTCCGGTTCGTTTTCGGTTATTAAAATCATATGTTCATAATGCGCGCTCCACTGACCATCGCGGGTGCGGACGGTCCAGCCGTCGGCGCGGTCAACTCTGACGCTTTCGGTTCCCAGATTGAGCATTGGTTCGATGCACAAAACCATGCCCGGTTCGAGGCGCGGACCGCGTCCGGCGCCGGTATAGTTCGGGATTTGAGGCGGTTCGTGAAGTTCTATTCCGCAACCGTGTCCGACATAATCACGGACGATGGAGAGCTTGTGACGCCGGGCGCATTTTTCAACTGCTGCGCTGATGTCGTGGACAAACGCGCCGCGTCTGGCGGCGGCGATGCCTTCCATCAAAGCGTTTTTAGTTCCGTCCATCAGCCGTTTGATGTCGGCGGGCTGGTCGGTGAAGCCGAAGGTCAACGCGGTATCTCCCAGCGCACCATCGAATTTTACACCGATATCGATACTGACGATATCCCGTTCGGTAAGAACCACATCAGTTCTGCCGATGCCGTGGATGACGACATCGTTGACCGAGATGCAGATGTTTCCGGGGAAACCGCAGTAATTTTTAAACGCACTTTTGCCTCCGGTGCGGGCGATGAGTTCTCCCGCCAGACAGTCGAGTTCAAAAGTGGTCATTCCCGGGCGGGCCATAGCCGCCAGATCGTCCCGCACACTGGCGGTTATCATAGCGGCGCGGCGGATCCGGGAAATCTCTTCCGGAGTGTGGATTATCCGGGCAGCAGGCATGGGTGATTACTCCAAGATCCCGGCAAGTTCAGCGACAATTTCGTCTTTGTCGGTATTCTTGCAGGTGTAGAGCAAACCGCGCTGTTCGTAGTAGTCGATCAGCGGCTGGGTCTGCTGATGGAAGACGGCGAGACGGTTCTGGGCGGTTTCCAGAGAGTCATCGGCGCGCTGGAAGAGTTCGCTGCCGCATTTGTCGCAGACGCCTTCGGTTTTGGGCGGCATAAAGATCTTGTTGTAGATGGCATCGCAGCCGCGGCAGTTCAGACGGGCGGTCAAACGCTGGATCAGGACATCGTCTTCGACTTTGAGATAGATGGCGTAGTCGATCTCTTTGCCGAGTTCAGCGAGGACGGCGGCGAGGCGGTCGGCCTGGGGAATGGTGCGGGGGAAGCCGTCGAGGATGAAGCCGTTTTCGCAATCGGGTTCAGCCAGACGGTTTTTGACCATAGCGCAGACGAGTTCATCGGGAACGAGTTTACCCGCCTTCATAATGACGGCGGCTTCCTGACCTGCGGGGGTGCCTTTGGCGACTTCAGCGCGAAGGATGTCACCGGTGGAGATGTGAGCGACGCCGTATTTGGCGATCAGCACGTTGGAGATGGTGCCTTTACCGGCTCCGGGGGCTCCGAGGAAGATGAGATTTTTCTTTTTCAGCATTTTTTATTCCTTTCAATTTGTCTTAAAAAGATTTGACGATATGATCAAACAATTCATTTTCTTTGACTTCGACCTGGCTGCCGTCGGCCATATTTTTGACGGTGGCGATGCCGGACGCAAGTTCATTGTCGCCGCGCAGGACGGCGAACTGAGCCTGTGAACGGTTGGCGCTGCGCATCTGGGCCTTGAAAGAGCGTTCTTCCAGTTCCATTTCAACACGGATACCGGCTTTGCGCAAGGCAGAAGCAAGCTTCATATTGGCAAGGCGGGCAGGCGCGCCCAGACCGATGAGGTAGACCGCAGTTTTCTGCACTTCCGGCGGGGGGAGCTGCAATGCTTCACGCACGAGGAGCAAGCGTTCCATACCGGCGGCGAAACCGACACCGGGGATGGGGCGTTTTTCGCCGGGGAGGAAGAGTTCATAGCGGCCGCCGCCGGCGATGGCGATCTGTTCGCCAAGACCCGAGTGGACGACTTCAAAGACGGTGTGGACGTAGTAATCCAGACCGCGCACCAGACGGCTGTTGACCTTGTAGGGGACACCGAGCAGATCGAGAGCGGCTTTGACTTCGGCGAAGTAGGCTTTGGAGCTGTCGGTGAAGCTTTCCACATAGTCGGGGGCATCGGCGATGATTTTGCCGCATTCAGCTTGTTTGCAGTCGAGAATACGCCAGATGTTGCGTTCGAAGCGGGTGCGGCAGTCGGCGCACATTTTGTCCAGATGTTTGGCAAAATATTCCCGGAGCAGCTGTTCGGCGGGGGCGCGGTCTTCGGCAACGCCGCGGGTGTTGATGATAAAGGAGGCATCCTTAATGCCGATCTCGCACAAGTAGTTGTACAGCATCGCGATACATTCGGCATCGATCAGGGGGGCGCAACGGCCGACGTTTTCCACGCCGACCTGATGGAACTGCCGCCGTCTGCCGGCGGAGGGGCGTTCGCCGCGGAACATCGGGCCGTAGTAAAAGACCCGCTGCTCGGTGCCGTTGGCAACATCGGTGTTGCTCAAGGCGCGCATTACGCCGGCAGTACCTTCCGGACGGAGGGTGAGACTGCGGCCGCCGCGGTCGTTGAAGGTGTACATTTCTTTCTGAACGACCTCAGTTTCACCGCCGAGACCGCGCTGAAAAACTTCGGTGTATTCAAAGATGGGGGTACGCAATTCGCCGTAACCGTAGCCGGAGAAGACTTTGGATGCGGTGTTTTCGAGGAAGCGCCAGGAGCGCGCTTCATCTTCAAAGATGTCGGCGGTGCCGGGCGGCGGAGTGAATGCTGCCATGGTAAAAAGCTCCAGTGTAAAATGGGTTGATAATGCTTCGTCTCAATTCAAAACAGAACGCCCGACGAAAATTTTTTCGTCAGGCGCGATGCTTTATTTCTTCCTCATTCTCTCTCAAGGAATTAGCGGAAATCGGCGGGGTTGAGTTTTTCAACCGCTTCTTTCAGCTCTTTGCCGGCACGGAATTTGACCACGGCGCGTTCCGGAATGATAACTTCATTGCGGGTATCGCGGGGGTTGCGGCCCTTGCGGCTCTTGCGGATCTTGATTTCGAAAACACCGAAGTTGCGCAGTTCGATGTCGCGGCCTTCGATAAGTTCCCGGGCAATGTTATCCAAGGTCATCTGGACGATATCTGCAACATCACTCTGGATGATTCCGGTTTCTTTTGCGATTTTGACAACAAGGTCACGTTTAGTCATTTCTTTTTTCCCTTCATTATATCTTTTGACTTTTTCTGTCAATAAAAACAAACATAAATATAATATGCCACCAAAAGTGCTTTTTGTCAATGTCGCTACGCTAAAAAACCAGTGTTTTTTTGCGAAAAACCATATTTTTTGATGCGCAAAGTTGCCGGATGACGATCACAGCATTATCACCGGAGATGGCCGGAAGGAAAATAATGTACAGTAAAAGATTTGATTTTTATGAAAAACGGTGTATCTTATAGTTACAGGAGGTGGAATATGATGAAGTATTTTGCAGTTTTGTTTGTCGCCGTATGCTTTTTTGATCTTGCGGCGTGGAACAACAATTATCAGCGCAATCGCGCCGTTACCGGAAACAAAAACGGCAACACCTATTATTATGACGGCCGCGGTGCTTCCGCCGGACGTTCCACGGTCAGCGGAAACAACACCTATTATTATGACAGCCGTGGTGCTTCCGCCGGAAGATCAAGTGTCAGCGGGAACAATACCTATTATTACGACAAGCGCGGCGCTTCAGCGGGACGCTCCACCACGCAGGGCAATACCACTTATCACTACGACAGCCGCGGCGCTTCAACGGGACGTTCCACCACGCAGGGCGATACCACCTATCACTACGACAGTCGGGGTGCTTCTGCCGGACGGTCGGTGCGTTCCGGCAATACTGTTTATCACTACGACAGCAAAGGCCGCCTGACCGGCCGCAGTTCGCTGTAAAACTTCAGCGGCAGACTGCCGCGTGGAAAACGGGGTAAACGCTGCCGCATTTTTCCAGACGGATCGCAACTTTGTCCCCGGTTTGATCCAGCGGCATGGAGAAAACGCCGTTGTCATCAAATTCGGCGGTGAACTTTTTGCCGTCACAAACCAGCGTGAACTTTTTGACCGCTTCCGTTGAGCCGTAAATAATCAGCTCTTTTCCGCGTTCAAGTTCCATTTCCATAAAGCCGTTGGGGAAGACCCGGTTGCCCGCCCAGCGTGAGGGCAGACCGTTGGTCAGAACGCTGTGTGAAGCGTGCATATAACGCGCGATACGCCAGTCAAAGGTAATGCCCCCGGTGATGATACCGTCCACGCAGTTGGTGAGAAACTGTTTTTTGGCGCGGTATTCCGCCGGGAACTCTTTGAGCAGTTCCTGACAGATGGCTGCCAAGGGTTCAATGACCAGTTCTTCAATGGTGCAGTCCAGCTCTTTCATCCGGTGTTCAAGGCCGTTGATAACTTCGCGTTTGATCAATTCCACCTTGTGTCCGGCAAGGCGGTCAAACTCCTGCATAGAAGCGTTTATCTGCTGTTTGAGATTGGGATGATCTTCCAATCCCGCTTCCATATCATCAAAGTAGGCGGCAAAACAGCGCATCATCTCCCGCACTGCGCGGGTGACCACAGGCGCGTTGTTCCACAAACGGTGACGGAAGTCGGAAGCGGGTACATTCATACTGTTGAGCAGAGCCAGACCTTTATCAGCAAGCGCGACCGCTTCATCTTTTTCGCTGATGATCGCCGCGCGTCCGGGGGCGCGGCGGTCGGCCATGATCGACCAGATGCCTTTGCCGTTGACCAGCGGCGTGTCCTTTGCAGTGAACAAGCCGAAAATAAACGCGGCTTTGATGTACTTCATACAGTAGTTGCCGTGGAAGAGAACGTGTTTGTCGATGTAGTAGGTTTTGCAGACGATATCCCAGCCGAGCTTGTCGAGTTCGATAAAACCGTCACGGTACTGTTCCGGATAATTTTTGGCATACCACTCCTTGCGGATCTCGTCGGCGGTGATGTTTTCATCTTCCAATGCACGGGCGTAGGCGTAGTAGTTCAATTCATAAAGGTCAAAGATACAGTTGCCGCGGCGGTCGACACGGATCACAAAGCGGTCGACTCCAGCCTCCTGACCTTCGCGGACATAACGGACAATGTTGTGGACGTGTTCAAACGGCATATTGCCCTGACCCATAAATTCGCCGACAACTTCACATTCGGCAGAGAGCGTGAAGCCGGAACTGCGGCGCAGGAAGGGATTTTTCGGCAGGAACGGATCAAAATCGTAAGGGGTGATCTTGGTTTCGATTTCAAACTTATGCCTGCCTTCGAGCTGTTCGGCGCCGGCGAGGATGGTTTCATAATCTTCGGCGATCGAACCGAAAGAACGCATAATAAAACGTTTGCCGCGGCGGGTGAGTTCAGAGGCAAAGACCGAGATGATGAAACTCACCACATCGGCGGGCGGATATTTTTCCGTGTTGGAGTTGTGAATGGCGGAGTAGTCAGCTTCGGTCAAAGTCAGCACCAGACCGTCAAGTGCAGGGACATTTTCAAAAACGCGGTCAAGTTTGTACCTGATAAGATCCGCAAAGGCTTTGCCAGTGAGGTCGAATTCACCGTCCGCATCCAGAAGTTCGGGGATATCGTTCAGCAATCCGGGCGGGATCATTACTTCGCGGTGCCAGAGATAGACCGGTTTACCGGCGCTGTGGGCAATTTCAAGGATATCATTGAGCTTTGTTTGCGTGTCGGCAACTTTTTCCTGATCCCAATTCACAAATGCCGAGGGATACTCCCGGTAGTTGATCAACCCGTCCAAACCGCCGTAGGGAGAGTGGCATTGACCGCAGATCTCAAAACTGTCTACGGTGTAAACTTCCGCTTTTTTTACCAGACGTTTGACATAATCAGCATCAAGCGGTGTGGGGTGCATCAAGCTCCAGGTGATTTCCGGGCGGTTCATATGGTATATCCTTTCAAGAATGTTTTTTCATCGAGAATTAATATACCCCTTGAATCGGAAAATGCAAGGTGGAAAAATAAAAAACTGTCGCCCGGTTGTTGCGCGACAGCGCAACGACAGGCGCAACAGCCTGCAGAGATAAATCAGGAGCAAGATCGCTCCGTGTGTAAAAAAAAAAGAGCGGGGCGAAGTGAACTTCCGTTCACGCTCCTTCTCCGCTCTTTTTTCAGTCAGCGCGCCCGGGGGCGCGCCGTACAACGTCTTACTCAGCCAAGACGGGCTTCCAGACCTTCGAGCTGTTTGGTCAGCTCGGCCGGGAGCTTGGCGCCGAATTTGGCGTAGTGTTCTTTGATCATAGCCAGTTCGTTCTTCCAGCCATCAACGTCGACCTTGAGGAGTTCCTTGAGATCGTCGGCGGAAACTTCGCCTTCGAGACCCTTGAGGTCGATGGATTCTTCGGTGGGCAGGAAACCGATAGCGGTTTCGTTGGCATCACCCTTGCCGGAGCAGCGGGCGAAGACCCAAGCCAGAACGCGGCTGTTGTCGCCAAAGCCGGGCCACATAAACTTGCCTTCGGCGCTCTTGCGGAACCAGTTCACGCAGAAGATCTTGGGCAGGTTGCCTTTGGCTTCGCCGGCTTTGCCGATTTCGAGCCAGTGTTTGAAGTAGTCGCCCATATGGTAGCCGCAGAAGGGCAGCATAGCGAACGGGTCGCGGCGGACGGGACCGGCCTTGTCGTCAAGGGCGGCAGCGGTAACTTCAGAACCGACGGTGGAACCGATGAAGACACCGTGTTCCCAGTCGCGGGACTGATAGACCAGCGGCAGAGTGGTCGGACGACGGCCGCCGAAGAGGAACGCCGCGATGGGCACACCCTGGGGATTTTCCCACTCGGCAGCGATGGCCGGGCAGTTGTTGGCGCGGGCGGTGAAGCGGGCGTTGGGGTGAGCGGCCTTGACGGGCTTGCCGTCGGCATCGACGGTTTCCGGAGTCCAGTCGTTGCCCTTCCAGTCGATCAGGTGAGCGGGGGCATCGTAGCCGATACCTTCCCACCAGACATCGCCGACATCGGTGAGAGCAACGTTGGTGAAGATGGTGCCTTTGCTGCAGGAGAGCATAGCGTTCGGGTTGGACTTCATGCTGGTTCCGGGGGCAACGCCGAAGAAACCGGCTTCCGGGTTGATGGCGCGGAGGTTGCCTTCAGCGTCAAACTTCATCCAGGAGATATCGTCGCCGACAGTTTCGACTTTCCAGCCGGGGAGGGTCGGGATGAGCATCGCGAGGTTGGTCTTACCGCAAGCGGAGGGGAAGGCACCGGTGACATACTTGGTTTCGCCCTGGGGGTTGGTCAGCTTGAGGATGAGCATATGCTCAGCCATCCAGCCTTCATCGCGGGCCTGGACGGAAGCGATACGCAGAGCGTGGCACTTTTTGCCGAGCAGGGCGTTGCCGCCGTAACCGGAACCGTAGGACCAGATTTCGCGGGTTTCGGGGAAGTGAGCGATGTACTTCTTGTCGAGCGGGGCGCAGGGCCAGACGCCGTTATCGGATTCGCCGGCGGCCAGCGGTTTACCGACGGAGTGGACGCAGGGGACGAATTCGCCGTTGCCGAGGACTTCGAGAACCTTGGTGCCGACGCGGGTCATAACGTGCATATTGATGACGACGTAGGCGGAGTCGGTGATTTCAACACCGATCTTGGCGATCGGACTGCCGACGGGACCCATGGAGAAGGGGATGATGTACATAGTACGGCCGTGCATACAGCCTTTGTACAGATCCAGCATGGTCTTTTTCAGTTCAACGGGGTCGATCCAGTTGTTGGTGGGACCGGCATCTTCCTGTTTTTCGGAAGCGATGAAGGTACGCGCTTCGACGCGGGCCACGTCAGACGGATCGGAGCGGAACAGCAAGCTGTTCGGGCGCTTTTCGGGGTTCAGACGGATAGCAAGACCGGATTCGACCATTTCATTGCTGAGGCGGTCATATTCCTCTTTGCTGCCATCGCACCAGTAAACGGCATCGGGTTCGCAGATGTCGACCCAACTCTTGACCCAGTCGAGCAATTTGGCATTGCAGGTCGGGGCCTGATTCAACATTTTGGCCATTTGTGAAACTCCTTTTTGGTTGGTTTGGAATTAATTTTTGCCAAGATTATTCTTTATATCGGCAATCAGTTTTTCGAACCGCTTGCCGTATTCCACATAGTTGTTAAAACGGTACTCATCGCTGCTGACAGCATTGGCGTCGTGGAAAACTGCACCCATATGCGGTTCCATGGAAAAGCCGCCGTCGTAGCCATTTGCGATCAAGTCAGTAACAATTTCTTTAACACAGCCGCTGCCTTCGCCGGGGAAGGTGTAGATCTCTTTCTTTCCGCCGTTTTCGTCAAACTCCCGACGGACATCTTTGATATGGACGTAGGAGATGAACTCTTTGACATTTGAGTAGAACTCCCAGCTGTTCTGATATTTGCCCTCGTTTCTGCCGCTGGCGTGGTCGATATTGAACACCGGATTGCCGGTATCGTAGATGAGAGTGAAGTTCGGGTTATCGACCGCTTCAATAAGTTTCAGCGTATGCTTGTAGGACATACCGCCGTAGTTGCGGCAGTTTTCGTGACCGTACATAACACCGGCATCGGCGCACATTTTAACCAGTTCGCGGACGCGGGGGAAAACCCACGCTTCGACTTCGGGATCGAAGGCATCCTGGCGGTCATAGGCTCCGAGGAAGCTCATACAGCGGATGATTTTGCAATTGAGTTTCTGCATACGCTCCAGAGCGCGTTTGAGCTGTTCGCGGCTCTCTTCCCAACCGGCTTCGTTGAAGACTTCCTTCTGCCAGTTGGCGACAGCACTGCCGAAACAGTTGATGGAGATGCCGGCATCGGCGAGTTTTCCGCAGGCGATTTCAAACTCTTCCTCCGGCAAGTCGTGGATATTCACTTTGTCAATGCAGCGGCTTTCGATAAATTTCCAGCCCAGTTTGCGTGTTGCCTCGATCTGACCGTCCAGCGAGACGGCGGCTTCATCGGCAAATCCGGTAAAAAACATAACTACTTCTCCATATAAGTCATAAAAACTCAATCACGCCTAATATAACATCATTATTGCTTTTTTACAATCGCCAACAATGATTTTTTCTAAAAATATTCTCTTCCGTCTGGTATTTGCACTTGAAAAAACCTGATAAAAACATCCGTAAGGTTGAATTTTCCCGTTTCCGGCGCTATTTTATAGGCTTGGAGGAAATAATAATGGAAAACTGGATCATTTTGGTGCTTGACCTTTTCGGTACCGCTGTATTTGCATTGACTGGAGCTGTGCAGGGTATCCGCCGCCGTCTGGATGTTTTCGGCGTGACGGTGCTGGCGTGCTGTGTCGGTGTCGGCGGCGGTATCGTGCGCGACTGCATCATCGGATGCACTCCCGTGGCGGCGCTGTGCCATCAATACTATATTCTCATCTGCATCATCACCGGATTGCTCGCCTATTATACTGCCGGGTTCTGGATAAAAAAGCGCAATATCATCAAATTGTGCGATGCGGTCGGGCTCGGAGTGTTTACAGCTATCGGTGCGCAGAAAGGTTTTTCATTCGGCCTGAGTGCCACCGGGATCGTGCTGTGCGGAGTGTTCACCTCCATCGGCGGCGGGATCATCCGCGATGTGCTTACCGGCAGGATACCGGTGGTTTTGAGAAGCGATTTTTACGCTACTGCGTCCCTCATCGGCGGAATAGTTTACTGCTTTCTGCTTCCGCTGGAGTTCCATTTCTTTATCAACTTTCTGATCGTATCGCTGCTGGTTTTCGCCATCCGTCTGCTGGCTATTCAGTACCGCATCCAGCTCCCCGCCTATCGGAGAGATTGACGGAGTTTTACTGCGCTGCTGAAAATTATCCCCTTTTTATCGGAAAAAAACTTGCAAGTCAAGAAATCGGTTTTATATTATTAAACTGACAACTAAACAGCAAGTAATATCTTAATAATATAAGGGGTTTCAACCATGAAAAAACGTTTGGCGCAGGTGCGGCAGGTTTTTTTGGATATGGACGGAACGATCTATCACGGTTCCTGGCTCTATCCCACGACCATACCGTTCCTCAACTTTCTGAAAAGCCGCAATATCGGCTATAAATTCCTCTCCAACAACTCATCATTCAGCACTGCTGAATATGTGGCGAAACTGGCGAAGCTCGGTATAACCGCTTCTGCTGACGAGTTTTACATTTCCACAGATTACTGCATTGACTACATCAAAGCAAATCATCCTGAAGTGAAAAAACTTTTCATTATGGGTATGGAAAGCATCTTCCCCGCCTTTGAAAGCGCCGGTTTTACGGTCACCGACAGCGATCCCGATGCGGTGATCGTCGCCTTTGACCGCACGCTTAATTACGAAAAACTTTGCAAAACCGCCTACTTTATCAAGCAGGGCGTTCCGGCATTCGCAACTCATCCTGATGTTTTCTGCCCGACTGACCAGCCGACCTTTCTGGTCGATTGCGGCGCGTTCATCGCCTGTCTGGAGACGGCGACCCGCTGCAAGATCACCGTTCTCGGCAAACCTGATCCCGGTTTCCTGCGCGCCGCCGCCGCCCGCTGCGGTGTGCTTCCGGAAAATACTCTTATGGCGGGCGACCGCCTCAGCACCGATATCCGTCTGGGCATCAATGCCGGAAGCGTCACCTGCCGTCTTGTCGGTCCCGGAGCGGATTTGACCCCGTGCGAAGGCGTCACCCCGGACATCGTGGTCAACGATCTCGGCGAACTTCAGGCAATGTGGGAGAAACTTTGATATGATCTATGACGTTGCAGTTATCGGCGCCGGAGCTTCCGGCGGTTCGGTCGCTTATCAGCTGTCGCACTACAATCTGAATGCGATCCTGCTGGAAAAGTGCTGTGATGCCTCCTTTGGCGTTTCCAAAGCCAACAGCGGTATCGTTCACGGCGGCTTCCACCATCCGACCACCAGTTTGAAAGCCAAGCTGGAGGTTGAAGCAATTCCAAAATTCGATGCGCTCAAAGCTGAACTCCACTTCCCCTTTGAACGCTGCGGCATCATCGTCTGCGCCTATTCCGAAGAGGAATTGGAGATCTGCCGCAAGCTTTTCAATCAGGGTATCGCCAACGGCATCAACAATCTCAAGTGGTGCAGCCGCGAAGAGATGCTTGAATTGGAACCCAAACTTAATGAGCGCGTCACCGGCGGCTTTCTCGCCCCTGACGGCGGCGTTATTGAACCTTATGCCTACGTTCAGCGCCTGGTCGAATCCGCTTCCCGAAACGGCGTGACTGTCGGTTATGACTTCAAAGTTGCAAAGGGCGTTTTTGCCGACGGCATCTGGACTTTGTGCGATGCTGACAGCACCGTGATCAAAGCTCGTTATGTGGTCAATGCCGCCGGACTTTTTGCCGATGAGGTTTCCCGCTGCTGCGGTGCGGAAGAGTTCACCATCAGCCCGCGCAAAGGCGAAGAGTACCTCCTCGACCGCGATTGCGCCGCCAAACCAAACCACGTCGTCTTCCCCGTGCCGACCAAACACTCCAAAGGCGTGCTGGTCATCCCGACTGTCGGCGGTACCACGATGATCGGCCCCACCGCCGATGTGGTTGACGAAAAGACCGATGACTTCACCACTGCGGAAAACTTCTCCCGTATTCTGAAACTGGTTGAACCTATGGTCAACGGCATTTCCGCCCGCGATGTCATCAACAGCTTCTCCGGTTTGCGTCCGGTGATTCTGGAACAGGAAGACTTCTACATCGCCCCCTCTGAAAAGGTCGGCAACTTTATTCAGGTCGCCGGTATCCAATCCCCCGGTTTGACCGCATCCCCCGCCATCGGTGAATATGTGGTCTCTCTGCTGGAAAATGCCGGTCTCGTCCTGGATAGAAAATCTTCTCCGCGCACCGTGCTTGAACCACAGATCGAAAGCCGCAAGCTTTCCGTCGAAGAGCTGGCGAAAGTTCACGATACCAACCCCGGCTACACCGATTGGGTCTGCCGCTGTGAAAAGATTTCCGAAGCGGAGATCGTTGAAGCGGTGCGCCGCGGCCACACCTCCATGGATGCGGTGAAATTCTTCACCCGTACCGGGATGGGCCGTTGTCAGGGCGGTTTCTGCTCCGCCCGCATCATGCAGATCATCTCCCGCGAAAGCGGTATACCGATGACCGAACTCACCAAGCGCGGCGGCAACAGCTATCTGCTCGCCGGAAAACTCGGTGATCTTGAAGTGAAAGGAAATTGACCATGATCGAATATATTCAGCGCGATGTAGCCGTTATCGGCGCCGGTGCCGCCGGACTTTTCGCCGCCAAAGAGACGATGCAGGGCGGCTGTTCCACCATCGTCATCGACCGCGAAAGCCGCGCGGGCGGTATTCTCAACCAGTGCATCCACAACGGTTTCGGTCTGCATTGCTTCAAAAAAGAGTTGACCGGTCCCGAGTTTGCCGCCGAAGCCGAAACTCTGGCAGTTGCCGCCAATGCCGAATTCCGTTTCCGCACCACCGTGCGCGCCATCAATCGCAATACTGACGGCACTTTCAATCTGGAACTGCTCTCCCGTGAACACGGTGTTACTTTGCTCACCGTCAAAGCGGTCATTATGGCAGTCGGCTGCCGTGGACGCAGCCGCGGCAATCTGGCGATCCCCGGCCGCCGTCCCGCCGGTGTCTGGACTGCCGGTACCGCCCAGAAACTGCTCAATATCGAAGGCGTCATCCCCGGCAAAAGCGCGGTCATCGTCGGTTCCGGTGATATCGGTCTGATTATGGCGCGCCGTATGAGCTGGTGCGGAGTCAAGGTTCAGGCGGTCATTGAAATTCTGCCCCGTCCCTCCGGTCTGGTGCGCAATATCGCCCAATGTCTGGATGACTTCAATATCCCGCTTCTCCTTGCCCATCAGGTGGTCAATATTCACGGTACCGAACACGTTACCGGTCTGGATGCCGCACCGCTCGTTGACGGCAAGCCGGATATGGCACAGCTCAAACACTTTGACTGCGACACCATTCTCTTCTCGGTCGGACTCGTTCCCGCCAATGAACTTATCATACCGCTCGGTGTGAAGCTTGACCCTGCCACCGGCGGAGCTGAAGTCGACTCCAACGGCGAAACCAATATCCCGGGCATCTTCGTTGCGGGTAACGCACTTCACGTCCACGACTTGGTCGACTTTGTTGCTGAAGAAGCTGAAGAAACCGGCAAAGCCGTTGTGAAACGTCTCAAAGGCACCGCCGCCACCCCCGCGCACAAAGCTATGGTGAAAGACAATCTGCGCTATGTCGCGCCGTTGAAATTTGCTTCCGGCGAAAAAATCCACTTCCGTTTCCGTCCGACCATCACCTGCGAAAAGGCGATCCTTACCGCCTGTGATGCCGACGGAAATGAGATCAAACGCTGGACGCGGATGTTCGTCTGCCCCGCCGAGATGATCCAGATCGAACTTGATGCTGTTGCCAGCGATATTATCTTCAACCTTGAAGAGGTGAAAAAATGAAAAAATCCATCATTTGCATCAACTGCCCCCGCGGCTGCCGTCTGGAGATCTCCGGCGAAAAGGATAACCTGATCGTTACCGGCAACCAATGTCCGCGCGGTGTCCAGTACGGTATTCAGGAAGCAACCGACCCCCGCCGTTTGCTTACCGCCGCTGTTCCGGCAATTCACGGCAAACCATGTGCGGCGGTGCGCAGTTCCGCTCCGCTTCCCGTGGCGATGATCCCGGAACTGCTCAACACCTTGTACAAGATGCAGCTTTCTGAACCCGCCAAGCGCGGCGATGTCCTGATCGCAGACTGGAAATCCACCGGAATCGATATCGTATTCAGCGCGGATTTCAAGTAACGGCGTGCGGTTGGAAACGGCGTGGTTCGGAAATCCTGTCGCTGGCAGTTGCGCCTGTTGTCGGGCTGTTCGCCCGACAGGCGAGAGGCGGCATCACCTCCGGCTTCTTTGCCCCAAATGGCAGGTACAAAAATTTTAAAACCGCTTGCACTACCTGCAATGTGTGATTATATTATACATTATTGTTTGAATTTCAGTGTAACAACAACATAAATGTCAGGATTTTTATTATGAAAATCGCAAAAAAACTCCTGTTGTGCATCGCTTCGCTTGCCGCTCTCTGCGGTTACAGCTTCGAGCTGGGCAAAACTGATGCGGTCATCTACTACTCCAAACAGTACAAAAACGCCGCCGATGAACTCGCCGGATATTTGAACCGTATCTACGGCAAAAATTATTCTGCTGTCCAGAGCAACGGTAAAACTGATGCTCCCGGTATCTATCTGGGCGTTGCCCCTGCCGGCGTGAAGTTTAAAGATCCTGTCAGCAAACTCTATATCCGGCGTTGGGCTGACGACACCCGTTTGTTTCTCTTCGGCAACGATGATAAAAAATTGAAACTTCAGGGCAGCCGTTTTGCTATGTACGATTTCCTGCAGGATGTCTGCGGTGTCCGCTGGCTCTGGCCCGGCGAAACCGGTACCGTAGTTGAAAAACGCTCTCCTGATACCGTCAAAAACGGAAGTTCTATTTACATTCCCCCCTTCGAACAGCGTCTGACCTCCTCTTTCCACTACGGAAAAAGCTATATGGATGATCAGGCGACCCGCGATCTTGACTCCTGGCTTGATCACCACAAGGTCGGTACCACCGTTATCGGTTCATTTTCTCACGCTTTTGCCCGTCTGGTTCCGCAGAATATTTACGGCAAAGATCATCCCGAATACTACGCCTGGATCTCCGCCGGAAACTGGATCGGTGTCAACAAGCCGGAAAAGGCCGCCCGTGCTGTTTTCAATGACGGTGCCTGGCAGCTCTGCACCTCCAATCCCGATGTCCGCCGCCTGATCGCCAAGAAGATCATCGATGCCAAAACCACCAAAGTTCAGAGCATCTCCCCCAACGACGGCTACGGCTTCTGCGAATGCGACAACTGCCGCAAAGATGACGGCGATACCGAATGGAAAGGCGCCAAGAGTACCAACTATACCAACCGTATGTACAAATTCGCTTCCGATATCGCCAATCAGGTCTATAAGGCTGACCCCAATGCCAAGATCGGTATGTTTGCCTACTCGCTTTACGATAAAGTTCCGACCGTTGATGTGAAGTTCCCCGGCAATATGTATCTCTCTTTCTGCTATCAGGTTCTCGGCATGAGCGAAGAGGGGGAAAAAGAGCTGGAACAGACTCTGCTCGGTCTGGGCAGAACCGGCGCCCGTGTCATCGGCCGTGAATACTGGGGCTGCCACTACTGGCTCGATCTTCCGGTTTCCCACAGCCGCCGTATCGACCGCAACTTGAAACTGCTCCACAAAGCCAATGCCGCCGGTGTCTACGGCGAAACCGGCAACGCTTTCGCTCCCCGCGCCAGCGACTTGTACATCCTCGCCCGTTTGTCCTGGGATCCCACGCTCAACCGCGAAGCGCTGCTGAAGGATTTCTGCGAAAAGGCTTTCGGCAAAAAAGCGGCGAAAGTTATGTATGAACTCTTTGAAAAGATCGAAGACTACTCCGAAAAGGTGATGGAAAAATACAACACCGAAAAGGGTGATCTCTTCAAAATTTATCCCAATGTCTACGCTGAACGCGTCCGCTTCTTCCGCAAGTATTACGGACAGGATTTCCGCAAGATGTGCAACCAGTATCTCTGGAAAGCCAACAAATTTGCCGACACCCCCGAACGCAAAGCCCGCGTTGCCTACATCAAACTCGGTATCGAGCATTGCACCATCAACTCCGATGCGATGGACGGTTTCGCCAAACTCGCCGCCGCCGGTGTCAATATGCCGCTCACCCAGCCGGATGCCGAAGAGGTCGTTATGGAAAAAGGCAATCTGCTCAAGCTTGCCGATACCGCCTACAAAAACGCCGACAAACGTTTGCGTTTCCTCTTGAAGTATTCTGCTGACAACGCGCTCGGCCGCGACGTGTTCCGTTCCGAATCCATCCGTCTGCGTCCGTGGAAGACCCTCTCCGAATTTGTCACCACCCAGCTCAATACCAATCAGTTCAACTATCTGGTTAACGGCTCCTTTGAGTACTACACCTACAGCTGGAACTGGGAAAAAACTGCCGGAGAAAGCTCATTTGATACCACCAGCGCCATCAACTTCGATCCTGCTGTCAACCTTATGGCGCAGTATCACAACGCACAGGGCCGCAGTGCCATTATCAAACTCGGCGGCAGCAGCAAGGCGGTGTTGACCAATACCCGTGCGATTGCTCCCAAGACTCCCCAGACTGCGGTTCTGCGGATGTTTGTCAAAGCTTCCTGCGATCCGGCTAAACTCATCACCCGCGCCACGCTGGGCGGCAAAGAGCTTCAGATGGTTGTCCTGCCGCGTGAACTCAACCGCGATCCCCAGTGGTATGAAGTCCGTTTCAAACAGACCCGCATCCCCGCCGGAAAGCAGGATTTCAAGCTTGAGTTCCAGAACCCGCGCAAGGTTCAGGCGACCATCAATATCGATGAGATGGAATTGCTCCTGATCCCGGCAAAATAAGATCAGGAATTGATCTCCGCATCAAGTGCGGCGAAAAAATCTTTCATAAATTGCAGCCGCCCGGCTGCAATTTTTTTGCCTTCAAAAGTGAACATTTTTTCGGGGACATAGCGGAGCTTTACCAGAAATTCACGGTAAGCAGTGTCCTCTTTTGAGTAGGCTTGCGAGGATAATGCTTCACTTTCGGTGTTGTGTACTCTGGCATTGCAATGTCCGGCAAAGAGGAAGGCTCTGCCCAGCCCGACCGCTCCGAGCGAATCGAGTTTATCCGCATCGTAAAGTATCTGCGCTTCCAAGGTGTCCGGAGCTTCGCCGCGGCGGAAGCGGTGACGTTTGACCGCATTGACGACGGCAGAAGTGATATCATCAGGTATTTCGGCTGTTTTCAAAATTTCAGAAGCATAGACCGCACTCAATTCGGCGTGACAGCACTTTCCGCATTGGGCGCTCTCTTCCGGCCGTCCGATATCGTGGAGCAGCGCACTCAGGCGGACGATGTCAGCATCAGCATCGGGATAAAAGGTGAGCAGTTTTTCCGCATTGTGCATCACGCGCAAAGTGTGATCAAGATCGTGGCTGCTCTCGCTGCCTGCGAGTTTTTCCAGAGTTTTTGAGATGATATATCGGATATTGCCGGGGCAATTCAGTTTTATTTCCGGGATGTCTGTTTTCATTTTGATACCTTGATTATTGCAAAAAAATAATATAATCCCGCGGATCAGCTTTTGCAAATAATATTGACAAAGCCTGGTTTGTGGAGTATATTATATGAATATCCAATTTATTCTGCAGGGAGTTCCGTATATTATGTTTCGCAAATTGTTTCTTCCGCTCGGTATTGCTGTATCGGTTCTGATAGCTTTCATTCTGCCTCAGCCGGGTATCTGGTTCAAGGGGTTGAATTGCGGAGCCAACCTTACGGTGAACAATCTGCTTATCGTCATCGTGTTCCTGGTCTGCGGCTGGAACGTCGATGTCGGTTCCACCCGGTTTGACCGGAAATTTGCGATCATTTTCTGCGCCGGAGCAGTTATAACATTGATGCTCAGCCCCATCCTCGGCTGGGGAACTGCCAAACTTTTCCGTCTGGCGGTGCTTCCGGCAACCGGATTGATCGTGGCGGCAGCGATGCCCCCGACGCTTTCCAGCGGTATCGTGCTTACTGAAACCGCCAACGGCAATGCGCTGCTGTCGATCCTTATGACGGTGGGGTATAACCTTTTGAGCGTGCTTACCATTCCGCTGATGCTGGCGTTGTGCATCTCCGGTTCGGGTGATATCGACACCAACCCGGTCAAAATGTTCACCCAGCTGGTTTTGCTGGTACTGGTTCCTTCGGTGATCGGTTTCGGAATGCAGAAGCTCAGCCGCCGGAAACTGCCGCCGTTTTTCAGTTATCTTTCCACTCTGGCAGTTATTCTGCTGGTCTGGGGCTTCTTTTCGGCTTCCAGCAGTCAATTCAAACAGCATCCATTGAGCGAACTGCTCTGGGAAGGCTGTGCGGCATTGATATTGCATATTGCTTTGCTGGTCATTATGTGGTTCGGCGGAGCGGCGGCGAAGGTCGGCGTTCCTGAGCGCAAGGCTCTGCTCTTTACCGGTGCATCCAAAACTATCACCATCACCATCACCACATTGAATATTATCGGTGCAGACAGCGGTGCGGCATTGGTGCCGGCGCTGGTGTTTTATTTTGTACAGAGTCTGGTTGATTCAAGTTTAGCGGCGAAAATGGGATTGAGCTGCGAAAAAAATTTAAATGGAGAAAAGTGAAAAATGGCAACAAATAATGCTATTCCGTGGAAGCGTAACTTATTTTTGTTATGGATCGGACAGCTGCTCGGATTTGTCGGATATTCGGCGGCGATCCCCTTCATCCCGCTCTATATGAAGTATGAGCTGGGAATGGATACTCAGGAGGAGATGGCAAAAGCACTTACGGCGTTCCACATCTGTTCCACCTTGTGTCTGGCGGTCATCTCGCCCGTGTGGGGCTGGGTCGCCGACCGTTACGGCAGAAAACTGATGCTTCTGCGCGCATATTTTGCCAATTCATTCATCTTCCCGCTGATGGGTTTCTGTATTCCGATCAGCATCTACATCAATAAGGCGCTCGGCGTTGTCGGCATCGGAGCGTGGGCGACTCCTTTCGGCGTGCTGCTGGTGACCCGTATCCTGGCATCCTGCTTCTCGGGTTCCGCCAATGCCGCGCAGGCGTTGATCGTTTCCACCACTCCGGATGAACATCAGGGCTTTGCGCTGGGTGTGTTCAGCACCGCGACCTGGTCCGGACAGATGGCAGGTCTGGTCGTCGGTTCCGTGGTGGTCGACACCTTCGGCTACAAAGTCGCGTTCCTCACTCTGGGTGCCACCTATTTTGTAAGCGGTATCATCAACCTCTTCGTTAAAGAACAGTTTGTCCGTCAGCAGATCGACCCGGAAAAAGCCAGGAACAAGAGCCGCTGGAACTTCTCCGGCTATACCGCTTCGACGGTTTATCTGCTCTTCTTCCTGATGCTCGCCGCTATGGGTAAGAATATGGAAACTGAATACCTCTCGCTCAAGGTCGACAGTATGGTCGGACACGATCTCGCCATCCGCTGGACTGCTTACGTCAGCGCCGCATCCGCTATCGGCGGTATCATTGCCGGATTTATGCTTGGCAAACTTACTGACAAGTGCCGTCCGATGCAGCTGTTGATCCCGCTGCTTGCTTTGAGCGGTGCATTCGGCTTGGCGCAGGGTGCCAGCCGCGACATTGTCATCGGCAGTGTGGTCATTCCCGGTATCTGGTTGCTGATCGCCTCCCGCTTCCTGGCGTTTGTGGCAACGGGTGGTATTGAACCTGTGCTGCAGAGATTGCTGGCGCGCATCACTCCGAAAGACCGCCGCGGCGGCGTGTTCGGTTTTGCGATGACCTGCCGTATGCTCGGAACGATGTTCGGTTCGATGGCAAGCGGAGCTATCTACTACTTCTGGGGCGCGGACACGGTCTTCTACGGCGGCGGTGTGCTGTTCGTGCTGGTGATGCCGTTGGTCATCGGTATCTTCCCGCTGATCAAACGTCAGTTCCCGGATTCGATGAAGTCCGGAAGCGAACTTGCCCGCGAAGCCGAAGCCGCCAAAAACGGCGAAGCTCCTGCCAAAGCGTAAAAAATAACGCTGTTCATCGGCTGTTGCAGACCAAAAAGTCTGTGACAGCCTTTTTTTTGTGCCTTTGTTTAAAATTAACACTTTTTTGAAAGAAAATCACAAACAGGGTTGAAAAATTGCTTTTTGTGTTCTATATTATATAGAACGCATATTCATTTTATGTATAAGGGAACATTTTTTTATGACGGAAAGACGGGAAGCTATCCGCAAATTTATTGAAGCGCGGGGAGAGGTCAGCATCAGTGAGCTCGCTGAAAACTTCAGCAAGTGGTCTGAAATGACTTTGCGCCGCGACCTTGCTTTCCTTGAAAAGGCAGGTTTCCTTATCCTCACCCGCGGCGGAGCGCGCCGCATTCCCTACCGTTACGGTATGCTGGAAGATATTTACAGCGAACGTGAACAGCGCAACCACGAAGAAAAACAGACTATCGCCGCCAAAGCCGCCGCATTGGTCGAACCCGGCAAAGGTATTTATATCGATTGCGGAACGACAGCGATGGCGTTTGCCAGAGAGGTTCCGGACTGCAGTATGGTGGTTATTACTTCCGCTCCCAATATCGCGCTGGATATCATCATGCGCAAGGAAAAACCGTCCGTCTTTATGCTCGGCGGGACCCTTTCACGCAAAGAGATCGCCGTTTCCGACCCCGAAGTTCCGGCGCAGTTGGAAAAACTCAATATCGAAACGGCATTTATGACCGCTTCCGCCTACGATCCCAAGTACGGCTTCACCGTGGGAACGCAGACGGGTGCGATCTTCAAGCGGGCGGTCATCAAGCGCGCCAAAAAGGTGGTGATGATGCTGGACAGTTCAAAATCCTGCGGACTTCTGCCGTTCACCTTCGCCACCCCCGAAGATGTCAATGTTCTGGTGACTGACGGCAAACTGGAACCGGAGATCTCCGCCGAATTGGAACAACGTATAGCATTGGTTTTGTAAACGTAAAAGTTTTTTTCATAAATCTTTAAACTGAAGGAGTAAAAAAATGGCAAACTTCATTCTGATGCCCCAGATGGGCGTCTCCGAAGAAAGCGCCCTTCTTGCCAACTGGCTGGTCAAAGAAGGCGATGTGATCAAAGAAGAACAACCGCTGTTCGATCTGGAAACCGGTAAGTCCAGCTTCCAGGAACTTTCCAAGTATTCCGGCACCGTGCTGAAGATCCTCGTCGAAGCC
>JAZOMB010000074.1:0-4820 GCA_045653515.1 Victivallaceae bacterium | reverse complement strand
CCGCCCGCCTCGATTCCGCCTGCAAACAGTTCATCGCCGGAAAGAGTACCAAGGGCGACAAACTCGCCGCCAGTATGGGCTACGGCAAATACAATCCGCTCATCATCGAAGCTCTCCGCATCCGCGACAACCGCAACGGCTTCATCTACACCAGCTTCAGCCACACTCCTGTGAAGGTCACCACCTTCGTCAGGGGCGCAGGTGCCGAAAACTTCAAAGTTCCGCAGGAAAACAGCGACATCCCGCACCGCATCGCCGCTGCCGCCGGTCTCCCCGGTATGCTGGAAAAAGAGAACAAGATCCCGCCGTTTCCCATCCGTAAAAAAAAAATCTCTGACCACGTCGACTTACTGACCGTTTCAGCTGAAAGTGCCACTGTCCGCTATGGTTTCAACACCGCGGCCAAGCGCACTTTCAAGTTGAGCAACGGTGCAAAACAAACCGTTGACAACTACTTCGGTAAAATCACTTTTACCAACCTTAAACCCGATACGGAATACACGGTTACCGGACCTATGAAAAAGCCGGTAACCTTCCGTACTCAGAAAGTTCCCACCGGCAAACTCCTTCTCAAAGCCGGCGTGATGTCCGACTCCCACTTGACCACTTTCCCCGACAACTTCAGCCGTATGCACAGCCGCAGTCTGGAACTGGTCAAATCCTTTGTCGAGAAGTTCAATAAAGATAAAATGGACTTCATCTTCGCCCCCGGCGATGTCACCGACAAAGGCCGCGAATGCGAAACCGCCCTCGTCCAGGAGGCCTATAAAGATGCCAAAATGCCGGTACTTTACACCCGCGGCAACCATGACCACGTCCCGCGTCAGGATGCCAAAGGCGAACAGCCCAAAGCCGATGACAAAGATTTCAAATTCATCCTCCATAACGGCATCAAATTCGATCAATCCAACTGGATAAAGAAATTCGGCCGCCCCTCCGGTCTCATCGTCCGCAACGGCGTTCAGATCGCCTGGATCAACACTCCCTTCGGCATCCTTGACCTGCCGGAAAACGCCGCTGTCATCAATGCCATCGACGAAAAACTCCCGCTGATCGCCTTTTCTCACTATCAGCTCATCCCCGACAACTACGTTGCCGCCAAAGATAAATCCGCCGTCATCGGCGAAACCAGAGGTAAAAAATCTTACACCGAAGCCCCCGAAGGCGCCAGAAAGCTGCTGGAAAAACTTTCCCGCTGCAAAGGTTTGCTTCTCGTTGGACACAAAAACGTCGCCACCACTGTCAAACTCGGCTCCCTCACCCAGATCAATATGCCCCAGACCACCGAATATCCTGCCGGTGCCATTGATTTGAAGGTCTACGACAACGGTGCTTCTCTGACCTTTGTCCCGATCGCGGACAACTATGCCGAAGAGTATTCCCGCCGCCGCATCGCCGAGTCCTCCAGCCGTCTGCGCCACCGTACGACCTACACCTATCCGGTGTGGAACCAGTTTTATGCGTGGTAAGCGCGATTGAAGTGCGGCGCGTCATCTTGCGCGTCAACTGCATCAGCGGCAGGTCCCCTGAACGAAGTTCACGTCGCCTGCCGCTTTCTTGTTGCCGCTGCGCGGCGGATGTTCCGCCAGCGGCGGTGTGGCGCCTTTCGTCGGACTGAATGCCCGACAACCGGGAGGTAGTTTTTTTCTTTTACCGTCTGACGGTGTTTTTTTGAGTTTTGCGCTCCGTGTTGTTGATCAATTCTCGAACACGTTGTATTGTTCCAGCGCAAATTTGCCGATTTCAAAGAGCATCTTCAACCCCATTTTACGCACTTCAAGCGGCAGAAGTTTCATTCCGCCTGCACAGTTGAATTTGTTCAGAAATCCGTCCGCTTCAAAGGTGAATGTTCCCTGATAATTGATATCGATCAAACCTTCCACCACCCGGTCAAGCTGAAGTTTTCCGCAATACGGCAGCAAATGCTGATCGGAACGTGAGTTGTTATCGTGGATGTGGACTGCTTTCAAATTTTTTCCCAGCTCCTGCAAATCGGCGTACTGGTCGCTTTTGCCCTCCATCACCGCGTGTCCGGTATCCCAGCAGCAGCCCAGCAGCGGGTGGTTCATAAAGCTTAAAAGCTCATTCATCTCCGCCGGTGTCCGCGGGAAATAGTGATCGCCCATATTGCCTGAAGAGGTATTTTCAATACAAACCGTTATGCCGTATTTTTCCGCGACTTCGAGTATGGGGCCGACAAATCCTCTGTTATACTCAAAATACTTTGCCTTGTCCATCGGATAAAGATGCTGCGGGCCGTGACTTGTGTGCATCACTATCACCGGGATATTGAGCATATGGCAAGCTTCGACCGAACGCAGCATCGCCCGCATACAGCTTTCATAATCCAGTTTACTCAAAGGATTATATCCCGGTGCGTGCGCCTGAACAAAGGTGAATCCGCATTCATCCGCCGCCTGTATCGCATCTTCGATCTCCTTTTTCCAATACCGTTCATCGGCAAGCAGATACGGCGAACCGCCTTTGTGGGAATAATAAAAGCTGTAATCCAGATATTTGAATCCGCTCTCTTTATAACACTTTATTGCATCTGCCGGAGTCGGCACATAATCATACATTTCACCGATTGTGGTTGCGATTCTCATTTTATTTTCTCCATAATTTTGCCAAGCTCACGATATTTCTGATAAACTTTTTCATACTGCCGGTTTCTCTCCGGATCGGGAGTATAAATTTTAAGATATCCGCTGCCCATATGTTCAGATGCAGTCGGAATATCCTTGTAACATTTGCACGCTGCTGCCGCCATCATCGCCGCACCGAGCGCGCAGGATTGTCCGGTTTTGGCGACTTTTATCGGCATATTGAATGCGTCAGCGCACATCTGCATAATGAATTCCGACTTGTGGCTGATGCCGCCCACAGCAGTAATGCCGTTTACTGCCAACATATTTTCTCTGTAATGTTCGAGGATGGCTTTACTGCCCATCACAGTACTTTCGATCAACGCCCTGTAAACCATCGGTGCCGTGGTTCCGAGATTAAGTCCGGCGATCGCTCCTGTCAATCCGGAATCCGCATACGGTGTCCGCCGTCCATTGTGCCAATCCAGTGCACTCACGCCGCTTGCTCCGACCGGAAGTCTGGCGGCATCCTTTTCAAGCTCTTCCAATGCGACCTTTCCTGCGTACCCGAGAAAGTTGCGGAACCAATCATATATATCGCCGAATGCCGACTGTCCCGCTTCGATCCCCGTCAAGCCGGGCAATACTGAACCATCGACCTGACCGCAGATCCCCGGCACCTCTTTCCCCGGATCGGGAATTACCAATATATCGCAGGTGGAGGTTCCGAGCACCTTCACCATTTCGCCCGGTCTGATCTGCGCTCCGATGGCTCCGACATGGCAATCTATTGCCCCCGTACCGATGACCACACTCTCCGGAAGTCCGAGTTTTGCCGCCCATTCATGAGTGATCACCCCCGCCGCATTATCGGCGGTTACAGTTTCATCGTACAACCTTCCCCGCAACCCTTTGAGCAGCGGGTCGACCGCAACTAAAAACTCTTCCGGCGGCAATCCGCCCCATTCCCGGTGCCACATCGCCTTGTGTCCGGCGGCGCACCGGCTGCGGCACATCGTTTCCGGAACACAATTTCCGGAAAGCACCCCGGGTATCCAATCGCACAACTCAACAAAACTGTACGCATTCACTCTAACTGCCGCATTATGGCGCAAAACGTGAAGCACCTTGCTCCAAAACCATTCGCAGGAATAGATCCCGCCGGAATATTTGCGGAAATCATAATCTTTCCAATTTCCGCTGCATTCGTTTATCCGCTGTTCTTCAGCTATGGCGGTGTGGTCTTTCCACAGAATAAACATCGCATCAGGATCGTCGGCAAACTCCGTTTTCAATGCCAGCGGCACTCCGTTGCGGTCGACTGCGCAGGGGGTGGAAGCGGTGGTGTCAACCGCGATCGCCGCCACTTGAGAAGCATTCTGATTTTTCAACACCTCAACAATGACCGCTTCCATACCTTCAAGGTAATCCAATGGATGCTGACGGAACTGCAATTTTGCCGCATCGCAATACCGCATTTCACTCCAGCGGCGGTAACAATGCACTGCTGTCGCCAACTCATTGCCGGAGCGATCGACCAACAGTGCCCGGACACTGTCCGATCCGAAGTCCAATCCGATAAATAATTGTTCCATACTCATTCGATGTTCATGTTAAACAGTTGCGCTCTTAAAACCGGATTAATATACATTTGTTTTTCAATAATGTCAACGAAAAGCAGTTGTAAAATTTGGATGATTGTGGTATATTAATAAAACAATGAAAAAATTTGCCCGGATGGCGAAACAGGCAGACGCAACAGACTTAAAATCTGTTGTCCGTAAGGACGTGCGGGTTCGATCCCCGCTCCGGGTACCATAAATAAGGTGATAATCGCGGATGGAGGGCGGCGGGCCCCCCTGAGCGCTGACTTTAAAAGAGCGGGGAAGCTCCTGAACATGAGTTCACGTCGCCCCGCTCTTTTTTCGTCATCATCGCACGATCATCCCGCCGACTGGAAACGGCGTGAGTGGCAGAATGACGTCGCTGGCTGTTGCGCATATCGTCGGGCTATTCGCCCGACATGCGTGAGGTAGGTTTTGAGAGGGCGCCGTTGTGGCGGCTTATGACCGCCTGGCAGTGGTTTTTCATACCTGCCGTCCCGTACGACCTCAAAGCACTTGCTCTTTTCAGAGCAGGGATTTGATCATATCGAAGATTTCGGCAGCTGCGTGCATAGGGCCGGTTCCACCAGGGCCGCACGCGACGTGTCCGGTAGCAGGTCCGGCGAACTGG
>JAZOMB010000073.1:0-10910 GCA_045653515.1 Victivallaceae bacterium | reverse complement strand
TGGGGGGGGGGGGGGGGGGGGGGGGGGGGGAACAACCCCCTTTTTTCCCCAAAAAAGAGGTTTCCCCCTCCCCACAAGTCATCTCTCCTTATCGGGAACAGAGCCTAAAAGAAAAAGTCCAAACATAAAAAGATGAACCGCCGATGTATTTTTTCTGCATTATTGATCTCCTGCGGATATTTATGTTTTTCGCAGTTGTAAATATTTTTCAGATATGATATATTATACACTTGCAGTGTAAATATTTCAAAAATAAAAAAGGTGGATTTTATGGTGCCGTTGACCTTTTGTTATCCTTGGTTGAAACTGACGCGGGACGAACAGAAACAGAAGATGTCTGAATTTGCCGAAAATGGCGTGAAACATCTGGTACTTACGACCGGACTGCTGGAAGCCGGTATGCACGACAGCGCCATGTTGGATACCTTTTTCAAAGATATGCAGGAATATGGTCTGCAGTTTACCGATTCCCACGCCTTCTGGGGCAACTGGTCGGATCCGGGACTGCCGCTGCCGGAATGGAAAGAGATCATGCTGCTGCGCCACCGCATTGCGTTTCAATTCTGCAAGCGTTTCGGTGTTAAGACAATGGCGTTCCATACTGTGACGACCAACAGCAATGTTTACGGCAAAAATCTGACCTTTGATGACTATTACCGGTCGCTGATCGCTTCGTTGGAAATCCTCCTGCCCGAAGCCGAACGCTCTGACCTCATCATCACTCTGGAAAATCAGTGGACACCGCTTAATCACAGCAGCGTTCTGTTGAAAATCATCGACCATTTTAAATCGCCACGGCTCGGTCTGTGTTATGATTCCGGACACGGTAACCTGACTGAAAAGGGCAGCTCGCTGCCCGGAGAAACCATTGTCCCCATTCTCTGGGATGATCTGGGAGTTCCGGTGCAGTGGGAGGAGGATCTTCCGGAAAAAATTGCCCCCTATCTGGTGAACTGCCATCTGCATGACAACAACGGAATTCTGGATTCTCATCAGCAGGTCGGCACAGGGACGATCGATTGGGATCGTATCCGCAAAGTTTTGAAAAATGCGCCCCGTTTGCAGAGTATTCAGAATGAAAGCGCCATCGGGGATCTTTCTGTCGCCGAGTACTGCCGGGGGTTCCAGAATATGTTCAACATGATCTGAGGGTGAAAGCAATATGAAAAAGAACGATTTTTATTTCGCACAGTTGACCGATATCCATATCGGCACCAACCCGAAACCCGCCGATGCAAAACTGCAGTTCCAATGGGCATTGAGTGAATTGCAATCTTTTGAAAACACTCCGGAGATTTTGTTGATCACCGGAGACCTGGTCTGCAATGGCCGCCGCGATGAACTGGAGGAATTCAAATCGGTGATCAAAGAGTGCACCATTCCGTGGCGGGCGCTTGCCGCCAATCACGACCTCTGGGGCGAAAAAGATGATTCAGCGTGGAAAGAGAATATCGGCGATCTGCGCGGCAGTACCGTCGTCGGTGATTTCAAATTTATCCTCTTCAATGATATAACCGATCGCGGCAACGGCTGGAAAGTCGCTCCCGATGAAGCTGATTATCAATGGCTGACCGATGAACTTGAAAGTGCCGGGGACAAAAATATCATCGTCGCCTGCCACAATCCGCTCTCATCGGAATCACATGTTTACAGCCGCTGGAACGAAGACGATGCCAAACGCTTCCTTCAGCTGCTTGCCAGATACAATGTCAAAGCGCTGATTACCGGAGATTACCACGTCAACGACGAGTGGGAACGCGAAGGAGTCAGGATCATCAATACCGGCGCTATGGTCGGTATGTTTTACAACGGTCTGGGCAATTTCCCGTTGAAACCGGTATACCGGATCTTCCATTGGGACGGTGAAACGCTCCGTTCATTCTGTCGGGAGGGGTCCTACTGGACGCTGCCGCCGGATAAGGAAAAAAAGCAGATGTACTGCGCCGATTTTCCGCTCTACAGTCTGCACAAACGGCAGGAACTGTGGTGGCCGATCCCGCTTTATGAACGGATCCAGGTCACATTGACCGCTTTCGGCAATGCCGTCACCGGAGGTCCGCATCCCATTGTGCGTCCGATGCATATTTTTGGTAAAACCGTCATCAAAGCAGATGCATTTTCTCAACATCTCGATATCGCCGCCGTGGAGTGGAGTCTGGACAATGAACGCTGGTTCCCGATGACCCGGGTCTGGAAAGGTATCTGGGAGCAGTATGAAGCGGAATTTGATCCGGGTTCCCTGCGCAACGGCGAATATATCTGCAAGATCCGTGCCATCGGCAGCGACGGTTCAAAGTATTATGATGCTGTACCTGTGATAATTTGCGGACCGCGCAACGCGCCGCGGGTCAAAGATGCGGTATTTGCCGGAGCCACTCAATTCTGCCAAACTATGCTGATCCCCTTTGATTGATCTGTGTTTGATAAAAATTACGCCCATGCACCTGAATTTTGGCGCATGGGCGTTTTTTTACGGCTTTCAAGCAGAAGATAAATCAATCTTTGGTCGGACGGAAATATATTTTCTTCCACTCCGGATTGGTTTCGATCTGGTAGTCGCGCCAGCGCAATGTACGCACTGAACCATCGACCATTGCGGCACTGGAATCGCCGCCGGTGGGGGCATTTTTGCCGGTATTGTACATTGTCGGGCGATGCCGCCAGCGGAGCAGTGAGTTGGGATGGGAAGGTGACTTGAACATCATATGTTTGAACTGGAATGTGGCACCGGTATGTTCCATTATGAGAACGTGTCCGACATTCCAGTTTGCCTGTTTGACGTAGCGGGCGGTGTAGCCGTCATAGGAACCGTATCCGCCGTCTTCAGTGATGCTGGCGGTCAGCATTATGTTTGCCGCGTAATCGCTGGCGTAAGTTGCTTCATCCGGAATGGGGTTGCCGGGACAGATCATAATGCTGTCGCCGTAGCCGCGGCTTTTCAAGTATGCTCTGGTGGGGTTTCTTTTGAGATATTTGAGATCGTAAAACATTTCCGGACAGCCTTTGCCTTCCTTATTATCCCACGCCGCCGGGAACCAGGAATTGAAATCTCCGGTATACATAGCAAAAAAACTTCCGAGCTGTTTGAGGTTGTTCTTGCACGCGCTTTCTTTGCTGCGCTCCCGGGCCTTGCTCAGTGCCGGAAGCAGCATCGCCGCGAGAATTGCAATAATAGCTATGACGACCAACAATTCGATCAAGGTAAAACGGGAACACTTCTCTCTGCGATACAAGGAAATATTTTTCATGATATTTATTCTTTTGCCGTTGTCTCTTTTATGTTTATAACATATTATATCACAAATTTCGATCTTTTTCCATACCTGAATGATACAAATAAATACCATTTTGAATACAGACGGAAATTTGAATCGGGAATAAAAATAAACTTCTTCCCGATAAATCTCCGCTTATACTCAGGGCTGGTATTCATACATATTTTCGATGATATGGATACCGCCGCGGGGCTGGGCGAAAACAAAGATCTTTCCCTTGCCCATCGGGCGGAACAGAACCGCCGGAGACTCGACTTTTTTATTCATCTGAGTCATCAGGACCCGCCAGTCTGCCGGAGTCAGAGGAGTATAGGTAATAGTTCCGCAACGCTTGTAGGTTTTCTCAAGATTGTGTTTTGCCGTGTTGAACTTGGGATCGATCTTAACCGGAGTGAGGATACGGTTGAAATTGGTGGTAGGCTTGACCGCAAAACTCTTGTCTCCGAGTCCTCTGCCAAGCATTACCGGATAACAGTGAATTATCAGAGTGGAACCGCTTTCAACGACCGGAGTTATCTGTTTTTTCCAGAAATCACGGTGGAAGTTGGTCTTGAAAGGATTGACATAAATGACATCAACACCGGAAAGATCAATTTTTGCACAATTTTCCTCGCCGATGACAGTTACAAAACTCCAATTGTTGTCAAAGAAGAATTTGCGGTATTGATGGAACCAGTTGGCACTTGCGGTACCGGCAAGCCAGACCAGCATTTTCGCTTTTTTGACATTTTTGCGGAAGAACATCACGCCGCCGCTGGAAATATCCTGATGTGCAGGTTTGGGGAATCCGACCGCACACGGTTTGCTGTTGCGGATGATAACAAATTTCCACGAAGTTTGCGGAGTCACATTACCCAAAACTGTGAATGGCAGAGTGACCGTAGCGATCCAGCGGTCTTTTTCCAATTTGACATCGGTCTGCCATTGGGGATTCCACGAAGCGTCGTTGGCTATCGCATCATAGCGGTTGTTTCCGGCGGTAACGACCAGATGACGGTCGCCTTTGCCATCGCCGGTATCGATCAGGATCTCGATGGAATCATCTTTCCAGACATCGCCGTCGTGTTCGGTGGAGGATTTGCGCAGAGCGGACATATCCGGTTCCATACACACCGCCTGAATATGCACGCCTTTGTCATCCCAGTAGACTTTCATAGAAGTTTTTTTCGCCTTGTCTCCGGCTTTTTTGGTTTGAAGCGGAAGCGACAGCGCCTGATCGAAGCCCTTTGCCTCCGGCAGATAGGGCGGGATCACCGTAGGCGCGGTACCGGAGATCTTGAAGAAATCCTCCCAATTACGGAAGAGAATATTTTCCTGCTGGAGTTCGGCAAGATATGTTTTATTTCCTGCGGCGGCTTTCAACGCCTGATCCAGCCAGGTGCGGCAATCTTTTATGCGTTTGGCATTGAAAATATACTGGGCAGAACCAACCGGATTGCGGTAGAAGTAGTTGGGATGCGCTTTCTGATTCTGCCATGCGCTGGCAAGTTCATTGAAATATTTGAACATAAAAGGTGCCGCTTTGGCTCCATAAACTTTACCGCACCACTCTTTGAGCAGAGCATTGACATCGGCATCCGGGTTCCAGGAGAGCTGCGCCCACATCCAGTTGGCAAGCCGATGGATCTGCGGGGCAAGTTCGTGGCGCTTCATATTTTTGCCGTAATAGACGATCATTTCGGTTTTCACCCGCACGGCATTGAGATCGCGGTAGGTACGCATAGCATCAGCGGTGGCATTCCAGTTGGCAATAAAGGCGGTGGGTTTGAAAACATCGAATTCATAACCGTAGATACCGATGGCGGCTTTTTCTTTCCACTTTCTGATCTCCGCCATACTTTTTACATTGACTTGACATTTGGGGTCGGTGAGTTTGTGGGCATAGCAGCGGTTGTAGTGGCAGTATTCCACATATTCAAGAGCGGTGACAGGCTTTGAGGGCGGAGTGCGGTACTCCTGATAGGCGATACCGGCGAATTTCAATTCCGGGAACTCTTTTTTCAATGCGGGAATCAGAGTTTTGCTGTAATAATTGTACCAGAAATCGGTGCGGCTGCCCTGCGCAGAACACTTTTCACATTCACAGCGAATCGTGATATCGGCAGGGAAAAGGTTGAGGATTTCAAGATTTTCTTTTCTGATCGTCTGAGAAATGCTTTCCAAAACCTGTTTGGTGAATTCCGGATTAGACCAGCAGCCGGCGATACCGGCGATGTTCCGGACGCCGCCGATTTGAGAGAAAATTTCCGGCTTGGTCTGGAATGCCTGTTTGACATTGTAGACCCGGACCCGGTGACCACCGCCGATACGGTAGAGACCGGCTTTGTCCCGGAATGAGGGGGTACGGGAATCGCCGTTCAGGAAGTTGCGCGCCATCCAGATCTCGGTCGGGACGTGACGGTGCCAGTGGCAGGGGGACATCGCACGGATCTTGAATGCCGGGGTGAAGTTGTAAGCAAGTTTTGCCGGCAGGGTGTAACTGTTGCGTTTCGGCATGAATTCACCGTCGTCACCGGGCCACAGCCAGCGTACACTCAACTGGTTCTGCAGAAATGAGTAAACTGCATAAAGCACCGCGCGGGGGGTGTTGCCTGCCAGATAAAGGTCATTGTCCACGGTGTAAACGGCGACACTTTCAATGGCGTTTGCGTCGGGAAGTTTGAAACGGGCAGCCAGTTTGGCAACAGCCGGGGAGGTTGCCGGGGTGCCGAGGTAGATGTTGAATCGTTCAGCGGGAGTTGATTTTGAAACAAAGTCAGCTCCGGAAATCTTTTTCAATGCGGCAGTCAATTCGCTTGCGGCGTAATTGATTTCGTTTCCGGGTTTTTCCGGCAGGACGATCTGCCATTGAGTTTTTCCGTTTTCAAACAGCGGAGCGGCAACCGCACTTGAAAGCAGAAATACGGAACAGCAGAAAGAAAACCATTTTTTCATTTTTTTATCTCCATTACATCATTTCAACATATCAATGTCGTTTTTACGAGAGTTCGGTACAGGATATGAGAGCGTTTTCCATAACCTTTTTACAAAATCCGCATTCGGAACAATTTTCTTTACAGCGGGATTTCACCTGCCAGTATTCCGGAGTGATCCGGGCATTGTCCAGAACTTTGCCCCTGAAAAATATTCCGTGCCCGGGTTCGGTGAGGTCAAAAAAGTTGCCGGTGAATTTACCTGAAGTGTACGCTTCCAGCACCAGACGCGGATTGCTGTGAGTCCGGGTCGCCAGTTTGAGCATTGGAACGATATCTTCATAATGATGGACATCTTCCGGGCGGATCAGCGTGGAGTGACAAAGATATTCCGGTTTGCGGGAAGCCCGGGCATAAAACCGGCGGCAGAAAATCGGATCCTGATCCATGCAGCATTCGCTCTGGCGCAATTCGTTCAAATGGGCGACCAGATTATCATGAAAGGTCTGCACGGCACAGTTGCGCAGACAGCCGCTGTTGGCAAGCAGACAGATATTTTTATTGTTTGCCTTGGCCCAATCGGAAATCTGCCGGAGGGTTTTCGGATGATAATTTATATCCCGCTGGATGCAGAAGCCGTCAAAACGCTCCGAAGCGTAATTCAGCGCCTCCAGCGTCCCCAGTTTCATATTGACTGAAGCGCGGATCTCCAGCTGCGGAAAATGTTTTTTCAGTACACCGGCAATGAACCACGAGGCGGTGGTCACCGTATCCAATTGGCAGATATCCAAAAGTTTTCCGGTGATTTTCAGCACCCGGTTCTGAAGTTCTTTACTGATACATTCCGCGCCCAGACAGTTGGCATTGAAAAGAAGATTCAGTTTGATGCCCATTTTTCTGGTTTCAATGAGGTCTTCAGTCAGGATTTCCCATGCCTCATTTTCTTCCAGACCGGAGGCTTTGGCGGCAGGAGAACGCGCTCCGGGTTCATTGCCCGGAGCAAAATAAAGTTCTGCTGTCGAATCTGCATAATCCTGCAGTATTTCCGGAAACCGTTCCTCTGAATACTCATCCGGATATTGATAGCCGACCGAAAACTTCATATCAATCCAATTTCCACTCTTTATGGCGTTTGAACGGTTTTACAAATTTGTGAGTGAGTTTGCCCTGCGCTTCCAGATGGGCGTAGCATGCCCGGATGCAGCCGCGGCCGCCGCCGATGGCAGGATTGTTGCGGGTGTGCATAATGCGCGGGCAGGGGCCGCCGTTGCCGCGCGGGGAACCGTAATATTTGGGCGAAAGATATTCATCCATATAGGAATCATCTTCCATTTTGATTTCCGGATCCCAGAAGGGATTGAATTCGGGATTGCCGCCGCTGTACGCATTGGAACAGCGCGCCAGATCCAGATCGCAATGTTCATATTCGATATCGCCGACCTTGAATTTTACGCTCTTGTCGGTGGGGATCGCCTGACCGGGGCACATTTTGGCACACAATTTGCAGCGGTCGCAAAGAGTTCCCGGCAGGATCGGAGGATCAGTTTCAAGTTCCGCTTCGGTGATGATGAAAACCGCCCGGACCATAGGGCCGAATTCCGGAGTCAGGATCATTTTGCTCCAGCCGATCTCTCCGAGGTTGGAAACCGCCGCCGCCACCCGGAAACTGATGGTGACATCCGGACAGGGCAGACCCGGGGCGACCGGACGGCTCCGGAATTTTTTCTCTTTGCCCGGATAATCGGTGTAGCCGTTGTAGCTGAATGCATCCCAGTTGGGCAGCGGAACCGCTTCGTAACCGTGGTCTTCGATAAAGCAGACGATCTGGCGGAGCACATGCGGCATATAGCGCCAGTTCATACCGGAGTAACCCATAAATTCGTAGGTGGAAAACATCGTGCCTTCCTCGATACCGCGCAGATATCCCCGCGGGATCCGGAAGCCCAGACCGATAATGGATTTTGCGTCAGGGAAAATATAACGCGGATCCATCTGTTTCGGAGCGCCTTCCCAATTGTCCATGGAACCGATGCGGCAGATGTCGGCGCCGCAGGCCTTGGCAAATTTTTTCACATCTTTGGCTTTAAGCATAGTTGTCTCCATTGTATTTTATCGTTGTTCATGTTATATTATACCATAATTGCGGAGATTTGTCTATGTCTGTATCAAACAATAAAATACCATTTTCGACCACGCTGCGAAAAATCCGCAGAATAATGCTGACGCCGCAGGAGAGCGGAGTCTCTTTTCCGGCGGTCGATTTTGTTCCCTGCGATTTGAAAATCTGGATCGGTAAGGATTCCGATTTTTTCCTCCGTTCCTTTTGCCACCACCGGATGATCCTGAAAATCATCCTTGCGGGGAACGCTTCGACCAATATCGACGGTGTGCGTTATCGCTTGAAACCATCGGATGCAGTTCTTTATTTTCCGATGCAGACCCACTCGACCGAAACCGATGAAAGCGGCGTGTTTGAATATCTGGCGATCACGTTTGTCGCCGGCAGAGGAAGTTATGAGGCTTTGGATGTATTGAAAAACCGTGTGTTCGATCCCGATCCGGGGAACAGTTGTCTTACGGATCTGCTGGAGGCGTGGATCGCAAACCGGCAGGTGCGTGCCGAATTTCTGCTGGCTGAATTGCTTTCCGGTGCCGTTTCCCGTCTGGCGGTAAAGGCCGACCTGCCTGACTGCGAATTCGGTGATATGGCTGAATTCATCAGAAAAAATTGTCAGGGCGAACTTTCGGTCAAAAAAATCGCTTCGGAATTTGATATCTCTCCGCAATCTGTCCGCAGGATATTCAAGCGCAACATCACCGGTCTGACTCCGGCTGCATTGATCCGCCGGCAGAAAATGATCCTCGCCGAAGAGCTGCTGCGCCGAACGGAATTTTCTTTGCCGGAAATCGCCAGGCAATGCGGATTTGCCACGGCATTTTCTTTTTCGCGCGCCTTCCGCAGAGCCTACGGAATACCTCCTGCCCAATACCGCAAAGAGCATTTGTGAATGCAGCAGACAGATAAAAAGCCCCGTTGCCCGCAAAGGAGCAGCAGGGCTTATTTTTTTATATTGCAGGAAATCGATTATTGCTGATTATTGGCAAAATATTCAAGGAGTTCCGGTTCAAGTGCCGGTATATCCTGGGGCATATTGCCATTGCGCATTGAATAATGCCCCAATACTCCGACCGCAACCGCATCCCGTGCCGCTACCGGATTGGCATTGGTCCTGGCTCCATTGGCAATGAAGTCAAGGAAATTGTCGATGATCGGAACATCTGCACCGCCGTGACCTCCGGGAGACGGTTTCAGATTATAAACGATATCTGGAGTTTCGCGCGGACCGCGGCGAGTCCACACATGGACGGCACAATTGCCGTGATCACCGATATTTTCCACCCGGCCTTTGGTTCCGATAAAGGTGTAGTTGCGTTCAGCGTCCGGTGAATAGTGGCATTGCATATAGGTCGCCTGTGCGCCGTTTTCGAGCTGCATCATCACCATATTGTGGTCTTCGACATCGATAACAGGAGAGAATCCGGTCTGGGTCAGAGGCGGATATTGTCTTTCATCCCACCGTGCATCACCGATAGTATCTTCACTGCGGCGCGAACACTTATCGTAAACGCTCAACATTCCCATACCCACGACCCGGCGGGTCACCGATCCCATCAGCCAATGCATCACATCGATATCGTGTGCGCCTTTCTGCAGCAGCAGACCGCAGGTGTTTTTCTGTTCGGAGTGCCAATCCCGGAAGTAGGCATCGCCGCCGTAACCGATAAAGTGACGGCACCAGCCGCACTGGATGTCACCGATAATGCCCGAATCAATGATCTCTTTCATCTTGAGGACGACCGGGAAATAGCGCATATTGTGTCCGAGGAAAATTTTCTTTCTGGTGCGGAATGCGGTACGCAGGATCCGGTCGCAGCCTTCAAGAGTGATCGCCATAGGTTTTTCCAGATAAATATTTTTTCCGGCCTCCAAAGCGGCGATGGCGTGTTCCTCGTGGCAGTAGTCCGGAGTCATAATGAAAACAGTATCGATCTCCTTGTTTGCAAGAACTTCTCTGTAGTCATCCACCAGTTCTGCGTTGGGAAAAGTTTCAGTGAAATACTTGAAATCAGGAAGTTCCATCTGACGGGCGGGCGGAGCATAGGGATCGGCTCCCATAATGATTTCAAATCCCTTTTCCGGACGGTGGGCTTGGTAAGCGTGCCTTCCTCTGCCGTAAACACCAATAATACCGATTTTGTGCGTTTTCATCGAAACAATTCCTTCTTATGTATTGATAAATTTGTTGTTTTACTGAACAGAATATAAATTTTATCCAAAGCACAACTGCCCGGTCAATGGAGTCAAAACGGCGTATAATATAGCATCGGTCATTCAAAAACGCAAATCATACTGGGGATGGTGGTCAGCGGATATTTTTCTTTTAAGCTCTGTTCCCGATAAGGGGAGATGACTTGTGGGGAGGGGAAACTCTCTTTTCAGGGGAAAAGAGGGTTTCCCCTCCCCACACCCCACCCCTTCCGGGAAAAGCGAAGTATTTTTTGCTCCCGTTGGTCGCAAAAAGCTTATCAAATTCTCTCCCCTCAATGGGAATATAGCGTTCTTTTAAGCTCTGTTCCCAAAATGGGTAGTTAATCAATGATAACAACGCGACCATCCGTTTTCTCAAGAGGTCCTGCTGCGACAATCCGCCGTCGCCATAGG
>JAZOMB010000072.1:0-57373 GCA_045653515.1 Victivallaceae bacterium | reverse complement strand
TCTTTTCCTTTTCCCTGATGTTGGATCACCCTGACTTGAGGGCAGGGGGTGCCGTTTTCGAGCGGGATCTCGCTGATACTTCCGGAGCTGTAATTGGCGGTGTAAAGAAATTTTCCGTCCGGTGAAACGACCGTATGACAGGGGGTGATGCCGTTGACTTTCACGCGCTGCAATATTTTCATTGTGTTCAGGTCGACAGTATGCAGCAGCCCGGATTTGTCAACGCTTTTTCTTGCGGCATTTTGAGTAATGTAAATAGTATCATTTTTCCGGATGATATAACTGCTCCGGGGCAATGGCAAAGCGTGCGATGCGGTATTGTCGTCGATAATATAAATTCCGCCAGTTGCGTCTGTTGCGCTTGACACAGCAAAGAAACGTTCACTTGCGCATCCGGATAACAAGAGCGCCAATCCGCACAAAAGAAAAATTTTCATAGTTTTTTAATACGCCGCGACGGCTGCTTTTGAAACATCTCTCTGCCGGGCGGCTTCGAGATTGCTCCGTAATTTTTCATTTTGCGGGAACAGCGCAGATGCTTTTGCAAAGTGCTGTTCAGCTGCCGCAAAATCGTTTTTAAACAACAATACCAATCCGGAAAAATATAAGCTTTCCTGCAAAGAGGTTTCTTTCAGCAATTTTGAAGCGATACCGCACAAAAAAGGGAGATTCCGCTGATACTGCGGCTGTTCTCTTCTCTCAAAATGATAACCTACCATGAAATTCAGGCAATTGATTTTCATATTGTTGGGGCAGTTCTTCAAAAAAGTCCAATGATCTTTGGCAAAAAGGTCGCTTATATATTTAAACCCCTCTTCCGTTCTGCCCAGTTTGGCAAGCACCAGTCCGGTCATACAGTTGCGGAAGAATATATGCAACTTCTGATCATCACTCAGCATCAGAGTGTAACGCATTGCATCCTGACAGTTTCCATTTTCAAACGCATCGCAGGAGGCAAGGAACAATGCTTCAAAATGTGGTTTTTTACAGTCGAGCATCGCATCGACCTGCGTATCAAAAGTACGCCAAGCTGGCATATAACTTATACTTAATACCGACAGCACCGCAAAATATGCCGAAGCAGCAAGAATAATTACTTTGCCGTTGTTATCTTGAAATTTTTTCCACAGAAAAGTAAGCAGCAATGCCACGCCGCACCAGATGAAAATCGAGGGAAAATAGCTGTAACGGTCGGCAAAATCAACATTTCCGATTCGGTGAAAGCTGCAAACCGGAGCCAAGGCAAAACCAAACATAAGTCCGCCGGGCAATAAAATTTTCGCAAAAAACTGCTGTTCCGGAGCTTTCCGGAAAGCAAAACAGATAACTGTTCCGGCAATAAGAACAAAAATCAATACCGGCAGCCATGATATCTCACCGGTTTCATAATATCGGTAAAGCGGCGACAGTTTTACCGGGAAAATGGTCTTGAACGCATAACGGAAAATATTCCACACCGCGATCGGCAGCCGGCTCTCTCCAACTTTCTGCCCCGCAGCAACACTCGATGCGATCCCGGAAAATATTGAACTGTTTTTTACAATGTACAGCGCCGATGCCAGAAATAATGGCCAGGTGCGCTTTATACTCTGTTTGATGTCGCCATCGGTCGCAACACAAAAACCGGTCAAAGCAACCAGCGGAAATGTCAACAGCATCGGTTTGACCGTAAACAGCGACACCAACAGCAAAATCGGAGCGGCTATACTCGTCCGTTCCAGTTTGTACGCTCGGATGATCAGCAAAATCATCGCCAGCGCCATACAGTTCACCATAACATCTTTGCGTTCAGCGATCCAGATGACCGACTCCATACGCTGCGGATGGAGCGCCCAACACAAAACTGCAAACAATGACGGCAGAGCTGAGATCTCTAAAACCGTTCCATTGGCAAGTGTCACTTTTAGCATCCGGAAGATGCGATACAGCAGAACCGCGGCGAGAGTATGCCATAAAATATTCTGCAGACGGCAGCCGGAAATAAAATATTCCTTACCCCACAAAAGGTAATCCGGAATATAACTCAACATCACCAACGGCGAATACAACTCCACCGTCTTATTGGTCAAATGATAACTGATATTGCTGAATGTCAACTCAAAAAGATGAGTTTGTCCAACGTAATTTGTATCATCAAAAGCAAATTTTTCAAACGGCAGCGAAGGCAGAAAAAAAGCAAATACTGCAACTGCGATCAGGATGACCGCAGACAAGTCATGATGTCTATCAACAAAACGGCAGAACTTTTTCAGCATAAAATATTATACAGCTGCCCCCGGCATCGTATGCCGGGAACAGCTGTGTACCTGTGAGATTTCTTATTCGATAGTGAAGGAGAACTCGTTGCGTTCATCGGTCTTCCACGCCATATGCTGGGTGGAGGTGGAGCCGCCGAAGAACGGAGAATAGGTGCGGGCCTTGATGGTCTTGCCGTCGGGCATGAATTCCAGCAGACGCAGCCAGCCGTCGCCGCCGTTGCCGCTGAAGCCGCCGCCGATGGCCTGAGTGTTGAAGACCATCTGGGCAACGCTCTTACCGGCGGAGTTTTTCGCCCAGGAGAAGCCGACCGCGGCCTCCCATTTATCGGGGCTGCAGACGTGACCGCAAACGACCATGCGGATGTTTTTGGAAGGATAGACCAGCTTCTGGAAAATCTGTTCGCCGGGGGCGCCGCCAGCTTTGCTGAGCGCATATTTTTCTTTTTCGATGCGGATGCCGTTGGCGCGCATATAGGAGTGGGTAAGCACGATACCGATGTGGTTCGCAAAGCGCTTGTTATTGGCGATCCAGTTTGCCCACTTCAAATCCTGTTCCGTCGGAGCAAAGGGCAGAGTGATGACGAAGAATTTTCTGCCATCGGGCAGGGGAGCGGTGAATTCATACGCCGAAGTTTCCAGAGTCTTTTCTCCGAAAGTGTTGTTGGCGCAGGCGACCAGCTGACGGCGGGTGAGGGGGTTACGGTCGATCGGGAAGTATTCGCCGAGGCGGCAGGCGCGGTTTTCTGCGCTGCTGTATCCATAGTCGTGGTTACCGGTGCAGAGGATGTAGGGAAGTTCGCCGTCAAGACGTTCCATCAGACGGGAAAACGCCTTCCACTGTTCGTGTCCGATCAGGTCGCGCAATCTGCCGCTGCGGTAGAAGCGCAAGCCTTCCGGCTGATCGACATATCCCTGATCGTTACCGTAGGTGAGGTCGCCGGTAAAGAGAACCTGCTGAATGTTCAGTTCTTCGCGGCGGCGAACAATCCAGGCAAGCATCATATCAAGAATACCCTGGTTTTCGATCTGTTTGATATAGGTCTGGGTGTCCGGCACGACCACCATAGTCCAGGACTTGGGATTTTCCAGTTTGGGCAGGACGACTGCCGGTTTCTTGGCGGCTTTAGCCTTTTTAGCGGCTTTGGCGACAGGTTTGGCGGCAGCTTTTACAGCCGGCTTGGTCTGGGGAGCGGCGGGCTTGGCGACTTCTGCGTTGATGGCGCATCCGGCGAAAACTCCGGCGGCCAGCAGAGCCAACAGAAAACTTGATTTTTTCAACATACCATAATTCCTTTATATTGTGTTAAGGGTTGACGTTTAAAATACATCTGTTTTTTTGATTTTTCAAGTAATACAGAGATAAAATGCCTCGTTTTATCCGGTTAGGTCATTTTTCATTTGCAGATGATTCGGCATAGTGACGTCTGTTCACTTTGAATTTTCGGTCAAAATGCCGATCCCAGAACTCTTTGCTCAATAACTTGCGCTGAATGAACAAATCCATTATGAACTCCATCTTCATCTTCATCGACGGATTTTTTGTCCGTTTTAAAAAGCTTTTCCCCTCCACGATCATAAAGGCAAATGTTTCCGCCCGGTCCTCTCTTTGATTACTCATGGCATAGGTTGTAACGAATGCGTCTTTAACGTCATCTTTGCGGATATTTTTCTTTACCTGCCGCTGTTCTTTTTTGGAAAATTTTCTGGCATAAAACTGGTTTCCGGTATAACGGAAGCCGGGCGGATTGAGTTTTGTCCATTTTTCACTTTTCCCGTGCGGGTCAAAGATATGAAAAAACTCGTGGTAGACCGTCTTCTCCTCAAAATCAGGCGGCAGATAAATCGTATTGCCTCCGGCTGCACCGCCTGCTGGTTGTCCATTGAGTTTGAGGTTGCGCATAAAAGTAACATACTTCAAGCCGGACTTTTTTATCAAATCCGGCGGCAGATACTCCAATGCTTTGTAAAAACGTTCCGCACTTTTGGCAACAACACTGCTGCTCGGGAATGTACCGCTGACACTTTTGCTGAGGTTCTGCTGCCGGATCTTCAGCGGCCGTGCGCTCCACTTCTTTTCCAACCGGCTGGAAAAATTCGCCTTACCGCGACGGCTGTCATCTGCTCCGCGAACTACGGGCGGCAGTACCAGCACCAAGGCGGCAAGCAGCGCAAGATAAACTCTGTTCCGTTCAAACATTTAAAACCCCCTTTTTTATTCTTCGATCAGCCATTTTTTTGCAACGGCTTCTTCAATATTTTTCATCGCCCAGCGGTAAAGTTCCGGCATAAACTCTCTGCAAACGCTGACGCGCTTTTCGACCTGATGCCGTTTCGGGCGCGGAGAAGAGTTTATCCATGTGTGTCCGCCGGTAAGCACATTGTGTAAAAACGGCTGAAAGGTATCAAGACAGTTCGCATAGTGCGCTTCCGGAGTGATATTGGCTTCAAACTCCTCCCAGAGTTTACGCAAAGCGAGCCCCTGTTCAGCAGGCAGTACGGAAAAAAGTTTGTCCGCCGACTGCTGTTCGCGCTCGGCTTTATCCTGCAGTTTGACCGTATCGTAAGCGAAGGTGTCCCCGGCGTATATCTCCACCAGATCGTGCACCAGAAGCAATTCAACGCTGTGCGCGATATCGACTTTTTCCACTGCGTATTCGGAAAAGAATAGCGCCATCACTGCGATATGCCACGAGTGTTCAGCATCATTTTCGCATCGGCTGCGATCGATCAGCAATGTCCGGCGTTTTATCGCCGTCATCCGGTCGATCAGAGCAGTGAATTTCAGCTGGGCATCGAGCCTGGGATTGCCGCTTGCCGGGAAATTTTCAAAATCTTCCATTATCTGGCCTTTCGTCTTAAACAGAATTCTCTGTTAATATACCGCATTTCCATTGATAAATCAAGCTTATTCAACTTGATTTAATACACCTTGTGGTGTATATTAACCGGATTATGATTTTCTAACCAATGGAGTGTTATATGTTCGGGATGGAACTTTTGGCCCAGCGCGCCTCTGTTGCCGCACGCAAACTGCGTTCAGCATCGGCAGCCAGCCGCGCAGAAGCCTTGAAATTGATGGCTGATAAACTCATCGCCTGCAAAGATGAACTGCTTGCCGCCAATGCGGAAGACATTGCCGGAGCAGGAGATATCTCTGCCGCCTTCAAAAAACGTTTGACCGTTGATGCAAAAGTGTTTGACTATATGGTAAAACGGCTTCAGGAAGCTGCCGCATTGCCCGATCCCGTCGGAGCGGTGCTGGAAGAACGCACTATGCCCAGCGGCTTGCTGGTCCGAAAAGTCGCCGTTCCGGTCGGTGTCCTCGCGATGATCTACGAAGCCCGCCCAAATGTCACCACCGATGCCGCCGCAGTTGCCGTGAAAAGCGGCAACGCCGTTATTCTCAAAGGCGGTTCAGAAGCCTTGCGTACCAATATGGTGCTTGCCAATGCGATGCGTGAAGCGGTGAAAGAGGCAGGACTTCCCGAAGATGCCGTACTGATGGTCGATTCGGTTGACCGCGAAGCAGTCGCAGAGCTTTTAAAGCAGGATAAATATATTGACCTCATCATTCCGCGCGGCGGCAAAAGTTTGATCAAAGCGATCGCCGAAGGCACCCGCATCCCGGTTTTGAAACACTACGACGGCATTTGCCACTTGTACGTTGCTCCCGATGCCGATGCAAAAATGGCGGCAGATCTTGTGACCAACTCCAAGTGCCAGAATGTGGCAGTCTGCAACGCATTGGAAACTTTGCTCGTTGATATCGCAGCTCCCAAAGCAACTCTGGATGCAGTGGTCGAATCTCTGAAAGCGCAGCAGGTCGAACTTCGCGGCTGTGAACGTTTTTGTGCGCTGTATCCCGATGCTGTTGCCGCCTCCGATGAAGATTGGGACACTGAATACCTGAGCGGTACGCTTTCGATCCGTATGGTCGATGATATTGAAGCGGCAATGGAACATATCGCGACCCACGGCTCAGGTCATACCGACGGCATTATCACCTCGTCGGATAAACTTGCAGCGGAATTTATCGCCAATGTCGATTCAGCGTCCGTACTGGTCAATGCTTCGACCCGCCTCTCAGGGGGAGGGGATTACGGTATGGGCGCCGTGGTCGGCATCAGTACCGACCGCCTTCACGCGCGCGGTCCGGTCGGTCCGGCTGAACTTTGCACTTACAAATGGGTGGCTGTCGGGAACGGCCAGCTGAGAAAATAAAGGATTTTAGAAATGGCTTCTGTAAAAAAATATCAGGTCGATATGACCCAAGGCCCGCTGCTCGGAAAAATAATCCGGTTCGCAATGCCGCTGATGTTGGCAAACGCGATGTCGTTGATGTTCAATGCGGCGGACTTGATCGTGGTCGGCCGTTTTGCTTCCAGCGATGCAATGGCAGCCGTCGGCGCAGCTCCCGGATTCAACAATCTGATGCTCAACCTCTTTTGGGGAGTGGCATCGGCTGTCAATGTGCTTGCTGCCCGGAACACCGGAGCCAAAGACAGCAAAGGCGTGTTCCACACCGTACATACATCCATCAGCGTTGCCATTATCGGCGGTATCGCCATGATGATACTTGGTTTGGTGATGACCCGTCCGATGATGCGCTGGATGGCGGTGCCGGAAAATATTTTTGATAAAGCCTGTCTTTATGTCTGGATTTGCTGTCTTGGCATACCTTTTATGGTCATATACAGCTTCGGCAGTGCCATTCTGCGAGCGATCGGCGACACCAAGCGGCCGCTGATTTTTATCACGATTGCCGGTATCGTCAATGTCTGTTTGAACCTTGTTCTGGTGGTCGTTTTCAAAATGGATGTCGCCGGTGTCGCTATTGCCACTAAATTTTCCAATTTGCTTTCGGCGGTCCTCGTTCTGCGTGCGCTCAACGTCACCCGTGAACAGTACCAGTTGATCTGGAAAAAACTTCACATCAACTGGGCCATCGTCAAAGAACTGCTCCGCATCGGAATTCCCGCCGGTGTACAGGGAATGTTATATTCTATTTCCAATATCATCATTCAGTCAACGGTCAACTCCTTCGGCTCGAAGGCCATCGCCGGAAGTACGGCCGCATTGAGTTTGGAAGGCGTTGTCCACACGGCGTTTGGTGCATTCGGTTTGGCTGTGGTAAGTTTTGTCGGTCAGAATAACGGAGCGAAAAAACCGCGCCGGGTGATAAAAAGTGTCTGGCTGTGTCTGGGGTGCGGATGCGCAACCGCACTCGTCTTGAGTGGAATTGAACTGCTGTTCAAACGACAGCTGCTGGGATTTTACAATCCCGATCCGGGAGTTATCGACTGGGGCTGTATCCGGATGAATTATCAGCTGCCGTTCTACTTCCTGGTGGCAACTATTGAAGTATTGACCGGTTCATTGCGCGGTCTCGGGTATTCGCTCGGCCCCACGATCATCTCGATGTTCGGTGCCTGCGCATTCCGGGTGTTTTGGATATTCATAATCTATCCGATTAATCCTTGTATGGAAAACGTGATGATTTCCTATCCGGTCTCCTGGGCATTGGTCGCTGTCGGTACCGGAACCATGCTCACGATAATCTGCCGCAAAATGCTGAAAAAAGCCGCTCTTTTGCAGAGCGGCGAAAAAGCCAACTCAACTGCCGGATAATTCAAAACTCTCCGCTAAGCAAAAACTTTTTTATCAGCTCCGCCGTTTCAGCATCATATTGCATAGGAACGTGCGGAGCGTTTGTATATGCTGCCGCCTTGGCATCGGGAGCGTGAGCGGAAAAGCTTTCCACCAAGCCGTCAGCCGAGTTGCTCAAAAACAATTTTCCCGGCCAATGGGCATTATTGGTGCTGATGACAACTCCGATTTCCAGTCCCGGAATATCTGGAGTCGTGATGTTGCGTCTGGCAGAACACTTCAACGCGTGAAGCGGCTTCCAGATCAATCCCGCCCCCGGCATCAGCAGTGCGATATCAGCCAATCTTGAACCATAATGGGGAGTTCCGACACAGACCAGCCGTCTGGCATTGGCAGGTTTAGTGCGGTTCAGATATTCACGCGCCATCAAGCCGCCCATGCTGTGGCCGACAAAATGAATTTCATCATAGCTGTCCGGAGCTGCGGCGGCAATTTCGGCTGTCAGTATTTCCACACAGCATTCAAAACTGGAAAACGTGGTCGGCAGATCCGGCGTTATGACCGTAGTAAATTCATCTTTCACTGCGCGTTTCCAATACTGCATATCCTTTGCGCCTTTGCAAAAGCCGTGGATGATAACTGCGAGCTTGCGTTTTCCCATAAAAAATTTCCCCGTAAAAATTGATCTTTTTTACTAATATAATGCCATCGCGGCAATTTGTCAACTTGACAACTCTTACCCCTTGTGTTATGTTACTTCAAAACAAAATTTCAGGAGAAACGATGAACAACACCAGTTTAAAAATATATTTTGCAGGTGACCTCTTTGACCACAAAGATCTCGCCGGAAATTTGCTGCTTGCCAACGCGATCGAAGAAGCTTCAAACAACCGCTACAAAATTATGCTCCCGCAGGATGGCGAATGCGAAGTCGTCAACCGAACCTCGCAAAGCATCCGCGATGCCGACTTCAAGCTTTTATTCAACTGTGATCTGATCGTCGCCAATTTTGACGGCCACGATCTGGATTCCGGAACCGTGGTCGAATTCTGCTTTGCCAAGATGCTCGATATCCCGGCTCTGCTGCTGCGCACCGACTTCCGCCACAGCGGAGATAATACTCTGCCCGATACCGAACCGTGGAACTTGATGTGTTCGCACTATCCGCGCACCCGGGTGCTTCACCTCAACGCGATGGAGCTTTATCACAACTGCCGTGCGGCGGCGGGGCAGGGGAGTATGCTTAAAGAATACTACACGCGCCTTGCCGTAAAGTGCGTTGCTGAACTTGATGCCGTTACTTCAGAACCGTCCTGGCTCAAAAAAGATCAGCTTGCCAGCCAATTCCGTATGGTGCTCAACGCTGTCGGCGGAACTGTAAAAGATCTCTTCCCGGACAATGTACTGGACAAACTCATCGAACAGAAATCCGCATCAACCTTGTATGATTGAGCAATAATTTTTATTTCAACCTTGTTTTTATTGCTTCAAGTGATATATTATGAAATGAACTGAACCACAAAAAATAAAGGATAGTGCAATGGAACAGTACAAGAAAGATTTTATTGAGTTTATGATTGATTGCCAAGTGTTGAAATTCGGCGATTTTGTGACAAAGAGCGGCCGCAAGACCCCGTTCTTTGTCAACACCGGATTCTACCGCACCGGTGCCCAGCTCCGCAAGCTCGGTGAATACTATGCTCAGGCGATTAAAGATACTTTCGGCACCGATTTCGATGTTCTTTTCGGACCTGCCTACAAAGGCATTCCGCTTTCTGTCGCTGCCAGTATGGCGCTCTCCGAAAAATATGATGCCGACATCCGTTACTGCTCCAACCGCAAAGAGGTCAAAGACCACGGCGACAAAGGCATCCTGCTCGGCGGACCGGTCGGCGACGGCGACAAAGTCGTCATCATCGAAGACGTTACCACCGCCGGAACCTCCATCGGCGAAACTCTCCCTATCCTTCAGGCGCAGGGCAATGTCAACGTCCTCGGTCTGGTGGTCAGCGTTGACCGTATGGAACGCGGTCAGGGCGAAAAGAGCGCACTCAACGAAATCACCGAAAAATACGGTCTCAAAACCTGTGCCATCGTCACTATGAAAGAGGTCATCGAACACCTCTACAACCGTCCGTACAAAGGCAAAGTTATCATCGACGATACCCTGATGGCCGCCATCAACGCATACTACGAACAGTACGGCGCCAAGTAAACACGGAGCGATCTTGCTTGTTCCCGCCAGCCTTGCGGTCGTCGCCGTTCCAGTTGCGTACGCCAGTACGCGCCTGTCGCGGCTCCTCGGCAAAACTGCCGGATAACGACGCGATATCGCTCCTGATTACGGGCTGTTGGCTTTTGCGCCTTTCGTCGGGCTGAAGCCCGACAGGCGTAATGGTGTATAGCCAGCCGCCTTGACTTACCGGCGACCTTGCCGCACGATCCATCCGCCCTGCGGACGTCTGGTTTTGCGCCTTTCGTCGGGCTGAAGCCCGACAGGCGTAAGGTCGTTTTTATATAGTAGTGAGAATATATAGGGATAGTAAAATGACACAAAAGTCAATAAGGCTTATTTTAATTGTATTGACTGCATCTGTTGTTAATGGTTGTTCGTTTTTTGCACCGTCTACGCAGAGTATCCATATAAATGGTATACCCGCTGATGCAACAGTTATTGTAAATGGAAAAACTGTCAAAGTTCCAGCAACGATAAATGTGCCGCGCAACAAAAATCTGACTGTTATAGCTCACAAGAACGGATTCAATACCTACAAAGTTACAACCGGATATTCGTTAAGTACAATCGGCACACTTGATGCAATCGGTTGTTGGTTGCTGTTGTTGCCAGGAGCAGGTTTACTTGCCCCGGGAGCATGGGAGTTGATGGAAGATAATTTTTATTACACATTAACTCCTGCGGCAAAGTAACAGGATGCCGCGATGTGGCGGTAAACTTATCCATATCCTTACTCAGTGTTCACCGGCGCGGATCAAGGGCATCGCGGAGGCTGTCGCCGAGGATGTTCAATGCGAGTACCAGAATAAAGAGCAATCCGGAAGCGGCGGCAAGCTCCCACCATACGCCCGCCCACAAACGCTGCTGCCCGTCAGAGATCATCATTCCCCAGCTCGGAAACTTCTGCGCGCCCAGTCCGAGATAACTTGCAGTAACTTCCAGCATAACACTTGAAGCAAACAGCGTGGTAAAATAGATGATCGCCAAATGGGTCACATTGGGCAAAATGTGGCGGAAAATAATGGTAGCGCTCCCGACTCCGGCAACTTTGGCGGCTGAGATGTACGGCCGTTTTTTCAACTTCATCACTTCACTGCGGATAACCCGGCACAAGGTCACCCAGCCGGTAAGCCCGATAGCACAATAAACTCCGAACATCCCCGGTTCCGTTCGGATCAATCCGGCAAAAAACTTGAATACCGCCAGCAGTTCCGGCGCCAGAAACTCCTGCGATACCAGCAGCGCAAACGCCAATATAAACAACAACGTCGGCATCGCCGCAAAAGTACTGTACAGCCATACAGTCAAATCGTCCGTTTTCCCGCCGAAGTAGCCGGAAACAAGACCGAGTGAAACACCTATAACAAGAGAAATAACTCCGGAAACGACTCCGACTTTGAGCGCAGTATTCGCTCCCGCTAACGCACGGAGCGCTACATCTCTGCCCTGATAATCGGTTCCCATAATATGCTGAATTGACGGCGGCGCATAGCAATTATCCGGATTTGAACGCATAAAAACGGGTACAATTCTGTTGCTTTCGCAGTAAATGGAATAAACTTCCATCCCCAGAGCCGCAAGCAGAAACAGCGCCACAACCGCCAACGCGGCAACGCCGTATCTATCGGTCCGGAACTTTTTCCAGAATTGCCGTTTCAACCCCATTTTACGCCTTCAATTTTTTTAACTGCACCTGCAAAAGCGCAATATCTGCCGGAGTAACACCGTCGATACGTCCTGCCTGTCCGAGCGTCGCCGGGCGGATTTTTTCCAGTTTCTGCCGGGATTCATTGCACAAGCCACGCACCGCAGTATAGTCAAAATCCTCCGGTATCATCTGATTTTCCAGCTTTTTCAAGCGGCTGATCTCAACCGCTTCACGCTGTAAATATCCATCATATTTCGCTTCAATAAGCAGCTCCCGCCAAACTCTTCTGCCGAGACGGTTGTCGGGAAGTTCAACTCCTTGTTCCCGGGCACAGGGCAGGGGGGTGTCAACCGCAAGGTCGCGCAGAGTGTCAAATTTAGTCTTGCCACCGGCGACCTTTGTGGCACAGCAGCGGGATTTTGCCGCATTGAGCAGCGTTTCATACTCTTTGAAACAGCGGAACTTATCTTCCGGCAGGATTCCCCATTCATACGCCAAACGGCAGAGCCGCAAGTCGGCATTCTCCTGGCGCAAAGTCAACCGGTATTCGGCGCGGCTGGTAAAGAGACGGTACGGTTCGACGATCTCTTTGGTCGAAAGGTCATCCAGCATCACCCCGATATAACTGCGATCGCGGCCGGGGAAAACCGGCTCTTTGCCCATAGCATAACGGGCAGCATTCATACCGGCGATCAAGCCCTGACCGGCGGCCTCTTCATAACCGCTGGTGCCGTTGATCTGCCCGGCACTGAAAAGGTTGCACCAGCGTTTATTGCGCAGGCAACGCTCAGTCTGTTCCGGCGGAATAAAATCATATTCGATAGCATACGCATACCGCGAAAGCACCGCATTTTTCAAGCCGGGCAGGGTATTGACCATCTTGCGCTGAACCTCCGGCGGCAGACTGCTGGAAAAGCCGTTGAGATAGTATTCTCCGGTGTCGGCTCCTTCGGGCTCCAGGAAGAGCAAATGGTGCGGATGCTGGGGGAAGCGGACGATCTTATCTTCAAAACTCGGACAATAGCGCGTACCGATTCCCTTGATAACTCCGCTGTACATAGGAGATTTATCCAAGTTCGCCCGAACCACATCGGCGGTTTCGTCGGTGGTGTGGAGCATATAACAGGGCAAATGACGGCGCGATGCCGCGGCAAGGGCAGGGCGCAAGCCCATGGGCCAGAAAGAAAATTCTTCAAACTCCGGCTCCGACGGCTGGAGCTGCAAGCAGGAAAAATCAATCGTTTTATCCAGAATGCGGGGAGGGGTACCGGTTTTGAGCCGACCGAGGGTGATTCCAAGCTGATCTCGCAGCGCATCGGAGAGTTTGCAGGACGGTTCATCTCCGGTACGGCCGCCGGGGAAATTCATCAGACCGAAGTGCAGTTTACCATTGAGCGAAGTTCCGGTGGTCAGAACCACACTTTTGCATCTGATAACATCCTGCAAATGGGTGGTGACACCGCAAATTTCATCGTTTTCGACCACGAAGCCGGTAACTTCAGATTGCAGGATATCAATATTGGGAAACTTTTCCAGATATTGCTTCATCGCCATACGGTAAACCGCTTTGTCGCACTGTGAACGCGGTGACCAGACCGCCGCGCCTTTGGTGCGGTTGAGCATACGGAACTGAATACTTGCCGCTTCCGTTACCACACCCATTGCGCCGCCGAGAGCATCGATCTCACGAACGACCTGTCCTTTGGCAATGCCACCGATGGCGGGGTTGCAGCTCATCTGGGCGATGTGATCCATATTAAAGGTTATCAGCAAAACCTGCGCTCCGAGCCGCGCGGCGGCAAACGCCGCTTCGCATCCGGCATGACCGGCACCGACAACAATACAATCATAACTTTTCATAAACGAAATCCCGAAAATAACATATTCATCATTATAATATACCACCACAACGCCGTATAGGCAAGTAGTTATTATACAAAATCAGCATTTGAAAAATCTCAATATTGCGCTATATTATGATCGCAGGGTACGGCAAATTCATTTTTTTGAACAAGACCTGTCGCTTCAGGACCTTTTATGAAACCGGCGGCCCGGGGCTGTGCCTTGCTTTATTCTTCGGTAATTGATCCGGAAGAGCAGAAAATCTGCCTGCTGCGCCCCCTTTCGGGTAATGGTGGGACTTGGCAGTCCACCCCGGATCATATTTATTTACCCTTAATTTGATTTTTACCGCATCCAAAGAGAGCAGGGGGCGGCGCACAACCAGTGGAGTCGGACTCCAATACATCGTTTCCATCATCAGAATTTGTATTTTCTGTCTTTCTGTGATATATTTTGTGCAAACCTTTGGAAGCAATATCCTGTTTCGCTGCTTCCGTCAGATTACTGGCGAGTAGACTATCAGCAATCAAGGTTTGATCGTTGCACCTTGTGTGTAACGATCTTTTTTATCCACACTCATCTTCAATACAGATCTCCAGCATTAAAAAATTCATCTGAACGTATTTGAATTTTTGTCTCGATATTTCAGCGCCACTTATTTTGGCAGAAAAATATGGTATATTATAACGTCGCATAATATACGTTATGTTAAGTTTTATATCATATAGAGCAGGGTACATCAATAATATATTACGTTGATAATAAACGCGTTGCAACTTGCTCACAAGGTAATTGTAAATAACTTGGTAATTTATTTACTGCCGTGTCAATATCTTTAGCCGATATCTGCCGCGGTTGAAAAAAATTCAATGCGGTTCTATATTATAAGGATGACAACCATATTATAAGGAAAAATCAAAGTGATCAATGCACATAAAGAAATAATGTCGTTTGAAGAAGCCGCCAGATTATCCGCCGTTTCCGACCGGAGCGTTCTTCTGGTGCGCCATTCGTTCCGTGAATCATTGGTAAACGGTAATCACGATCCCGGCCTGACCGCCGAAGGATATGAATACGCGGTCGAAAGCGGAAAATTTTTGAGGGAGATGAAAAATGTCTGTTTCGGAGCATCGTCCCGAAAGCGGACGACCGAAACGGTGAAAGCATTGATCGCCGGAGCAAACTTCGCAGCTTCCGATATCGTCCCCTGCCCCCTGCTCCACGACACCGCGATGTTTTCTCCTCCGGAAAACCTGGGGATCGCCATCGAAAACGGCACGATCCCGAGCCTGCTCAAGTCGTATTATCAGACCGGAACCGCGACAGGAATGCGTGACATAAGAGAGTACGCCCCTGCGCTGCTGGCGTTTCTGACAGGCGACTTCCCCTGCCCTAACGTCATACTTTCAACGCACGACATCGTTGCGGTTGCACTTTTGAGCTACTTCAAAGTATGGAAATTCACTCCGGAAGACTGGTGCGGCTACGTTCAGGGAGCGTTCCTTTATCTGCAGAACGGCATCTGGAACATCGCCTACTGCGTGCCGGATAAAACGAACCGCCCCGTCACTCAACTTTTTGTTTAATAAAAAGGATATAATATGAATAGAAAAATTTTCTCCTTGCTGGCTCTTGCTCTTTTGACCGCCCTGCCCTTTGCCTGCGGATGCGCTTCAAATAAAATCGAAGAACCGGTCAAAGTTCAGCCGCGCAAAAAAGTTGCCTTCTTTCTGGACAATGGCTGTGTCGGCAGAGCGGTTTTCTGCTGGGTCAAACTTTTGACCAACTCCCCTGAACTTGAAGTCGAATTCATCAATGGCAAAAAGTTGAGGGAAAACAAGCTCGATAAATTTGACCTGCTCTTCTGTCCGGGCGGCGGCAGTGCCAGGCAGCTTGGTGCCATGCAGAAAAGCGGCCAAAAAATCGTGAAAGATTTTATCCGCAATGGCGGATCTTATCTGGGCATCTGTGCCGGATGTTTCAGCGCGCTCAACCGCCCCGACCGGCTGCAGCTGCTGCCATTTGACTGGATCCCGTACGCTTCCGGCAAAACCGCTGTTCTGGCGGTAAATGTTGATGCCGCAACAGCAAAAGAGTTGAATATCCCCAAAGATTGCTACTGGGCGCGCTACTCCGGCGGCCCCGTTATCCGTAAATCTGCCGCGCCGGACCGCGACACCGGTAAAATTCTGGGCGTTTACCAGAGCAGCAGCGGCGGTTACAACCGCGCACCGTACAACTTCGTTGGCACACCAGCCGCCGTCAGTGCAATGTATGGAAAAGGCAAGGTCGTCGGCGTAAGTTACCACCCGGAATCCAATGAAAACACTCACGAATTGGCGTTGGGCTATGTTTATGCGGCACTCGGCGTAAAACCGGCTCCGGTTTATGGCAAAAAAGTTGCCGATCCGATCCGCGCCGGATTTATGAGCAATTCAAAAGTTACTATCCGCGACGCGAAAGAGTTTATGGAGCTGGACAACTCTCCGGAAATTGATTTGAATCTTTTGTCCGGAACCCATTTGAACGACGGTGCCCTGCGCCATATCGACGTTTTCATCATCCCGGACGGCGAAAAGAGTGTCAATAAAAAACTTTTCAACACCCAATTCCGCAAAAAGCAGCTCAAAGAATTTCTCGATCGCGGCGGTAAAATCGTTGCCGGCGGCAATGGATCATTGTCACTTCCGAAACATCCCAACGTGATCTGCATTCCGGCAGAGAAGAGCTTGACTCTTGAGGTTTTAAAAATCTTCAAACGCCGTTAACACGTCTCCCCTCCCCCGGCAAAATAAAGTAATTTTTCAAAAATAAAGGCTTGACAAACCACACAAAACGATTATATTATGAAACTGACTGACACTGGGGGTGTTCCGGATTCGACCGGCTCGGGTCAGGGGTTGATTGCATACCGAGGACGACCGTTGGCCTCGTTAATCATCGGTTAAACAAATAACTGCGAACGAAGAGTACGCACTGGCGGCTTAATCCTGCCACGTCGCTGTGCCTGACCGGGTGCTAAGGTATAAGCGGCGTCAATCAGCGCCCTGGCTGTTTTCATGATATCCGGGAAACAGCGAGATTCAAGGATATATAGTCTGAAGCATTGCCTGTCCGTTGGCGATTCCGAGGACGATAAGCAATAAAAACGGAATATGTATGTAGATATCTTCTTCACACTCAGTCGACACGCGGGTTCGACTCCCGCCACCTCCACCAATCGCCACCATTAGACATAACTTCATCCGGGGTTATGTCTATTTTCTTTTTGCCGGATCCATCCAGAATCAGATCCACGGCAAATTTGCCGTGCTCCAAACAGCGCACCCGATAAACCAGCGACAATATCAGATTGCGTTTCAGGGTGACATCTTCCGCCGCATCATCGAGCAACGACGCCCAGCCAGTGATCGATTCCAGAATCGCAGACAGTTTGTCCTGTTTGTCCAATGGTTCCATGTCAGATATCAGCTGCTTGTATCGCTGTTCCGCTTCCCCTGCCCTGCTCCGGGCCTCGATCAGTTTTTTATTCCAATAATCGGCGTTATCTGCGCGAACCACGCCGTTCAGGAAAAGTTCATCGATCTTTTGCAGATCTGCTTTTGCTTTTTCAATATCCTGCAGAGCGGCATTTATTTTTGGTTCCTGCTGCCGTTTCAGTTCTGCGATCTGCTGTTGATGCGCTTCATAACACTCCCGGACATATTTCGGATCCAGCGCAACTTTTTTGATGGCATCCAGTACGGCGGCATCAAGTTTTTCGGCATTTATTTCACAGCCGCATGCAGAATCCGTACACTTATAGTAAAAATACCGTTTGGTTTTCTTTTTGACCGATGCCGGGCGCATATACCGCTCCGGATTACAGTGGCAGCGTACCAGACCGGAGAGCAGATAAGCATATTTTTGCCGCCCCGGCCGCGGAACATTGTATTTTGCTCCGGGCAGTTTTTCTTGAACCGTTTCAAATGTATTGCGATCGATGATAGCTTTATGCTCCCCAGGGAAAATATCGCCGTGATGAACGACTTCACCGATATAAAAGCGGTTGCGCAGAATTCGATACATTTTCTTGGTGTCGCCCAGTTGCTCCCGATGGCGCAACCAGAAATTATTCAATTCAGAAAAATCGTTTTGATTGCACCCCGCCAGATAGAGCGCGAAGATCTGTTTTACCAGTTCGGCATCCTCCGGAACGATTTCCGCAGTGTTTTTTTCTCCCGGTTTGCGCCGGTATCCGATCGGGAGTTTGCCCCAGGCTACTTTCCCCTGCTGCGCGAGCCAGCGGAGTTTTGCGCTGATGCGCTCCGAGGTCATTTCCCGTTCCAGCTGCGCGATCGCGATCGTCTGGGTGAGATTGAAGCGTGCCATTGCGCCGGTTGCGGATAAATAGCTTTGCCGAATCGAAATAAAACCCAGCCCGGCATCCCGCAGTTTTTCAAAGAGCGGCGCGGCATCGGCGAGATTGCGAGACAAGCGATCAAGCTGCCACACGACCAGCGTATCGAATGACGGTCGCGGACTTTCAATATCGGCCAGAATTTCTTGCATCCCGGGCCGCTCCAGATCTTTGCCGCTCCGGAATTCGTCAAAAACTTCCATGAAAACAGCATCCGGATCTATCCGGGAGACATATTCCCGGCATTCCTGCAGCTGCGCTTGAATGCTTGTTTCATGTGCTGACCAGGTTGACCCCTTCGGCGATACCCGCGCGTATATGCAATATCGGTGCGGCGTTTTCATTGCTGCGCCTTGATTTTATTGGAAATGAATTCCACAACTTCCCCTTTGTCGGCGGCCGTGAGTTTGCTCCAGGCACGGACTATTATATCAAACATAGGATCTTGAAAAGTTTCTTCCAGCATTTCAGTCCGGCTGATAATTTCCGGTTCCGGCGGCAGATCTGAAATATCATACACTGAAATATTGAACAGCTTGGCGATCGCGCGGATTTTTGCGGGGCGCGGTATTACGGTTCCAGCTTCCCATTTTGAAACACTTGCTTTTGACGCGCCGACTGCTTTCGCGCATTCTTCCAATGTCATCCGGCGTTGCTCACGCCAGAAACGAAAAACTTTATGATCGAATTTCATTGTTTTGTCTCCTTTTTGTGTTGCATTTGTTATAAATATACTATTTTTTTATAGATTTTTCAAGGAAAACAAAGAGAAAGTATAAAAATCTTTGTTTTCGCTCTTGCAAAATGAAACAAATGAAACTATATTTTACCATCCGCTGAAAATTCATAATTTGAAAGGAAAGAAAATGGTAAAAATTACGATCGAGTTAAATGGCAGTCTGATTTCACTAATTGAACAGCAGGCCAAAAAAGACGGACACACCAGCCGATGCGCCGTTATCCGGAAAGCTATAAACTGTTTTTTAGCAGATGGTTCGCCGAATGTCGCGAATATCGTTCCGGATAATACCGGGAAGAATATTGTTACTGCGTTAGAACTTCCAGACGATGTGATCGAATTACTGGACGCACGAGCGCAGCAGGACGGACACAAAAATCGGAGCGCGGTTATCAGAAGAGCCGTGAACTATTTTTTTGCCCATTGAGTTTCATTTGTTTCATTTTGTAAAAAAATATGCACGAATACGAAGTTGATTGGAGGCCGTTTGATATGAAGATTTATCCCGGAACTATGTCGTCGAAGAAAAAAGCATCTCCGAAAACCGACTGGAAACTGGTGTTGGCGTTTACCTTCTCCGGATTGATCGCCGGTTACATTTTGGGATTGCTGCAGGCGGCGACGTGGTAATATGGCAGCGAAGCATACACCGATCACGATTATCGTCAATCGGGTGCGCTGGGCGGATCTGGAGCCAGCGGATCAGGCGCGAATTACCAAAGCGCGGAAAGCTCTGGCCGCTCATGTTGGAAAAAAGATTCATGATAAGGTAAACGGAAATGAACAAACTACTGGCAATCCAATGTGAACTGAAAGCCCCAAAGGGGCAGAAGAACCAGTTCGGCAATTTCTATTACCGGAACTGCGAAGATATTCTTTTCGCCGCAAAGCCAATTTTGCAGCGATATGATGCAGAATTGTATCTGACCGATGAAGTTGTCGCGATCGGAAATTATGTGTTTCTGAAAGCGACCGCAACGCTGAAAATCGGCGAGCAAATATACATATCGACGGGCTACGCTATGCTGGATAAAGATAAAAAAGGCATGGACGCCGCCCAGATCACCGGCGCGGCATCGAGTTATGCGCGGAAATATGCGCTTTGCGGATTGTTTCTGATCGATGGCGGAGATGATGCTGATGCTCTTTGCCCGGCACCGCCTGCAGGCGCGTTTGCTCCGTCTGCAGTTGTACCGGCACCTGCAATATCAGCCGCGATGCCCCCGCCGCCCCCATCACCTAAAAAGTAAATGCCGCATGGCAGAAAAAATAATAAGGAAGGAATAAAGATGAAAAAAGAACAGGACTTGGTGTTCGACATCGAGACGATGAGAAATGCGTCGATGATCGACCGGCTTCCGGCATTGGAAGTAAAAGCCGGAAACTTGAAGGATCCGGCAAAAATCGCCGAAAAACAGGAAGCCGCAAAAAACGAACAGATTGAAAAAATGGCATTGTCGCCGCTTTACGGCCGGATCTGCGCTTGGTGTGCGATCGACGACGACGGGAAAAAGTATCAGGAATGTATTACCGCGGATACAAACACCGCCGAAGCGGAACTGATCGAAAAGGCTTTTGATCTTCTGGGTGAATATGGAAAAATCATCACCTATAACGGCAATGGCTTCGACTTTCCCTTCCTGTACCGCCGCGCCGCGTTGTTGGGTATCCCTCCGTCATTGTATGGACTGCCGCCGCTTACTGTGATTACCGCGAAGTACCGGAATGAACTGCATGTCGATTTGATGCAGGTTTGGTGCGGTTTTGGAAGCTATGAAAAACTTGATAATATCGCCCGGGCGTTGATTAACGATCAAAAGATCGAGATTGATTTCCGGGAATTCCCCGAAATGATAAAAACCGAAGCCGGCCGCAAACAACTGCTGGATTACTGCCTGCAGGATGTAAAACTCACTCAAACGATTTGGTACCGCGTCAGCGGAATTTTGATCTAAATAAACGAAAGGAAAACGAAAATGTTCAAAATCAACTGTGACCAGCAGGATATCCCCTGCACCGTAATCGATGCCTACATCGCAGAATGCAAATTCCCCCCGAAACCCGGAGAAACCAACTCCCGCGGCGAATTGGTGACGTGCTATTATGACGTCGTGCTGCAGCTGCAGGATGCCAGTGGCAACACTGATTATTGGTACGGTGAAATCTCCAGCCGCTCCGGAATGGGCAACAACACCCATTTGTACCGTCTTGACTTGACATTGAAAACACTCCAGGATATCGATTTCAATGTTCGCACCTTGACCGAACTTGAACAGCAATTCGTTGCTGGTGCTGATCGTTCGGTAACTATTCCGAACCTGATCGGTAAAACTTGTAACGCCGTGGTCGTTAAAACCGTCCGCCAGGATGGCAGAGAATTCTGCAATGTCCGTTATTTGAACGGCGGCCCGAGCATCAAAAAAATGTCCTTCGATGATTTTATGGCAAGGAAAAACATGTCTGCCGCGTCGCCTACCACAACGACGGCACCAGTTCCCCCTGCGGCTCCGGGATACCCGGCTGCCAATCCGTTGCCGCAGGGCGGAATTGCTGCGCCCGGTTATCCTGCCGCTCCGCCCGCTCCCGGTGCTGCACAAACTCCGGGCCGTGCTGCCAACCCGTATGAGGCGCGTTGATGACGATCCTGATCGACACACGCGAGCAGCGTCCGTGGAGTTTTCCGCCGAATATTCAGACGGAAATATCCACAATCCAGACTGGAGACTATGCGTTGAAAGGCGATGAAAAAAACTTTGCCATTGAACGGAAAAGTGCCGACGATTTCATCGGCACGATTTCCGTCGGTTGGCATCGATTCTGCCGGGAGATCAACCGCATGGATGCCGCCGGATTTGCCGCGAAAGTTGTCATCGTTGAAACGGACTTCAGTACGTTTTGTTTTTCTCTGGGGGCGAATGGATTCGTCCTGCCCCCGGATCACGAACACACGCGCTGCAGTCCGGGATTTGTCATGCGCCGCATCGCAGAATTAACTATGCGGGGCGTGGCGGTGATTTTTGCCGGTAACGCAAATCAAGCCTCCGCGCTGGCGTTGCGAATTCTGATCGAGAGGGAGAAAGAAACATGCAAATAATAGTAACCGTTGAACGGATGCTCTGCGCCCGCCCGGATAGTCGCTGGTATTTTTTCAAGGCGACTATGGGCGGCGACGGCGCACCTGAAACCACGATCGTTTGCAAGGGATCGATGGCATGGCAGCCCGGAGAGATGGAAACGCTGGCCCTGATCGGCGACTGGTGCGTTTACAAGGGCGAGCGTCAATTCCAATTCAAAACGGCGAAACTCACTTTGCCGCTTGATCCGCGCGGGCAACTGCACTATGTCTGCCACCGTGCGCATGGCGTCGGCCCGGCGATGGAAGAAGCGATCTGGAATTATGCCGGCATAAACTGGCGCAAACTGAAGTTTGGCGAGATCCGCAAAATGACCGCCGCCGCTTTCCGGAGTTTTACTGAACAAACCGCGCTGTTTGACGCAAATTCCGAAAAAGCTGAAATAATTTCCTTCCTGGAAAATAAAGGCTGCTCCGAAGCAATGGCAGCAGCTGCATTTGAGACTTGGGGGAAAGATGCCGCGGGAGTGGTCAGTAATAACTGTTTCCGTCTGGCAGAATTGCCGGGATTCAGTTTCCGTGTCGTGGATGAAAATGTCCGGCGTAACTTTGACATCGCCGATGATGACCCCCGCCGGATCAGCGCGGGCATTGAATATGCCGTCGAAATCGAAACTGCCGACGGTTCGACCGCGTTGGATTGCTGGCGGCACTTCGCCGCATGCCAGAAGCTGTTGCCGAATATCGGCGATCAGTTGATTGTCGATACTGTTCAGCAGATGAAAAAAGCCGAACGGCTTTATATCTATAGCAGCTGCGGCATGATGGCAACCAGGAAGAGCCACGCAAACGAAAGAATCATCGCTGACTATATTTCATCCGCTTTGATCGATGATCGTGCTGTAGAGTTGCCGGGAAACGATTTCCTGGCGTCCGGAGAAAGTTTTACCCCGGATGAATCGCAGCTGGATGCGGTGCATCATGCAATCCGGCGGAAATTCGCCATAATCAACGGTGGTGCCGGTGTCGGCAAAACAACCGTGATCAAGATGATTGTCCGCGGCATCAAAAAGGTATTCCGCGAATTGAATGTCTTTTTGTGCGCGCCGACCGGCAAAGCCGCCGCCAGATTGAAAGAGGCTTCCGGAATAAAGGCAACAACAATACATGTCTTGCTGGGAGCGCAGGGGGACGGCCGATTTGTGGGCGGCATGCTGGATGATGCAGCGATCATTGTCGATGAATCGAGCATGGTTGATTCTGCTCTGCTTGCGGAAATATTGAAACGGCAACCGGCGAAACTGATCCTGGTCGGCGATCAGGCGCAGTTGACACCGGTCGGAGCCGGGCAACCGTTCCACGATCTGATCGATCTTTGCCCGGAATCGGTAAAAACACTGACAAAGTGTTACCGGAACCGCGAAGCGGTATTCCAGGCGGCAACAATGATCCGCAACGGCAATATGCCGGCACGGCACGCGGAAAGTGAAAACGAGCGATGGACGATCGTACCGGTCACGGATCCGGAAGAAATTCAGCAAACGATTTGCCAATGGGCGATCGATGGAATTCTGGATTTTGAGCAGGATATTATTCTTTGCCCGAAAAACGGCAGCAAGATCGATGAAGAGAGTTTCCAGCCGGCCACGGTGAATTCTTTCAACACAGATCTGCTGCGCATCATCCGCACCGCCGAAGGGCGCACCGGCACGGGAAAATTTATTCCCGGCGATCGTATCATCAATACCGTCAACCATCCGGAATGTCATATCTGGAACGGCACGACCGGCACGGTGCATGCTGTTGATGATGAAGGTTTGTATTTGACGCTGGATGTGCCGTTTCAGGATGAAATTTCCGGCGAAGTGGTGGAGAACGTCAGGATCCCGAAAGATTTGATAAAAAATTTGCGGTATGCTTACGCGCTGACCATTCACAAAAGTCAGGGCAGCCAGTATCGCAAAGTGATCATGGTGTGCATGTCACGGGATAAGTTTCAACTGGATCGAAGTCTGATCTATACCGGCGTCACGCGCACCAGAAAAGAATGCGTCGTTATTGGTGATCATGCCGCTGTTGCCGGTGCAATCTCCATCCAGCGCAAGAAAAACAGCGTTTTACAATGTTTGCAAAAAGAGGCGTCTGCAGTCGCGGACGAAAATAAAACCATCAACAACTGAAAGGGAAAAGAAGATGGAAAATTTGACCAGAAAAACGAAAGATGAGTTGATCGCCATTGTCGGTGATCTGGAGCAGAAACTTGCTGCCGCAGTCAGCGAAAAGCAGATCCTTGAAGGCGATCTTCTGGAGGCCCGCAACGATCTGCAGCAGCTCCAGGAAAATGCCGACCCCATCGAGCGCAAAGATTGCCATTGCGGCGAAACGATTGCCGAATTGCGCGAAATTGTTGCGCTTTCCTGCAAAGATCATTGCCCGCACCGCGGAAACGTGCAGGCCTGCAAAAATTGCACGATCTATGTCCGACTGCAGAAACTTGAAGAGGGAAAATGAAGATGGCAAAGAAAACCAAACTGGATATCGCGTTGGATCATCTCCGGAAAGTTGCCGAAGTCAAATATCTGGGGATCGATGATTCCGAAATCGTCAAACGCCTGCGGACGCTGGCAAAGCAGGGCTTGAAAAAAGTTGCTGCAGCCGAAGAACCGACCGCAGCCGAACAGTAAAGCAAAAACTGTGCCGGGAAATCTTTGGAAAGTACCGGCATTCTGAAAGTGTGACAATATGAAAAATCTGGATCCGGAATGTTACGGCAATTTTTCGGCGTCAAAAAAATGCTGCCGCTGTTCATTCCGCGCATCGTGCGAATTTTACAAACAGACTTCAAACGAGAATTTCCGCTCAAAGCATGTGAATTATGAAGCAGCAAGTTTTCTCGCGGAAATCGCTTTCATCCCGGATGAAACCGGCGAAGATGAAAGAAATATGATTTCAATGCTGGCAGATTTTTTTTCTTATCTGCTACAGCTTGACGATTATACTCTGGGGTTGCTGTTGCAGATTGTATCTCCGCAGCAGAAGGGATCGCATCAAACAGTATCAAGTCTGGCGAAATTACATCACTGTTCCCGTCAGGCGATGCACCGTAAGATATTGGATGTGATTGCTGACCGTCCGGAATTGATCGTGCTTTTCCGTAATGTCTTGTATAAGTTACCGGCGGCGCGCTGGCTGTTCCTTTACAAACGGTCGCAGCGCGGACGACCTAAAAAGAAATAATGAACATCGAAAAGGAACCACCATGAATATCTTTTTGAAAAATCTTGATGTTATCAATAACCGGGAAATCGGCGATATCGAAACGCTGGCGGCCAGCATCCAGGAAAACGGATTGCTGCAGCCGCTTTTGCTGCGCCGGTTGGAGGATGACAAATTCCGTATCGTTGACGGCCGCCGCCGTTATTATGCACTGTTTTTGCTGAATGTGAAAGAAATTTCTCCGGATCAGTACCGGATCTGCGAATTCAGCGATGAAAATGAACAGCGCGCCGCATTCGTTGCCAATGTTGAACGCAAACAGCTGACGATTGCCGAAGAGATTCGGCAGCTTGCCGAACTGGAGAAGAAATATTCTGTCGAAGATCTTGCCAAAGTTATCGGCCGCACCCCGGCTTATGTTGCCCGCCGTCTGAAACTTTCCACGCTGTCGTCGAAGTGGCAGAAAGTTTTGGGAGAACCAGACCAATATCCCCAGTGGACGATCGGCAAACTTGAATTGATTGCCCGGGAACCGGTCGCAAATCAAGATGCACTGGCTTACCGGATAAACGACGCATTGAGTATTGAGGAAATCAACCGTCGTTTTGCTGAAATGCGGATGGATCTGTCTCTGGCGTTTTTTGACACTGCGGAATGTTCCGGATGCAGTCGCACCTCCGCCGCATCGGAACTGCTTTTTACAGATCTGGCAAAGAACAACTGCTGTCTGGATAAAACATGTTTTATCAAAAAAGCATTGCGCGAGATTAAAGAAATCTTGAAAAAAGAAAATCTGATTCCTATCCGCGGAAGCAATATGCGATATGGCGATCCTGATTATCAATTTGCAGAAAAAATAAAGGCAAAATATTCGCATCACTTCCAGAAGATCCGTTTTGCAAAAAACGGTGAACACGCAAACGCGATATATGTTTCCGGTGATGAAATCGGCCGCCGCGCGATTGGAACCGAATACCCGCAAAATGCAAATATTTCCACGACTGCCGGCAATACCGGATCGGGAGAGAAAAAAGAGCGTACCGTTGCAGAAATGGAAGAGGAACTTTTCCGCAAGCGGAATAAAGCCGCGCTGATCGCTCTGATGAACTTCCTGAAGGATAAAAAGAAGTGGAACTTCGATGAATTGTTGAACAGGTTCCATGATAAAAAATCCGCGATCACATGGAATGAAATCACCCGGATTTATTTTATCTGTCTGAACCAGTGGGGATATCACGGCGAATACAGCAATTATCACCGTTACGGAATGAAAAAATCTGCATTGACCCGCGAATATTGCCGGGAGGAAATTTATCGGGATGTGCTGGAATATGCGTTTGTCCACATCGCTGATCAGCTTCGCCAGGAAACCGGTTACACACTGGGTGACATCAATCAGGATGCCGGCCCGAATATTTGCAAACTGTTTCACTTGGACTGGAAAAACGATTTCTGGAGACCGGCGGAAGAAGAAATTCCCGCCAGTAAAACTTTGATTGCCGCCCGCCTGAAGGAGAAAAATCAGAAATGAGTGACTTAAAACAGCTTGTTCCGCCTTTGGAACTGTGTAAACAAATTCCAGATGGTAATTTTACTGCGACTGCGCTGGTATGGTGCGGAGATACATTTTATCAAAATATTTATGTATTACCGCGTGCATGTGGATGCATCAAAAAAGATGTGGACATCGCAGCTGCTCCGACACTGGAAGAAATCTTGACAGCACTTGAAGATATAGGTTTTCATTATCCGACCGCGTTCAAACAAAATGGTACTTGGCAAGTTAATTGTACGAGTTGTAAAAATGGTTTTCACGATCCGGATTTACAGGATTCGTCTGATATGGATAATGCGGCAACCGCTGCATTGAAACTATGGTTACAATTAATCACAAGTCAAAAAATAATTACCAATGCTGACGCCATCAGGCAAATGAGCACTGATGAACTTACGGAATTTTTAATAAAAAATACTGGCTGTGTAAACTGTGTATATAATGTTACTACACATGTTCTTTCTTCTAAATGTAACTATCCAGATAAAACAGTTGTTCCTGACTGTAAAAATGGTATTAAATCGTGGTTAAATAGTCCAAAGGTAAAAAAAAATGAGTTATAAAGATATGGCATTTTGTCCGGCGAAAGATTGTAAAAACTGGAGCTGCAGCCGGAATACTGACCGACCGGATTTTCAACCAGGCGGGCTTCCGGTTTGCTACGCGGACTTCAAAAGCAGCTGCGACCAGTACACCAATAAACGGTACGAAAATCCGCAGGGTGGATACTGTTTCAGTTGCCGTTACTTCTCAACCGGTGTCACGGATAACGGAAAACCGGTCGGTTTTCGCGGAATGTGCTTGAATGTTGCGATGGAAAAAATTGAAACTGAAGCGGATGACTTCTGTAAGCATCACCAATCTGCAAAATGGACAAAAGAAAAATGAAGCATTTCAATTTTACCGAAATCAAAGAACGCGGCAGCTGCGTGGATTTTGTTGAAAAAATTCTCAACATCCCCGTCACCGATGGCCGCTGTGTGGCGACATGGCGCGACGGTTCGCGGGATTCCGTTACGGTCAGCCGGGACAAATGGTACGATCACGGCGAAAAGATCGGCGGCGGGTTGCTGGAACTTTGCGCCCGGACTAAATTCGGCAGTACCGAATTCAGCAGCATTCAATCCGCCCAGGAGTTCCTGGGCGATTGGTTGCGCCTGGATGAAGTCAAGTTGCGCAAAAGTTCCACCGGCCGCAGTCATTATGACGAACTGATTGAAAAAGGATTTCACGAAACTGCCAGATATGAGTATCGTGATCTGAATGATGAATTGATATATTTTGTTTGCCGGATGGAACATCCGGAAAAGAAAAAAGAATTCGTTCAGGGTACCCCGTCGCATTGGGGAATATCGGACATCACGCCGATTCTGTATAACTGGAAAATGGTTCACGAATCAGACTGGTGCGTTATTGTGGAGGGCGAAAAGGATGTGGAAACGCTGAAACGCTTCGGAGTGCCGGCGACCACCAATTCAGGCGGCGCGAAAAAATGGCGCAAGGAGTTCGCGGAATGCCTCCGGGGAAAACAAGTGATCATTCTCCCGGACAATGACGATACCGGCATGGAACACGCTGATCTGATTGCGCGGGATCTTTCCGGAATTGCCGCGGGGATAAAAGTGGTCAAATGCTCCGCGCTTCCGAAGGGTGACGTCACGGACTTTTTTGAGAAAGAAAATGGCACATGGCAGCAGCTTTCCACAATGGTCGCGAATGCTCCGGAGTACACCGCGCGACACCTGACACCGCTTGAAGCTGCCAAAGAAGCAAATAAAAAACCGTTCCGGAATTATGAGTTTGAGGAAAACAAAAAACATCCGGAGAAAATACCGCTGCAGATCAATGATCTGGTATCTGATGTGCACACCCGATTGCTGGGCGCGCCGTTCCGGGTCGGCGAAGAACTTTTCGACCGCGATCGTACGACCGGCGAAATTTCATATATCTACGATGCGTCGGATTTGTTTTCATGGATCGCCCGTAAAACCGGCAAAGTGATTGACTGGGCGCGGATCGATGGCTGCGTTACCAAAACGGAATTTTATTCAGCGTTGAAATCGGAGGCGACCGCGTATTCGGCAATATCCTTCACCCCGGATTATCCGCGCCGCGATGATGTGTTTTATACGCACCCGGAAATGCCGGATCCGTCCCCCGGTCATAAAGCATTGGAAAAATTTGTCGATTTCTTTACGCCAGTCGATGATATAAACCGGTCATTGCTGACTGCGTTTATCATGGCCCCGATCTATTTTAAGCCGCTGGTCGCCCGCCCGCTCTGGATCATCGATAGCCCGAACGGTCAGGGATCCGGTAAAAGTATGATCGCCGAAATGGTCGCCCTGCTCTATGGTGAAAATGTCCTGGAGGGCAAACCGATCGACGTCAGCATCTACGATCTGGAACGGAATTTTCAGGAAGTGGTCAAACGGATCATTTCAACCCGCGGCAGAAACTCCCGTATCCTGCGTCTGGATAATGTCACCGGAACGCTGCACAGTTCAAACCTGGCGATGCTGGTCACAACCGGCAGTATTTCCGGACGTGCATCATACGGGCGCGGAGAAGAATCCCGCCCGAACAACCTGACCTATGTGGTCACTGTCAACGGTGCCACGGTTGACACCGATATCGCTTCACGCGCATATTACATCATGGTCGCAAAACCAAAGATGAATCCGCACTGGACAAGCGACGTAATCAATTACATCCAGCGGAACCGGATGCAGATATTCGCCGACATCATCGATATTATCACCAAACATGAAATATATGATATCCCGCCGGCAACGCGGATGCCCCAGTTTGAGACTGCCATATTGCAGGCTGCCTGCGGTTCCCCGGAACAATATCAACGGGTGATCGCGTTTCTGTCCACCAAAAAGGAGGAAACCAACACCGACGAGGAATTGGCACGCCGCATCGAGGAAGAGATTTTCCAGCACATCGTATCGACCGCACCGTTGCCGGGCCGTTCTGTGATCAGTCCGACATCGGAAAGAATATTCATCCGGTCGCACGTCCTTGAAGCGTGGTTCAAAGATGCTTCCTATATGGATAAAAAGCACCCGTCCGAAATCATTCGCAACATGGCAAAAACCGGCATGCTTCCACAAGTCGATCCGAATTTGCTGCGCTGGCCGCACCATGATCGGGGTGCATTGAAACGGCGTTCCGGGATCCTTTGGAATTATCGATCTGACTGTGAAGATACCCGTGTGATCGCATTGTCAAAAGGCAAGGCAACCGAGATCATTGAAGGATAAATATAAAATTTGCGCCAGTTGCTCCAGTGGTGCAAAGGAAAAATTTGGTAAAACTATGAAAAATAAAAAACTGCTCCATACCGCCCCAGTGGTATTTTGGAAAAAAAATAAAAACTCCCGCGTTTTGCGCCAGTTGCTCCAGTGGTGCAAAGGAAAAATTATCACTTTTGTATATAATCTGCTCCAGACTGCTCCATGCTGTTTTTTTGGCGTGGTGGTGCAAAAAGAAGAGTTTTTTACGCTTGAAAACTCTTTTGCTCCGGACTGCTCCAGTTGCTCCAGGGGGGAGGAAGAAAAAATATATAATACTGCCGTCACAACACATTATATAGAGAAATGCCCCGGTCGGGGTGGTGCAGCTGGAGCAATGACAAAAAATGACTGACAAAGAACTTGATTTGATCCGGCAGAAAATTCTGAAAAATCGAATGCTGATCCCGATGCAGAATCGGGAAAAATTTGATGTTGAATCGCAACGGGCTTTCCGGGCGATCGAACTTCACGGCAAAATGGATGCCACCGTTTCCCGGCTGCTGAAGCTCTGGGATGAAAGAGTTTTCTTTTTGTCGAAAATCGCCAGTTGTCATTTTGCGCCGCCGGCATTGATCCGCGAGCATGGCGAATCCGGAATCGATTATCTGAAACGCTGTTTTGATGCAACAGAAAGGTGCTGAACTATGCCTGGTGATAATTCTGCTATTCATCCGTCCGGCAAAGTAAAAATTAACTTTTCGGAATTCGATCATGTGTATATTGATGACTTCGGCCTGGAATATACTTCAGGAACCAAACTTCTGCATCGGGCATTTGCTCCGTTTGATGCTGCGGCCGCTGCCGCCGCTAAATCCAGAAAGACCGGCAGACCGGCCGAAGAGTTTATTCAGGAGTGGAAGCAGTTCGGCGAAGAATGTGCAGCAGCAGGAACACGGACACACGAAAATTGCGAACACCAGATTTTGATGCAGTATGATAAACTGCACACCCCTGCCGATGAAGCAGAACGGATCCGCTTCTGTGCTGCATGGGAAGAGGTGGAGAAACTTCAGCAGATCTATTGCCGCATCGAGCCGGAAAAACTGGTATTTACTCCGCGCTTCCTGGTCGCCGGCAGTATTGTTATGTTCTGCACCGTTGACCAGATGCACTATGCGATCGGTGATTGGAAATTTGTCCGTAAACTGCCGAAAGAAGCATTCGGCGGCCGCACCGGCATCGGTCGGGCGACAGCACACATACCGGATGCTAAATTCTGGCATTACGCGCTGCAGCTGAATATTTACCGGATGATATTGAAAATTGAAGGATATATTCCGATGACTGCCAAAGTTGATATGTTTCTGAAACATTATGATTTTGCAAACGGGACATTCCAGCATGTTGATATTCCGGAACTTTCGACCGAGGCATTATTGTTGATCGCTGAAAATGTCACAGAAGATGGCTTGACGCGAATTCCTTTTTGACGTTTCCCGGTATTGGTGAAAACTTTCTGCAGAGGTAAATATGGATTTTCTGAAAAATAACTGGCAATATATCGAGCAAAGCGCAAACTGCCGCGCACTGGAGATCGCCGAGATCACCCGCCGCTTCGGTGATCTGGACGATTTCCGCCAGGAGATATATTTGTGGGTCGTGCGTCGTGCACCAGATTATAATGCCAAACGCGGAAATGCGACCACCTTTATCGCGATGACGACCGCTACCGCAAAAAAAAGAATCCTTCGCCGGTTGAGGCGATTGAAGAACAAAATTATCTATGATGCAGTTACCATTTGAATTTGAAGAACCGAGTTATAATCCGGAGCAGCAGTGCAACGGCATCGAGGAATATATTTCACATTTGCCGGATCCGGGGAAAAGTATCTGCAGTGATATTTTGCTGCAGGGCGATAAAGTTTATAAGGTCGCCCGAAAATTTCATATAAGCAGTTACAGAGTTGTCAAGATCGTCCGGTTGATGATGTGGCCGGTCGCCGTTGAACTTGGGATTGCCCCTGCCGCCCCCCTGCCCCCCGCCGGGCATCCCCCCGGAGGGCGAAAAGGTACTCCCGGACACCCCGAACGCCCTTTGCTACCGCGGAAGTACCCGGGCGCGACCACAGACTTTCTTTCTGCGCCCGGCAAAATCAAGAGGCCGACTGACAGATGAAGCAGACCGACAAAAAAACGCGGGCGGCGGCACTGGTTGCGCAGAGCAAATACGAGCAAAAAAAAGAAGCGGCCCGCGAACGTTCTGCCGCTGTAAGTATCAGCGGCCGCGACATCGCACCGTTGCCGGAAATCACAGATCCGGCACGTCGTGCGAAATGTGGATCGAGCCTGCTGAAATTCTGTGAAACCTATTTCCCGGACATCTTTTATCTGGGGTGGAGTGCCGACCACCACGAAGTGATTAAACGCCTGGAGACAGCAATATTGAAAGGCGGTTTATTTTCTCTGGCGATGCCGCGCGGAACTGGCAAAACGACCTTGAACGAGCGGGCGGCGTTATGGGCGGTGCTGTATGGATACCGGAAATTTGTTGTTGTGATCGGCGCATCGGAGGATGCCGCGCTGGAACTGCTGGACACGATGAAACGGGAACTGGAAGAAAACGACCTGCTGTTTGAAGATTTTCCCGAAGTCTGCTATCCGATCCGGAAACTTGAAGGCGTAAACAACCGCGCCGCCGGTCAGCTCCTGAACGGCATGCGGACACAGATCTGCTGGAGCGGCAGCGAAATTGCCTTGCCGACGGTGGAAGGTTCTCCGGCGAGCGGTGCAACGATTGTATCGGTCGGTATCACCGGCCGGATCCGCGGCATGAAGCGGCACATTGACGGTCGGGACTGCCGCCCGGAAATGGTGCTGATCGACGACCCGCAGACGCGCGAAAGCGCGGAAAGTCCGGAACAATGCAAGAAGCGACTGCGCACGATTCAAGGTGATATATTGGGGCTTGCCGGCCCCGGTCGAAAAATTTCTGGAGTAATGCCCTGCACTGTGATCCGTCCGGGCGATGTTGCCGACGAGATGCTGGATGCTGAAAAGAATCCGGAATGGTGCGGCAAGCGGTTGAAATTGCTGCGCAAAATGCCGGACAAATTGGAGTTGTGGGATAAATACCGCGAGATTTCTGTTGAATCATTCCGGATGTATGGCGACAACCGTGACGCGACGGAATATTATCGTGCCAACCAATCCGCGATGGATGCCGGCGCGATTCCGAGCTGGCCGGAACGGTTCAATCCGGATGAAATATCAGCGATCCAGTTCGCGATGAATCTGTATTTCAAAGATCAGGCGGCATTTTTCGCCGAGTATCAAAACACTCCGGAGCATGAGGAAAGCGACGTCGAAGAGAAGATCCGCGAAGAGGATATTTTATCCCGGTTGAATAATCGGAAGCGGGCAACCGTGCCGCTGCAGGCGGACGCGTTGATCATGTTTATTGACGTGCAGAAAAATCTGCTGTTTTTTACCGTCTGCGCCTTTTCAGAAAATTTTTCCTGCTGGGTGATTGATTACGGCACTTTTCCGGATCAGAAGCGGAAACGGTTCACGCTCTCCCAGGCAGATCCGACATACAGCCAACTTTTCCCCGGTGCGGGGTTGGAAGGTGCCATATATCAGGCGTTGCAGACATTGACCACCGGATATCTGGAACGGGATTTTCTCCGTGATGACGGCAGCACCATGCGAATATCGCGGGCAATCATCGATTCCGGCTGGGGATTATCGACCAACACGATCTATCAGGTGTGTCGGGAAAGCCGTTATGCCGCATTGCTGCTGCCGGGAAAAGGTATCGGCATCGGGGCCGCATCAAAACCGATCACGGAATACCGCAAACAGCCGGGCGACAAAATCGGCTATAACTGGTGGATCCCCGGAGCGGTCAAAAAGCGGACGGCGCGACTGCTGGAATATGACACAAACTTCTGGAAATCATTTTTCCGGGAGCGATTATTCACATCCCCCGGAGATCCGGGAAGTTTCAGCATTTTCGGAAGTGAGCCGGAACGCCACCGGATGTTTGCCGAGCAGCTGGCGAGCGAAAGCAGTATTCCGACCGCAGGACGCGGCCGCAAAGTTGATATCTGGAAACTTTCTCCGGGCAAAGAGAACCACTACCTTGACTGTATAGTGGGTTGCATGGTTGGCGCATCGGTCGCCGGTTGCGTGCTGAACAAAACCGCGAAAAAGAAACCGGCTCCAGAGGAACGGCCGAAGCAGATCAAACCGTCATCCGCTCCGAAAGTTCACACATTGGGCAAAGTTCACACATTGAAAAACGGATAAAAATTTCTGTTTTTTTTGAAAAAATCTCCCCGGATGGGATAAAAAATAAATAAACATCCGAGGAGATTTTTGTTTATGTCTGATGAAGTATCTGAAAAAATTGCCGATCTTGCTCTGCAGCCGGAGCAATACGAAAATGACGGCGAAAAAATAAAAAACCGCAGCGCAGACGATACCATAAAACTGCTGAACTATTCCCGCAAACGCAAAAGCAGCATGAAAAATGCTTTTGCACAGTTGGGAGTTGCGCAGATCACCACGCCGGGAGATTTTGAATAATGAAGAAAAACCGTCCCCGTATTTTTACGCTGAACGATCTGGCGGCAAGATTTGATGCCGCCAGTATGTCACCGGAAGCGCGCCGTCATTGGGCGGGTGCTGATAATCTTTCCGCCGATGCGGCATTGCAGCCGTCCGTCCGGCGTTTGATCGTTTCCCGGAACCGTTTTGAAGCCAACAACAACGGCTATATGGGCGGAATTTTGGAAACTCTGGCCGATGATACGATCGGCACCGGACCCCGCTTGCGTTTGATGTACGATGATCCGGATCTGGATATTTCAACAGATACGCAGGCTGCCGGCACATTGCATCGCCGGGAACGCCGTTTTTATAAATTCAGCAAAGCGATTCATCTGGCGTCAAAACTGCGTCTGGCGCGTTTGGCCAAAGCCCGCGACGGTGAAGTTTTTTTCCAAAAAGCGATCAATCCCGGTGTCCGGAACGAGTGCAAAATTGATTTGATTCTTTTTGAAACGGAACAAGTGAGTTCCGGACTTTGCGGCGAAAATCAATCGACCTATAAAAACGGTGCGCCGAAAGAGGTGGACGGTATTATCTATGATAAATTCGGCAATCCGGAACAGTACCGCTTTTACCGGGAGCATCCGGGCGCATTGACCGGCACGACTGATTCTTATCTGGTGCCGGCGCACGCGGTTATCCATTATGCCCATTTGCGCCGCCCCGGACAGCACCGGGGATTGCCGGAACTGACCGCAGGGCTGACGGTATTCAACGATTTGCGCCGGTACGGTAATTCCGTTCTGGCGGCGGCGGAAACTGCTGCAGTAATATCTTTCCTGCTGGAAACTGATATTATCCCGGATCAGGAAGAATTCAACCTTGATGCCGAACTGGACGAAAACGGCAAACGGATAAAGCAGCTGAATTTTACCGACATCGTTCCGATGGCAAAAAACGCCGGTGTCGCCCTTCCGGAAGGCTGGAAAGGCAAGCAGCTGAAGGCAGAACAGCCGACCAGTACATATTGCGCTTTTTCCGATGCCAAACTGAACGAAGCCGCGCGGGCAATTTCCATGCCGTTTAATGTGGCAAAAGGAAACTCAAGCGGCTACAATTACGCCTCCGGCCGGCTTGATCATCAAGTGTATCACCGGAAAATCGCAGTTGAACGGCAGAATATTGAAGAATTCATTCTGGATGACATTTTCGAGCAGTGGGAAAAATTTGACCGGGCATTTCATCCGGAAGATTATAACGAGGAATGGGAAGTCGATCACAAGTGGATGTGGGACGGTTTTGAACATTGTGATCCGGCAAAAGAGGCAAACGCCCAGACAACGCGTTTGCAGAACGGGACGACCACGCTGGCGGAGGAATGCGCGGCACAAGGGCGAGATTATGAGCAGATCCTTCGCCAGCGTGGTCGGGAAAAGCGACTGGCGCAAAAGTATGGTATTGAAACCGAAATCCCGGAGCAATCCGGAGCAAATACAGGAGTAATTGACAATGAAGAAGAATGAAATCAAAGCAGCCGCAGCGCAGGGTAAATATTTGCGCGTCGTTGCGGCTTCCGGTGACATCGGGAATGACCTTGCCAGAGTTGACGGCGTGGCGTATTCCGGCGGGGTGTTCTCCCAGTGGTGGAGTAATGTTCCCTGCGTCACTGATCTGGCCGGATTGGAAATCGCCGCACAGATTCCGCTGTTGTATAATCATTACAACGAACCGGAATATCGCCTGGGTGAATTGACCGTCCGGAAAACGGATGCCGCCTTGACTGTTTCCGGCGGTATTGATCCGGAAACCGAACACGGCAAAGCGATCATTTCTGCCGGCAAGAAAATAGACTGGCAGTTGTCGCACGGCGCAGAGATCAAAGAGGTTCAGGAAGTTGCCGCCGGTGAAGTTGTCACCGTCAACGGCAGGGAATTCACCGGGCCGCTGACCGTCATTTCCAAAGCCATTTTGCGCGAAGTTTCTGTCGTTGCGATCGGCGCAGATGCCGATACCAGTCTGCGCGTCGCAGCTGGTTTGAATATATCCAACAAAGGAGAAATAATGAATAAAAACAACGCCCCCGCTCCGGCAGTTCCTGCCGCAGCCCCCGCCGCTGATGATGCCGCTGTCAAAGCTGCAGTCACCGCCGAAAGAAACCGTGTCGCTTCCGTTCGGGCCGCTCTGAAAGAGTTCCCGCACATGATCGATAAAGCGATCGAGGCCGGTTGGAGTGAAGAGTATTGCCGCGACATTGCAGCCAATGCCAAAGCCGCCGTCGCCGGACTTCCGCAGAGCGGATTGAACATCATCAACAAAGAAAAACCGGCGACCACCGCCGATGTGATCGAGGCCGCGCTGTGCCTCCGCGCCGGCATACCCGAAAACACCATCGAAAAAGATCTGGGTGTCGAAGCTCTTGAAGCCGCCTATCCCATGCGCGGAATGTCGCTCAAAGAAGCATTGCTGGCAGCCTGCCAGTTGCGCAACATTCCGACCGGTGTCACGATGGATCGATCCGTCCTGCGCGCCGGTATGGCTGACACTAACCTTCCCGGCATCATGTCCAACGTTGCCAACAAAGCGATGCTGAAAGAGTTCAACGCCTATGAAAGCATTGCGCAGAAGATTTGCGCAGCCGGCGATCTTGCCGACTATAAGGCATCCCAGCGTATCCGTCTTACCGACATCGGCAATCTGGAAGAAGTCGCACTTGGCGGTACCGTCAAAGAATCCGATCTGAAAGATGAAGTTGCCGTCAACCAGGCGAAACGCTATGCCAAACTGTTTTGGCTGGATGAAATGCTGATCGTAAACGACGATCTTCAGGCGTTCCTGAAGCTGCCGAAACTTTTCGGTGCCCGCGCGATCCGCCTGATCGATCAGGTATTCCACAAACGTCTGATGGAGAATCCGGATTTTAACGGTTCTGCTCTTTTTGATGCCGCCCGCAAAAACCTTTTGACCGGCAGCGGCTATGCTTTCGGTATTGAAGGTTTGAAGGCTGCGCGCAAACTGTTCTTGAACCAGACCGATATCGATGGCGAGCCGATCGCTGTCACTCCGAAATATCTGCTGGTTCCGACCTCCCTTGAAGCCGAGGCGCAGGAGCTGGTTCTTTCTGCTCTCCAGATCACCGGCGAAGCGAAAACAAAAGGCGCAACAAACATCGTCTCTAAATGGGGCATGGAAGTTGTTGCTTCTCCCTATCTGGAAAACGAGAAATACACCGGCAATTCCAGCACCGGTTATTATCTCTTCGCCGATTCTGCCGTGACCGACACTTTTGAGATCGGTTATCTCCAGGGCCGTCGAACTCCGACTGTTGAAATGGGTGCATTCGACATGACTCACTTCGGTATCTCCTACCGCACCCGGTTCGACTTCGGTATTCGGGAGCAGGATTATCGCGGCATGGTCAAGGTGACTGGCGTCGCCTGATAAATTGACAAGGTTGTGAAATGGGTTCGATTTTTGAGCGAGGCGAAAAAATGTTGCACGAAGCATTCAATTATGCTTCGTGCCGCATCGATTACCGGCGCGCCGGGGAAACTTTGGCAGGTAATATTCCGGCGAAACTGGGCAAAACGGTATTCCGTTATTCCACTCCTTACGGCGTAACTGTCCGCAGTGAGCAGCGGGATTTTATTATTCGTTTTGACGATATGGGAATAATCCCGGCGACCGGTGACGAAATCATCTATCGGGGCGAAATTTTTGTGGTGTGCGCCCCGAACGATGAACCGTGCTGGAAGTATCACACGCGCCAGAGTGCTTCGGAAATCCGGATTCACACCAAAAATGCGGGTGCAGCGGATAACGCTGTACTGTAAATTTTTCCTTTTGTGAGGTTGATGGGATGAGTTCTTTGGTCATATCTGCCGCGGATGCGGTAACTTCAATATTGAATGGACGCACTTTCGGCACGGTTACTGTTTCCGCCGTCCGGAAACTGGTGGTCGAACGGTCGCTTACCAATTCGCGGCAACTTCTGTGCATCTGTGTTCCGCATAAACTGGAAAGCACCGTTATCAGTCGCGGCAGGGCCACTGAACGCACAGTCACCGTGGATGTTGGCTTGATGCAACGATGTGCAGAAAGCGATCTGGAAAATCTGATAAAACTTACTGAAGAAATCGGCTCTTTCCTTGAGGGTGCGCAAATTCTCAACGGCAGGTGTATCGGTGTCGAATACGCCCCGATCTATGACACCGAAATTTTTCTTCAGCAGAGTTGTTTCTTTTCGTTGATATCGGTAAATATCAAGGTGTTCAATGGATAATGTCAAAATGGATACATCGGCACTGCGCCTGATGGTTGCATCTGCCAGCAAAAAGGCGATGTACCGGGCTGCCGGTTTTGCAATGACGGCCGCCCGTCGCAAAATCCGGTATCGCTCCTACCGTACAGCTTCGGCCCCTGGAAGTCCGCCTTTTAAGCATAAGCAGGGAGCCAACAGCTTCAGCCACAGTATCCGTTTTTCCGTTGATCCAGCCGGCACGACCGCAGTTATCGGGCCGCAACGTGAAGCGAAACCGGCTAATGTCTCCGGGCCGGTTCCGCACACACTTGAATTCGGTGGTAAAACACGCCCTGGAACGAATACATTATGGTTCCACCGTTCGCCCCCGTCCGGCTTGAAGTCGGAAAGCGCGATTGCATCTTTTCTGCGTTCGCAGAAATATGCGCCGTTGTTTATGGGGGAAAGTTATGCTGCTGTGACCAGAGCAGCCCGCACGACGAACTGGATCCGCAAGAAAAAAGCCCCGAATTTCAGCAGAACGGCAACCGGTCAATATCGTATGATATGGTATTTGTCCGTTAAAATGCGTACCGACCGGCAGGCGCGCCGGGCGGCAAAAAATGTGATCAAATACTTTGGTTATCCGCAGACGGCAGCCGGTACGATCGCCCCCCGTCCATATATGGGGCCGACATTAAGAGAACACGAAGGAAGAATTTTGAATTATTGGCGCAACTTGATTTGAATATGAAAGGGTAAATATATGCATGTTTTTGGTTTTGATTGCAAAATGTTCGTGGGTAACGCCGGAAGCACTCCGACCGAACAGGTCGATAAGGTGACTACCGTCAATCTCTCCTTGAGCAAATCGCAGATCGACAAAACAGACCGCGGTTCCGGTGGATGGAAAATCTATGCCGGCGGCCTGAAAGATGTGAATATCGAATTCACTCTCCATTACGACACTGAAGATGAAAATTTTCAGCTTTTTTTGAGTTCCTTCTGCGATAACACACCGCTGGCCGTTTTCTGTGCGGATGACAGTGGAAGCGGCATCGATGGCGACTTTGAAGTTTTTGATTTCGGCCAGCCGCAGGAACTTGACGATACCGTGAAGGTGTCTGTCGTTTTGAAGCCGGTCAAAAACGGTAAAGACGGCCGCGTCCCCGCGTGGGTTGTCGGCAGCAAAAGTGCGGAATAATCTTCGCACAAATCACTGGAGCGGTATCCGCCGCTCCAAAAATTTTTTTTATAACCGAAAAAAGGAACCAACCAAAAATGCAAATTCTTAAAATGAGCAACGGCCGCGAATGGGTGTTGAAAATCAATATCGCAAGTGTGATGCAAGTGCGCGCGCGGGTACTGCGCCGAAATGGTCAGCCGCTGGATCTGATGCAGATCGTGAATGTTTCCAACGCGGCCGATCCGGGCGCGGCGAAAATGGATCTGCTGGAAGAAATTGTCGGCGATTCTCTGCTGCTGGTCGAAATCATTTATGCTCTGCTGAAACAGCAGCTGGATGTTGCAAAAATCACAGAAGAGGAATTTTATATATCGCTTTCCGGGGATGACATCGAAAACGCTGTTGATATTTTGATGCGCGAGCTTATTGATTTTTTCCCCGAAGCGAAGAAGCGCGTTCTTCGCAAAATCTGGGATCACATCGGCAAGATCCAGACGCGCGCTCAACAGATGATGGGCGATCTGCTCAACGCTCCGGACATCGACGCCAGAATCGAAAAATTGACGCGTGGGATTTTGTCTGGAGATGTGCCGGAATCATCGGAATCGACCCCGGAAGCCTGACACTCCGGGAACTTGACAAAATAGCGCAGGAGCGGGAGCGGGCCAACTGGTGGCACACGGCAGTATTGCGGGCTGACATCCGGAATGCTTTTTCCGCAAGCGGGAATCCGGTATCTCCGGCAGACCTTCACCCGATGGAACAGAAATCTCCGAAAGTCATCAACTGCGGCAAAGATTTGACGCTGATGCGAAAAATCCTCTGCCCGGAACCGCACCGAAAAAAGTAAAACCGCACCCATCACGCGATTATTAAGTTAAGCGGACTACGATGGGTCATTTCTGAAAATTTTTAATCGGTTAAAAACTTGAAAACTCCATTTGATCGTGATATATTCAAAATCACATCAAACGGAGTTTATTATGATTTCAGAAAAATTGCAGAAAGAACGCGAGATAATCGTTTCACTTTTCCATAAAGTTCCGGAGTATCTGGGGAATCGTTATCCGGACAATTTTGATGCTCCGACAGAGGCACAATTTTGCTATGCTGTAAAATTCGGTATTGATATGCGCTGGCAAACTTTTCAAAGCACCAGCGCGGCGATCGACGATGCAAAAGCCAAAGGCATCACGCCATATACCAATCTTACCGATGCGGAATTATTCGAACTTTACCGTTATATGTGCCGCGGCAACAACCGCCGTTATTCATTTCTTGAAGATTTGCCCGATTCTCCCTGGCTTGATCCGCGCCGCTTCAAACCGGTTCCACCGGAAAACATGAAAAACAAAGCAGCATTTGCGGCAGAAAACAGTTTTGATTCTGATGATCATCCGTCTGCTCCGGTCAATAAGACCGTTTTAACTCCGGAACAGCAAAAGCAGGCAAACTGGGGCTGCTTTATTGTGATCACAATATTTTTATTGCTGTTTTACGCCTGCCGGAAATAAAAATCATATCCGTTAAAAAAAATCTCCCGTTGCGGGATAAATAATAACTGACACCATTATTTATTCCACGACGGGAGATTTTTTATATGAGTATGGGAAGTGTGCGCGCCGGAGAAGCCTTTATCGAGCTGACGACGCGCGATTCTAAATTGAAAAAAGGACTGATGAATGCCCAGGCAAGATTGAAAGCATTCAGCACCGCCACCACCGAAATCGGCAGAAACATGCTGGCATTCAGCGGTTCCAGTGCCGCCACCTTCGGTTATGCGTTCAAAACTTTCAAAGATTTTGATTCGCAAATGCGCCTGGTCAAAGCTGTCACCCAGGCAACCGGCAAAGAGTTTGACATGCTAACCAAAAAAGCGCGGGAAATCGGGGCGACAACCAGTTATACCGCCGAACAAGTGGCGCAGGCGATGACGGCACTGGGCCGCATGGGCTTGAATCCGCAGGAGATCGACGCGGCAATTATGCCGGTGATGAATTTGGCGCGGGCGACCGGTACCGATCTTGCTGAAGCAGCTGACATCGCCGCAAACAGTTTGCGGATCTTCGGGCTGGATGCTTCAAAGATGGGCAATGTGGTTGATTATCTGACGGCGACAGCAAACGGTTCAGCGCAAACTCTGACCGACCTTTTTGAAGGATTGAAAATCGCCGGGCCGCAGGCAAAAACAGCCGACGAAAGCATCCAGGATGTTGCCGCGGCACTTGGCATCATGGCAAATATGGGCATCAAGGGCAGTTTGGCCGGAACCAGCCTCCGGAAAGCCTATTTGCAGTTCGCTGATCCGAAGATCCAGAATTTCTTGAAAGATTACAACATCCGCACCGTTGACGCAAACGGCAATTTGCGCAAGATGCGCGATATTATGGTCGATCTTACCCGCGCTATGGCAACAATGGGCAGTGCCGAAAAACTGGCATTTGCCAAAGAGGTTTTCGATATGCGCGGAATGACCGGAGGATTGGCTATTACGGCTGACACCTCCAAACTGGATGAATTTATCAAAAAACTGGAGCAGTGTCAAGGTGTCGCCCAGCGTACCCGCGAAGATATCGAAAGCGGTGCCGGCGGCGCATTTGATATAATGTTGTCGGCGTTGCAGGATGTAGGGATCACCATCGGCGAAATTATTTCCAGAAGTTTAGTTCCGTTGATGGGATCCATTACAGAACTTTTGCAATCTTTGGGCAAATGGGCGGCGGAAAACTCCGGATTGATCACGACGTTGGGAGAAGTCACCGCCGCGATTCTGGTCGTCGGCGGCACACTGGTTGCGGTCGGTATAACGGTCAAAGCATTTGCCGGCGTCTTGACATTGGCAAAAGTCGGTGTTTCAGCGTTTTCAGCCGCTTGCGCGATCGTGCCGGCGTTGAAAGTTGCCTGGGCGGCAACGATGGCGGCATTTACCGCTTCGACAACCGCGTTTACAGCCGCTACTGCCGCCGGAACCAGCATTCTGGGCGCATTCGGGATTGCGATCAAGGCGTTTATGACTACCAACCCGGTCGGCTGGATATTATTGGCTGTCGGCGCACTGGTCGGACTTGTTGCCGCGTTCAGTGATGCCGGAGATGCGGCAGAGGAATGTTCCGACAAAATGGAGAAGCAGCGCGAAGCCAACGACCGGCAGCGTGCTTCGGATCAAGCCAAAATGGCCCGCCTTCAAACATTGGCGGCAAAACAGAAGTTGACCAATAGTGAAATGGCTGAAGCCAGGACGCTTTCCGCCGAACTGGAGAGCCGATACGGCAAGTTAGGTATCACTTTCAACGATACAGCCAAAAGCATCGGCAATGTGGCTGAAGCATTGGAACGGCTCAATAAAACGCAGGTCAACAAAGAGGTCGCTGATATCGATGCCGAAATCGCCGAAAAACGCCGTAATATCAGCAGTGCCGAAGCCAACATCAAAGATTGGCAATCGGTGTCCTGGAGCGACATCGGCAATCTTGGCAAAAATTACTGGTCATGGGGTGGATTGTCGAATGCAGAAAAAGCGGTTCGGCAAAATCGCACCTATATCGACGCCCAGAAGCGGGCAATCCGGAAACTTCAGGAACGCCGCGCGGCGGCATTGGCGGGCAAACGTCCGACCGGATCCGGAAGCGTTCCGGGAGGTTCCGGCGGCACAGGCAGCGTAACTTATCAGGCTTATCTGGATGCTAAAGATGCAGTTTTCAAAATGGAAAAAGATTTTTCAGGGAAAACAGAATCACCATTCGCCAGAGAAATATCTGAAATTGAAAAGGCAAATGCCGCATATAAAGAATTGCTTCAAACGATGCTGCTTTACCAGAAACAAAAACTGAAAACACTACAGGGTAAAAACGCACCGGCGGCAGAAATTGAAGCATTGTCGGCGGACATCGCGAATCTTGAAGCGAAATTGTCCGGAGCAGATGCGGCGGCAAATGCCCGAAAGCGCGCAGTGCAGGAGAAGTATAATTCTGATGCATTATCGGCGATTGCTGCTGATGAAAATTCCGTAAAAGATTACAAAAAATCACGCGCACAAAAACGCAACCAAACGGAGCTTGATTCAACACTGGATATGCTTCTGCGCGAAGATCGTGCCGGCGGCATGAAAAAATTGCGCCAGTTAATCGCCATTTATCAGAAAGCAGCATCTTCAGCAGCGGCGGAACACGCAAAACTGCTTGCGGATGCCCGGCGACCGGATGCAGATGGTGTCGTCCGTTACACCGATGAGGAAAAAGCGGGAGTTGCGGCCGCTTATGACCGATTTAAACAAGCGACAGAAATGGGCGATCGCTATCGTGAACAATTACGGCAAAGCGGCGAAAGTATAAAACGCAGTTCTGTGACCGGATCCTGGAGTGCAGCGCACCTTAAAACGCTGCTTGGCGGAAGCGGTTCCGCGGCGGATCGCACGGCAGCAGCGGCGGAACAAGCTAACCAGTTGACCGCAAAAACGCACCGGAAACTGGATGAATTGATAGAGAAAACAACCAGCAACAGCAACAATCTTGTATATGGAGACTGATATATGCCAACAGTAACGATTTCACACGAACAGCAAGTCGTGCGCATAAATAAAAACGGCACAATCGACCATCTGGAAATCCCGTATAACGTAGACGGTGTTGTTTCCCTTGAAGATGGAGAAGTAGAGGCTTTAACAGCAGTAAAAAACACGGCCCCCGCATCTAAAAACGGCTTGCCGTTTTCTTATGTTGAAATTGAAGCCCGTGAAAGCGACCGTTTCTATCGAGTTAAAGCAGTGTACGAAAAGAGTTCTTCTGCCGGATCTTCGTCATCGGTAAAAAACAGCAAGTACGGAGAGGCCGAAAGCGTATCGTTTGACTGCGGCGGCGGGACGCAGCACATCGAAAAAAGTATAAAGCAAACGCGAATTATTGGTGATCTTGATGCACACGGAATGATCAACTGGAACGGCAAAAGCGGTGCTGATATGGATGTTCGCGGGCTGGATTTGCCGACTGCAGACATCCGCGAGAGTTATATTGTGCAAATTAAACGATCCAGGCTGAAACAAAGAACGTATCGTCGCCAGCTGGCCAGACTGGTCGGCAAAGTAAATGCCAACATATTCAAAGGTTGGGAGCGCGGGGAAGTGATGTTTCTGGGCTGCACATATACACATTCAATCGATATGGACAATGAATCATATATTCCCGTGACATTTAATTTTTCGATCCGGATGAATGAAACTGAAGTGGAGATCGGCGATACCAAAATTGACAAAAAAGGATTTGAATACATTTGGAGTATAAGCGATACAAAAGTTAATCGGGAAACAGGGAAGATGGAAACGGTAATATCCAATGCTTATCTGGAACAAGTCGTCGAATATGCAAATTTTGCGTTGCTTGACATTGATCCCAGTTGTTGACGCGAGGAGTATAATATATGGCTTTTTTTCAACCGGTTCAACCTGGGCAAAAATTTGCACCGTCAGCAGCGGTGGAAAACGCGATCCGCGCAATGCTAAACAAGCAGTCCGGCATTTCCGCCGGTGATGCGCATAGAATCACCACATCAAAGCTGAAAGTATATAATAACACCGCCGAAATTCTGATTGCGGGGCAAGCTGTTTCGTTTGACAATGATGTTATAATTGCTGATTCGATTCCTGTAAAAAAATACAGTGCGTCAGTTTCCTGGGGCGTGCTGGCAACGACTTTGCAGCCCGACGGATTTGGTGAATGTATTGTTTCCGGGGCGGTATTGGTCACAATAACCGGATCCGGATCTTCGGCAGAACCGGCGTCCGATGGCAGAAGTTTTGTTGCCGGAAACTCCGGAGCGCAAATTTTGTGTCTTGATGCCGCATCTGGTACCGGGATGATCTTGCTGGGCGGCGGTGCCGGATCTGGCACCGCAGAATACAACGGCCAACACAAATTGATACTTTATGCCGCAACAGATACCCAGGGCGTAAAAACTCAATCGGTATATGTGGCAGACGGAGCAACGTTCGATTCTGCGACGGGCAACAGCGATACGTCGCGCGTTGAAGTAAATGGCGTTTGCTTTGATCTTCCGCCGCAGCAGTTCGTGCTGGCAGCTGAAACGATGTATATTTATGTTAAATTTTCCGCTGCGACAAGTTCAGAAGCGGCATCGGTAAAATATGAGACTGGTAAAAAATTGCCGTCAAATTCATCGTTTAACAGCTATTATCTTGTCGGCCGATGTATTTATGAAAACGGTTCATTCAGTATTCAGCAAGATCATATCGGAACATCCAGCAACGGCGTTATTCGGATAAATTGGGGGCGTTTGTGCAATGTTGAGTGATACAATCCCCGAATTACTGTATAATGGTGCCGGTCAGGGAATCAGTAATCTTTTTTTCACCTTCGGTGAGCAAGAACTGACAATCTTTGAAAAAAGCCAGGATGAAATAACGACGGAAAATATAGATTCAGTATATGCCCCGGCAACAAAAAAAATACGGACTATCGATTTTTATTATGACGGTGATCTGGAATTGCAGAATTCATCGCCGATCACATTGCGCGCCGGGATTGGGACGAAAGATTTTCCATTTACCGGGAAAGATTTGAGCCAAACAGTAGGATCATTTTTTTATTGTTTGGACAATGCTCTGCAGCAAAGTTGTCCAGATACGATGTTGCGCATATTTTGCCGTGGCAAATTGGGATCGATGTATGGCTTTTCCGCTATTCTGTGTCCCTGGCCGGACGATAAAGATTCGACGATCACACTTGATTCTAATTCGACTTTTAAAATAATCGGGGACAATAAAACCGCCAGTATTTATATGGTCGGTGCCAATATTAAAATAGATCACCAGGAGAGCGTCGACAGTTCTGGATGCAAAATATATGCAAATGGTTGCCATATCGACACAACCGAAAGCAACGATAAATCAATTACTTTATCAAACTGGTCTTTTTTTAATTCAAGCGTCAATCTTTCACAAAGTAAGGTATCTTTGCTTTCTGGCGCGTTCTGCGTGAATAGCTCTTTATCACTTAAAGATAATTATAATCATAACGCCAAAAGTTTGGATTATGATTTTTCCAAAGATTGCAGTTTTGACTTTTTGATTTCCGCCACATATCCAGATAAAACGTGTGTAAAAATCAACTATGCGCTCAATTCAAATTTTACTGCTGAAGCGTTGGAAACGTATGGGGAATTGTGGATTGACTGCCGAATAAATTCAACCTCCAATTTGACCAGTTCGACATGGTATGGATACGGAGCATGCGGTGCAAAGACGGCAATAAATTGCGCCGCGACAGTCTACACCGATTCATCTTGTCAAGTGTTCCGAGTAAGCACAAGCCGCCAAAAATGTATTAACTGCACCGCATATCTTCACATCACAGGAGACATCAAACAAGACATTGAAGCAAGACTTTTTTACAATGCGGAAGTGACCGACTGCAGGGCAAATGTTATTATTGATTGCAATTTGATTGATTCAGAACTTGAAATACACGGCTATTATTTGGGATCTTCAACGCCTTTAATAAACTCAACAGCAGTTTGTGATGCAAAAATCAAAGCAGTTTCAACAACGTATGGCCGCGAATATTACAGCGGAGCTGGAATTTATTTTTTTGCAGTCAGCACATATAGTAGTGAATACAGCATTGCTGGTTTATCCAGTAATCACTCCATCAATTTGGCATACAATACACCAGGCAATTCAAGCAGTGATATTTGGGGAGTTTGCCGATTCTTTTACAATTATGCAAGAATAGCTGGCGGTTTTGAATCTCTACAGCCAGAATACATCGATTCGGAATGTAAAATTTACGAATTCAGCAATAATCCATCGGTGGCATGGCCAACAATAAGGGATACTTGTTCATGGTGAATAACGAATGTCCAGTGTGTCAATCGCACTGGAGGAATGAAAGGCAGATGCAGCGATTTCACTCTGAAATCGTTGATTATCTGAAGCGGAATCGTATTGTAAAATTAGACAGCTGCACGATCTGCATAAAAAAACATATCGGTCGGGCACTTGCCTATTACGAAGAATTGCTGACTGCAGCTAAATCCGGAACGAATGACGGCGAAGCTAAAGTGAATATTCCATTGGTACAGTTGAAAATCATTGGTAATTTAGGATGTGCCGTTGATGAAAGTGAAGATTTCCCGGAGCTGTTTGAACTTCTGCTGCAGGCAGAACGGGATTATCGATATGAAGGGATCTGTCCAGACTGGGAAATGCTTGCACGGAAGATATGGGAGTTTGACAATTCAGGGCAAAATAAAGAGACGAAACAAAATGAAAAGTAAAATTACCGAATTTCAATTCAGCACCGACGGAAAAAACTGGCACGCTGATCGCACGCAGGAAGATCTGTTTTTTCGCGAACGCATTGTCGGAATAACCAACTGGTCGGAGCCGTTTGAATTACATCCGGAGGAAGAACGAAATGGGTGAACATCTGACGGCCATTCAGAATTACATTGCTGTCGCTGCTATTGGAGTATCAGCAATACTGCTTATTTATCGGATCGTAAAAAACAGTCAGCGGGAAACGCTGGAAAACGTCATGCTGTATATGAAGCTGATCCGCAAAGGGCAAAAGAAGATTGCCGGCAAACTGGAATCCGAGATTACTGTTTTACGGAAAATGTATAAAAGCGATTTGAAAACGATAAAAAAAGAGTTGCGCCGCCGGGTGTGTTCAGAGGAATGCGCAAAACTGCGGACGCAGTGTATTTATAAAATGAAGGATGAGAAAAAATGAAAAACATTGTTACGCTGTTTGTGCTTGCATTTGTGCTGCTTCTGACTGGATGCGCCGGCAATAAAGAGATCTTCCGGAGTACATCCGGAAAAAATGTTGATGCAGACGGTTTTCTTTCCATCGGGAAGATTGAAACGGCCAATCCTGAAACCGGCACGCCGTCGGGTGAATTCATCTTCGGACGAATTACATATAAATCCCGCCGGGTCGGAATCCCCGCCGATCAGAAAGTTCCGAACACGGGACACTTCCGATCTACCGAAACGACATCGGCATTTGGAACGAAAGAAAAAATTGTGGAATACGATTTCACCGCCGGCAGCGATGCCGATGCGGAACGTGCATTCAAGGAATTTGAGCGTTTGAAAGCTGAAGCAGCAGAGAAAAAAGAAACTAATCCTTAAAGAGAACATGGTGGTTCTTTTTCGGTTGACGGCTCCGGTTATCCGGGGCCGTTTTTTTTACGCCTCCCGATACTTCCCGCCGATATCAATCGCCACAATGCAAGTTATGTTTAAGTGGCGCAAACTCCACCAAAAATTCAAGCCGCCAAAAGGGCGGCTTTTATTTTTGGTGGAACGAAGTCGCAAGACTTCTCTTCACGCTTTTTGCATCTTGCCGCACGGCGGCAATCGCAAAAGCTCTTCACTCAAAACCGGAGGTTTTCTTCACATCTTCACCAAACTCCAGAAGTCCTGCTTGTGAAGACGCTTCATTGCATTCCGCTTGTGAAATGGAATTATTTTTGACAAATTAACAGTTGCTGAAAATTATCAAGACATAACTGAGGGGGTTGGGAAATAGAATACAAATAGATGCTGACGAAGGAATGATATACGTTTTTGGCAGCGGCAGTAAAACATAGCATTCATCAATGAAAACCTTTATCTTGATATGATTACGGTTGATTTACAAATCAAATAGTGAAACTGTTTTTTACAAGTCTTTCCCCGGGAAAAAATCAAGAAAATCTTTTTCCTGATTTGAAAAGACATTTTACGAGTGATATATTACGCCGTTATTTGTCAGAAACTACGGAGACTTATTGTAATGCAAGAAAAATTTTATTCAATCGCAGAAATTGCAGATAAACTTGATTTGAGTCAGAAAGCAATACGGCGTTTGATTGCCGGTGGCGAACTTTCTGCGGTAAAAAACGGTTCAAGTTATTCCATTGCTCAAACTGCACTCAATAATTTTTTCGGGCATAGCGAAGATAGCTGTTTAGAATATGATCTTTTTGGCGAGCCGATTTTACCGGTTAAGAAGAAAAAAAACGTAAGTCAGAAGATGCGCAAAATTGCGGATAATGTGAACTGGGTTGATATAAGTAAATATTGGGAAAAACCAGGAAAATCCGCAATGACTTATGTGGATTTATTTTGCGGTGCAGGAGGATTGAGCAAGGGCTTGGAAATGGCAGGCTTGACTGGTATATGCGGGTTGGATTGGTTTGATGAAGCCGGATTGACTTATGCCAGAAACTTCAATCATCCATTCATTAATGGTGATATCAAATCCACAGAAATTAAACAGAAATTTTACGAAACAGTCAAAGAACGTTTAAACGGCAGAAAATTAAGCATCGTTGCCGGAGGATTTCCGTGCCAGGGATTCAGTATGGCTGGAAATCGTATTGTTGATGATCCGAGAAACTCCTTATATCTTGAGCTTATAGAAATTGTAAATAAGCTTCAGCCGGATTTTGTGCTGTGCGAGAATGTTAAAGGTCTGCGCAGTATGCTTGCGGGGGCTGTTGAACAGAAGATTATTGAAGATTTTAAGGCAATTGGTTACAACATTAACGTGACAACTCTCTGCGCTGCAGATTATTATACTCCACAAACAAGAGAGAGGGTAATATTTATCGGCAATCGTGTAAACAGAAAAAACTTTCACCCACAACCGATCCTTGCTGCAGACAAATACATTACGACCGGGGAGGCAATAGCTGATCTTATGAATCATCCGGAAGATGAGAATTTTAATCATCTTCCAACTCGTCATCGTCCGGATATGATTGAGCGTATGAAAAATCTTAAGGAGGGTGAGAGTTTGTACAAAGGTTATTCCGATGCATGGAAAAAATGTCCTTGGAATGCTCCCTCCTGTACAATAAAAGAGAATCATGGCGGAGTTAATATTCATCCGCGGCTGCCACGCGTGCTTACTGCAAGGGAAATGGCAAGATTGCAATCCTTTCCGGATGATTTTATATTTATGGGGAAAAAAAATAAACAACTGATACAAATTGGTAATGCTGTTCCACCATTTTTGGGTAAGGCTATCGGCTTGGCTATCCGTTGTTCAGCAGAGGAGTTGAATTAATATGTCAAAGAATAATCAATCTCAATCAGAATTGTTTCTTGAACTTGCTCAACCTGATGAAAATGGGGTAAGCCGTTGGGTGAATATCAGTGAGTTTTCAGGAAGATATGAAGGTCTAAAACTTGGAAATGGTTTAAGTTGGGGGCGTAAAGGCAGTACGTTGGCAAAAAAATACATTATTGAGGTCGATAAGACGCAGACGTCCGGCAACCGGGTCGACAGGATACGATTGAATGGATTAAATAAACAGAATATATTTTCACAGCGAATCAACCCACATATTGTTGCAGAAATAAGAAAACGCAAATGTGTTATGCTGGGAGTAAAAGGATTCAGTGAAAATACATCAATAGAAGTGGATCACAAGGACGGCAGAAAAAATGATATGCGTGTTTCCAATCCTTCAACCCAGTGTTTGGATGATTTTCAACCGTTATGTAAAGCTGCCAATGATGTAAAACGCCAAATCTGCAAAGAGTGCAAAAGAACCAATAGGCGTTGGAGTGCAAAAAACATTGCCGGTAATCCGTATGATTTTTATGAGGGAAATGAAATCTACACCGAAGAACTTGGCTGTGTAGGATGCTACCAGTATGATCCGGTTGAATATCGTAAACGGAGTATCCAAAAGGTGTGCCGCGCGGCATCAGAACATACTGTGGAATTTATTTTCAAGCAGCTGTATGAGGAAAAATAAGATAGCCAAAATTCAAAATGTCAGTTGATCATAATTGGGGGTTGAGGATTGGGAAGATGAAGAAGATGAGGAATAATGTTTAATCGCATTTAACTCTAAAAAAACTCCGGCAAGGAAGTGTTTTCACAAGTCTTTACGGAGTTTATTTTACTCAATTTCTGCTCCGTATTTTAATTTGCCAAAGGTAAGTTCTTGATTTTTTGGCTTTTTTTCTGATTTTTTTTCACCTGCGACTTGATTTTTTATTTTTTTATGATATGTTAGTTATCGATAACTAACAAGACAGAGCTGGAGGTATTTTATGAAACGGACAAAACGGCAGGATGAAATTCTTGATATTGCTCTGAATCTGCTTGCGGACGGAGGAGTGAAAAATTTAACAATGAAGCGTATCGCTGAGTCGATCGGTGTTTCTGAACCGGCAGTCTACCGCCATTTCAAAAACAAAACGGAAATCGTAAAAGGCATCATTGAGAAATTTGATGATAATATTATATTGAAAAATGAAGGTATAGAGTTTGTCTGGAATTTTGTTGAACAGAGAATTTCCCAGGTCTCCGCAGCTCCGGTACTGGCAAAGGTGATTTTTGCTGAAGAATTATTTGCCGGAGAACGCGAGGTGGAAGAGATGCTTTTTTCTATGATGCATAAACACCGGGAGCTACTTTTTAAGCATCTTATCATCGCACAAAACAATGGAGATATTTGTCAAAATATTCCGGTAGATGCTCTATTCAGGATCATCATCGGTCCGGTAAGACTGCTGGTGAAACAGTGGGGCATAAGCAATTATGCTTTTGATATAAAAGTAAAAGGCAGAGAGCTGTTGGAGTCTCTGCAAACCATACTTAAAAAGTGAAAGGAGATAAAACAAATGAATAAAATGTTTTGTTTTCAATGTCAGGAAACCTGCGGCAACAAAGGCTGTACCTTGCAAGGTGTCTGCGGCAAAAAAGCTCAAACCTCCAATTTGATGGATGAACTTTTACAGCAGCTCAAAGTAATGGCTTGCACCGTTGAATCCAATCGCGAAAACGGTCTGCTGATGATTCAATCTCTTTTTATGACCATTACCAACGCCAACTTTGATGATGAGCGTCTGCGAGCCCAAATAGAGAAAGTACGTAAAGTTTCAGGCGTTACCGATAAAAAAGTTTCCTGTGGTGTGCTTGCCTGTGAAAATGAAGATATCCGCTCTTTGCGTGAACTTTTGACCTATGGTGTCAAGGGTATCGCAGCGTATGCCGATCATACGGCGGTATTGGGATTTGAAGATGATGAAATTTACCAGTTCATCTTTAAGGCGCTCAAAATGACCACTGAAGATGTTGCTGCAGATACGCTTATTTCCGCCATTCTGGAATGCGGCGGCATCGCCGTCAGGACGATGGCACTGCTGGATAAAGCTAATACCGCGACATACGGAAATCCGGAAATCAGCAAGGTAAAAATCGGTGTCGGAAGCCGTCCGGGCATCCTCATTTCCGGGCACGACTTGCGTGATTTGAAAGAGCTTTTGGAACAGAGCAAAGATGCAGGAATCGACATTTATACGCACTGCGAAATGCTCCCGGCGCACTATTATCCGGAATTGAAAAAATATCCGCACTTATACGGTAATTACGGCAACGCATGGTATTTGCAGAATAAAGAATTTGCATCCTTCAACGGTCCGATCCTGATGACCACCAACTGTATAACCCCGGTGCAGGAGAGTTATGTTAACCGGATTTTTACCACCGGAATGGCAGGCTATCCGGGAGTAAAGCATATTGCGGACAGAGTTGACGGCAAGGCGAAAGATTTTTCTGAAATCATTGAACTCGCAAAGAAATGTCCGCCGCCGGAACAATTGGAAACCGGCGAAATCACCGGCGGTTTTGCCCACGCTCAAGTGTTGAGTCTTGCCGATAAAATCATTGAAGCGGTCAAATCTGGCGCCCTCAAACGCTTTATCGTTATGGCTGGCTGTGATGGCAGACAAACTGCCCGTCAGTATTTTACGGAAACTGCAAAACAGCTTCCGGCAGATACCGTTATTCTGACTGCCGGATGTGCAAAATACCGTTACAACAAATTGCAGTTGGGCGACATCGGTGGAATTCCGCGGGTGCTGGATGCAGGACAATGCAACGATTGTTACAGTCTGGCTGTGATTGCTTTAAAATTGAAAGAAGCCTTTGCACTTGATGATGTCAACGCTCTGCCGCTCTCATTTGATATAGCGTGGTATGAGCAGAAAGCTGTTGCTGTACTGCTGGCTCTGCTGCACCTCGGATTCAAAAATATCCGATTGGGGCCGACACTTCCGGCATTTCTTTCTCCAAATGTCGCCGCCATTCTAGTAGAAACTTTCGGTATAAAAGGAATCACCACGCCTGAAAAGGATATCGAAAATATGATGTCGGCAAAATAAAATGCAGGGCATCCCCTGTTGCCTTGCCGTGCACATACAGAAAACTCCGGTAAAGAAGTTTTTTCACAAACCCTTACCGGAGTTTCTGTTTTTACGCCAAGCAGAAAAGTTCCATCTGCTCCTTCCACGAATATGGCAATATGGTGTTCAATTCAGTCGCGGTACTTGCAGAAATATTTCCGTGCGGTGCTTGAATTTTTACGCATATGCGCTACATTAAAAATAAATTTTAAGTTTGTTCAATAAAAACGTTTAAGAGGATTTAATATGGATCGGCGGGATTTTATCAAAAATGCTTTAACTATCGCGGCGTTGATGCCTTTTTCAAAACTTTGTACCGGTTGTTCATTGCTGTCCCCGGATTCAGAAAATATTTCAGCCGACTTGCTTTTCACCAACGTGGAACTTTATGACGGCACAGGGAAAGCTCCATTTATGGCGGATGTCGCTGTCAAAGATGATAAAATCGTTCAGGTCGCTCCCTCTGGGACGTTGAAGTGCGACGGAGCCGCAGTAATAAATGGCCGCGGCAGAGCATTGGTTCCCGGATTTATTGATGTACACACCCATTCCGACTCGGCGGTTTACCGTATTCCTAAAGCGGACTCAAAACTTATGCAGGGCGTGACGACTGATATTTCCGGCAACTGCGGAACCTCTCACTACCTTGCCGGAGTCAAAAATGCCAAAGATGCCCTGAAAAAGACTTACGGCAACTTCAAGGCGTATCTGGATACGATCGAAAAGGCAAGACCCGCAGTAAACGTTGCTCATCTTTGCGGACACAACTCTTTGCGCGTCCACGTTATGGGCTATGAAAACCGCCCCCCTACCCCCAAAGAGATGCGCCGAATGAAAGAGCTGCTGGCGGATGCTCTTGCCAACGGTGCCGCCGGATTTTCTTCCGGACTCTACTATCTTCCGGGGAAATACGCCGAAACCGATGAAGTCAAAGAGCTTGCCACTCTCCTCAAAGGAACCGGCAAGCCTTATGTCACTCACATTCGCAGCGAAAGCGATACCGTTGTTGAAGCCCTTGCCGAAGCCATTGAGATCGCCCGCGCAGGTGACAACAATCTGCAGGTCAGCCATATCAAAACCTGTTTTGACCGTAACTGGGGAAAACTGGACAAAATGTTCGAGATGATCGATGAGGCTCAAAAATCCGGTATGAATGTGATGGCTGACCGCTATCCTTTTGTTTACAGCAGCACCAATCTCGGCACTATCGTGCCGCCGCCTTTTGACAAAATACCGCTCGCTAAACTTTGCGGCAGATTGAAGACCGATACCGCCTGTCGAGCCGAATTGGTTGAAGCACTTCACGCCAGAGGCCGCAAGGATATGGACCGGGTGCTTCTGGTCAACTCTCCGATCAAGAAACACCGTCCGTACTACGCAAAAAACATGGTCGAAATCGGACAGATGATGGGCGGCATTTCACCGCAGGAAGCGGTCGTGCGGCTGCTTGCTTCCGGAAGGACTCCATCTGCCGCATTCGGAAGTATGAACGAGGATAACTTGAAACGTATTCTTGCCAAACCGTATGTGGTCTGCGGCAGTGACAGTTCCATTTTTGCCCGTAACAATAAAAATGGTCATCCCCGTGCGTTCGGTTCATTTCCGCTTTTCTTCCGTATGGCATCCGAAAGTTGTTCTTACGCTGAAGTCATCCGCAGAATGACGAGTCTGCCTGCGGAAAAATTCAACATCCGGGGCCGCGGCGTGATCGCGCCCGGATATTTTGCGGATATGGTTCTGCTCGATTTGAAAGCATACAACAGTAAGGCAAATTTCGCGGCAGCCAACCGTGTTCCGACCGGGATCAAAGCGGTCTATGTCAATGGAAAACTTGCATACTCCCCCAACTCCAAAGCAAAAACCTACCGTGCAGGAAAGGTACTCCGTATCAAATGATGCAAGCTTGATTTACTTTCCGGAGTGATACATTCCGTTTTCCATAATTTACAAATTTCACAGTGCATAATGGAATAAAAAACGTATTCCGGCGGAGCTGCGCTTGTATTAACAGGAAACGGTGGTATATTGTACCGGCGGTGTTCGGGATCGGAGTCTGTTTGAACAGCGCCGGAAAGATCATTTTTGTGCTGCGGAGGATAATATGAAGGCACTTTTTCATAAATGGCTGCTGCTTTTTGTTGTACTGGCATACCGATATCGCCATCGCCGTATTGGAATACACCCCGACCGCGGAATAAAAGAAACGCTTTATGAAAGAGTACAATATCAGCGAACCTCAGGGCGAAACACTCTGAAGCATCTTATCAATGGCAGATGCAAGGATTTTTTCGGGATCATTGCCGAAAATATCCAATCCTTCGGCGCTGAAAAAAGCGATGTCAGATATTCCGAAAAGCGTTGAAAACACACCTTTGATATAGTCAAAACCAAAATTGTTACTGCCGATAAACCCACCGGCGGTGGTGAAATATACCGCCTTTTTGATATTGGTCAATCCGCAGGGCATACCTTTTTCACTGTAGAAGAAGGTCAATTTGTTTACGCAGAGCTGTTCAATATACAGTTTGAGTGACGCCGGGAAACTCATATCCCAGTACGGAGCCGCGATAACCACTTCATCAGCCGCGGCAAAGGTGCGGGCAAGAGCAAATTCACTTCCGGAAAAATCGCCGCTTGCTATCGTTTTTTCCCGTGCCGCCAAACCACGTCCGGATAGCGGCGCCATTACAATATCTTCCAGCACAACTTCTGTCACTTGGCAATCATCCGTTTCAAGGCATTTATCCAGATACGCCTGTGCCAGTTTTCCGGTTCGGGATTCCGCCCCGCGTTTCACGCAGGCATTGACATAAAGAATTTTTTTCATTTCAAATCCATCCTTTTTCAGGAATTTTTTTCCCAGATCTTTTTGCCGACGGCGGCAACTTTGCGGCGCAATTCTTCCGGATAAAGGACTTCGATTTTTCCTGCTTCCCCCAGAACCCAGCGGATCACATCGTGTTCAAACGCGGGTCGCAAGGTGATGATAAGAGATCCGTCATCCTGCCGCTCGATTTTGAATTTCTTCACTTTCTGATGTTCGTACAGATAAAAAGCGATCGACTGGTCGCACCACAAACGGATGCCTTCGATCTTCGGATATTCAAACAATCCGTTGCGCTTGGTGTGTTCCAGCAGTTTCTTGTCGGTTTCAAAGATGTCGCCGCCAAATTCACAGCCGGCAATGCGCTGCATCGCGTAAACACGAACATCTCTGGTCTGACTTTCATACCCTTTGGCATACCACACCCCCTTATGAAAAGCGATGATATGCGGTTCAAATTTATGTTCAGCCGGTTCACAGTTTGGCTTATTGTAGACAATCTTCACGACCTGATGCTGGCGCCAGGCATCAAACATTTTTTTGAAAACCGCAGG
>JAZOMB010000071.1:0-45111 GCA_045653515.1 Victivallaceae bacterium | reverse complement strand
CGGGATCTCCGGTGTGCGGTCGGCGGTGTTTATGCGGCGTTCCAGTTCCGCTTTGACCGTCATTATTTTGTCGGCGGCAAAAAGGTTGATACCCCAGATCTTGTACTTGCCGGAACGCAGTTGGAAAATGAGCGAAGTGGGAACCGTCGGGAACTTCGGATTGCTGCAGCGTTCGGAAAGATTTATCACCTCGGCATAGTTGATTTTCGAGGGGAAAAAGGTGCAGGAATAAATTTTTGCGTGATCGCTCTCGATCCGTATTCTGCTGAACATCAGTATAAAAAGCGCGATTCCCGCCGCCAGCGGCAGAAATACGGGATAATTTTTACTGTTTAGCAAAAAGGCTGTCCACCCGGGAAAATCGGGTTCAAAAGAAAACAGTACAAGGATAAACGGTGTGAAAATCGACACAAATCCGCCCAGTAAAACCGGCGGCGCAGTTTGGCTGAAAAAGGTTTTGCTTTTGAGCTTCATTTTATATCACCTTGATTTACAAGTTTCTAAATCCTGTTATACTATAACACTTGTCTTTTGATTTTGCAAGATGCGGTTTGATTTTTTTCTCTGCCCGCTGTATATTACACGGTGAAACGATAAGCAACGCAGAGGAAAACTGATGGGAAACAATGTCGCAGCACGCAAGAAAGATTTTTACATCTCCGGAATGACTGAAGACCTTAACGGCGGAATATTCCATTGCGTATGGCTGGATAACTGTGTGCAAGTCAGGAAGTTTTACCCCCTTGAACGCAATCTTTTTTTGTGCTGGAGTCCGGATAAAAAGACCATTTATGCTTCCAGTCAGCACGCGGGAGTAGGATTTGTGTCGGCATACGGAGTTGATGAAAATGGTGCGCTTGAGTTGAAAAACAGTATTCCGGCAAATGGCAGATCAGTCTGTTTTCTGCAGTGTTCCGCCGATGGAAAATACCTCTATTCCGCAAACTATGCTTCGGGGAATATCAGCGAATTTACCATTAATGAAGATGGTTCGCTTGATGTTTTGAACCAGAGCATCAGCCACGTCGGCAGCAGTATACACCCTGAGCAAACTTCCCCGCATCCGCATTGCTGTACTTTTACTCCGGACAACCGTTATCTTTGTGTCGCCGATCTGGGGACGGATAAACTTCTGCTTTATCCCTTTGATGCGGAAAAAGGAATCTCTTCCGTTGCGGAAAAAGAGTATGCTGTACAGCCGGGGGCAGGGCCGCGCCATTTGATTTTTGACCGCGATGGAAGATTTGCTTATCTGCTCTGCGAGCTTGGCAATCTGATAATGCGTTTCCGTTGTTTTGACGGGAATTTGGAGTTTATCGACACAGTTTCCACGCTGTCGGAGGAGGGCGGAAACAGCAGCGCTTCCACGTTGAAATTTTCTTCCAACGGCAAATTTCTGTATGCCGGCAACCGCGGACACGATACGATAGCGGTCTATTCGGTCGACCATGGGGGCAAACTTGCGATTCAGAGATTCTACTCTTCCGGCGGCTCAAGCCCGCGGGATTTCAACATCCTTGACGATATTATGATCGTTGCCAATGAATTTTCCGGAGAAGCGGTATTTTTCAAGTGCGATGAAAATTCCGGAGCGATCTTTGATTTGTGCGGCAGAATTTCTCTGCCCCGACCGCTTTATGTATTGATCTGAGTATCCGCTTTTGCGCGGCGGCGGGAGGTTCGGTATTCGCGGGGGGACTTCCCGGTGAATTTCCGGAACTTTTTGCTGAATGTGAACAAATCCGAAAAACCGCATTTTTCTGCGATATCACCGATCGGATTATCGGTATTTTCCAGAAGTTCGACAGCCTCCCGCATCTGCAGTTTGACGATCAGTTTTCCGGGAGTGAGGCCGGGGGAGTAGCGCTTGAAAATTTTCCGGATGCTTTCCGGAGAACATCCGAAATGCGCCGCCAGCGACTTGAGCGAAAGTTTTTTATTGAAGTTTTCGCGGATAAAATCGTAAATGTCCTGATGGATATTGCTGTTTGCTCCGCGGGGGGAGGCATTGTCAGAAGCTGCATACTTTTCCAGCTGGTTGAGCAATATCCCCGACAGCTTCAAAAGCGCCTGCGAATGGGATACATCATTGCTCCCGTAAAATGAGCCGACAATATCTTTCAGCGCCGCCAGATCCGCTTCCGGCAGTTTGAGCAGACGGTTTTTCAGCGGCAAAAGCGGCAGAAAATTGTTGTCTGGCATAGTAAATGATATCGCCGCAAAGGAGTGTTTGGGCTGATTTTCGGCATCTATTGAAGAGTGGAACTGAAACGGAAAAAACAGCACGCTGTCGCCCGGTTTCATCGGAAAACTCAAGCCGTCGATGATGGTATTCAATTCTCCGGTAAGAATGGTCTTGAGTATCATCCGGTGATGTACATAGGTCTCTTTGGGGATGACCGGACTGTTGGAGTCCACCCGGACTATCACATTCTCCGGGATCAGCGGACACAAAGATTCCATTCCGCCGGAAACCAGCGACTCCGGCCGTTTTCCGTGAAATTCCAGCAAATCTTTTATCCATCCGGGAGGTTGCGATATTGACATAAAAAACCTCTTTTTTTCCATATTTATATGCCGGATATCAATATATATTAAATTATTGGACAAGTCAAGCTGTAACCAAAAAAATCAGGGGAAAAACCGTGAGTATATATGATGAACTTGGACTTTCGAAACTGATCAATGCCGTCGGCACTTACACGGTGGTCGGAGGTTCCCGGATGTCCGGAGAGACTTTGCGTGATATGTGCGATGCCGCGCGCAGTTTTGTGGAAGTGGAAAAACTCCAGAATATTCTCAATCGCAAGGTCGCCGAATTGACCAATAACGAAGGAGCTTTGCTCTGCAACTCCTGCAGCTGCGCCATCTATCTGGCGACCGCCGCCTGCGTTGCCCGGCATTACGGAAAAAATTTCAACAATCTTACTGCCGAAGAGATCTCCCGCTGTGAAGTCGTCGCGCTCTGGGGACAGCATATTCCTTACGATCACGCTATGGAACAGCTCGGAGTAAAGATCCGCTTTGTCGGATATCCCAATATGCAATCGGAACTGGCTCACAGCGTGGTCAAAGATGCTATCAACAGCAATACGGTTATGTGCTATTTCGCGCCCCGCACTCCCGATGGTTACTACGGCGAAGGCTGTATGAATCTGGCAGACTTCATTGCCATATCCCACAGCTGCAATATCCCGGTGCTTGCTGACGGCGCCGCCCAGCTGCCGCCCAAGCACAACTTGTGGCGCTTCACCCGCGATATGGGCGCTGATATGGCGTGTTTCTCCGGAGGAAAAGATCTTTGCGGCCCGCAGGCAAGCGGTCTGCTTCTGGGAAAATCCGAGCTTATGGATATTGCCACCAATTTGAGCTTCCCGCGCTACGGCTGCGGCAGAATAATGAAAATCGGCAGAGAGGAGATGGTTGCCCTTTATTCCGCCATCCGCCAATATGTCAATGCCGATGAAGATGCCCGCTTGCAATGGTGTGAAAACGAGGTGCAGAAGCTTGTTTCCGGTTTGGCTGAGTGCAAACACTTTTCCGCTGAACGCACCTGGCCCAATCAGGCAGGTCAGCCGCTCCCGCGGGCGTTTGTCGCTTTGGAAAGCTCTTCTGTCACTCCCGCCCGGCTCCGGGAAATGCTCCGCAGCGGCGAACCTGGCATCATCTGCTACTCGGAAAACCGTAACGGAGTATACATCAATCCAATGTGTCTGGCGGACGGAGAAATGGAACAGATCATCGCCCGCTTCAAAGAAATAGATAAACAACTTTAAAAATATAAAGGACTTTTATTATGAACGTAGAAAAAAAACTCCAGTCTCTCGGCATTGAACTTCAGGTGCTTCCCCCCTGCGACCATCCGATCGAACGCTCCAAACGTACCGGTAATCTGCTTTTCGTTTCCGGTCACGGCTCCAAAAAAACTCTGGGCAAAGTCGGAGATACTTTGAGCGTTGAAGAGGGCTACGAAGCCGCCCGCGAAGCCTGTATCCATTGCCTTGAATCCATCCGTATGGCGTGCGGCGATCTGGATAAAGTTGCCAATTTCGTCAAAGTTCTCGGTATGGTCAATGCCGCTCCCGACTTCACCAAGCATCCGGCGGTCATCAACGGGGTATCTGATCTGCTTATTGAAGCATTCGGTCAGGAGATCGGCAGCCACGCCCGTTCTGCGGTCGGTATGTCCTCTCTGCCCGGCAATATCGCTGTCGAAGTTGAAATGATCGTCGAACTCAAAAACTGATTTTGACCATACAGGGAAATTTTACACCTATGGAAATCAAAGGAATCTGTCCGATCGCACCGGCAGTTTATCACAGTGACGGCTCGGTGGATTATGCCGGCTATGAAAAATGCTGTGCCAGTCTGATCGCTCTCGGCGCGCAGGTGCTGACCCTTTTCGGTATCGCCGGAGAGTATTATAAGATGGACACCGATGAAGAGAAAAAATTGATCGCTTCTTCGGTCAAAGCCTGTCACGAAAATAATGCTCCTGTGATCATCTCCAATACCAAACACTCCACCATCTCCGCCATCCGCCGCGCCAAAGAGATCGAAGACCCCGGTGCAGACTGTATGATGGTTCTGCCGCCCTTTTTCCTCAAGCCCGCCGGAGCTGAACTTTTCGATCACCTTGATGCGTTGTGCGATTCGGTCAAACTGCCGCTGATGATCCAGTACGCTCCTGATCAGACCGGAGTTGCCATTCCGGTCGATACGCTGGCGAAACTTGCCGAACGGCATAAAAATCTGCTCTATTTCAAAATCGAATGCAAACCCCCCGGTGCCTATATCAGCGCGTTGAGCGCCAAACTGCCCGCCGACCGGAAAATTTTCGTCGGCAATGCCGGATTCCAGATGATCGAAGGCTTTGAACGCGGAGCTTACGGTGTTATGCCCGGCCCCTCGATGCCTGATATCTACCGGAAGATCTGGGACGATCTCAACGCCGGAAATTTTGCCGAAGCCCAAGCGCTGCACGATAAGCTCAACAGTCTGCTCAACCACATCCGGCAGAATGTTGAAATGATCATCCATTTTGAGAAGATCATCCTTCAGCGCCGCGGTTTGATCGATTGTGCCTACTGCCGCGCCCCCGGCTTCCGCAGCGACCCGGTTTATGACAAACTCTTTGACGATCTCTACAAGATGATCGAAAAAGAATTTAAAACTCTCTGATAAGGCAGTATTATGAATTGTTATGAAGATTTGAAAGATAAAAAGGTGCTGGTCACGGGAGCTTCCCGCGGTATCGGCGCCGGGATCGTCAAGGCGTTTTCCCGCGCCGGAGCGAAGGTTTTTCTGCATTACCGCACCGATCAGCAGCTTGCTGAAAAAATCGCATCCGAACTCCCGGGAGAGGTTCATCTTTTCCGCGCCGATCTCGGCAGACCGGAGGAGCTGGAAGCGCTGTTTGAGGCGGTCAAAGCTGAATTCGGTTCCCTTGATGCCGCGGTGAACAATGCCGGTGTCGTGCTTCCTGCTTTAGCTCCGGAAGAGATCACCGATGAATATTACCACAAGCTTGCCGATGTCAATATCCGCGGCACGCTCTTCTGCTGTTTGCGGGAGATCGCTTTGATGCGTGACTTCGGCGGCGGCAGTATCATCAATATCGGTTCCGTTCATCAGGATACCACCGTTCCCGGCTGGACTTTGTACGCTATGAGCAAAGGCGCCATCCACGGTATGACCGGACAGCTCGCTATTCAGGAGGGCAAAAACGGCATCCGGGTCAATAATATTCTCCCCGGATATATCGATGTGGATAAAGAGCCGGTCGATGAAGCGGTCAACTTGAGCATCCCCGTCCGCCGCGCCGGAGTTCCGTCTGATATTGCCGAATGTGCGCTCTTTCTGGCTTCGGAACGTTCAAGCTTCATCAACGGCGCCGATATTACCGTTGACGGCGGCGTGAGCAGAAAACTTGCCCGGACGGTCAATGTCTTTTGAAATGAGGTTTTAAGTTATGATCGAACAGAAATATCACTCTATCGGCATCATCGGTTTCGGTGCCAGAGGGCAGCTTCTGGCTGAAACCATCGGCAGCGAGATCCCCGAATACGGCAGAGTTGCCGCCGTCGCGGACATCAGAGAAAATCTGCTCTTCCGTCCCGGTATCGGTATCTATTGCCATAACTTCAAAGTTTACCGCGATTACCGCGAACTTCTGGCGGATGATGAGATCGATACCGTCATCGTTGAAACTTATCCGGAGACCCATCTGGAGATCACCGCCGCCGCCATCCGTGCCGGAAAAGCGGTCTTGTGCGACAAACCTGCGGTTCCCTCGCTTGCCGAAGCCGAAGAGCTTTACAAGGTCGTAACCTCAATGCCGTGCGCGTTTCAGATGGGGCTGAATCTGCCCTGCCGCCCGGCATTGATAAAGACCAAAGAGCTGATCGATTCCGGAGCTATCGGCAAGGTGTTCAGCGTGCGGGGCTGCTGTGATGTTGGTTATGCCTTTGCCCACGATGTGATTTTGCGTAAATTCGCCGGTGATCCGGCGGGGTTGATCCTGGGTAAATTGACCCACGATACCGACTTTATCCAGTATTGTCTCAACACTTATGCGGAAGTTGTCTGCGGCTTTACCGCCAACTTCCAGCACCGCCGCCACGGCACCGGAGAAACCAGTGATGATACGGCGGTGATAAACGGCGTGATGAATAACGGCGTGCTTTTCTCTCAGGAACTCACCTCCTGCGGCAGCGCCTATTCCAGACGCTTCACCTTCTTCGGCGAAAACGGCGAACTGCGGGTCAACAGCAAGGAAAATTTTGTCGAGATCGTAACGCTGGACGGCAAAATCAAACGCTATGATGTCAACGTTACTGCCGGTGGACATGGCGGGGCTGACAAGACTTTATTGAGTTCATTTCTTGACTATGTCGATTCCAACACCGGCAAAGCCAAGTGGCCGGAGCGTATCTGCTCGAGCATTATGGTTCCGCTGGCGGCGATGGAGCAGGGCGTGGTCAAGACCGGTGAATGGTACCGCTCTATTGTGAAAAATTGACTATAATCAGGAGCAGCAATGAGTAGCAGCAAAAATATCCGCTCTGTTTTCGATTCCGCAATGGCAAAACGTTGCACGGAAGAGTTGTATGCGTATGAAAAACGCTGCAGTCATTCCGGTTTCGCAGACGGAGCGGCATATTGCTGTTGTGCATTGCGCGATGCCGGATTTGAGCAGGTTGAACTTATCGAACATCAGGCTGACGGAATTACATCTGCTTTTGACTGCACTATGCCCCCGGCGTGGGAGTTGGAAAAACGCTCTTTCCTGCGTATTGCCGGAGAAGATACTGTTCTTGCCGACAGCAATAAAATTCCCTTTGCCGTTTCCCCGTGGAGCGCACCGACTCCGCCGGAGGGAATAACTGCGGAGTTGATTGCTGTCAAGGCGGGTGACGATGCAGATGTCCGCAATAAATGGGTGCTGCTGCTCATTTCCGACGGGAAAAATCCGCAGGGGGAATTTCTGGAGCAACTGCGGAAAAAGGGCGCAGTCGGCGTGGTCGCGGTGGACTTTTTATCCGGAAAAGATTATCCGGACTCTCTCCGCTGGTTCAACGGCACCGGCCGCTTCGGCTGGTATCCCATTGCGGAAGATAAACGTCTGCCGCTGTTTTCCATTTCCGCAAATACTGCCCGGATGCTGCTCAAGCGGCTTGAAACAGAAAAAATTTCGCTTCACGGCGTTATGAACACCCGCATTTATTCCGGAAAAATCTATACCGTAACCGGAGTTATCCCGGGAAAATCGGCACATGAATACGCGCTTTTTTCCCACATTTACGAACCTTTTGCCGCCGACAATGCCATCGGTTTCGGAGCCGTTTGCGCCATCGGCAAAGCGATAAAGGAGTGTTACGGCACTCCGGAACGGAGTTTGCGGGCGGTTTTTTCGATGGAACTTTACGGTTTTGCCGCATATTTATCTGCAGCGGAACGCGCGAACAAGATTGCCGGAGCATTGAATATGGATGCGGTCAACCACAAAAAAGCGCGGCTGCTGATCTTTGCGGATTCTCCGGTGTGTGCGCCGTGGTTCGCCGATTGGGTACTGCCGGAATTTTTAAGTTCGATACCTGATACAAAATTTATCCGTCAGGCGGGGAATCTTTCTGACGACACCTTTTCCGGCGACCCGCTGTGCGGAAATGTTCCGGTGAACTGGTGCAAAAATCCCTCCGGAACAGCGCACCATTGCGGCTGTACCGATTTTGAACCGGATTGGCAATGGGCGGAAGAATCGCTGCCGCTCTTCGCTGAAGCGATTGCCAAAATGGTGCAATTCAGTGCGGATGATGCCCGCTTATTTCCCGGACTTGCGGCAGCAGAATTCCGCGAACAAAGTGCGCTTATCCTCCAATCGGCGAAGACTCCGGCGGAAAAAAGGCTGCTTCTGGAACGTTGCTGGAAATATCTTGAAGGCAGAGTCGTTTCTGCAGAAAAATATTGCAATACAACTCTCGATAAAAGCGCACTTGAAAAACTTTACATTGAAAGCTGCGAAGCTGTTACCGGAGAAAATGTATATTCTGAAACTGAAGCCGCTATGGCTGAAATTTTTCCGCTCCGCACTTCTGCCACCGCCTTTTCGCTTGCCAAAATTCCTGACGGGGAACGGCAGAGTTTCCGGCTCCCCCGGCTTTTGTACTCGCTTTTTGACGGAAAAACAAGTTTGCTTGAAGCATTTCAAATTTGTGACTGGTTTCTCAATACCAACACCAGCTGCGAAGATATGCGCAACGAACTTGACCGCTTGAAATATCTGGATAAGTATAATTATGTCATATTGAAAAATCAAAGGCAATCAACTGAAAGGAAAAGTGTATTATGAACAAACGATCCGCTATCCATCGTGTAATGTGCAAAGACGGTTTCCGGAACTTCACCTTGATAGAATTGCTCGTTGTCATCGCGATCATCGCCATTCTGGCGGCGATACTGCTTCCGGCATTGCAGAATGCCCGCAACCGCGGCAAGCAGAGCAGCTGCACCAGCAATCTCAATCAGATGAACCAGATGGCGCTTATGTATTCCAGCGACAATAACAGCTATGTTTTGCCCGCCCATTGCAACAACTACTGGTGGGTGCGGCTGATCGTCGATTACAATGTGGCAGTTTCCGCTTTTGCCTGTCCGGGAAATCTGGAAAACAACTACCTTGACGATGCGGACAACAAGTGCGGTTACAATATCAATAAGACCAATTCCGAAGTCAAAACTCACGATCTTTATAACCGTTTGCAGGTCAACGGCAGAACCTATCAGTACTCCTCCTATGCCGGGTACGATGTCAACGGCAACCCGACCGAAGATCAGAAACTGCGTAAAAATCTCCGCTTCCCCTCAAAATTGGCAACCGCATGGTGCGTGCTGAACCGCAATCCGGCTTCCGCTTTCCGCCGCGGCTGTTTTTCGCCTAAAGGTATGATCAACCACAGCAACAAACTCTACGCAGTTCCGATCCACAATCAGAGTTATCAGCTCAGCTTTGCCGACGGTCACGTTACCGCGATGAGCCGCAGTGAATGGAACACCGACTGGGATAATTGGCAGCTTGCCAATCAGGAAAAGAAAAATGATTGAGATGATGAAAAAGTTTTTACTGCTGATATTTGCCTGTGCCGCTCTTGCCGTGGCATCGGCATCCGATCAGCTGGTTTCCGGAAAGGATTACAGATTCAATTCCGTTTACATTCCCAAAAAGGTTGCCGGACGTTACGGCTGGCTCAACGGTCTGGAATACAATAACTCTTTGACCATTATGGATATGTTTGATGAGATCGAAGAGCTTGCCATCTTCGGCATTGACCCCGACCCGTTCAAATCGCGCCGTGGAAAATTGCTTGACAGCGAGATACCGCTTTTGAAGAAACGTATGGAACTCTTCCGTCAGCACAAGCTTCCGATGGTCGGCGCGATGTATGACCGCAGTTTCAATAAACGTCCGCTGCCGACTGAAGCGGAACTTGCCGAACTGGCAAAAAATCCCTGTTTCCTCGGTGTGCGGGGCTTCAATGAATGGGGAACCAATCTTGACCGTATTCTGATGATCAATTTCCGGCGGAATAAGATCAAAGATGCCGCCACCAAACGGCGCATCCCGCTCTTCAAAGATTTCTACCCCGCCGGGATGAAAGATCCCGCTACCCGCGAAGAGTACGCCGAAGCGGCGCGCTACACCTGGCTTAAAATGAATGCCCCGTTCAAAGGACAGGTGCACGCATTGTCCGGTTCGCAATGCTGGGCGTTGAGCTGGTCGGGCGCGTGGGAACCGATCCGGGCGATCATCAATGAAAACCGCACACCCTACCGCAACAACATCATCTTCAACGCTCTGACCCGCGGAGCCGCCAGAATGTGGCAGATCCCCTACGGTTATCTGCTGGCGTATGATTGGAATGTCCGCATCAGCCATCCGGCATTGTCCCATCTCCAGAAACCCTCTGCCGGTTATCACAAACAGCAGGGCGTGCTGAATATCACGCCGTCGCTTTACCGGAGATTGTGGTATTATATGGCATTGAGCAATGCCGCCGTGCTTTTGGATGAAAGTGACCATATGCGTTATGCTGACTGGAGCGGCAGCGGGCAATTCCGCTTGAGCTGGTACGGTGAATTGTGTGCCGAAATACAGGAGTTTCAGAAGCTCAATCCCGATACCGGAATAAACTACAATCCGGTCGGTCTGCTTCTGTCGTGGCACAATGGCTGGGCGTACCGCGGCAGTCAGGCGTTCAACCGTTTCCCCTACAACAATGGCGAACATATGACCAGAGAGCTTATCAATACGATGCTCTTCAAATATAATGAACAGCGCGAATTGCCCAGCTTCTTCGGCGCCACCCCCTACGGCGATCTCTACGATATTCTCCGTCTGGACACCCCGAAAGGGCCGCTGCCGCTTGATTTATTGAGCAACTACAAAGTCTTGTTCCTGGTCGGTGAACACCGTCTTGATGCTCCTGCCGTATCGCGGTTGCAGGAGTATGTGAAGCAGGGCGGTACGCTGATCGTCAACGCCGCACAAATGCAGAATCTCGATGCCGCATTTACCGGTGTGGTCAAAGGTAAAACGGCAAACTTTTCTGCAATGACCGATATAAAAGGCAAGGTGCTGCGTTCCGGAGCTTTCAAAGCTTCAGTTTTGAAACTGCAGAGAGCGCTCCCGCTTTATATGGCAAACTCGGATTGTCTCGGCGCCGTCAACACTTACGGCAAGGGAAAAGTCATCACCATCGGCGCCCATTGGCTGCTGGAAAACGGTCAAGTCAATGACGGTAACGATGTCCGGAAAAAACTGCTCCCCGTTGCCGCTGATCTTATGGAAAAACTGCTCCCGGGTTTGACGCCGTTCAAACTTGAAGGCGACGGCGTTAAAGAGAATCTGGCGTGGCAGCTCAACCGCAAGGGCGATAACTGGGTTATGGCGATATATCATAACGGCGGGATAAGTGAAACTTCACCGCTCCACCCGTACTACAATGGTCCGGAAGAGTTCGACCTCAAAAAGAGTGTGGTCTGCCGCATCCGCATTCCTGAAGAGATCACCTGCGCAGTAAATCTGCTTTCCGGAGAAAAGTGCTACTTTTCCGATGACCGCGACGGTGCTTTTCTGGAAGTTGCCTTGACTCCCGGAAATGTGGAAATTCTGGAATTTTCCGGAAAAGATATTCCGGCGCGTACAATGAAGAAAAAGGTTAATCTCGCCTTGAATAAAAAGGCGACGGCTTCCAGCTGTTTCAAAAATTTTGAAGCGGTAAAAGCGGTTGACGGCGATACTCAGTTTTCTTCAGCGTGGTACAGTTTGCATAATCCTCCGCAGACTCTCACCGTTGATCTTGGAAAGGTTCGCAAAGTTTCCGCGTTCCGCGTTTTTCCCGCGTGGAGCATCGACAACCGCTATTTCCCGCGCATCACTCAATTTGTGGTAAAATCAAGCGTTGACGGCAAAAATTATCGGACCGTTATGGATGAAAGCCGCAACATAATGCCCGATACGTCCAAGGGGGTTTTCCGGAAGATCGCTCCGATTGAAGCGAGATTTTTACAGCTTGAAGTGCTTTTCAACTCCTCGCGTCAGGGCGGACAGATCGTGGAGTTTCAGGTTTTCGGCGATGAAACTGAAACTGTCGTTCTGCCGTGGAAACGGGATCTTGCCAAAGAGAGTTTCCCCGCTGAAATATTGAACACTTCCGTTATGAAAAACTTAACTGAAGTGACTCCGGCTTCTGTTAAACAGGATGAAAAGCCGCTGGCGATCGACAAAGAGTGCCTTTTCGGTACCCCGCTTACGGTCAGAAAGCAGAAATATTTCCGCGGCTTCGGATGCCACGCTAAAAGTGAGATCGTGTTCAATCTTTCCCCGGAAGATAAGTGGAAGATGTTCACCGCAAGAGTTGCCGTCGATGATAAAGGCAATGACAGCGGCACAGTATCGTTCCAAATCTACACCGACGGCAAACTGGCGGCGGATTCGGGAAAAGTCACCAATTGCAGCAAGGCGATCCCCATCTGGGCTGATCTTACCGGAGTAAAGGAACTGAAACTCGTGGTCAATGATTGCGGTGACGGGATTTACGGCGATATTGCCGACTGGCTCGAACCGGCATTGCGTAAATAACCATTTTGCCAAAACAACAGGAATAGTTGATTTATGAAAAAATTCTGTACCGTTTTTGCCGTACTGCTTTTAGCCGCTGTGTCAGCTGCCGAAGTTTATATCGACGGAGAATTCAATGACTTCAGACGGCAATGGACACTCTCCACCACCAGGCGCGGAGTGGTTGAAGCCGTCCGCGTCGGCGGCGTAAATTACGTTCAGATCGCATCCGAAAACAATTCAAAAGGTCAGATAGGTATTTATACCGGACGGGGAATCGCCGCCGGGTGTCAGGACAAAATCACCGTTTCCGCTGATATCAGAGGCGGCACGGTCACTCTTTCCATTATGGAATACGGCAATAAAAAATTCCTCGGCAGTCAGGACAAAAAATTCAAACCATCCGCTGAAAAACGATCCTGCTCAGCGGAATTTACGGTGAAAAATCCCAAAACCGATCTGGTGCGGATATCGTTCAAAACGGCAAAAGGTTCTGTCGGTGTCATCTCCAATGTCAAAGCTGATATGGTAAAAGGTGGAAAATGAAAAATTCGATGTTTAAATATTTGTTTGTTTTGGCAAGTGCGATCATAATTCTGCCGCTGGCTGCCCGCGAAGCCAATCTTATAAATAACAGCACTTTTGTTTTCGGAATGAAGTGCTGGAAACACTTCGGCGATGGTACGGTAAAAAAACTTGCCAAAGGAATGCGGGTCACAGGCGGTACGCTCGCCCACTATCTCGATCTTGGAAATCTTGAACACGCTCAACCATCCTGTGCCGCTCCTGCGGGGCGGTTTTTCCGCTTCCGCATCCGCGCCAGAGGGCAGGGGACACTTCAGCTCGGAGTAAGAGCGCGGGTGATGTACGGCGGCAATGCGCTGGAGTTTGCCGAAAAGTGGAGCAATACTTTTGAACTGGGCAAAGAGTTCGGCAACTATGATTTTGAAGCGGTTTCCGATGATCCTGACACCGTGTTTCACGATAAACTGATGGTGAAATTGGGGGATAAAAGCGTGGCGGAGATCGTTTCCAGCAGTTTCTTTTATCTTGACTGCAAAGGGCCTGAAATCACCTTTGAACCCGAGGCGGCAGTTGTCCGTCCGGGCGATACGGTAAAAGTTACTTTGCACAGTTCGCTCCCGGAACGCCAATTTGCCTGTTCGCTTTACACCGGACAATTCCTTCCCGGCGGCTATTTCCCCGCCAGACATTGGGAAGTTACCGCCGGAGCGGACGGAAAAGCGGACTTTACTTTTACCGTTCCATTGGATGCGCCGGATGGGGTGAGATTGTCCGTACTTGATAAAGCAAGCCGGGTGAAAGCCAACTTTTTTGCGACCATCGCCCCCGAAGCGCAGTTAAAACAGTATCGCAAGTTCGCAGAAAAAATTTCCGGTAAACAGCACTTCCTTTTTCTCGGTGACAGCTTGAGCGATTATGACCGGGGCCGCAACTATATCAGTACGGTCGGCTGCTTCCTGCCCGCCGGGTACAGCGTGCGCAACTGCGGTGTCGGCGGAGATACCTTAGAGCGGATATGGCTCCGTCTCAACGGCGAAAAGACCACCAGAAACGAGATGTATGACAATATCTTTTCGCCGAATCCTGATACCATTTTCATCTTTACCGGAGCGAACGACTCCAAACTTCTTTCCCGTAACAATTTTCAAACTTTCGTGCCGGAGAAAGATCAGATCGGTTTGTGGAACCGGATCATCGTGCTTCTGAAAAAACGCACCGGGGCAAAAATCGTCCTTATCACCTCTCCGGACAGCTATATGCCCTATCAGAAAGCATTGAATGACCCCTTGCAGAAGCGCGGTTACAACCACTCCGTTTTCGGTGAACCGGCATCTCACGACCGCTTCAATGCGCGTTTGAAACAAGTTGCCGCCGCGCATGGTCTGGATGTGATCGACTTCGCCTCGGTCGTCCGGAACCACCCCGATCCCCAGCTGCTTTATGTGCAGGATGACGGCGTGCATCTTTCCTTGAAAGGGCATCAGCTGCTTGCCGGAGCTGTTCTGCGTTATCTTGCTTGCGGAAAAGAGTTTGCCGTTTTCGGCAAAGATGGAAATATTCTGGATGATAAACTTGTATTTGACGGTAATACCAAGGTAAGGGTATTGAACAGTTCCAATGTCAATGCGGATAAAAACGGCTTGACCGTGATCGCAGATATCATTCCGCAGGATGGCGGCAGCGATTTGAAAGGCCGCCGTCCGGAAGCTCTGGATATGTATATTTTCAAAGACCGTCAGTTTTTTCTGGGGCGTTACGGCGATCGGCTCTATGCCAATTTCCACGACGGCAGCCGCTATCGCGGACATACGATGAGCGTGCCGGGGAAATTTCCTCCTGCGGGTAAAAAAAGCCGGATCGCAGCAGTTTTTGAAGTTGTTTCCGGAGGAACTGCTGTAACATTATATCTTGATGGAGTTGCGGTCGGCAGGAAAACCTTTGCCGGAATATTTCCCCGGAGCAATTCGCAGTTTATTGAACTTGGTTCCGGCTGGGGCGGAGCGTGGCATTACCGTGGAGAAATCAGCCGGATCTGGACATTCCCCCGCGCTTTAAGCGCCGCAGAGATGGGAAAGTTTTCCCAAGTTTCAGCGGCAAAATAATCTATTGCACAAAAAAACTTGCAGAAGTGTTTCTGCAAGTTTTTTTGTCTTGTCTGCCGAACTGGATCAGAAATCTCCAAAGGTCAGCAGCAGCGGATAATCCCGCAGCGGAATGTTGTTCAATATGGTGGAATTTCCATTGTCGACGAACATATCTTCCGGCAAATCGTAGATGGTACCGTCCATCAGGTCGATCAGGCGGGGCTTGCACGGTATTGCGATCTGGAATGATGCCGTGCCGTCAAAAGTGGTGGTCATCAGATCGGTGCTTTTCCAATAGGCGTATGCCGCCGAACCATCCGGACGGCGGAAGCCGGTCGCGGAGATTTCTTGCGGGAGAGTGTCATCTGCGAACAGACGCGGAGAGGGTTGAGAAACCGGCATCACCGGCAGATCTTCGACCGAAAATTCCTCTTTAAAGAGCGATGCCAGAACCTGCAATGTGCGGTAGGAGGGCTTTTCGCTGTAATCTCCGGTGGCTTTTCCGTTTTCGTCAAAATCCGCCTGAATAACGCCGAAGTAACCGTAATCTTTCCAAGTGCCGACCTGACCGCGGACACCGTTGAGCGCTTCCATCATATCGATCGAAGAAAACCACGAAGAGAACTTAACATCCAGCTGGAAATCCGCCATAAAGTGACGCATCATATATTTGGCCTGCTTCACAGGACTCCAGGCGCCCGCTTTCAAAGCTCCTTTGCCGCCGCTGCGGGAGTGGGTGCCGCCTTCGCCCTGAATCAGCTCCAGAGCGGGGTTCTGCGCTCTGCCGAGGATGCGGACAGATTTGATGAAGCTGGCATGGTTGAACTCATTGGCTTTGTAGTTGTGGTAGGAGAAGGCATCAATATATTTTCCAGCGCCGGTGGCGAAAAGGTCAGCGACCCATGCGATATCCGGACGGTTCATCACACCGCCGACGATTTTTATATCCGGGCAGACCTCTTTGGCGGCTTTGGCGCTGGCGATGAGCATTTCGCCGTAAACTTTGCCGCTGCGTTCGATCTTCCAGCAGGATTTGCCGTCCGGCTCGTTCCAGATCTCAAAGTATTCAATGCGGCCGGAAAAGTGTTTGACCAGCGCCTTGACATAGTTCACCCAAGCCTGAAGCTCTTCGGGGGTGGCAACCGGCGGACAGCCGACCGAACCGAAGACCTCTTTGGCTTTTTCGGTGTAAAGCGGGTTGCCGTAAGAGACATTCATCCACGGAATAAGGCCGCGTTTGAGCAAGTTATCCACGATGGGGTCAAGCCAGGAAAAATCGTAGACCCCTTTGACCTGTTCGGTGCGTTCCCAGCCGGACTGGATGCGCGCCCATTTGATGCCGAGGGCGGCGACCTTGTCATAGGCGCGGTCGGGGTCGAATGCACCGCGGTCAAGTTTTTCAAATCCGATACCGAAACGGGAACATTTCACTTCTGAAGCGCTTACCGCCTTTACAGAACCGATCTTTTTCAAACGTTCCATTTTTTACCTCTGGATCAATGTTTGTAATTGTTATAAATCTACATCTTCGGGCATATGCTGACAGGAGCATCCGGCATCGCAGGTGATGATCTCTCCGCTCATATTTGAACTGCCGCTTCCGGCGAGGAACGCCACCACATTGGCAATATCGCTGCCCTTTGCTTCCTGACGCAGCGGACAATTCATCCGCCGCCGCTGTTTTGTTTCTTCAGAAAGCTTGTCCCAGCGTTCCGTGTAAATATAGCCGGGGGCGCAGGCGTTTACCCGGATCCCCAGCGGGCCGAGGTCGAGTGCCAGCGAACGGACCATTGAATTTATCGCACCCTTGCTGGCGCAGTATGCCGTGCGGTTGCGGATGGCGCGCTGCGCCGTGTTTGAAGAGAGAAAGACCACCGTGCCGCGGCTCTCCTGTTTCAGAAAGAAGCGGTTGACCGCCATCTGGGTGACTTGGAAACCGCCGACGACATTGACGGAAAATACCTCTTTGACATATTCAGGCTCCATCTCGACAAAAGGTTTGCCGATGCCCTGATGAGCGGCATTGTTGACCAGAATATCCAGTCTTCCAGCCTCTTTTTCAATCACATCAAACATAGCTGTGACCTGTTTGATATCGGAAACATCGCAGGGAATGGCGCGGAACTTTTCCACGCCCATTTCGTGCAGAAGCTGTTCGCCTTTTGCGGTGGATTCCGGAGTGGAACCGCACATAAAAACGGTTGCACCTTCTTTGACAAATTTTTCTGTCAGGTAAAGCCCGGTGTTGCGGTTTCCACCGGTGATCAGGACTACTTTGCTGTCAAAACTTCCCATTTCAACACCTCAATCTTCACAGATAAGTTCGTAGTAGAGTTCCGCATCAACCGGGCGGATATTGGTCAGATCGCCCCGGTAATGGCGCAAGTTGGTGCGGATGTAGGGGTGTTTGAGCAGCTCTTTTTCATCGAGTTCGATTCCCAGACCGGGGCGGGTGGGGATGGTCATTTTTCCGTTGACCATAGTGAGCTTTTCATCGCAGATCTCTTTGCGCCACGGCACATCGCTCAACATCATTTCCAGCATAACAAAGTTCGGCACGCACGCCGCCAGCTGCAGCGTTGCCGCATTGGCGACAGGGCCGGAGGGGTTGTGCGGGCAGAAACCGATATGGCGGGCTTCGGCTTCGCCGCCGAGGAGGCGCATTTCCATAATGCCACCGGCATGGGAGATGTCGGGCTGGATGTAATCGGAACAGTTCAGATCGAAGAACTGCCGGTATTCGTAACGGTTGTAAAGCCGTTCTCCGGCGGCAATCGGCACCCGGACGCGCTCTTTGACTTCGCGCATACCCTCTTTGTCATCGGGGGGGATGGGTTCTTCAAACCAGAAGATGTCAAAATCTTCCAGCGCTTTACCGATTTTTACGGCAGTCGGAATATCAAATCTGCCGTGCCCCTCAATGAGCAAATGCATATCTTCACCTACTGCGGCGGAGACTTTTTCCACACATTCCAACGCCTGTTTGAGCTCCCGTTTTCCGATCTGCTGCCACGCTTTACCGAAGGGGTCCCATTTGCAGCCCGGAAGTTTCTTGTCACGGAGGAAGGCGGCTTTTTCGGCGAATTCATCCGGAGTCTTTGCCGGAGCGAACCATCCGTTGACATAGACCGGAACCGCATCGCGCACCTTGCCGCCCAGCAGCTGGTACACCGGAACATTCAAATCTTTGCCTTTGATATCCCAGAGCGCCATTTCAACACCTGCGAGCGCACTCATAAGCACCGGACCGCCGCGCCAATAGGCGTCGCGGTAGCAGTCGTGGCGGAAAGCTTCGATATTGTGCGGATCGCTGCCGATAAGATAATATTCCAGATCGTGGATCGCCGAGACGATGGTCGGTTCTTTGTATTCCAAAGTGGCTTCGCCCCAGCCGTGGATGCCGGAATCGGTTTCGATTTTTACAAAGACGAAGTTGGTACGGAACGCATTGCAGACAAACGTTTTTACAGCAGTTATTTTCATATTTCAATCCACTTGATCAAAAACCCGGACATAATCAACGATAAAGGCATCTTTGCCGATAACTTCATAGGATTCGGGAGTTGGTTGATGATTTTCGAAACGATAGCCGCGTACTTCGGTACTGAGCAGAATGAACTGCGGCCGTCTGGAAATATACTGGTCGATATGACCGTCTTCCCTGCCATCGATGTAAAAGGTGTAACCGGTTTCATCCCAGAGCATACCGAAGCGGTGAAATTGTTCCATATCGAAATTGTCCACGCCGCCGACCTTGGCGCGCTTCATATCCAGACCGTAACCGCCGGTGAACGCATTGTGGGCAGCGATCTTACCGTACTTGAAACATTCCATTATGTCGAGTTCGGTACCGCTTTCGGCAGGATCAAGTGAAGCCCCGATGATGGGAGACTGCAGCCAGAACGCACTCCACCAGCGGTTGTCCGGCATCTGCTGGAGTTTGCACCGGCACTCGTAGTAACCGTAGGCGTGAGTGAACAGCGGTTCCTTAAGTTTACCGATGTTCCACTGGAGATGATCGTTGACAAATTTAGTTTGGGTAACCGGTTCGTCCATGAAATTATATCCGGTCTGCAACTGGGAACTGACCGGACGGCCATCCTCCTCAATAACGGTAAAAACAGCGTTGCTGTTACCGTCCAGATGAACCGCTTTATCGGTCCACGCCGGGTGACGTTTGCCCATCATTGACAAACGGTAATCCCATTTGGTCCGATCAAGTTCTGTACCGTCAAATTCATCGTTCCAGACCAGTTTCCACTTTCTACCTTCGGGCAGAAAACTGGGGTGATGATCTTTATAGTCAAATTGCTGCATTTTCCGTATTCCTTTTAAGTAAGAATTGGTATTTAACCATGAAATATAACACTGTTAAAAAGATAAATCAAGAAAAATCCCCGGTTTTTTTGTTGAAATTAAAACATTCTGTGATACATTATGTTTGCGGGATTATTGAAAATACAGCCTAATTACAGGAGTAAAAATTATGGTTGAAATTTGCTGGCTCGGACAGGGGGGATTTCTGATCGCAACAGAGCAGACCAGGGTGGTCATCGATCCGTATTTGAGTGACTGCGTTTTTAAAATAGAAAAACTTGCACGTCTGCATCCGTTTCCAGTAGCATTGGAAGAGTTGAAGCCTGATTTGCTGCTCATCAGCCATGATCATATCGACCACCTTGATCCGGAGGGAATACCGCTGATTTCAGCAGCTTTCCCAGCGTGCTGCTATGCCGCCACCGCCCGGGCGTACAAGCATCTGCTGGCTCTTGATATCCCTGAAAATTTGCTCACTTCTGCTGAATGCGGCAGAACATTTGAGTTCAACGATTTTAAAATCACTCCGGTTCCGGCATTCCACAGCGATCCCGAAGCCTGCGGATTTCTGATCGAAGTGGAAAACAAACGCATCGTTATCACCGGAGATACGCTTTACAACGACGGACTTTTCGTTCCGGAAATCAACCAAGCCGATCTGCTGCTCATCTGCATCAATGGAAAACTCGGCAATATGAATGATGTTGAAGCAATGCAGTTTGTCCGCAATACTATGCCGCGCACCGCGCTGCCGATGCACATCGGGATGTTTGCCGAAAACACCGCCGATCCGCAGCCGTTTATCTCGGCGTGCCGTGAAATGGGAGTGGAGTCATTTGCCATGGTTCCCGGAAAAACATTTGCAATTTGATCTCTATTGACAGATTATTGAAAAACGTATAGACAATCATTGGGAGTTTTTATTTATGGATAACGAATTGTTTAAAAAAAATGCGGCTCTCTCCGGACGTCTGGCGGCAGAGGGTATGGTGCTTCTGGAAAATAATGATGCTCTTCTCCCTTTTCAGCCGGGGTGCCGTGTCGCGCTCTTCGGTGCCGGACAGATCAATATGACCGACGGCGGAACCGGCTCCGCCCGCGTGGTTACCGCCTATGTCATCAACCCGCTCGAAGCGCTTTCCCGCTCCGGAAAAGAGGGTAAAATCATCATTGACAGCGAACTGAAAGAACGCTATCTTGCCGATATCGATTTTGTCCCTTCTGTTGAAGATATCGCTTCTGCCGCCGGCCGCAACGATGCTGCCTGTCTGTTTATCTCCCGCAACGCCGGTGAAGGAACCGACCGCAGAGATGTTCCCGGCGATTTCCGACTCTCTGAAGCTGAAGAGGAGCTTATTGAAAAGCTCGCTGCTTCTCCATTCAAAAAGGTCGCCGTGGTCGTCAATTCCGGCGGTATGATCGACTTGAGCTGGTTCAAAAAATATGAAAACTTCAAATCTCTGCTCTTTATCTGGCAGCCGGGGATGGAAGGCGGACTTGCCGTGGCATCCATCCTCTGCGGCGATTTCAATCCCTCCGGCCGCCTCGCCGATACCGTCGCACTTTCCTGCGAAGACTGGCCTTCAACGGCGGAGTTCCAGACCTCCCAGCGCCGCTTGAACTACTCCGAAGATGTCTATGTCGGCTACCGTTATTTTGAAACCATTCCCGGAATGAAAGAGCGGGTGCTGTATCCCTTCGGCTATGGACTTTCTTACACCACTTTTGAAATCACCGATACCGCGCTCAAGTGCGACGGTGAAACGGTTGAAGTCAGCTGCCGCGTGGTCAATACCGGCAGCCGCCCCGGCCGTGAAGTCGTCCAATGCTACGTTTCAGCTCCCGGAAAGAACCGTCCCGCCATCGAATTGCGCGCCTACACCAAGACGGCGGAGATCGCCCCCGGAGAACGCGTGCAAGTTGAATTGAGTTTCCCCTTCAACGATCTCTGGCGTTTTGATGAAGAGGGCGAACTTGCCGCCCCCGGAAGCTTCGTTATTGAAGCTGGAAAGTATACCTTTATGCTCGGTCAATCGGTTCGCAACACCGTGGTCGCCGGAGTGTATGAACTTGCCGAACAGCGCGTCATCGCAACTCCCGGCAATATCTTCCGTCCGGTTCCGCCCACCTTGCTCCGTGCCGACGGTTCCAGAAAGGTTACCGGCGGTATGGAACGCGTACTTGAACCGGAAAATCTCACCATCGCCAAACTCGAACCCCAGCCGGTAGTGTTTGATCCGCCCATTATGCTTAAAGATGTCGCAGACGGCAAAGCTTCAATGGATGACTTTATTTCGCAGATGAGTCTGCGCGATCTGATGGAACTCTGTCACGGTCAGCCCTCTGCGGTGCCCCGTTCCACCGGCGGTATCGGCAATCTGCTCAAGTTCGGTGTTTCCAATGTCCAGACCGCCGACGGCCCTGCCGGTATCCGCTGGTCGACTCCGATGACCTGTTTCCCCTGCGCGACTTTGATCGCCTGTTCATGGGATGATGAACTCAAAACGGATATGGGAAAGATTATGGGCTCTGAAGGGGTGAGCAGCAATCTGGATATCCTGCTTGCACCGGGACTTAATATTCACCGCAACCCCTTGTGCGGAAGAAATTTTGAATACTTCTCCGAAGATCCGCTTATCGCCGGAAAGAGTGCCGCCGCCATCGTCCGCGGTGTCCAGTCTGCCGGTATGGGCGCCACCTTGAAACACTTCGCGGTCAACAGCAGAGAAAATCAGCGCAAACGCTGTGACAGTATCGTTTCCGACCGCGCGCTGCGCGAAATTTATCTGCGCGGGTTTGAAATCGCCGTGCGTGAAGGCGATCCGTGGTGTATTATGAGTTCCTACAATCTGCTCAACGGTACTTATATCGCGGAAAGTCAGGTTCTGCTCTCCCGTCTGCTCCGTGAAGAGTGGGGTTATGAAGGTATCGTGATGACCGACTGGGTCACCACCACCACCATCGCCCGCGAACTCTGGGCGGGCAACGATGTCAAAATGCCGATGTATATCAGAGATGAATATGAAGCGGCTCTCTATGCCAATTTGTACAACAATATGCCGCGGGCGATCGTTGAACGCAGCGCCAGACGGGTGCTGAAAATGATTATGAAGACCCGCTGTTTTGAACGGCAGTACCTCGGCGAATACCACACCATCCCCGCAGAAGGATGCAAGTTTGACGGTCAGAAAATTTTCGGGGTCAATCAGGGCAATACCTACCGTGTCCGTTCTGAAGACAATGACGGCGGCTATGTCCATACCCGGCTGCGGATGGCTGGTTCCCGCGCGGGAGCGGAGCTGGTTTATCTGCTCGATTTTGAAGCCGACGGCAATTATGCCATCGACCTGCGCATTGCAACACCCTCCAAAACGCTTTCAGCTGAATTGATCGTTGACGGCAAGTCGCTGGATGTCATTCCGCTGGCTCCGACGATGGAAGATGACGGCGGCGACAATGTCGGCGACACCTGGAATGTCTGGAGCACTCAAGGCGAATTGAAGGCATTCATCTCTGCCGGAAAACACGAGTTCCACCTCAACTTCATCGACCCGGAACGCATCGGATGCAGTTTCAACTACTTTAACATCCGCCGTCTGCCGTGATTGGTGAATTTATGGATTTGAAAAAGTTTTGTTCTTTGATGGAGCTTTCTTCTGAGGCGGAGGGGCTCCTGCTGCCGCATTGGGAGAAGATCGTTGCCGCGTGGGGCGGAAAAGTTCCGGAGTTTGTTTCGGAAGATTTTATTGAAAAACATCTTCCGCTTCTGCAGATGCCGGATGATGAAGAGGAGATTTTCCGCCGCGCGAAGAGCATTATTGCCGACTGTGAAGAAAAAGCGGAGCGGTCGCTGTATATATTTGTGCTTTATTACGGCGCATTGGTATTGAAGCTTCAACTTCATCCGGCTTTGCAGAGCAGAGCGTGGGGCGATGACGAAGGAATGGCGGCATTGATCGCGGCTCTCGGCGGTTACCCGTTGATCGTGGAGAATTGCCGTAAACGCGGGATCCCCGAACATTACGCCGTTGATGCTATGCAGTGGCTCGGCGGAACCGTATTGACCTACAAGCTCTCTCATGACGGCATTCCGGGACATCCGCTGCCGCATCTCTACTGGCTCAAATATCACGTTGACGGTGAAATTTACCGCATCGGACGATTTGAATATCTTATGCATCCTGTGCCTGACTGGGTGCAATGGATCTTCCGCAGCAGAGATGGAGTTTTTGCAGTTCTGGCGGCGCCGGGATTGAAGTTCGATAAAAACGGTCTGGTGACTCTGGATGAACCTTATGTCGAAGCAGCGATAGAAGAAGACGGCTTTTATATTACAGGTATACCGTGTTCAGTTGATGGTATTGCCAGAGTGGATGAACGTTTGACCATCGACCGCCGGAAGTTTCTGCCGGTTTGTTCGCCGTGGGATCTTGTTCCGAGTCTGCACATTCCCGGCGGGATGCGTATGGATTGGGATGATGCGCTTGATTCGATGAAAGCGGCAAAAGAGTTCTTCAAAAAATATTTCAAACGGGAGATCCCGATGATCGTCTGCGGCTCGTGGATATTCAATCCGGCATTGGAAAAGTTTGCTCCCAACGGCAATATCGCAAGATTGAGACGTGAGTCCTTCAATATCCCTATGGTTCGCTGGAGCGATAAGGGGCGGGACGGGATGTTATTCGCATTCGGCAGAGATGATGTGGATCCGACGGAGCTGCCTGCCGAAAATTCGCTTCAAAAGGTATTGCAGGAGATCTTCAAAGCCGAAGGGACTCTGCGTACCGGAGCGATGTTTGTTTTAAGTGAAGACTTGGACAAACTCGGCAATATGTACTACCGTACCTGCGCAAAAGTTCTTTGAGATTCCAAAAAAGAAATGTTTTTATTTTCAGATGACTGAACTGCACATTTTAAACGGCGATTGCTCCTTGGCGCTCTGGGAAAAGTGCGCTTTCAACGCCAACAGTCTGGTCTGGAGAGAAACCTATCTGGAAGGGCCGCTGCCGGATGGCGGTGATTTGGCGCTTTTCCGGGATGCAAGGGCGGAATACCTCAGCCGTTTTGCGGAAATTGCCGATATCGGAAAAGAACGGCTTTGCAAACATTTGCAGAAGATGGATGAAGCGGTTTTAAATTTGCCGCAGAGTGCAGTTTTGATGCTGTGGTTTGACGGGTGCATTTTTGATCAGACGATTTTGATGCGGATACTTTATCTGCTTTCTCAAAAGGGCAGGGCGCTTCCGGAAATATTTCTGTATTGCTGTGAAAGCAACTGTTTGACGATGGAGGATTTTCAAAAAGGCGCCGCCGCAAAAGTCCGGCTGACGGAGATGGATCTGGCTTACGGAGCTCTGGCCTGGCAGGCGTTTGCGCGTAAAGATGCCAAAGCAATGGAACAGCTTGCCGGGGAGAAAAATTTTTCCAATTTGCCGCAAATGAAAAAAGCTCTTCGGCGTTGTGCCGAAGAGGTTCCGGGGGCTGATGGCTTGAACCGTACTCAACGGCAGATTTTGCAGATCGCTGCCAAAGAGAGATGTACTTTCCGTGAGATTTTTACCAACTTGAGCGCTTTTGAAGAGAATCCCTTCCTCGGCGACACCGCCTGTTTGCGTTTGCTGGATGATATGTGTCGGAGAGGTCTGCTCGACCTCTCGCCGGATGGTTTTTATCACCTTTCGGAACCCAAAAAATCCTGAATTTTTTTGAAAAAATTTTTTGAGTGGACGCAAAAAGTCCACTTGACAGTGATATATTATTTTTAATTTCAAAAATTATCAATTCACAGGAGCTGTAATATGGAAATTTGGCGAATAGTTCAGAAATTGGGATATCTCTATAAATTTAATTCAGCAAGAGAATTGAATGATATTGTCAGTGAAAATTTTCAATACATCTCCGATTTTGAAGATATTCCGCCGTTGGATTTTGACCGGTATAAGGAACATTTGGAGAAATCGCTGCAGAATTTTGAGTACAAATATCCTGAAATAATAGAACGCCGCTACTGCAAAAAGTTGATTGAAACAGTTTTGCGAGATCAGAAGTGCCGGGCACCATTCCAGGAGCCGCGGTTATTGCAGTGCGAAATCGAAAACAATAAAATTTGTAAAATGCATTTATGCAGTCCGGATAATCAACGGATCCCCGACAATATTCAGGATATCTTGTTGGAAAGCTGTAAAAAAAATGATTTCAATGCCGCAAAAGAAGCTATCGCCAATGGAGCTTATGCGGGAATGTGCAGTGATCGTGACCGCTCCTGTCTTGATTATGCTGCTCAATCCGGAAGCGTGGAACTTTGCCGTTTGCTGGTCGAAGATGAAGCGGAATATATATATGGGACGGGGTGGCAAGCTGTATTTTTTGCGGTTGAAAATCCTGATATTGAAGTATTGAAATATTTGCTCACTCTGAATCCAAAACTTGATACGGTTTGTGAATTTACCGAAGAAGAGATCCCGATGACCGTATTGGATTATGCTGAATTTTTGAATAATCACGCCGCAATAAAGATTTTACGGGAGCTCCACGCTCCGACTTTTCAGGAGTTGAAAGATTGGTGTTTCAATGAAGCAAAATTAAGTATACGCATATCCGAAAAATACTTTTATGACGATGATATGTCAATCACAGGTGTCGGAGAAAAGGTTAATGAGTATACCGGACTTCATCTCGGTGCGTCTAAAATGTGCCTTTGGATGGAATTGGAAAATTGTTGCGACTTTATAATTCCATTTTTTCGTGAATATTTTACTAAACCTTTTGAAGCTTATCTGGAGGATAATTTGGTTACTTTTGAAAATGCCGAAAAAGCATTGGCCGCAATTTGTACATTCTGCAAACTTTTGATGGATGATTTTGATGATCCATTTGTTCAGACGATTCTTGAAAAAGCATATCTCTCTATGAATATCGAATGGGAAGAACGCAGCTCTACGATGTCGTTTTATTTTTCAGAAGCCGATAGAAAGCAGCTTTGGAAAGCCAAGAGACAATATCTTATTGATTTTTATCAGGAGTTCTGCCGGAAATTTGAAACAATGCTGGCTGATGCAAAAGAAGCAGGCGATCGTTATATTTCCTTTGTCGGGCCTTAAAATCATTTCCCGAAGAGTATTTCAAATTCCGTAATAAATAAAAATTGAAAGAAGTTCAAATTGCTCTGAACTTCTTTCAAAAACGGGCAGGGGGGATTGGTTCCCCCTGCTTTGTGTTTGGGGATTTTATTTGCTGGAAGTGTAAACCGAATCCACGATGCCGTATTCAACCGCTTCGGCGGCGGACATAAAGAAGTCCCGGTTGGTATCGCGTTCGATCTTTTTGAGCTCCTTGCCGGTGTGGCGGGAGAGGATCGTGTTGAGGATCGAGCGCAAACGCATAATCTCTTTGCTCTGGATTTCAATGTCGGCGGCAGTCCCTTCTGCGCCGCCCCAGGGCTGGTGGATCATAATGCGGGAGTGGGGCAACGCAAAACGTTTTCCCGGAGTGCCGGCGGCGAGCAGAACGGCTCCCATACTGGCGCACTGACCGAGACATACGGTTTTGACATCACAGGAGATCGTCTGGATCGTGTCATAGATGGCAAGACCGGCAGTGACAGAACCTCCGGGCGAGTTGATGTAAAGATTGATGTCCTGAGTGGGAGATTCCGCCTGCAGAAAAAGCAGCTGGGCGATAACGAGATTGGCGACATTGTCATCGATCGGCGTGCCGAGCAGGATGATGCGGTCTTTGAGCAAGCGTGAATAGATGTCGTAACCGCGTTCACCGTGAGCGGTGCTTTCGACGACCATCGGAACGAGTTGAGAACGAACAGGCATAATGACCTCCTTTGTTTTGATTGTATTTCGCATTTTCTTGTATGGAGAGTAATATAGCCCTGTACCCCCGACATCTTATGTCCGGGTAAGTTGAAAGAAGATGTTTTCTGGAAAAATTTTTCACTGTTTCTGATCTGGTTTCTGCTTGCTTTTTGTTTTCCGCACGGTTATATTAATGTGAAATGCAATGCAAAAATTATATGGGAAGAGGAGTGTATACCGCAATGAAAAAAGAACCGCAGATAGAGGCAATTCTCAACAATCTCACTCTTGAAGAAAAGGCTTCGCTCACCGGCGGTGCAAACAGCATCGACTTGAACGGTCTGCCCGAACACGGTATCCCCCCGTTTCACATGATCGACGGTCCGCAGGGCGTCCGTCTGGAATCCGGTCCTGCCACGACCGCGCTCCCTTGCGGTATGTCGCTCGCCTGCACCTTTGATACGGAAACCGCCAGCGAATACGGCGCGTTGATCGGCAGGGAATGTGCTGCAAACGGCATCCAGGCCATCCTCGGCCCCTCTTTCAATCTGATGCGCACTCCTCTCAACGGCAGAAATTTTGAATACTACGGCGAAGACCCCGTCCTCGCCGGCGAAACCGCTGCCGGTTTCATCCGCGGCTGTCAATCTGAACGCGTTGCCGCCTGTCCCAAGCATCTGGCTCTCAACAATCAGGAGATCTGCCGCACCACCGGAGACAGCATCATTGATGAGCGCTCGCTTCAGGAGCTTTATCTGCGCTCCTTTGAAATCGCCGCCCGGACTGCAACTCCGTGGATGATGATGAGCAGCTACAACAAAATCAACGGCGTTGATGCTTCCGCCTGCGGTCATGTCCAGAACGATCTTGTCAAAGAGCAATGGGGCTTTGACGGTGTTATGGTCAGCGACTGGGGCGGCACGCACGACACTCTTGGCGCCGCCCTCGGCGGTCAGGATCTGGAGATGCCCGGTTCTAAATTTCTCGGTCCCAACCTTGCCGAAGCGGTGAAAAAGGGTGACGTTCCCGAAGCTTTGCTCAATGACAAAGCTGAACGAATGCTCCGTCTGTTCCAGCGTACCGGAATCCTTCCCGGCGGCCGCCAACCGGCGGGTGAATCTGACACCAAACGGCACCATGAACTTGCCCGCACTTTTGCCGAGCGTGGAATGGTGTTGTTGAAAAACCGTGAAAATCTGCTTCCGCTTGACAAAAATAAGTTGAAAAAGATTGCTGTTATCGGCCCATCAGCCGACCGCTTTCATTGTGTCGGAACTGCTGAAAGCTGCGGCGGTTCGGGCGCTGTCCATCCGGCTTATGAGATCACGCTTCTCAAAGCGCTCCGCGAATATCTCGGAGATGATTGCCAGATCGTTTATGAACCGGGAACTTTGTTTACCGCCGATAATGTGATCTCGGGAGCTCTTCTGACCACCCCGGAGGGAACGCCCGGACTCAAGCTTGAGTATTTTGATGAAGCAGGCAAACTTTTCCGGACAGAAAATATTTCTACGGTCGATCTTCACTGGGGTAACTTCCTTGCCGCAGGTTTCGAGCCGTCCGATCTGGATACGGTGAAATTCACAGGAAAGATCTCCGGAACCATCACCCCCGATGTTACCGGAACAGTTTCTGTATCGGTTGCCGGTTCCGCCTGCAGTGTCACCGTCAAACTGGATGGCAAAGTTGTTACCGAATTGAAAACCAGAGCTCCGCTTTCTGATCCGGCGCAAATAGAAGTGACCGCAGGAAAGCCGGTCTGTCTGGAAATCGAATTCGACCGCCGCATCGGCCGTGCGGAGATCCGTCTGCTCTGGGAGCAATCCGGTTGCGCGATGTTTGACCGGGCCGTTAAAGCTGCTTCCGAAGCTGATCTGGTGATCTATTCCGGCGGAACCCACCACGGTTATGACCGCGAAGCCATCGGCTGGGGCGATGTGCCGACGGCGGATATTCCCGATCTGGAACTGCCTAACGGCCAGGCGGAACTGATCTCCGCCATCGCCGCTGTAAATCCCAATACGGTCGTCACTTTGATCAATGGTTCAGTCGTCAACGTTGAACCGTGGATCGATTCGGTCGGCGCTCTCCTTGAAACCTGGTATCCCGGAATGGAGGGCGGCAGAGCAACCGTCCGTGTGCTGTTCGGAGATGCTGAACCCGAAGGCCGCCTCAACTGCACCTGGGCGAAGAAGCTCGATGATTACGCCTGTCACGGCAACGGCTGTTATCCAGGCGTACGGGGCGATGACAATCCCCATACGGTGTACAAGGAAGGTGTATTTATCGGCTATCGCCACTTTGAGAAAAACGGCATCGAACCGCGTTTCCCCTTCGGTTTCGGGCTTGGTTATTCTACGGTGAAGTTTGCGCTGGAAAATGTTGAAGTCAAACAGTTCGGTCCTGTCCGGCGCGTGGAGGTTCTGGTTTCCGCCGAAAATACCGGTAATCGCAGCACCGCCGCCGTCGCCCAGCTCTACACCGGTGAAGTTACCCCCCGTCCTGAAAATCCGGTGAAAGAGTTGAAGCGGTTCCACAAGTTTCATCTGGAACCCGGTGAAAAGCAATCTGTCCGTCTGACTCTGGATGATCGGGATTTTGCGGTATTCGATATGGAGCAGGGATGTTTTGTCACGCGTTCCGGCAACTACCGGCTTTATCTTTGCCGCAATGCGGCGGATGTCGAAGGCACCGCAGATATCGATCTTTAAAGTAAATTTGCACAAAAAAACACTTCATATCCGTTTTTGGATATGAAGTGTTTTTTTTACCTGTCTGAGCGGTTACAGATCAGCCTGTTCGATCAGAGAACCCCAAACCGGAGTGTAGCCGTTTCTGGTCAGGTGGTCAAACGCAGTGTCCAAACGCTGCCAATGTTCTTCGATGCAATGCCAGTAGTAAGGATAGAACTGGGGTTCGTGGGTCATGATATTGATGTAATTGCGTTGTTCTTTTACGATTCGGATATCCAGTTCCGGAATGACATTTTCCAGCGGAACATTGTTGAAGACCAGTTCGAACGGGATGCGCTGCAGTTCCGGAACGTCTGCGTCGGGGACTGAAACGACCGTGTGACCGGCTTCGGCGGAGAGAGCTTCAAACTTCGTGCGCCGGTCGCTGAGAAAACGGACACCTTCGTCAAAGAGGAAGCGTTTGATTTCCGGTGATGACTCCACATAATGGACGATCTGCGGGAAAAGGAAACACTCTTCACCGGCAAAGCGGATCACCTGCTGCTTTACATAGTTGTAGTCCCGGATATATTCTTCGGTGGTTGCGGCAATGCACTTTGTGTAGTCAAAGTAGTGGGTCTTGTCAAACGCCGCATGGAAACTGAAGCGCAGCCAGTCGCTGTTGGCGGCAAATTCCGCTTTGTAACAGTCGGTGAATTCTTCGAGCATAAAGCCGCTGTTCTGGTCGCCTTTGAACAAATTGAGCAGAAATTTAGTCTGATATTTGTCGTGTAATTTTTTCAAATTGGCGAGAAAGAAGTGGTCAAAGATGGATTTCGCTTTGCCGGACGCATTGTCTTTGAAATAAAAGATGGTGTCGTCGATAAAGAAGCTGTACTTTTTCATAGTTGTTTGCGCTCACTATTGTTTTATTGTAATTTATAACCGCTTCCGGCATTGATCAGCCTGAGGACGGAACTATCGGTGTTTACGGTGGAAGCCACCACTTCGCCGACCACCAGAGGACAATTTCCCGGGCGGTATTCGGTAACAAGTCTGCACTCGAAATTGGCGACTGCATCGGACAAGATCGGAACATCGACCGTTGAAGCCGCTTCAAATTTCAAGCCGGAAATTTTTCCCTTGTCGATATCGTGGCCGTGGGTGGTTCCGCAATAGAGGGTCTCTTTGGCCATATCCCGACTGGGGTAGGCAATGACGAACTCTTTGTTTTCTCTGATGAGTTCCAGCGTATAAGCCGGATCGTCAATGCCCAGCAGGAACATCGGCGGCGCATCGGAAACAAGGCAAACCCAGCCGATCGCCATAAGATTTATTCTGCCGTCTTTGCTTTTTGTGATGGCGAGGACGACCTGTTCGGGATATTTGCGATCCCAAGCTTCAGTAATAGTACATAATTTTTGCATAATAGTTATTCTCCTTTGAGATCGGGACCGCACTCTTTTGCGCCGGGTAATGAAATCTCAGAGGGTAATATAGCAGTATTTCAGGAGAAATTCAAGCTTCCATCTCAAGAAAAAACGGTATCAGGATCATACCGTCATCCTCTCACTTGTCTGCGTTCCTGATAAATTTTCAATTTGACTAAACGTTTCCTTAAACGATTGCACGAAGTTGGTGGAACGATGCCGCATTCGGAAATTATGAGAGCGTTGCATTTGTCCAAAACAGAAATGCGTGAGATCGTTGAAACATTGCTTGACTCCAAGCAGATCGAGCGTATCCACAGTGAAGACAGCAAGGGCAAATCTACTGTTCTTTATCATGAGGTCGGCAGATGATTTCTGCCGATCTTGGAAAAAAATCTATTCAAACTTGACAAATAAAAAGAAATAAGCTATATTAAGATGCTTTTTTTTTAGCAAACACAACAAGAGGTGAGACGATGAAAACAGAATATCCTGATTTTGAAAAAATGGTTTATCCAACGATTTTCTTTTTGTGAAACAGATGATGTTTTATAAAATTTATCAAGATGAAATGATAAAAAATTTAGGAGAGGAATAAAGCTATGCCGGAAATTTCATTCAACTGCCCGGAATGTCAAAAAGAAATCAAATGCGACAGCTCCTATGCAGGGCAAAAAGCGGAATGCCCGCATTGCTTAAAAGGTATCGTCATTCCCTTGGAAGAAAGCATTGTCTTGATTCCGGCACAGACAATCATAAAAACAGATTGCCCTAACTGTGAAACAGAATACGTTGTACAAAAGACAGCCTTTGGACAAAAAGCAACTTGTCCGTTATGTAAAATGCAGTTTATCGTTAAAGCGACAAACAAAGTTCCGGAAATGCAATTAAAAAAAACAACAACCAATAAAAAGAAAAAAGAAAGAGTTTTATATTATTTGTTATGGTTGTTGTTCGGTGGAATTGGGGCGCACTGCATTTATGCTGAAGATTACTTGAATGCCGTTTTCAAAGGAGCATTGACCATTGTTTCAGTGATAATAGCTGTTTGCAGCCCAGAACTTCGTGATTTGCGATTTGAGGGACCGATAGTCATGGCCGGAATACTGATGTTTGCCAACTTTATATGGCTGTTGATTGATTTGCTGCATCCCACCAAAGATCATAAGTTTGATTGGCAATAAAACCAATCAAACTTTTCCTTTAAGCATAGCATCAATGGCGGTCGTGGTGGCTTCTCTGCCACGGCTGCCGAGCAAGTGTGCATAAACTTGCTCTGTAACGCGGATAGATGAGTGTCCGAGCGTTTTTGAGACCATCTCAATGCTTGCCCCCGATGAGAGCATCCAGGTACCCAAAATGCGCCGTAGATCGTGCAAATGCAAATTTTCAATACCGCACTCACAGCAAACGGCAAGCAACGTTTTTCTGCAATCTTTCATCGGTTTATTTCGCCAGAGGAATAAATGACCTTTGGGGCGAGCTGTCATTTGTTCAGCAATAATACTCCATGCAAATTCATTTAATGGCAATTCAACCGGACGCTTGATGTCATTGCCGGGGACGTGCCAGAGTTTTAAATCAATATCCAACTGCTCTACCGTTATACCCAAAACTCGCGATCTGCGTTGTCCGGTATAAATCATAAGCAGCTTTTATTTTTTTATAAATCTTATTGATGGCGCACTTCAAGTACCGGACAGCATGATTGGCTGCCGATGGAGTGTTTTTCATACCATAAAAAATCCGCATATAAAAGTTTATTGTAAAAGTTCTGTTTCACAGTTTTGTCCGGCAAGCTTGCGGCAATATTGCAGCTGGCGCGCCATTATTCCGGATACCAGCATTATAAGTGCGACACCCAGCGTGATCTCAATTATGGAGGAGAGGACGGATAAATTGTTTAATGCAATCAACTTTTCAATGGGCAAGTCTTTGCCTTTCTGCATCGTTCTGATTGTTTTGTCCAATACCCGTCCGACAATGAAACAGGTCCAGTAAACTTTCAGGCACTTGGGGCCCGGAAGATTTTTCCATGCGGCGGGATTTGATTTATCAAACTCGACCGCATTCCATATTTCGCGGAGAAACTGATACGGTTTGAATAAAAACCAGAACGGGATGATGTAATTTATCCATCCCCAATGCGGCTTTTGCGAAATGTTTTCTATGCCCCATGCGAAATTGTTTGCCGCCGCCCGGTACATCCAGCGGAGAAATATGATCAAGACAATTATTGCAAGCAGAACTTGAGTTAATCCGAGGATGAGAACGATCATATCGCTGCGCCCGGCAACTGCAAGCATCTCCTCTTCGGAGGAGAAATCATCATTTTTTATGCCGATCAGCACCCGAGTTGAATTGAGTATGCCAAAAATTCCCAATACTGCAAAAAAGATTTCAATTTTCAGCATAACGATCAAATTTTTTGCCGGTTTTGCCGGATCGGTGAATTTGTAAACTTTTTCACTTGCCATTTTTTTATCTCCTGAATATTCCGTAATCGTTATAAAAACATTCCGTGTGTCGATCGCCTTTCATCAGGGGCCGTTTATGGACATACACCAAAAGAATACTAACGTCAGCCAGCACCAGCACAGCGCGGCATAGAGAAGACTCCATACAATAAAAATAAGGTGACGAAAGATTTTTTTGCAAGGCGATCTAAATATTATCATACTGCCAAATACAAGAACCAAGAGACAAAATGGAAGATAAAGGATCGTTATTATCAGCGCGATTTTACTGAGGATATCCGGCAGGAACTTGAGCGGCAAAGAAAACAATGGCATAACAGCTGCGATCAGCATAAATATTCCGAGTTTCCGGATCTTGTGTTTCAGAGAATCTGCCATACTGCAACTCCTTTTGAGAAAACATAAAATACAATTACTCAACTTTCGTCAGGTAAAATTTTTCATAAACCGGAAAAATACCCCAACGGGTTCCGATCTTATAGCGAATTACCGTAATTCCGTTTTCCATTTTACGAAAAGTTCTACCTGTCGCCCAATCAAACTCAAAGCGGTCATTGCCTTTGGGTAAGCCCTGGGCAACAAAATAATCCGGATACCAGGCTATTTTTAATTTATGTTCAGGCTTGTCTACAAAAAAAGCGATATTGTCCATTAAATTTATTTTGAGCTGACGGGCTGTTTTTTGTTGTTTTTTATCTGAGTATGAAGTGAAAACCACAATGCCATGCTTTGCCGTTGAAATTTTTAAAGGAACTTGTTTGGGCGGCCCCCATGGATCATTAACTGCCAGCAGAAAAAGATTGCCGTCCCGCATTGAACTTTTGGTACGCGCTGCCAGAAATCTTAATTCAGCCTTTTTCCCTTTTTTCATTGCAACATAAAATGTTGTTCGCCAACGATCTCTTGATGGAGACCCTCCAGTTTGGATTCGGGCGTGGCCAAATCCGATATTACGATGCTCATATCCGGATGCTGTCACCAGAAGGACAGAGTGATTATTGTTTCCCGGAAAAAGTTTTGCTGAAAAATCCGGACATGCCGCAGGATCAAACTCTTCAGCGCAAACTGCGAATGAGAATAAACAAAGCAAGACAGCGCAAAACCCTTTTTTCATATTCCATTTCTCCATACTCAAATCGTCCGTGCCATTGGTAATATATCACCAGTTGTAAAGATTTACAATTGATATACGCGGATTTTTGACATAATTGCAGCATCAAAAGTCTACCAATATAACAATCTGCGAACTTTTGTCAGGGAATTCGCAGGACTGTTGGAAGTTTGATGATTTGCATAGCAGATGAGTGAAATTTGAAATTCAGATCCAGAATCAGACCTTAGGACTTCGTCCTGAACCCTAAATAGAAAAATAGAGAAAAAACGCATTAAACGTGGCGTTTGGCTAATACGTGTCCGGAGCCGCATAACTCTCATTTTTCACTTCTCTTATCATACGGAGCGAAAGCTGCGTGTTTCATATTTGAAGCGAAGCGGAAAATGCTTCATAGCGGAATGAAATGGAGCTGCTTCATCGTCAGGCGGTTTTATGAAGCGCACCTGTCGGTGCATGAAGCACGGCTTCGCCGTATGAAGCGGCACTGCGTGCCATGAAGCGAAGCCTGACGGCTTCATTTCCACCATTAAAAAATAAAAGCCGCTCGATTGAGCGGCTTGATTTTTCAATGGTGGAGGTGGAGCGCGTTGGCTGCAAATTTTCTCTCAAAGATTTTTACGCTCAAACAATAGAAAAGTTCGTTGTCGCAATACCTGATATGATAGAGAGTTGCAGAATTGCGAAAAAAGTATCAGGAAATCAAAAAACGTCAAAAAGCAACGTGGAGGACTTGCCCTGTCAAAAGTTCGTTATTTGAATTTGAAAGGAAAAGATATGCAGAAAGTTGATTTTTTCAGATATTTATAGGGTGCAAAAATTCCTTTCACCCTCAAAAAGCTCCGAAAAGTATCTTTTTCAAATATAGCATAAATGACGGGAAAAAGCAATCCACCGTTTTCTGGCAATCTGCGTATCTATAAGACTCCATCAGATACTCGATCTTATCCTGCATTGTTCTTATGATCTGGCGGAGGTCTCCGTTGATGTCTTTCATTACAGCACGCAACCGCTTAAATGTGTCGGTCTGCTTTTTCATGTGTCATCATCTCTGTTATCGTTCATATTATCAAGCCGTTATGCACGGCAGTATAATAATATACTGCGAACAGAGATGAATACAAGTTTACTGGACAACATTGTCAAAAACTCTTTTCCTCCCGGAAATGATTTTTTGAACTTTCCATCAAAAAGTAACCTACACAGTCATTCTTTTTTTATAACTAGCAAACAGCTTTTTTGTTAAAAACTTTGAAGTTCAGAAAATTGCACTTTGTTCCCAAGCATGTTCCATTGCTCATTTGCAAAAAAACGCTGTTTATATTCGGTCATTAAAGCTATTTCTTCAGCGTTGGGGAAACGACTCTGAGAATCTGACGTAACTATCTCTTCAGATAGTCGTCTCTTAAATTCTTCAAATGGCATATCGCAAAAATCGGAAATACTTGTAACCCTTTGGTGGACAGATTGTATACCATGGCGCTTCATTTTGGAAATTTCTACTGTTAGCAATTGGTCAATTGCAGAAAAATTTGCATTCCATAGTAAAGATGTGTGATAGAGATAATACTTTCCATAACTATATCCAGCTGCACCACAAACCTTTTGACCATTTATTAAAATATCGTTACGAGAGTTGAAGCTTGCTGGAATTCCCAAATTACATAGCGCATTTGTCAATTTTTGTGTTTCTAAGGCTAGTTGTTTAGATATATCGGATGAATTTATGATTAAATGGGAGAAAAGAAATGTCCCTTTGTCTGTGTATATTGTTCCACCACCAGAAAAACGGCGACGGATAGCAATATTACGCAATGTGGCTTCATTAAGGTTTATTTCCTGTTCTGCTATTTGATTGCGTCCTAACATTAATGTTGGAGGAGTTGTCCAGAAAAAATAAAATTCATCTTGTGGAGAAGTGACTGCAATAGCATATTCTAAAGCAAAAAAATCAGCAGCATCAGAAAAATTAGACACATCAAGTAGAATCACTTTTTGCCTCCAGATTCCAACATTTCAGCTGCATGATAAGAACTGCGTACCATAGGGCCGCTCATAACATAAGAAAAACCCACATTATATGCAATCTTTTCATAAGATGCAAACTGTTCTGGTGTTATATATTCAACTACTGGCAGATGCTGAGGTGTTGGACGTAAATATTGTCCAATTGTTATTCCTTCGCAATGAACGACAGATTCACGCAGCAACTCAGCAACTTCATCTGCAGTTTCGCCTAAGCCAACCATAATGCCTGTTTTTGTAATAGAATTTGGGTTGAGTTTTTTGGCCATTGCCAAAATATCTATGCTTCTTTGGTAATCAGCTCCAGGGCGAACTTCAGGATATAATCGTGGCACAGTTTCAAGATTATGAGCTAAAATATCAGGATTTGAGTCCATGATAATCTTTAGGGCATCCATGTTTCCTTGTAAATCTGGAATAAGCAATTCTACAGAAACTCCAGGAGCATTTTTTTTGATTTCATTTACCACATTTGCAAAATGAGTTGCACCGCCATCAGGAAGGTCATCTCTAGTAACAGAAGTGATAACTACATGTTTTAGATTTAATGTGATTGCAGCCTGTAGTACATTTTTTACTTCATCTGTATCTGGCGGTACAATTGTTCCATGTTGAACATTGCAAAAACGACAACGTCTAGTACAATTTTTACCAAGAATTAAGAATGTAGCAGTGCGGTTTCGAAAACATTCACCCCGATTAGGACAATTTGCTTCTACACAAACAGTATTAAGAGACAGATTGCTCATCAGACTTTCCATTTTTTCAATATCATGACGACTGCATGATGAGCGAATCCACGATGGTTTATTTATATCCATAAAAATAAATCATTCCAATTTTTATATTATTCTTTCATCAAATTTTTGTAATCTTGAAGGATACAAAAACGTGCCGTTTTCAAATATAGCATAAAACTCAGAAAAAGCAATCAGTAGTTCTCTCTTTTCTGTCGAACGCCACTAAACGCCCAGAAACGGCTTTCTGTGCCGAGTTTTGCTGAAATCGGGAATGCGTTGCCCTGCGGCTGAAATTCGCCACCTGGTGCGTTATAAGGGGATTTGTGTGGAAATTACGCTGCTTGCTTTACCCGGCGATAGCCGTGGAGCAGACCACCGAGGAATGAAATCTTTTGAATTTCACCGTCACCTCCTGCGGATGCGACAATGTTATTTGCCTGTAGTTTTGAAAAATTCAAAAAGACCTCTTGAGGTAAGAGGCAGTCCCTGGATTGTTTTGCGTTATTATAATGATGATGGAATTTTGCCTCATCTACACTATGAAAAATATTTTTATTTTTCTCAGAAATAGGTTTGAAAATGCAATACAAATGCAATATAATATTGAATTTTTCAAACTAAAAACTTATTATAGTAAAACAATATGAATAACAAAAAGAATATTATTGAGCAATTTCTCAAACTTCATAAAGAAGGAGAAAATATAAAATCCCTTTGCACTCAGTTCGGGATATGCAAAAGCACCGCTTATAATTGGATTCGGGAATATACTCCTTTCCCGTTTGATGAAGCAAATGGATTTGGTCTGCAAGCAGGTTCGTTTACGTTATTTCTCTACAACAAATAGGAAGTATAAATATTATCGCAATAAAGTTCAGCGAAAATTTATCACAGAATCTCCCAATTTGATCTGGGTAAGTGATATTACTCATGTTTATGCAAAAAATATTGATTACTCCATCGGAGTGATTATTGATTTATATGCCAGAAAAGTGATAGCCTTTGATATTGCAGAACAAGCCACTGTTGAGTTTATACTCAAAATATTTGATTACGCTTTTGATATCCGTCAATGCCCAACTGGATTAACATTTCATTCAGATCAAGGGAGTCAATATACGGCTTTCAAATTCAGAAAGCATCTTCGCAAACTTGGAGTAAAGCAATCGTTTTCAAATCCGGGGACACCTCTGGATAACGCTGTGGCAGAATCTTTTTTTGCTTGTATGAAACGGGAAGAACTTTCTCACAATTATTATGACTGTTTGGAAGATTTACGGCACGATGTTTCCAATTATATTGACTTTTTCAATAATATGCGTCCGCACCAACGGCTTGGAATGCAAACTCCAGCAGGAGTTGAAGCTCAATTTATGGCTGAAAAAAACTAAGGGGTATTTTGGAATTCCAATGAAAATTGTCCAAAATACCCCAAGCATATCAATTCTCAAACAACCTGCCTCTAATATACAGTTTGCCCACCAGTTTGTCAAATCGTATTTGAAAAATACTCCATCATGGGTTATATTAATTCGTGATGGAATAATGATGGAGTATTTTCTATGAGTAAAACCGTTTTGTGCGATAATTTGAAAGCCGGACTTGACCGCTTCCGCCCTTTTCCGCCGGAAACATTGGCTTCGTTGCGTAACTATTACCGGGTGGGCTTGACCTGGTCGAGCAACGCATTGGAGGGCAACAGCCTGACAGAGTCCGAAACCAAAGTCATTATTGAAGATGGTCTTACGGTTCATGGCAAACCTTTGCACGATGTGTACGAAGCGTTGGGACACGCTGACGCATACGATTATATTCACTCCATTGCAGTTGATAAAGATTTGGAAATCAATGATATTCTTAAACTGCACGAGCTTTTTTACAAACGGATAAATCCGGAGCAATCAGGAAAATTCCGGAGCGTGAAAGTTTTTATCAGCGGCAGCCGCTATCCATTGCCAGCACCGGAAAAAATCGCGGCATTAATGGATGAGTTTATTGCATGGCTGAATAAAAATGAGAATAAGCTGCACCCGGTAACACTTGCCGCTGAAGTGCATAAGCGTTTTGTTTTCATCCATCCTTTTATTGACGGGAATGGCAGAGTTGCGCGATTACTGATGAATTTGATTCTGATCCGGCACGGTTATCCGGTTGCGATAATTCCGCCGATTCTGCGTTCTGAATATATCAGCCTCTTGGAAATTGCCCACCGGACTCCGGAAAAATTTATTGATTTCATCGTAGATCGGGAAATTGACACACTGCGGGAATTGCTTCGATTGCTGGGAGATGATGTTGCTGCGGCTGCCGAAACGCCATTGCCAGCCGATTGTGAGAAATTGCTGCAAATTCTGAAAAATGAGCCCGGCTTACGGGTTCCGGAATTGATGAAGCAAATGCAAAAGAGCCGACCTACTGTGGAACGTTATCTGCGGCAATTGCGGGAAAAAGAGTTGATCGAATTCCGGGGAGCCCCCAAAAACGGCGGCTATTTCACAAAATAATTATCGCAACCGTGACATTCCGAAAGTGCGTTGATGCCAGTTGGCTGAAACCGTCTGGTTCAATCCGGGAGAATAGAGAAACTGCCTTAATCGACTCTTGCCGTATTCCTGATTATCCGCAGAAAGCTGTATACTGTCAATGACGGTCAACGGTAATGTATTTTGGAGCTGCCACAATCGGAAGACGACCGGCGTTATATCAGATAGGTCATTGCGGAAATAACCATTGAGCCAGAGAATGAGATAATGCCCTCCATTGGCATCCATGAACCAAGTATAACAAGGCATCAAATCCAACCGCCGCAGAGTTACCAGCAAAGAATTTATAAATACGGTAAACTTCCAATTTTCAGCTAACGGTGGTAAATAATAAATCCCGATCAACGCCCTGCCAAAACGTTCCAAATACCGATTTGTAATCTCCATAATCCGATCAATTTTATCCATTCATAAACCTCCATAATACAAAATTTTCAGCGTAAAAACGCCTGTCAGATTTATATTATGGAAGAAAAACGATTGCAAAATATATTGACAATAGTTGATTTTAAATTTGATTTATCTCACGAAAAAGATTATTTAGACTGTTGTTGCGATTGTCCATCCACTCATTCCAACCATTTGTCGGAGTTCCCATAATAACGCTGCTGGCAGCGGATGGAGTTTCAAACTTATATTCTTGAGTGAAAAATAATCTGCCATTTTCAAATTTTAAGATACCGTCATTTATCAATTCACTGCGCTTGGGGGCAATATAAGTACTGCGTTCTCCAGAATCAGTAAGAGTTGGACGACATTCCGAACCGGATTGAACAAAAATATTGTTATCCCGAAAATATGCAGTAGCATTAGCACCTTTACTGTTTTGGCAATAAAATAGCGTAGAATCATTATCGGCATTGTAAATTTTATCAAAAATATCAAGATTGAACGATTCTGCCAATGCAACCATTTCGTTATAGAAATTTTCAAATTTTAATTTATCCCATGGACTGATATTTGGTTCATTTGCCATTGGTTTCTTTTTGTTATCCAACTTTGCACGATTTGCCTGTTTCAATTTCAAAAATAGTAATCGCTCTAAATAATTGGCCGCTTCAGCAGAAAATCCGGATCTGGAACAATTAAGAAAATAAACTATTTTATCCCACCATTGTTTTTTGCGGCAATGATCTCCCAAACGTCCTTTGATTTGCCGCGACTGCCCCACATAAACTCTCAGTTTGCCAGGTTCAGCCTCTCCAATGAGCAAATAAATAGACATTTCTTCATTACTGACATCACGTGCAAGAGATGATATTAAAGAAATCTCTGTTCTGGGAAAAAACAAAGCCTCTATAGTTCCGGTATCAGGAATGATTCGCTTAGAATTCTTTTGCTTCAATATCCTCGCTGATAAAATCTCATTTGCTACATTCATCTGAAACTCCTTGAGTTGCATTCATAAAACTATCTTTATCGTAAACTGCATTTTTTTACAAATTCTTGCGGTGCGGTTGTAATAAAATGATTTGCACTCGAATATTGACAAGAATAACGTTCAATATTATTATCAATAAATTGGATTGTATCGGTTGCAATAGTACAACATTGCAAATTCCGCGAATCACCATCTGCTTCAATGTAGATATGCGAATTCATCAAACACGTTTTTTTTCTTTTAATTTTCTTTTCAATCTCGAGTAAAAAATCTTTACTTGTTTTGTATTCAATAGTGTAAAGAGGCATTTCTCTAATCTGCTTTTGTATAAGTTGTATTTTTCCCATCCCCCTGTTTATAATTTCATATAAATCAATTTTTTCATCTGGCGAGAAAAACGTATGAAACTTTTTACGTGTGCCTTTACACAACCGATCAACTTTTAATTTGTGAGCATCCATTTGAAATCTGACTGATGCCAACGATACATTCAGGTCGCATCTTGTATAAGAGACTTTAGAAATTATTGGAAAAAATTCAATATGCTGAATATAGTTGCGCATAACTATGCAACGCTGAAATTCAACATTATTTTCCCAGAAATCTTTGCCGAATACATCGCCCAAGTTATTTTCTAAAAAATCTTGATATAAATTTAATGTGGCAAAAAAATTTAATGCCGCTCGATTCACATCTATTCTTTGTTGAAAATAATTTCCCCAAAACATAGATTGCACTCTAGCTTTATCTGAATAAGAGGTGATTACATTATTAAAAGAAAACAAATTATCTGCTAATATTGCGAATAATTCTTCCAAACGATATATTTCAAAAACCTTGTCATTGGCTGGCGCTATATTTGCAAATTCTTCTTCCGGCATTTCGTATATATAGCGTGTCGCTTGTCTATTATTTTCATCTTGATAATGCTCTATAAAAATATATTTTTTATTCATTTTTAATATTTTTACACTATTGATTAAACATGACTGTGTTATGCGGTTGATTCTCCGATTAACAAATCTATCGTCGAACAGACGATTTTATTTACTTTGTTGCTTTGCACAATTTGCCACCATTTTGCGAAGTTCAGGTAAGAAATCTTCTTTCAGGTGCAAACATTTTGCCTTATTATCATTTGGATGTTCTTCTAAAAATTTTTCTCCGAAGGAAATTATTTGCTTCCAAAATCCAATTTGCTGTGTATATTTTTTATAAGAAAGATGATGACTAACCACATCTCGAACAAGGTAATGAGTTATTTCATTAAAAGCTTTCGTTTTTAATTTTACCAACTTATCCCACAATTTCTGAGGATTACTATCTGAAAATATGTCTGCACGCTGATATTCCGGCGAACAAATTTTTACGTACGCCCGCTCTCCATCGGTTATATCGTTGATAAAATCTTGATATTTGGTAGCTCTATTTAATTTACATTTTTTTTGCAGCTTTGTTTCAAGATATTCAGTTATTTCTTTGAATTCAGCAGATCCTTCATCGTGAAAACCATACCCACCATAACTTTCCCAATGGAAATTTATATCGGCAGAAACATCATTCCAGGACAAATCGTTACCAAGAGAGTCTAAATATCTTTTTGCATCAGAAACAATCTCTGATATCGGAGTATCTGTAAATCCTTTTTTTGACATATTCACTAAAATCATAAATATATGAAGTATTTCAAAAGGATTTTGATATTTTTGCTCTGAAATTTCTTTCATCACAGCGTTATTAACGGTATCAATATCGCTATCATCCATATCATGAAAATGCCACAATTTCTCCCAGTTCGGGATATCAGGCTTTATTCTATTATAAATGTGTTCGATCAAATCAGATGAGTTGATTGGTTTGTGTTTAAAAACATTGATCCATATTTCAGAATCTATAAATGTATCTCCCGTACAAAATGGAAAATTTTCTCTAAAACAGGTTGTTTTTTCATTTTTCTCTTCATCAAGTAAAAAATATTTGATGCATGTTTTGATTTCTTCAATGGTCAAAAAACTACTTTGCAAGCAATAGGCCATAACAAAAAAACGGGTAAATAACTCATCAAAAACAGTTTTTTGATCTTCTTTTGTGTTGATGCCATTAATGATATTTTCAAAGGCAAAACAAAATTCGCGAAATATATGTTTGATAATCCGGTAATTTGTTTGTTCTTTATGTATATATTTTTTCAATTTTTCAAGAAGCAGAAGAATATTTTTAGTATTCTCTATCAAAAGCTCTTTGATCACGGCAGAATCAACGGATTGGATTACTTCTGGAATGATTGCTCTATCATCCGCGACTAACTCCAAGGTCTTCCCAATAATTTTTTCTTTTCTCTGCCAATATTCATTATCAACATTAGAGTCTGAAGCATTGTCATCATCCTGATTTTTGCAAACAATTTTACTTTCATCAGCAATAATGATAACATGTAAATTTTGCTGCTCAACAAACTCAGACATATATCCCAATAATTCACAGCGATCTATTTTACACCGTTCAAAATCATCCAAAATAATAATATTGTCTTTCAGAAGTGATCTAAAATCTTCTGTTCTTAATAAATCTCCCACGTTCATATTCACATATGGGAATGTCCCGGAAAAAGTTTTGCCAATACGGGAAATCCAATTTCCGATTTTACCATATAATTTACAACTCAGTAATTGTGCAATGATATCTGTTTTATTTAATATCCCATTCAGAGAAACGTAACAATATTTCTTTCTTAATACCTCAATATCGGCTATGTATTTTTTTATAAAATATGTCTTCCCAGAACCCCATTCGCCCTTTATCATAACCGCAAAATCTGGTTTAGAAAGTTTCAGATATTTATCTAAATAGTCTACTATATGTTTATTCATAAAAGCTGCCTCACTTTGCCAATGCTACAACCGCTACAAATACTCCCCCAATAGCCACACCCAAAGACCAATACGCGATTTTACGAGTAATTACCGCTTCTCGGGCTCCCATTTTAAATTCGTGTTCCAGCCGCTGATTGATTTCGGTTTGTTCTGTCAGTTGCTTCCTCAACAACTCGTTTTGTTCCAATAGCTGATCTCTGGATTCTATGTTCGCTTGCACACCAGCTAATTGTAGATTTCGATAAGCTTGATTTTCTTCGGCAATTTCTTCAATAATTTCATTTAGAGCATCTTGTCGTTTTTGCTCTTGCTCATAAAGATCATGCACAGCCCTTGCACTATTAGCTATTTGAGAAATTTTGTCAACGTGTGTTTTCATGAAGTCTGTGGAAAATCCTAATTTAAAGCCATTTGCCATCTCACTTACCTCCTAACAATTTGCTGCTATTTTCTTCAGTCAGGATTCGCATCTGTTTGATGGCGACTTGGTTCAACCTTTCAAGGCGTTG
>JAZOMB010000070.1:0-41274 GCA_045653515.1 Victivallaceae bacterium | reverse complement strand
CGAACAGGCCATCGCCAACCGCAGTGATATCGACCTCAATCTGGTCGATGCCCAGCAGGCGCGCCGCGTCCTTGACCGTATCGTGGGTTATCAGGTCAGCCCGCTTTTGTGGAGAAAACTGGAAAAAGGCAGCAGCGCCGGACGAGTGCAATCGGCAGCTCTGCGTATGATCGTTGAACGTGAACGGGCGGTGCTGGCGTTCATTCCGGAAGAGTATTGGAGCTTTTCGATCCTCTTTGCCGCCGCAGACCAGACTAAATTCCGCGGCAGATTGTTCAAGATCGGCGCCAAAGATTTCCATATCAAAAACGGGGAAGATGCCCGGAGCATCGAAGATGCCATCCGTTCCGGCTCAACTCCGGTCATTGCCAACACGTCCAAACAGGAACGCAAACGCAACCCCTATCCGCCTTACACCACCAGTACATTGCAGCAGGCCGCCAACCAGGTGCTGCGCTTCACCGCGTCCAACACTATGCGCTACGCCCAGCAGCTCTATGAAGGTGTGGAGATCGGCACCGGCGAATCGGTCGGTTTGATAACCTATATGCGTACTGACTCAGTGACGATCGCCAAAGAGGCGCAGATCGCCGCCAAAGAGTTTATCGTCAGTGAATACGGCGCGGAATACGCTCCTGCCAAATTCAACTACTACAAAAATAAAGCCGCCGCTCAGGAAGCGCACGAAGCCATCCGCCCCACCGATGTCCGCCGCACTCCTGAACAGCTGGCGCCCTATCTTGATCCTCAGCAGCTGAAGCTCTACACCCTGATCTGGAAACGCTTTGTCGCCAGCCAGATGGTTCCGGCACGGCAGGAACTGGTCACCGTCGATGTTGACATCCACGGCAGTGACAAAAACACCTACACCTTCCGTTCTACTGCGACCGCGACCACCTTCCCCGGCTTTTTGAAGCTCGCCGGAGACAGCGCGAAACCGGAAAAAGAGGAATGCACCCCCGAACTGCTCGCCCGCCTTACCGCAGGCGAAAACGTTTCCATAAACAAGTTTGACAAAGAGCAGAAATTCACCGAACCTCCGCCGCGCTTTACTGAAGCGACATTGATCAAACAGCTTGAAGAGAACGGTATCGGACGTCCTTCGACCTATGCCACTATCCTGCGAACCATTCAGGATCGTGATTATGTCAAACGCGAACAGGGAAAACTCATTCCGACCGAACTCGGCTTTACAGTAAACGATTTCCTTGTGGAAAAACTTCCGTCGCTGTTCGACATCGGCTTCACCGCCCAGATGGAACAGAAGCTCGACGATGTGGAAAACGGCAGTTTGAACTGGGTTGAATTGATGACCGAATTCTATGCCTCATTCTCAAAATGGGTGGAAGATGCCAAGAACAGCGGTGCGCCGCCGATTGAAAAGGCACATGAGATACTGTCGATCTTCGACAATATAAAGTTCGCCGAACCGCAGAAGGTCGGCTCCCGCAAGTTTGATGACGGAAAATTTGTCGCATCCATTCGGGATAAGTTCGAAAAGAGTTCAAAACTCAGCGAAAAGCAGTATCAGGCGCTTGTAGTCCTCGCGGCCCGTTACGCCGACCAGCTGGATCTGAATACGCTTTCCAATGAGTTTAAAGAAGCACTGGCAGAAGCGCAAAATGCCGAAGCGGAGAAACAGGAAAAGCTTAAACAGCGTCCCCCTGCCCCCGCAGACGGCGGTTATGCGCCCGTATTCGCCGCCTTTGCCAATGTTGAATTTGCCGCTCCGCGCGCAACTGGAAAACGCACCGGATTTGATGAAGGAAAATTCTTCAAATCGCTGAAAAAACAGGCCGAATCCGGCTCTGCGCTTTCGGAAAAACAGCTTGCCGCGTTGAAACGTATGGTCGTAAAATATCAGAATCAGCTGATCGAACCGGAAAATGTCTGCCGTATCCTGCAGATCGAACAAACTCCGGAAGCTCCGGCAGAATCCGCAAATTCGCCGGAAGATACCGCAGAACTTTTGAGCAGACTCGGCGAAGTCAAAGAGTGGGCGGCGCCGGAGAAAAAAGGACGTTTCACTTTTGATGACCGCAAATTTTTCCAATCTCTGGATAAGCAGTACAAAGAGAAAAAATCTTTGTCTGACAAACAATTGGCGGCACTGAAGAAATTGGCTGATAAATACTTGAACAACTAACAGAAAATCGGTGCGGGTGGAAAAATGAACGACAAAAAGAAAAACAAAAAATCGTCAGCAGAAGAATCCAAAAAGTGTGATAAACAGCCGAAAAAACGAACTCCCGTCAAACGGATCCTGAAGATTTCACTCTGGGTACTCGGCGGCATCTTTGCGCTGTTGCTTCTGGTTGTGATCTTCCGTGATTCGCTGATCAAATTCGGCGTGACCAGAATCGGTTCATGGCTCACCGGAGTGGAGATCACTATGGATTCATTTGACACCTCGCTGAGTGAAGGAACGCTTCACCTCAAGGGGCTGCAAGTTGCCAACCCGCAGGGATTTGAACAACCGCTGATGGTCGATTTGGATGAACTCTTTGTCGACATTGATCCGTCAACAATTTTCTCGAAAGAGATCGTAATCGAAGAGATCCGTGTAAGCGGTCTTGACGTGGCGGCGGAATTTGACAAAAAGAGCCGCTTCAACGTGACCACTCTTACCGACAATCTTCAGGAACACTTCCCGCCGGAAGAAAAGCCCGCCAAGGAAGCCTCCGCAGAAGAACCCTCAGATGAACCTGGCACCAAACCGGCAATATTGATCCGCGATATCGACGTCAGACTCTCTCTGTCTATGATACACGACTTAAGCGGAGTGAGCTTCCCGCTGCCGATTGCCTATTCCACCACCGATTTGCGTATCGCTCCGAAAGAGGACTCGGTACCGCTTATTGAACGGATCGCTATGGGCGCTAAAAAGCTCGAAGAGTACTGCCAGGCGTGCTTCAATGCCGGACAGCTGCTGTTGTCCGCCGGGGATGAAGCGCTCGAAGGTTTGAACGCCGGTTTGAATGCCGGAATAGAATCCGGCAAAGTAGTCATTGACCAGAGCAAGGATCTGTTGAACAAGGGCAAAGGCATTCTGGATTCAGCTGGCAGCTTGTTCAAAATCAACAAGTAAATTTCCGGAATAAAAAAACAGGCGGCAGGTAAAATTTCTTACCTGCCGCTTTTATTTTATCCGGGCATCTTCAGTTATCTTTCAACACCTCTTCCCACGGCTTGATACAGCACGCTGACTTCGGAGTAAGGCAGTTGAAACGGAAGATGTGCCAGAACGCCGCAACGCCGTCTTTCCAGCCGATCTTCTTCCCTTCATCGTAGCGGCGCGGGCAATAGGAGATAGGCACTTCCCAGATCCGCAACGCGCGGTGCCGGGCAAGTTTTGCCGTCATTTCCGGCTCGATACCGAACCGCTGACTGGTGAGCCGCAAATTCTGCACGACCTCTCTCTTGAACGCCTTGTAACAGGTCTCCATATCGGACAAATGGATATCGGAAAACCAGTTTGAACAGAACGTCAGCAGCTTGTTGCCCATTTCGTGCTTGAAATAGCGCACCTGACCGGGAGAACTCATAAAACGGGAACCGTAGACCGCATCGGCTTTTCCGGCGACCAGCGGCGCCAGCACGACAGCGTAATCTTCCGGATCATACTCAAAGTCGGCATCCTGAATGATCACATACTTCAGCGTGGCCTCTTTAAAACCACGGATAAGTGCCGCGCCTTTGCCGCAGTTAACCTCCTGTTTGAAGAGTTTGACTTTGGCATTGCCCGAAAAGCTCTGCAGTTTTTCCCACGATCTGTCCTTGGACGCATCGTCAACGATCACGATCTCTCCAACCTCCGGACGTGCCAGCACCATATTGACGATTTCAACGATTGTTTTTTCTTCGTTATAGACCGGCATCACCACCGAAAGCACGCCATCAGGGATGGGGGTATTCATCACATTGCTCATTTCTTTCCTCCCAATTCCCGCGAACGCTGTGCCGCTGCGCGGACGCTCTGCATAACAATACCGGAAAATCCTTTTGCCGCCATAAATTCCAACGCTCTGCTGGTGGTTCCGGCGGGACTGGTGACATTGTCTTTAAGCTGCTGCGGATGCTCTCCGGAGTCGAGAACCATTTTGGCGGCCCCCATCACCGTCTGCGCGGCAAGTTTCAATGCAATATCGCGCGGCAGACCTTCGGCAACTCCGCCGTCAGCCATCGCCTGAATAAATTCAAATACATACGCAGGTCCACTGCCGGAAACCGCCGTCACTCCATCCATATACTGTTCAGGAAGCGCGATTGCCAGGCCGACCGCCGAAAAGACTTTGTCCGCAAGTTCAACATCTTTGACCGCGGCATCAGGTGCGGCAGAGTAAACCGCAACGCCGCCGCCGACCATTGCCGGGGTATTGGGCATAACGCGGATGATGCGGCTGGCTCCGGTGAGCATCTGAAGTTTTTCCAAAGATACGCCCGCTACGATGGAGATGATCAGCTTATCACGCAGCAGTTCTTTGCAGGAAGCAAGTGCCGTTTCCAGCATCTGCGGCTTGACGGCAAGGAAAACCGCTTCGCTGTTTGCCAATCCGCCGGCAAGATCATCCGCCGCTGCCTGACATCCGGTAGCTTTGGCAAAGGCGGCACACGCCGCTTCGTTCACATCGAAACCACCGATTTCATTTCCAGCCATCAATTTTGACTTGACCACACCTCCGGCGATCGCAGTCGCCATTTTGCCGGTACCGATAAAAAACAACTTATACATAGACATTATCCCCTACCCTGAAGTTTAAGCATTTGCCAGCCGATAACAGTGATACCGAGCAAAAACAAATACCAGGAAAAATTTGACAATTTACGTTTCTTGACGATAGCAACCAGCAGTGTCAACGCGGCAAAACTGGTCACAGCAGAAATCACAAATCCGGCACCGAGCTGCACCATACTCAAGCGTCCGGCAATGCCGCCGGCTTTAATGAGCGAAACCAATTCAAGCAGCGTGGCGCCGCCGATAACGGGGATCGCCAGCAAAAATGAAAAGGTTGCCGCCGCTTCAAAGCTCAATCCGGCAAAAGTTCCGACCGCAATGGTCGTTCCGGAACGGGAGATCCCCGGCGTGATCGCAACCATCTGGGAAAAACCGACGATCAACGCCTGTTTCAAAGACATTTTTTCCAGCGGAGTGACCGCATTCTGAACCATCTTCTCCTTTCCGGTGAGCCGGAGCAAAGACGCAGTTACCAGGAACGCCATACCGATCGACAGCAAATCACCGAACATGATCTCATCAAATCCGGTAACTTTCAGCAACACCCCTGCCACACCGGCAGGAACAGTTCCGATAATAACCAATCCGATGATACGCCAGCGGTCACGTTGAAGAAGCGAGAGCAATGTTTTGAAATAAAACGCCACGATCGCCACCAGAGAGCCGCCATGCAAAACGATGCTGAACGCTGTTCCCTCATCGCTGTTCAAACCGAACACTGCCGAAAGCACCGCCAGATGCCCTGAAGAACTCACCGGCAGAAACTCAGTGATCCCCTGCAGAACTGCCAGTATAACAACTGTTATCCAAATACTCATAATAAAAATCCAACTTCTTTTATGATCACAACCTGCCGGAAGCTGACCTACGGTCTTTTTCCGGTAAGATTTTCTTTAACAAAGTTCAAGGTTTTATCCCCGTTATCTTTAACACTCTGCCAGCTTTGCTCAACATTATCAATCTGCTGTTCAGCGTTATCCGGATTACTGCGGCAATAGAAGAAATACCACACCCCGGCGCAAACAGCGATAGCCAGCAATACGCCGACAGCAATGCCGCAACCGCACGCGCTTTTCATAATTACCGGTTCGCCTTGTTTTTCAGCGGCTGAAGAATGACTTCGACGACCGGGATCGACCACAGCACAGTTCCATGGGTCTCGAAACTCGGCGCATCGACTCTGACCTTGCCGGATGACGGCTGCCACAAACGGAAAATACCACCTTCATACAAACGCAGTTCCATAGGGGCATATCCAGTCGGACGCACTTCGGAAAGCACGATCTGCACCAGCCCTTCGTGCCGGAAACCGACCTCATCGCTGAATGCCTGCGCGATGACCGGTTTGGAAATGCCGTTGAGGTTATAGGAAAGGAAGTTGCGGATATTGCGCCAGGCGAACTCATCGATCGGTTCAGAACGGTCATACTCCGCAAGGTCGCTGACCATAATCTGCGGCGCACCGTTATTCTGGTACTGACCGATGGCCTGGGGTTCTTCCATCGCCATTTCCTTATTGTTCCAATTGATGCCGAAAAGGGTGGAAAGTTTATCTTTTTCCTCTTCGCTCATAACGGCTTCCGAATCCTGCTCAAGCTCCAGAAGCCGCTCCTGAGAAATATCGGTACGCGCAGAAACCTGAAGCAGAGAAAGTCCGTGACTGGCACGCAAAGTAAGCAGAGAAAAGCTCTGTTCATTCTCCTGTTTGCGCGGTTCCGAACGGGCAAGCATCAGCTGATACTGGATCTGGGCGCGAGTCCGGGCAGGAATTTTCAACACATCAAAAATCAATCCCATATGCCGGGGGGTCGGCAAGGTCGTTCCGTGGACAAACTGGGAAATCGCCGCCGAAGAGACTCCTATTTTAGCGGCAAGCTCAATCTGACGCATTCCAGATTTACGGATGAGCATCAACAACTGTTTTGCAAAAATTTTTCGCTGCATTTACCTGATCTCCTTCCTTTCTTCCTTTTAATACAATAAATACATTTTGATCTTACATCTCTTAAAATAACACGCAAACCACAATTTGTCAAACACTTTTCCAAAAAAATCAAGTAAGCACTTAATCATTTTACATTAAAACATCTTTTTTTATACTTAATGCACAGATTCAAATAAGAGAAACGATTCACAATACTGAATGATTTTTTAACATCCGCTACTTGATTTACCCTGATTTCAGTATATATTAAGTCAAACGATGTGCAATATTGTAAAATTTAAGGAAATATTATGATAGATTTCAGCAGCTTGAATTACGAGATCATTGACGCCCATATCCATCCGGCGGTTGACATTGAAGGTACTGACTTTTCATCGTTCAAATTTTCCACGCCGCCGGAAAAGCTGATCGCGACACTCAAACGCGCCGGGATCTCTCAAGCTGCAGGTTCCGTCGTCCGCCGTTTTGCCGACAAACCGCAATGGGAGGAGCTGCACCAATTGAATCTTGCTGCGCTTGAACTGCATCGGCAATATCCTGACTTCTACATCCCCGGCATCCATATCCACCCTGAGTATATTCAAGAATCGCTTGCCGAAGTCGAAGAGATGAATAAATGCGGCGTCAAACTCATCGGCGAACTGGTCGCTTATATGATGGGTTATAAAAGCTACAGCATACCTGCTCTCGATGATATCTGGTCACTTGTCCAGGAACTTGATATGACCGTCTCCATCCACTGTCTTCCGGAAGATGCCGCCAATCTGTTGAAAAAATTCCCTGATTTGAAACTCATTATCGCGCACCCGACCAGCAATAATGCAGAATACAATGAACGGCTTGAACTCGTAGCGAAATATCCCAATACCGCACTCGATATTTCCGGCAGCGGTCCCAATACCTGGAATATGCTCCGTCACGGCATCAATAAAGCGGGAGTGAACAAACTTATTTTCGGTACCGACTTCCCCTTGCGCAACCCGGGCATGTACGTTGCCGGAGTCTGCTTTGAAGATCTTACCGATGCGGAAAGACAAGCCATTTTTGCAGACAACTTCAAACGCCTGCTGGCGTAATCTCCAAATTATACACAAAAAAAAGAGCTGTTGCAATTCTTTGCAACAGCTCTTTTTGCTTTACAGCTTATCAGCGCATAAAACCGGTGAGGTCCTGCACTTTGCCTTCGACGATGGATTTGAAAACCGCATCACCGATGGAGATGGCACGCAGACCGTCAACGGAGGTGGCAAGGATGTCGAATTCGCGATCGGGATCCTCACCGAGGAAGATGTCTTCACGGATAAGCGGGTCGCCGCCGCCGTGGCCGCCTTCGCCGGCGAGAACGTGGATGCGTTCTTTACCGCCGAAGATCGGGTAGTATTCAATGATCCGCTGGTCATCGTAGGGATGTTCCATCGCGGCGTTTCCGCGGTTGTTGAATTCCAGCGCTTCCAGACGGCCGTGGGTACCGTTGATCGCCAGACGGTAGCCTTCATACGGAGTGGAGAAGTTGGCGGAGTAGTTCAGCAGAACGCCGTTCTGATACTTGACGTTGACGATGAAAGTATCGTGGATATTGATTTCAGAATCAAAGATACACATATCAGGACGATATTCGGAATAGAGCTTTTCGCCGCCTTCGAAGTTGTTGATATGATCGTCTTCAGCGAAGATGGTGGAGCTGCGGGTTTCCCAGCGTTTCTTGTAAGCGCACTGTCTGCGTTCGCGGCATTCATTGCAGAAACGGCCTTCCTTTTTGGAGGGATTGAAAACACCGTCAGGACCGAAGTGGTTCAGCGCACCGAAAGCATGGACGGATTCGGGCACACCGTCGACCCACCAGTTGACCAGGTCGAAGTGGTGGCTGGACTTGTGGATGGACAAGCTGCCGGAGTTTTCGCGCATACGGTTCCAGCGGTTGAAGTAGCTTGAACCGTGTTTGATATCGATGTACCAGTTGAGGTCGACGTGGGTGACACGGCCGATCTTGCCGGCGAGGATCATTTCGCGCAGTTTGCGGTGTACGGGGTTGTAGCGGTAGTTGAAGGTACAGATAAGTTTGCCTTTGGACTTGTCTTCGGCTTCCAGCACGCGGACGGCATCTTCGCTGTTGGTGGTCATCGGCTTTTCGCTGATGACTTCCAGATCGTGTTCCAGCGCGCGGACGATGTAGTCGACGTGGTGGCAGTCTTTGGTGACGACGAAAACGGCATCGGGCTTCTGTTCTTCAACCATACGGTCGAAGACCTCTTTCCAGTTGTCGAGGGTAACAGTATATTCGGGGACATTCATCTCCTGAAGTTCCTGCACGCGGTTTTTGCAGACCTGGAAACGCAGCGGGTCGATATCCAGCATACCGACGAATTCAGCGCAATGGCTGAAAGTGGTAACCATCGGACGGATGAACATGCCGATCGCACGTCCGGACACACCGCAAACAACATAACGTTTTTTTGCCATCTTAACTTCTACTCCTTGACAAAAATTGGTTTGAAAAAATCTTCAGCGCTTGTCCTTGATGAACAAAATATCCATCAATAAACAAATCAGGCTAATGTAATATACATCCAAAAATCCGTTTTTACAAGCTGTAAAACCGTGGTTTTCGCGTTTTTAACAATAAATTGGCATTCTGCTCACACCATCACGGCGATACCGGGGTACTGCCGGTATTTTTCATTGGAATCCATACCGCATCCGATAAGGTAGCGGTCATCCATAAAAAATCCCGCCCAGTCGGCGTGTTCGATACCATCGGGTCGCGGCAATTCTTTTTCCACCAGCACAGCGCTGCGGACACTCAACGCGCCCATATTCATAAGATTTTCCTGAATAGCTTTCAAAGTTCTTCCCGTGTCGAGGACTTCGTCCACAATCAGGATGTGCCGTCCGCGCGGGTCGAGTTTCAACGTTGAACGCAGCTGCACTTCTCCTGAACAGACGTTGTTTTTGTAGCTTCCGGCGGCGATGGAGTCAATGTACAGATCGTCCATCTCGATCGCTTCGGCGAGCTTTGCCGCGAAGAAAAGTCCGCCGTTCATGACCACAACCATGGTCAGCGGCTCATTGCCGCACACTCCGGCGATTTCACGCCCCAAAGCTTTGATGCGGGCATTGACCTCTTCCGGAGTTTTGATGATTTCAATTTTTTCCATAATTAAAAAATCCTGTTTTCTGGATATTTACAAACACAGATATTTTGCCACAAACAACAGCGACATGACCACCAGCAACCAGTTCACCCGGCTTTTGATGCGGCAGTTCAGGATGGTATAGGAAATTATTCCCAAAGCGAGACCATCGCTGATATTGTAGGTAAATACGATTCCCGCGATAAGGAGATAAGCAGGTACGGCTCCGGGAATATCATTCCAGTCGATGTTCAAAATCGCTCTGATCATCAGAAATCCGACGATGATCAATGCCGGAGCCGTCGCAAAGCCGGGGATCGCCAGAAAGAGCGGCGCGGCAATCAGCGAAATCAGAAACCAGAAGGCGCAGGTTATGGAAGAAAGTCCCGTCCGCGCCCCGGCATTGATACCGACGGCGGATTCGGCAAATGTGGTCGTGGTACTGGTTCCCAGAACCGCGCCGAGGAAGGTGGCAATGGAGTCGGCGAGCAAAATCTTTTTTAAATTCGGGATCGTTCCATCTTTTTCCATAAGCGGAGTATTGACCACCGCGCCGCTGACGGTGCCGACCGTATCAAAAAAGTCGGTAAAGAGGAACGCCAGACAGATCACCGCGAAGTTTGCCGAAAAAAGCAGAGAAAATCCGCTGACATCCCCGCTCTTGTTTGTCCACGCGATGTAATCGAATGCCCAACCGAACAACTGCCGGAAGCCGTGGAGCGATTCACTGAAAGCATCCGCCGAAAAGTGCGGCACAAGAGAGTAAAAACCGTTTGCCGCATCGATATGATAAACTCCGGTGAGCTGACAGATGATCCCCGCGCCCCATGTGCCGAGAATACCGAACAAGAGCGAAGCAGCAACCTTGCGGTGCATCAGATATGCCGAAAACAACACTCCGCCGATGGCAAGCAGAGCTGAAATGCCTGCCGTATGGAATTTCGGTCCGAAGAAATCCTGAACGGTCAGAAATGTCACCGGATGATCCTGAACGATGTAAGCGTTTTTGAATGCGATCAATGTAATAAAAAGTCCGACTCCTGCCCCCATCGCATATTTCAGCTGAAGCGGGATGGCGTTGATGATTTTTTCCCGGATCGAACTGAGAGAGAGCAGAAAGAAGATGACGCCTTCGACCATCACCGCAAAAAGAGCGAACTGCCACGAATATCCGAGACTGCCGACCACCGAATAGGCAAAAAAGGCGTTCAATCCCATTGCCGGAGCCAGAGCCAGCGGCTTATTGGCGAGCAATCCCATAACAAATGATCCGGTGAATGCTGCCAGAGCAGTCACCACGAACAGACCGCCGCGCGGCATCCCGGCACCGGAAAGGATATCCGGATTAACCGCAAGGATGTATGACACGGTCAGAAATATGATGGTTCCGGTATAAATTTCCCGGCGGACAGTGGTATTATTTTCTTTAAGTTTAAAAAGTTTGTCCAGCAAATTCATTTCTCACACTCCGAATTTATAATGTTTCCTGTTAATATAGCACACAACACGCAAAAATACAATTCAGAATGTTGAATCGTACAGCCGAACGTTTTTTGACGGGGAGCAGAGAAGTGAGACGACAGCAAGGCGCGCGCCGGCAAAGCGAGATCACTCCGAGTACCGCCCAAGTCATCGCGCACGAGAGCCCGCGGCAAACCGTTCTGTACAAACGACAAAAAAAGCACCTTGCAGCGCAAGGTGCTTTTTTGATGATCTGTAAATTACAGATCTTCGCCGACAGTCCAACGGACAAAGCGTTTGACTTTGGCGTTGGGTTTCAGCTTGGCCATAGTGGTCTTGTCATCCTTGACCCAGGCCTGTTCCACGAGGCAGTTTTCACCGAAGAAACGGTTCATCTTGCCGCCGAGGATCTTTTCCAGCATTTCAGCGGGTTTGTTGGCGAGTTTGGGATCAGCGGCAGCCGCGATCTCTTTTTCCTTGGCGATGACTTCAGCTGGAACATCGTCACGGGTGATGTAGAGGGGGTTGAAAGCGGCGATGTGCAGGCACAGATCGTTGAGGAAGGCGGCATCAGTTTCGCCTTCGACTTCAACCATAACGCTCACGCGGCCGTCCATGTGGTGGTAGGAGGCGAAGGTGGTGTTGCCGTTACCCTGCCACTTCTGAGCGCGGCGGAGCTGCATATTTTCACCGATGGTGGCGATGTGGCTGGTGATGACGGCGGCCTGCTGTTCGTTGAGAGCAGCGGTGATGTCGCCTTCGGGAAGAGCGGCGGCGCCGTCGATCAGGGTGTCAACCAGAGCGCCGAACTTCGGAGTTTTGGCGGCGAAGTCGGTTTCGCAGAGCATTTCGACGATAACGCCGGCGTCAGCGGAAACTTTGGTCCAGACCTTGCCCTGGTTGGTGCTGCGGCCGGATTTCTTTTCAGCTTTGGCAATACCGCTCTTGCGGAGATTTTCGATAGCGAGTTCCATATCGCCGTCAGCGGCGGTAAGGGCCTTTTTGCAATCCATCATTCCGGCACCGGTTTTTTCGCGGAGTTCGGAAACCATTTTTGCAGTGATAGCTGCCATAGTATTAACCTCGTACAGTTAAAAGATTTTCTTATTCAGCGGATTCGGCCTTGGCAGCGCGGGGCTTGCGGGCCGGTTTGGCGGCGTCAGCTTTGGCGGCGCGGGGCTTACGGGCCGGTTTGGCGGCCTTTTCTTCCTGAGCCTGTTCTTCGGCGTTTTCCTGAGCGACCTTCTTGGCGGCTTCGGCGGCATCGCGTTCTTCGGTGACACGTTTCAGATGGATTTCCTTGGCAATCTTGATGGCTTCGCCGAAGAGATCGGTGATGATCTGAACAGACTTGACAGCGTCATCGTTGGTGGCGACGGGGTAATCGACCATCGTCGGGTCGCCGTTGGTATCAACCAGAGCAACGATCGGAATATTGAGTTTGTTGGCTTCGCGGACCGCGTTGGTTTCGTTGCAGACGTCAACGACAACGAGGGCGGCGGGGAGCTTCTTCATGGTAGCGATACCGTCGAGGTCGCGGTGCAGCTTCTGAGCGCGGCGGGCGAGACCGGCAACTTCTTTCTTCTTCATGGAAGCAGCGGCATCGGAAGCGAGGATCTCGTCAATGGAAGCCATCTTTTCGATGCTCTTGCGGATGGTCTGGTTGTTGGTGAGGGTACCACCGAGCCAGCGTTCGGAGATAAAGTACATACCGGTCTTTTCAGCCAGTTCACGGACAACGTCGCGGACCTGACGTTTGGTACCGACGAAGAGGACATCTCCGCCGTCAGCAACGACTTTCTGCAGGAAGTTGCAGGCCGCAGCGATCTGATGCATAGTTTTGGTCAGGTCGATGATGCTGATACCGTTTTTAGCGCCGTAGACATACTTTTTCATACGGGGGTTCCAGCGGCGGGTCTGGTGTCCGAAGTGACAACCTGCTTCCAACAAGTCGTTGATAGTAATTTTGGCCATGACAACTTTCCTTTCTTTATTCCGGTGCTTTCCGAAGCCGCAGTAACTTTTTTGCGGCGTCACTCCCTTTTTTTCAGGGCAAGCATCCTTTTTGTTTAATTATATTCCCCTCCCCGGCCATTGGGGAGAGAAACGGCTATTTGATAAATATAGCACGCAATGTGCTGATTTTCAAGCTCAAAAGAGCTGTTTTTGCCAAAATTTTATCTGATCGGCGACCGGTCCGAAGCCTGTGGCACCGGTGATGGCGCGTTTTTCAACACTTTTCACCGGATCGAACATGGTGAGAAACTCTTCCGTGGCTTCGGGAATGGCTTCCTGCATCTCGGCAAGAGAAACTTCGTTGAGCTGTTTATTGCGGTCTTTGCACAGTTTGACAAAGGCTCCGACGCGGTGGTGGGCATCACGGAAAGGCACGCCCATTTCAACGAGCTTTTCAGCGAGGTCGGTCGCCATAAGCGCAGGATCGGAAGCGGCTTTCGCCATATTTTCGCGCTTGACGCTCATACCGTCGATCATCGGCGGATAGACAGCGAGCATCAATTCAACGGTGTCGAGCGCATCGAAGATGGCGACTTTATCTTCCTGCAAGTCGCGGTTGTAGGTCAACGGCAAACCTTTGCACATCGTAAGAAGCGCGGTGAGTGCACCGTAGACGCGGGCGGTTTTGCCGCGGGTGAGTTCGCAGACGTCGGGGTTCTTCTTCTGCGGCATCAAGCTTGAACCGGTACAGAAGGCATCGCTCAATTCGATGAAGTCAAATTCCTGACTGCACCACAAAATCATATCTTCACTCAAACGCGAAAAGTGCATCGCAATGATCGACAGCGCGGAAACGAGTTCAATGGCGAAGTCGCGATCGGCGACCGCATCCATACTGTTGCGGGTGACGCGGGAGAACTCCAACTCTTTGCAGACGAATTCACGGTCAAGCGGCAAGGTGGAACCGGCAATAGCACCGGAACCGAGCGGCATTACGTTCACGCGCTTGCGGCAGTCGGCAAGGCGTTCAGCATCGCGGTCGAACATCTCCGTGTAGGCAAGGAGATGGTGCGCGAACAAAACCACCTGCGCGTGCTGCAAATGGGTGAAGCCCGGCATAATGGTAGTTTTTTCTTCGGCGGCTTTGGCGACCAGCGCCTGCTGCATAGTGCGCAGTCCGGCAATGATCCGGTCGATCATATCGCGCAGATAAAGCCGGATATCCAGAGCGACCTGATCGTTGCGGCTGCGTCCGGAGTGGACACGCGCGCCTTCGGTGCCGAGAGCGGCGATAAGCACGCTTTCGATGTGCATATGGATATCTTCAAGCGCGATATCGTACTTGAAGTCACCGGCTTCGATCTTCTGCAGAATCACATCCAGTTCCGCGCGGATGGCATCGGCGGAACTTTGGGGGATGATACCCTGTTTTGCCAGCATTTTAACGTGAGCTTTGCTTCCGGCGATATCGTGTTTGTAGAGCCGTTTGTCAAAGCTGATGGATTCGGAATAACGCGCAACATCTTTTTGCGTTTCCGCCGCGAATCTGCCTCCCCAGAGAGCCATAGTATTTGTATCCTTTAAATTTATGCGTCAACGATTGCGAACATAAGGGTGACTTCAAAGACAACCTCGTTACCGGAATAGATCTTGCCGGAGCCTTTGCCGAACTTGGAAGAACCGGCGGGCAGATCGGATTCAATACGCAGCTGTTCACCGGGGCGGACCTGACGGTGGTAGACCGCTTTGTCGATCGCCATAAAAAAGCCGAGTTTGCCGGCATTTTCGGGACGGGAGAGCAAACTGGCACAGCTGGCCTGGGCGCCGATCTCACAGAGCAGGACTTCCGGAAGCACGGAGAAGCCGCAATCGAAGAAAGGTTCGTTGCAGGAAACATTTTTGACGGCGTTGACGGTGGTTTCTTCCGATTTGGCGATGTAGTCGATAAGCAGGAAGGGGAAACGGTGCGGCATCAAGCTCATCACCTTGTCGGTATCCATATTGATATCGGCGGTGCGGTCAAAGTCGGCGATGGTTTCCGGAATGACAAAATCAGCATTTTCTTCCGCCGGGCAGAAGGTGATCATAACATCGGTGCAGCGGCCGGAAGCAGAAGAGCAGCTGGCCTTGAACTTGAGCAAACCCTCTTCGCACTCGACCTTTTCAGCTTCAACGGTCACGCGGTCGCCGGGCAGGATCTGGCGGCGGAATTTGACCTTTTCAACAGCCGCCACGCGCCAATCGGAAGCTTTGCCGGGGGCAAAGGTCAGACAGAGCTGACGGACAGCTTCAACGTGAAGCACTCCCGGAACGATCGGGTGAACGGGGAAGTGGCCGACAAAAAACTGTTCATTGACGGTGAAGGCTTTGAAACCGCGGAAATGAGTTTCGTCGATCTTTTCGGCGCAATCAAGCAGTTTCCACGGAGCTTTGAGTCCCAAACGGGCGGCGATAGCGGCGGCGTTGCAAAATTCAGACATTTTATTATCTCCTGTATAAATTATTATTGAGCGGTACGCAAAGCCAGAAGTTTTCCGGCAAGTTCAACATTTTTCGGATGGCCCGGACAGACCGCGACCAGTTTTCCTCTGACACGACATCCGGTCAGGTAAAGGTCGCCGATGGCATCAAGGATCTTGTGACGGACGATCTCGTTTTCAAACCGCAGTTTGTCCTTGCAGATGATCGCGCCGTCGTGGATGATGGCGGCGGCATCCAGACTGCCGCCCTTGCACAAGCCGACTGAAAGCAGCATTTTCAAATCACGGTAATCGACAAAAGTTCTGCCCGGAGCGATCTCATCGACATAGGTTTCGCTGTTGAGTTCGTACTGATAGTACTGGGTGTTCACGGGGCAGTTTTTGAAGTCGGTGACACATTGGATGGTCAACTTATCCGGATCGGGGAGCAAGACCACCGTCGTTCTGCCGCCGTCAGCATAGACCGGGTGCGGCGGAGTGAAGTATTTGGCAGGCTTGCTCTGAACGGCGATACCGGCTTCTTTGACCATAGCGGCGTAAGCGACACTTGAACCGTCAACGATCGGCGGTTCCATACCGTCCATTTCGACAATACAGTTGTCGATATTGAAAGCGTGCAGAGCCGACATAATGTGTTCGACGGTGTAGACGATGCCCTTTCCTTCGGCGATAGTGGTTCCGCGCTGGACGTCGACCACATTGCTCGCCAGAGCGCGGACCTCGGGTTTTCCCGGCAGGTCAACGCGCCGGAAAATGATTCCGGTATCTTCGGGCGCCGGATAAAGGCGTACCGTGGCGCGCGCTCCGGTATGAAGTGCAATACCGGTCACGGCGGCACTTTTTACGACAGTTTGCTGCATTTCCATCAAAATTTTACTCCAAATCATTTGAAAAAAACATATTCATGCATCATAATATAACACTGACATCAGATTAATTCAAAACAAGTGAACAAAAAAAATTATGAATGAAGCAAAAAAAACGGTAAAAATTGCCGTTATCACAGGTCCTACCGCCACCGGCAAGACAGCATTGGCGGTCGAACTGGCAAAAGAATTCAATGGCGAGATCGTCAGCGTCGACTCACGGCAGGTCTATAAAGGTATGGATATCGGCTCCGGGAAAGATATATCTGAATACGGAGAAGTCCCCTACCACCTTATCGACATCGCCGATCCGGCGACGGATACATTCAATCTCTTTGACTTCTGCCGCGCGGCTTACGATGTTATCGCCGACATTGCCGATCGGGGCAGACTTCCGATACTTTGCGGCGGCACCGCATTGTATCTCAACGCCCTGCTCCAGAGCTACACCCTGCCCGGCGGCAAACTGCCGGAACGCAGAAGCGGCGAACCGCGCGTCCGGCAGGATGGAACGGAACCGGCATTTGAAGCTCCATTCAAACTTGATGCGCTGGTAATGGGGGTTTATTTCCCGCGCAAAACAGTTAGAGAGCGCATTGAAGCGCGTCTGGATGCCCGTTTTGCGTGCGGTATGATCGATGAAGTGGCAAAACTCAATGCCGATGGAGTAAGTTTTGAGAAACTGGAGTTTTTCGGTCTGGAGTACCGGGAGATCGCCAATTATCTGCAAAACAAATGTTCTTTTGAAGAGATGCGGGAAACCTTGCTCAACCGCATCCGCCAATTTGCCAAGCGGCAGGATATTTTCTTCCGTAAAATGGAGCGTGAAGGCGTTCAAATCTACTGGCTCAACGGCGGAAAAGAACCCGATCCACGGAAACTGCTAACCAACTTTGTTGAAGGCAGGCCGCTCCCGGAAATCGGGTTCAAACTGTGCGACCACAGGAACAGCCCGTCATTTACATGATCCGCATCCCGAGCAGTTTCGATTGCCCGTCAACTTTACCGAACACCAGCTGAAACAACTGCTGGTGTTCGATTTTTTTACCGTTGGCGGAAGTGCGGCTGAAATCGATCCGGTAAACCAGATTGATGACTTCCGGGGTCTGCAATGCGGTGAGGAAGGTATATTTTCCAATTTTGCCCAGGCGGGATTCCATATCCTTGCACGAGGAAAGAAATTTTTCCTGATCGCCGGAGACCATATTTTCTCCGGCGGTGCGGATATAGTTTTTATAATCCCTGTCGGCAATGGCGCGGATTATTTTATCCGCCTGCTGACAATATTCGACAGTGCCGTTACCACCGCTGCTTGCTGGCGGAGGAGCAGTGCGGCATCCGGCAGCAAACAGCAGTACAGCGGCGATGTTCAATAACCGGAACTTCATCTTATCACCTCGTCTGCCGTTTGGTGGTGTTCAACACGTCACAATCCGGCGGTGAAGCCCATTCGCAGCTTGCCGCCACAACCAGACGGGAATTTTTGACCGATGATCCTTCGGTGGAGAACAGATATCCGAGGTACGGGATATCCATCAGCCACGGAATGCCGCTGCGGCTCCTGACGACCTCTTTACGGCTCAATCCGCTGATGACGAACTCTCCGCGGTCAAGCGGCAGACTCACATCCTGTCTGACCACATTGCCCTTGGATATGCGCGGAGAACCATTGGAAGTAAAACCGATCAGACTGGTGTTGGACAAGGTGACATTAAAGCGGCACTCGTTCAAATTCACCGAAGCGTTATTGACCTGCATAGTAAAACCGTATCCGGCAGACATCAAGGTGTTCTGCTGATTGCCTTTGCCCACCGGAATATCCTGCGCGGAATTGATGGTTTCTTTTATCAATGCGGAGAGCAGTTCATAAGCTCCGACGCCCATATCCGGAGTGGTCTTGGCATTGCCAGCAGGCCGGGAGGTGTCGCTGTAAAAAATTTGTGTGGTTCTTGAAAAACTTCCCGCCGTATTGTTGCGGATGCACAACTCTCCGCTGTGCAGGATATGCGCTTTGCCGCGGCTGCTCAGGAAATCCAGATAGCGGGTGTTCCACTTGGGATTGAAGTCAAAAAATCCCGTGCGCTCCGAGCCGAAGTTGCGGTTCAAGCCGTCAATGCCGCTGTAAACCGCCGCCCAGTTGTTGCGGTAGCGGCCGCCGACGGAGAAGAAGTCTGCGCCCTCGTTGTTTTTCCACGATTGGAAATCGATACCGATGCGGTCATCATCTTCATCGTAAACTTCATAGACTTTGATCTTCAACCGCACCTGCGGGATGGGAACATCGTACTCTTTGAGCAGTTTGGCAATGTTTTCACAGCTGTAATTGCTGACGTCAAAGATGAGCCAGTTCAAATCGGAATCGCTGGTGACGATATCCTGGCCCTGCCACAATTCGGTCACGTCGGAGATATTCATACCGACATTCTGGATCAGCGGCATCAGGTTGTATGCGGGGACAAACTTCGGCATATAGATAAACATCTGCGAACCTGTACTCAATTCACCGAGAGCCGGATTATCAAGGGTGTTCACCAATGTATCGATGCCCATACCGTTTTCGCTGTCTTTGAAGCGGTACTCTTCCGCACTGACCATCAGCAACCCGGTGCCGTCAACATATTTCAAACATTCAACGGCAGTATTACTGCCGAGCTGCGGCGGCGGATTGTATCCCATCTGAGAATTGACCGAACCGAGCTGGACTGAACTCAAAGTTGCGGTCAGCGGCTGACTCGTGGTGTTGCCCGGATACTGCTGAAGCATTGAGGTATTGCCGACCCGTTTGGACTGCACCATCTGGCGCAGATATTCGCGGAAGGTGTAAGGATCGACATTTTTCAATATATAGGTCTTGGTCACAACTCTGGGGTCGTTGTTGTCACGGACGAAGTGTACCGCCTGCGTGTCATCTTTTACGCTCAAAACCAACTGCGCGTGGACGCGGGTGCTGTCATATCCGCCGGTGAAATTGCTGTTTGAATCGCGCGGCACACCGGGGATATCCGCACCGCAGAGCGGCAGCGCCGCCAGCGCAAGCCAGAGAAAATATTTTTTCTTCATAATCAGTTTCCCTTATTTTATCCGTTTCAAGATACCGGTATTGAACTTTTCCGGTTTGGCGGTGTTGAGCAGAGAAGCTTTGACCGCGACGCAGATATGAGTGGATTCCTCCTGCCTGGTGACAGTGCCGAAAATGTAACGCAAGATCGGAACACGGATGAGGAACGGGATGCCGATGACCTGTTCAACAATACTCTTTTTCTGCCAGCTGCCGAGAATGATCTCTTCATTGAGCGGGATGAGCGCATTGCCGGAAACTTCGCCCGTTTCGATCAGCTCGGCACCGAGATTATTCCGTTCTACCACATTGGCACTCTGAATGGAGTAACCGAAGACCAATGTTCCGGGGAACTTCACATACTGACCGGGATCATAGTTCGCCACCTCAAACGCTTCGCTTGCGGGGTAGCCGTCCTGTGATTCGCCGTAATGGATATTGACCGCTGGTGCGCTGATTTTCGCATAGATCTGATTGTTTCCGGAATTGGTGATACTGCTGGTGTCAACGCTCATACGGTCATTGTCAGATTTGACGATATTCTGACCGGCAGGATTGAAAAATATCTCATAACTGTTCGTATCGGAGTTGGAAACTGTCATACTGGCGCGGCTGCTGACTTCGGCATAGCCGCTCTGCTGCAGCATCCGGATGAAACTTGCATCGAACTGCGGCGCAAAAAAGAATCCGCCCAACGGCCCGGACATCGCCTGAAGCGCGGCTGTTCCGGCAGAGTTGACGCTGAACACATTGAACGCGGTCTGGAAAATATTCATACCGGGACCGTTTTTCCACGCCAGATATTCGATACCCAGATCGCGAAGCGTGCTTTCACGGACTTCATAGATGGTGAATTCCAGCGTTATCTGCGGCGCGGGACGGTCAAGGTAACCGAGGAACTGGAAAACGTACTGGGTGTAGCCGAGATTGTCTTTCCAATAGATCTGGTTGCTGTTGGCATCCCACGCATAAAGTGAATCCTGCGGACCGGAACCGATGACGGAATTCACCAGCACATCCAGCAGCACCTGCCCGGAACGGTATTTCGGACGGTAGACTGCGCGGGTGATACCGGTGCCGCGGATGATATCGCCGGGAGTTCTGCCGTCAACTTTGATATCGCGGTCAGCTTTAGCGATAAAGTCATCGACATAAGGCATCATCTTTACCGGACAGGTCACGGTCAGATACTGCTGATTGTTGCCGTATTCAATGGTGTTGACCGAAGAATTGGTGTTGTAGCGCAGCACCATACCGCTGACAAACGGTACAAGATCGTTGGCTTGCGTGTATTTAAGCGAATAGATCTTGGAGACCATATAATCCTGCGCGTCATCCTGGATAAGCCGGATCTTACGGATATTCTGCGGCGGCGCATCCGTTTCCGCTCCCGGCGCGCTCAACGCCGCCAGAACTCCTGCCGCACACAGACACCTGCGGAACATCCGCCCGCAAGACAACTCCCCCCTGCCCCGGAAAAACCATGATTTTTCCATACATTTCTCCTCACAGATTGTTGTACTGCCGCCGATTGCGGCAATATTTCTCCTCTATGGGAAAATCAATGTAAACGCTTGGAGAGAAATTTCAACGCCGTTTTCCGAAACGGAACACCCATTCTCCGGATAAAATCTTTCCGTCCAGTCCGCTCCGGCCGTAATCACGCTGATTATCGCAGATGAATGCGACATCGCCGGAACAGTTCAAAATCTCAAGTTCTACCGCTCCATCAATGAGCTGAACCGGGATCGCCACACCTTTGCGCGGCGACTTGCCGGGGAGCAGAGCCGGAATTTCGATATTCTGATAAACGCCGTTGCAAGTGAAAGTAATATGGGATTTTTCCACATTGCTGACCGTAAAATAGAATGCGCCGTATTCGCTTGTTTTGACGGCGAAACGCTTGTACAGCTTCATTCCCGGCTTGGCGGCGATCTCCGTCCAGCCGCCGAAGGGCGCAGGACCGTGGTCAAAGAATTGGATATCTTCTCCGCCCAGATCAAGCCTTATTCCGTCCGGACGGATGAAACGGTTCACCGCCGCTTCATAGAACACGCGGTAACTGTCATAAAAACTGCATACAAATCCGAATGAAAGCAATATCACTATCAGCAGTTTGCCGATGGTCAAGCGCCGCATTTTGCCGCTTGAAGCACGCACCTGGCAGACCGCATCATCGACAAATCCTCCGCCGAAGATAAACAGCAGCGGCAGCACCGGCGCACGGAAACGCGACAGCATATAAAATACCGTCACCGCCGCCCAGAAGCAGATCACAAAACCGTACAACACCCACAGTTTGATCTCTTTTTTCTTCAACCGGGGAATAAACCAGAACACTCCGCTCAATGCAAATATCAGCAGCACAACCGAGCGCCCCGGCAATAAATACCTCAGTAAAGTGGAGGTAAAACCGTCATGTTCAAGCGACACATTGTTGGGGATCTCTCTGCCGTCCCAGAACAGCAGCGCCTTGCGGAACTGAAGTTCGCAAAACGCCAGCGGTTCAGCGGTAAAAAATTCCCACATCTGTTCGCCCATCGAGACCGGATAAGCTCCGGTCGTCCGCGCCATCGCCCGATGGTATGCCACCGGATAATACATCGCTCCTGCAGGCATTCCAGGATCGCGACCTCCGGCGGGAGCTTCGACGGTGTTGCCCAGAGCCAATACGGCGTTGGCGGCGGTACTCGGTCCGCTGAAGCGTTTCAATGCCGCAGAATTATAAATGACAAACGGCAATTGAATTGCAACCGTACACAACAGCATCAGTGCGGCTTTTTTCAAAATCTCCCGCCACGAATTCTGTTTCTGACGGCAGGAAAAGAAAAGCGCTCCAAACAATACCGGAAGCAGAAGATTGATATTCCCACGGTTCAATATGGCAACACCGGCGGCAAGTCCCGCAAATATCCAATCCCGCACCCGGCATTTTTCCACCGCGCGCAAGGTGAGAAAGGTCAGCAAAGTCAACAAATAACAATGCAATGTTTCGTTCTGATGATACGGCACATAAAGTATCAGCACCGAAGATACCGCCGTTGCCGCCGCAGCGATGATCCCGGCACGGCGGTTGAAAACTTTAGCTCCGCACATTCCGGCAAGGTAAACCGTCGCACCGCTCAAAAGCGTTTGCACGGCAATCACCGCCAATATGGAAAATCTGCCGCAGATAAAATATATCACCGGCAGGAAAACAGCATAATAAAAGGGTTGGTAATAAAAAACTTCCGGCAACTTCCCCTGCGATATCTCTCTGCCGAGCTTCATATAGGTCGCAAGGTCGCTGGTCGAAAGCGGCTGAAGCATATTATTGACACCGTTTCCGGCACACGCCATTTCAAAGGCGCAGATGCTCCGGATAAGCAGTGCCGCTATCGAGATAAAAAACAATATTTTGCGGAATTTTTTCTCTTCCAGTGTATCCCCCGGAAAAAATGAAACAGAACTGCGGCTGTTCACAGCAGTTCTGTCCATAGAAAGATTTTCAGCTTTCGACGTCATCAGACAGTCATCAGCTCTTTTTCTTTTTCAGCGAGCATGGCATCGACTTTGGCGATGTAGCTGTCGGTGAGCTTCTGGATATCATCCAGCATTTTCTTGCGCTCATCTTCAGTGATTTCGCCGTCTTTTTCAAATTTCTTGACAGCGTCGTTACCATCGCGGCGGATGTTGCGCAGAGCAACTTTGGCCTCTTCAGCACCGGCCTTGGCCTGCTTGGCGAGGGCAACGCGGCGGTCTTTGCTCAATTCGGGGATCGGCAGCTTCAAAGTCTTGCCGTCGCTCATCGGAGTGATACCGATGTTGGAGGACAACAGCGCCTTTTCGATACTTTTGACCGCGCTGGCATCCCACGGCTGGATGACCAGCAAACGGGGTTCGGGAGCGGTGATACCGGCGGCATCGCGGATACGGGTCTGGGTGCCGTAGTATTCAAAGGTGATGTTTTCGACCAGCGCGGGGCTGGCTTTGCCGGTACGGATAGCGGCAAAATTGTTATTGAGCGCATCTTCGCTCTTCATCATATTCTCTTCAAGAGAATCCATCAACGTATCAACATCATACGCCATAATTAAAATCTCCTTGCTTCAACAGTTGTAAATTCAAACTTCACAAAAATACATTCACTTGACAGCGTGCTGTTTGCGCTTCATCGACAGCAGAGCGTAACCGCCTGCCACGACTTCGCGCTGAACGATAACGTGCGGCGGCACCTGAAGACAGATATTGGCAAAACTCCAGAATACATAAATACCGCAATCGACCAATCGGTCGACCACCTTCTGGGCATTGGCGCTGGACACACAGATCACCGCCAATTCCGGCATATCCTGTTTCACCCGTTCTTCCATCTCATCGGTACTGCGGACAACATAACCGTGAAGAGTTGTTCCGACCTTTGCGGGGTCGGCATCAAACACATCGGTTATCTGCATACCGTATTCGGAAAACTCCTGAAATCCCAAAAGCGCACTGCCCAGAGATCCGGCACCGACCAATACCGCACGCTGAAGCTTGTCCCAGCCCAGATAACTGCGGATGGCATCAATAAGCTCTCCGGTACGGTAACCCACACCGGGGAAGCCCTTGATCCCGGTCAATTCAAAATCTTTACGGACTACGATCGGCTCCAGACGGATGTACTCTGCCAGCTTGCTGGTCGAGGCATACTGCTCACCGGCTGCGTGCATTTCCATCAATTTGTGCAAATATGTCGGCATCCGGCGGATCGCCGGAGTATTCAACACTTTGTGCCGTCCCATAAATGTATTTCCTGTAAATATTCAAAGTTTGCTCCGCGCTCAAAAGCGAGCGCGGGCGAAACAGTTTTCAAACAATTCAAACTCAAAGAGTCTGGCAGACGGTGATGACGATTTCACCGTAGATATCTTCCGGACTGCAGCCGCGGGAAAGGTCGTTGAGCGGCTTGGCAAGACCCTGAAGCACCGGACCGTAGGCCTGCGCGTGACCGAGACGCTGAACCAGCTTGTAAGCGATGTTACCGGCATTGAGGTCGGGGAAGATCAGGATGTTGGCGGCGCCGGCGAGCGGGCTGTCCGGAGCTTTGGCTTTGGCAACGGAGGGAACGATGGCGGCATCGGCCTGCAGTTCACCGTCGCAGAGGATGTCGAGCTTTTCAGCGGCGACTTTTTCAGCAAACATCTTGGCAGCTTCGCTGACCTTGACCAGAATTTCGTTTTCGGCACTGCCCTTGGTGGAGAAGGAGAGGAAGGCAACCTTCGGCTGCTTGCCGATCAGAGAACGGTAGGTGGTGCTGGTGGCAAGCGCGATGTCGACCAGCTGGTTGGCATCAGGGTTGGGGTTCACGCCGCAGTCGGCGAAGAGCAGAACGTCATCGCCGGCGGGGGACGGAGTGGCAAGATCCATAACAAAGCAGCTGCTGGCGCTCTTGATTCCGGGAGCGGTGCCGATGCAGTGGAAAGCGGCACGGAGCATATCAGCGGTGGAAGCGATGCTTCCGGCAACCAGACCGTCAGCCATCTTGTTGCGGCACATCATAGCAGCGAAGTAGATGCGGTTGGAAACCATCTTGAGAGCCTTTTCCGGAGTGACGCCTTTGGCTTTTCGCATTTCGTACATTTCGTCGGCGAACTTCTGCAGATCGGCGCTGGCCATATAATCGAGAGTTTCAAACTTGCGGTCGGCGACTTTGGCTTCGGCGCAAGCGGCGGCGATTTCGGCTTCGGTACCGAGGACGATGATGCGTCCGGCGACCTTTTCTTCAATGGCCTTGTTGGCGGCGATGATCACACGGGGATCCTGACCTTCGGGCAGCACGATGGTGCGCGAAACGGAACGGGCGCGTTCTGCGAACTTTTCAATAGCGGACATTTTTGTCACTCCTTTTTTTTAAAAAAATGTTTGGTTAAAAAGCAATGTATTTAATATAATGCAAAAAAACTTTTTTTTCAAGCACACTTCACGCTATTGAAAAAATTTTACTTGTATTAGTGATTTAAAGAGCTATATTATTTTCTGTGATGGAGTAAAAACACACCAGACAGGAGTGATATGAAAAAGATTTTCTTGCTGTTTTCTCTGCTTTCTCTCGTTCCCCTTTGCGCGGCGCTCCCCCGATGCGGAAGCTGCGGCAAAAGATGCCAGCGTTACATCAAGACGAAAGAAAATATTTACTGTTCTGATGTCTGTCTGCCGTCAAAATACAAATGCACCTTGTGCAAACAGCCGTTTACCGGCGGCAGGAATTATATTTTCAATGATCTGAACGGCAACACTTTTCACTATTGCGAAATGTGTTTCAAACGCCCTAAATGCGCCTCCTGCGGCAATCCGCTGAAAAAAATTTCCCGCACAAACACCGCAAATGTAAAGGAAATTCTGTGCAACGCTTGCAGCAGTGAAATAATAACTTACCATAAAGCACTCAAACTTATGCAGGAGCTGCGGCTGGAATTATCCAATACTTACGGCTACGATGCCTCACATCCCATAACCTTGCGCATCATTGACCGGAAAACTATGACTGAAAAAACCGGTTCCCCGTACTCTCTGGGCTATATGAACTACAAGCGCCAGACAACGACCTGCACCAAAACCTTCTCCGGTCTGCGGTTCGGCAAAAAACGGCGGACAACCAAAGAAGTAAAAGTTGAACACATCTGCGAAATATATCTGCTCAACACCCTGTCCGGCAATAAGATCCCGGCGGTATTGGTCCACGAACTCACCCACGACTATCTCTTTCACCATCTCGGTCAACCGCTCAACAGCACCGTCAATGAAGGTATCTGCGAAGCGGTTTCCGGCGCGTGGCTTTTAAAACACGGCCACAAACAGCAGTTTGAAGCAATAAAAAAGAATCCCCTCACTGAGTACAGCGGGGGATTCCAAAAGGTTTATCCGCAACTGAAGCGTTACGGATTTAAAAGGATGCTTGAAATGAACAAGTCATCCTTCAAGCGATTCAGCGACTGACCAGCTTCTGGGTGGTCTTGGCGATCATCAGCTCTTCGTCGGTGGGCATAACGATAGCTTTGATCTTGCTGTCGGCGGTGGAGATGACACCGGCTTTGCCGCGGAAGGTGTTGTTGGCTTCTTCGTCCAGAGCGATGCCGATCGGAGCGAGCTGATCAACGATCATCTTGCGGATCTCATTAGAGAATTCGCCGATACCGCCGGTGAAGACGACCGCCTGAACTTTTCCGGCAACCATAAAGTAGGAGCCGATGTATTTCACGATGCGGCGGACGAACATCTTGACCGCGAGCTGGGCGCGTTCATTGCCGGAGTCAGCGGCGCTGAGCATATCGCGCATATCACCGGTACCGATACCGCCGACACCGAAGAGACCGGATTTCTTGTTGAGAATGTTGTCAACTTCGCCCGGAGTGGAGCCGAGGTCGACCATACGCAGAACGGCGGCGGGGTCGATGTCGCCGGAACGGGTTCCCATCATCAGACCTTCGAGCGGGGTCAGACCCATAGTGGTGTCAACAACTTTACCGTTTTTGATCGCGGCCATGGAGCAGCCGTTGCCGAGGTGGCAGGTGATGATATCGGTGTTTTCGACATCCTGACCGAGGAACTTGGCGGTGGCCAGAGTCACATAGTGGTGGCTGGTGCCGTGGAAACCGTATTTACGGATGCCGTATTTTTCATAATATTCATAAGGAATGGCGTAGAGATAAGCTTCCTGCGGCATGGTCTGGTGGAACTGGGTATCGAACACACCGACGTTGGGAACTCCGGGCATCGCCTTTTCGCAAGCTTCGATACCGGCGAGGTTGGCGGGGTTGTGGAGGGGGCCGAGGGGGAAGCATTCGCGGACGATAGCTTTGACGTTTTCATCAACCAGCACGGGAGCGGTGATTTTTTCGCCGCCGTGGAGAACGCGGTGACCGATGGCGCTGATTTCAGACAGGGATTTGATAACGCCGATTTCGGGGTCAACCAACTTTTTGCAGATCTCGTTGAAAGCGCCGACGTGATCTTTGACGGGGATCTCCTGTTCAAACTTGAAGCCGTCGGGGCGCTTGAAGATGAGGTTGGGACCGATGGTGCCGAGGCGTTCAAAGACACCCTTGGCGAGAACGGTTTCGTTTTCCATCGAATAAAGCGTGAACTTCATCGAGCTGCTTCCGGCATTGATAACCAAAATTTTCATACCTACTCCTTTTTATCCAAAAAAATCTCCGGGGAAGCGCAAACTTCCCGCACTTAAAAAATAATCCTATAATATAACACTTAAAGCTATCTTTGTCAAGAGAAAACTGCTTTGACACGATCACTTTTTCAGCTTGAAACTGGCCGCCGGTTCCAGTTTTACCTTTTCGCCCTGATAAAGGAGGTAAACCGGCACTCCTGAGTTGTTGGTCAAGGTGCTGTTGTCAGCGGAGATACGGAGCGCTTCAGAATTTTTGACATAGAGCGCGATCTCACCCATGGTGGCGTACCAGATTTCCGGCTTGCCGGAAATCGCCTTGCAGAAGTTTTCAATAACGTGCCAGGATTCTTTAATGGGCTTGCCGGTCTTTTTATTGACCGAAGCGGGGAACTCGTAGCTGTGGCCCCAGACGATCAGGACGGACATCCGTTCAGCTTTGTAATCAAGAAACTTTTTCGCCAGGCCTTTGACGCGGTTGTGGTGACAATAGGGATGCCACGCCAGAAAATCCTGCGGCAGATCGAAGTTACCAGCCATCTTGCAGGTACGGGCATAGATGAAACCTTTTTCGCGCAGGATAGCGATCACCTTGTCATTGAATCTGCCGTAGGGATAGGCGTAACCGGGAAGAGCTTTCCCGGAAAGTTTTTTCCACGTTTCAATATCACCATCAAGTTCAGCAGAAACGGATTTCGGCTTGAGCAGAGTCAAAGTTTTATGTTTGAAACCGTGTCCGGCGATCTCGTGTCCGGCATAGATGGTGTGGATATCTTTAAGAGGAATGCGGTTCGCGGAACGTCTGGAATCATTGAACCAGTTGAAAGGAATATTGAATGTACCTTTGACGGCATATTTATTGAAGATGCTGATAAGCTGGATGTCAGCTTTGTGACCGTCATCGTAGCTGAAACTCACAGCCTTGAGCTTCCACTCCGGATAGGCGACGATGACATTGAGTTTTTCCAACTCCTGCCGCGTGATGGCTTTGTCCTCTGCGGCGAAGGCACTAATTCCGCACAATAACGCGGAACACAGCAAAATGACTTTTTTCATAAAAAATTTCCTTTTATATGGTTAAACTTTAAAACCAATCCCGCCGGAAGCAATACAGCCACCGGCGGGATGTCAGACGCGATACGCCGCCGGATCACTTTTCAGCGAACTTATCCTGCAAGTTGAGCTTGAAGGGCGCAGACGGCTTCGACCAGTTGCCTTTTTTGTCGCGGTAGACGATAAAGGCGTAGAAGTCGGTGTCGGCGATAAATCCGCTGACCAGCGCACCGGATTTCTTGATCTTGCTGTTGAGACAAAGCGCATTGGCACCGTCGGGGGTGCGGCTGAGCCAGATCTCATACTGCACCGCTTCCGGAACCTCTTTGAAGTGGAAGTTTCCGCGGGTACCGTCATACTGATAAACGGGTTCAGTGACCTTTTCGATAACGGTCGGCGGCAGCGGATTGTTTGCCATATTGGCGATCGGATTGAACGCCTTGTTCAAAGCCGGGGGCGCCGCCATGGTGCGGGTATCGAAGCCTTTCATATCTTCAGGGGTTTCATATTCCACATAGAGGTCGCCCAGAGTGACCGAAGCGTTGTCAACTTTGACCAGATCGTTGAGGTACATAGCTTTGCTGCGGCGTTCAACAAAGATCTTTTCAATGGACAAAGGCAGATCGACAAAGCCGTCACCTTCGCTGGAACCCCACCAGGTGGTGCCGCGTTCACGGAAGCGGTCCCAGTACAAGTGTGAAGGCAGTTCAAATCTGACCAGACGTTTGCCGTCAAAGTTGAAGAAGCTGTCATTGGGGGTATCGTCGCAGTTGTAGGATTTGCGCTGTCCGACGCTGACCCATTTTTCACCCTTGGCATCGCGCAGGACGTAGACGACACGGCCCCAGTCGGAAGCGGCGGTGACATCCATAGTGATGTAACGGCCTTTGCCGGGGATAAGGATGGGCTTTTCGGGAACGAGCGTGGTGTAGTACGGCATGATACCGCGGTCGATCTTCTGCGGAGGCAGGATAATTTCCAGACCGGAAGCGTTCTTTTTGAGCTCCATAGTGGCAGGGAAACGGCGGATGCTGCCGGGGGAGGATTCGGTGTATTCGATATCGGTATCCAACACCTGCTTGCTCAAAATATCTTTGATATTGCCGAGTTTCAAAATATTTTTTCCGAGCTTGAGATCGCTGTTGTCAGCTTCGCCGAACTTGATATCTTCGCTCTTGCTGTAAACGAAAATCGGCATCTGGGAAGCGACCAGCTTCTTGATCGGGTTGTCCATAATGTCAAAGGCGCGGGTGAATTTCATCTTGACTTCGCGTTTGCCGCGGACGGTCCAGATGGCATACATAATGGCACCGGTTTTGGAATCTTTGTACTGGATGCAGTAGGTGGAAAGACTTCCGGTGGGGATCCACTTCACAAATTCCATATAGCGCATATGGCGGATGAGCGTGGCCTGCGCACCGACGATGTAATAGGGGTCGGCTTTGTGGCGGGTGCTGCCGCCGCCGGCATAGTGCTGTTCGCCCCAATAGGAGGAGTTTTCAGGACCACCGCCGATGGTGCTGAAGAAGCGGTTGATGCCGTAGGTCGAAAGGATCAGCATAATGCGGATGCTGTGGGCGGCGTGCTGTTCAGCGGTGAGCGCACCATCTTTCACGCCGCCGATGCAGGGGCCTTCGACGGTGACGATAAGGGGTTTCTCTTTTTTGTACTTGTTCCAGTAGTGCATAAACTGCCAGACGCTGTGCAGCGTACTGCCGTGGAACTGCATCTCAGGCATACGGTCAAAGAAACCGATATCCAGTCCGTAACCGTCAACGTAGTCGCGGGTTTCGGGGTCTTCGAGGAAGGGAATGGCAAACTGCGGCTGTCCCCAGGGGAGCAGGATCTTCTGTCCCGGGAAAAGTTTGCGGTAGGCTTTACCGAAGTTGAGGACGATGCGTTTGAAGTGTTTGTAACGCTCCTCTTCAGCCGGGGTACGTTTCAAACGTGGTTCACCGTAGAATTCGGGCAGAGAACCGCCGGCACCGATACCGCCGGGTTCTGCGAAGACATACATAAAGCTCGGTTCGCTGTACGGAGTTGCCGGATGGCGGGTGTTCCAGAGCAGTTCTTCGATATTGGGAGTATCGAGAGTCCAGGAGCGGCAGTTGGTGTAGCTGGACATAAAGTTTTTCAGACCGTATTTTTTCATCAGGTCGGAGTGATACTGAGTGGTCAGGATATCGGTGGCAAAGGAGAAGGTTTCAATACCGAGCTTGCCGATGTGATCAATACAGGTGCGCGGCGAGGGCGAGAAGTGCATTCCGCTGCGGGCGGGCCAGGAACCGAACATAAAGCCTTTGGTGTCGAATTTACGCGCTTTGTATTCGCGCTTCTGGATACGGGTCAGCGTGTGGGTATAGAGTACGCCGTTGACCAGCAGATCAACGCTGTGCCAGCCGTATTTGGCAAGCGGCAGATCAAAGCGGTAAACAGTCGAACCATTGGCGGGAACTTCAACGGCAACTTTCTGATTGTGTTTTTCAAGTCCGTCATAGCTTGCAGTGGAGAGCTTGAGATCAGCTTTGACCGCTTTATCAAGCTTGTTGGTCAAAGTCACAGAATAAGCAGGACGGCCGTCCACCCAGAGATTGAAAAGTGATTCGGGCATGAATTTCACTTCGAGATCGGTCATACCGAGGGTGACAGCGTAGACATGGACGCCGGAGGGAACACCGGCGCCGTGATAGCTGTAATAGTTGGGATCGGGATAGGCACGGAAAAGTTTGACGTCTCCGGTAAGTTCCATTTCAATAACTTCACGATCCATAAAGGAACCCATCTGATCCGGGGAGAAAGGAATTTTGATCAGCTGAAGCTTGCCGTCAGTTTTGATGGTCTCCGCCGGAACGAAGTTGACGGGGAAACCGGAACCGGGACGGTAAAACTGCGCGGTCAGGCGATTGACGCGGTTCGGATCGTTTTTGCAGGAAGCCAGAATGTAGATCGCATTGTACTGGCGGTTGGGGATACGGAACTGCAAACGGGTATGGTTGCCGCTGAATACGCCGCCCCAGCGGCCGCCGAAGGTGCCTTTCTGCGGCTCTTCGTATCCGGTGGAGTTGCCTTCGCGGAACCACGATGCGCCGAGGTCGACGCAGTCATTGCCGAACTCATTGGCACTCATCGCTTCAAAGGGGATGCCTTCAAAAACGAAGCGGGTATCGCGGGCGATGGTGTTTTCGCCTTTGGTGTTGTACTTATTGGCGAGGTTGACGGTGTGGAAAAATTTTCCGGCGGGCTTAAGCGAAGTAACTTGCGGAGCTTTTAACTCAACGCCGCGACTGACATTCATCGAAAATTGACGGCCGATGATATCGGAGGTGACATCCTGTTCCTGAAGCAGGATATTGTCAAAATACCAGCGGATGCGGCTGTTTTCGATTTCAATGGTAACGGGGAAAAAGCTCTTTTCGGTGTCGCGGAAATATTTGCCGAGGAAAAAGGCGTTCCAATCGAGCATCACCGGAGCAAGGCTGAAATTCTGAGAATAACGGCCGTTGGGGGCATAAGTGGTGGTCTCCCACCAGTAGCGCATTTTGACCGGGAACGGATCGTTGGGATAACTGCGGATGTGCGGTTCGTCTCCGGTAACAGACCAGTGCTGCCAGAGGAAGATCCCGCCCTTGTTTTCCAAACGGAGCTTTTCTTTGCCGCGGCCGGTGGAAATGGAAAGCGCACTGCCTTTGGGCAGACGCACCGGCATAGTGAAACGCCAGTTATCCTGCGCTTTATACGGGAACTTTATGATCTGCGGAGAGTTTGCACAGTTTCTGACAATGCCGTTGTCCTCTTTCAATCCGCGGCTTTTGCCGAACCACGGCGCGGCCGGCAACTCTGATACGGCGGTCAATGCCATGCATACCCCCAATGCTGCTGAAAATTTGTTCATTATCAACCCTTCTTATTATTTATTTGGAAATTTCAATAAATCCGCCGGCACCGATGGTGCGGGTGTAAGTTTTACCGTTGAACTTCACCGTGACCTGCCGCTTTTCGCCGGTCCAGTTGGAAAGCACGATAAGGTACTTATCCGCACTTTCCAGAAGATGCGCTTCAATGCGGTAATCGCTGCTCTCGACCCGGGGAGCGGGGAGCTTAAGAGAAGCGATATAATTGCGGTGAGCTTCCGGATAATTGCGGATGCTGTAAATTTTTCCGGTGCGTTTGGACTCGTGCATATAGCTCAATCCGGGGAAGAAGCCGCTGCAGATCACCCTGCCCTTTCCAAGTTTGACAATATTGTTCATCGGGAGCTGCTGGCCGCCGATAATGGTCATATTCTGGAATTTTTTATGCTTTTTCGAGGGGCGGACGAAATTATCCTGACCGCGGGAAACCTTGTGCAAAGTGGTGTATTTTTTGCGCGGCACGGCGATATTCAACGGCTTGTTGGCTTCATCATACATCAAGGCATTGGCGCCGAGGTAGAGGGTATTGCCCTGCTTGACCCAGTCAAGGATATATTTGAGCTGTTTTTTTATGATGTGGCTGTCAACAACGAAAAGCACCTTATAATTTTTCAATTCAGTTGAAAGATCCTCTTCACTCAATACATCCGCACTGTAATTGCAATGGCGCAGAAGCATATGCAGATAGACCCGCTCTTTGCCGAGAATATTGTCGGCACCGCGGTTCCAGATATCGCTGGTGCTGGAAAGCAGCATCGCAACATCGCCCCGCACCGGACGGGCGGCAGTCAGAGTATCTTCAACTGCGCCGGTGGCAAAGGTGACATTTTTTATTGCCTGATAAATTTCCGGCCGCTGACTGTTCATATCCGAAGCATTGGCGTAATGCGGACCGTAGTTGAAAAAGTGCATAGCTGAGTTGCCGTAACCGATGGCGGCGAAACCTTTGGCTTCGACCTCCCAGGGATGACGGCAGAGGATATTGTAGATACCGTAAGTGACATTGTTTTTGCGGCAGGCGGCGCGCATAACGGCATTCTGGAAACCGACACACTGGTAGGTTCCGGAGAGGTTCGCCCAATCTTCGTGCCAGCCGTAGGTGAGCGCACCGGAATTGAGGATCTCAAACCAGTCGCAGCCGCGTCCGACGCTGTTGCCGCCGGTGACATCAGGAGCGAAGTTGGCGGTGGTGAAAACGCCGGGCAGATGTTTTGCCGCCGCATCGGTGGCAGCTTTGAAGAAGTTGGTAACCACGCGGTTGCGGTAACGGAGCGTCCAGTAGAAGAGTTCGCCCTGCTTCTTGTCCAGCGTGGGCATTCCGGAAACTTTCACCTTGTTTTCGGCGAGGAAAGCGGCGAAGCGGCTTTTGCAGTAGGCGCATTTCACAACGTGGTTGACATCATAATCCGGTTCGTCCATCAGATTTATAAAGAGCGGTTTGCGCTTGTGGCGGGCGATCTGCTTCGCCTGTTCGATCATCAACTCTTCGATCTGTTTGGTTTTCGGCTGGGCGAAACACTTGTTGTTGAGATGGAAGAAAAATGCCGCCAAAGTATATTTCGAGAAATATTTTTCCGCTTCTTTGGCGCTGGACATAGCTCCGATAACGCCGTTCAAACCGAGAGTACGCACCACCTGCACTTCATTCTGCACGACCTCATCGCACACGGTCTGGGGGCCGACGCGGACACCGGAAATGAAGGGATATTTCAGGGGAGCTTTACCGCCGGGAACATCGGTCACGGCCTTGGCACGCGCAAGATTTTTGCGGCTCTCCTCCTGATCGCTGGTTATGGTTCCATTGGGAAGATTGATCGAAACGATGATACCGTTTCCGCTGCCGCTGCGGGAGTAGCGTTTTACAATATTTTTACCATCTGGGGTTCTTGAAAAGAGTATTTCAAACGCCGCTTCTTTATCAGGCTGCCGATAACTGCTGCGGGCATCGAAAATGAGGCGGTCGTTGCCGTTGAAAGTAAGATAGTTGGAAACCTTCATCCACGGCGAAACATCACCTGCTTTGAGCCAATCCTGTTTTCTGGCAAAACCTTTATATGCGCCGATATGGAGACCTTTTTTATTGATGTTCATATGCGGCGGATAGCTCGGACTGCGGGAAAGACGGCCGAAAACGTGGATAACAGTGGGAGAAGCTTGCGTTTCAAGCATCCGGATCTGAACATAGAGCGGATGCAGATCAAGTATCTGCGGCTTGTAGTTCAAATCCTGCGTAAGCAGAAACAAATCAAGGTGGCGGGAGCCCTGGGCAGTCAGATTTTCAGCCGGAAGCTTGGTGAGAACGATCTCGATTTTTCCCTTTTCAGGAGCGGTGAACTCCAACTCTTCCCACATAAATTTGGCAAAACTTGCACCGTACTTTTTCTGGGCGGCTGGAGTAGCACGCTGTGATTTTTCGTTGTAAACATTTTCAGAAAGGAGCGAACCGTTCTGTTTGACTTCGACCTTGTACGCGCCGGGGTAGTTGAGTACATCGAGATAGCGCCAATGGAGCTTATATTTACCCGGGGCGGCGATATCGACCGTTTTTGAAGCGACACCGTCTCTTCTGGTGTGTCCGGAAAGAAATTTGCCGCCGGAGGGACGGTCGCCGTACCAGCTCGGGAAGTGCGGTTTTATCCGCCAATCTCCTTTCACTTCAAAGCTTTCAGCTTCAACAACAACTACATCTTTCGGAGCATCCGCAGAAACAACAAAAGCCGCAAAGAGAGCGGCTGTAAGTGTGATAAATTTCTTCATTCTCAAAAAACTATCAATGGTTGGTATAAACGTATTTGAAATCATTCATCGTCGGAGCATTCCAGATGGCGACATAATTGTATGCTCCGTAAATGATCGCATAGTTCCAGGTTTCCGCATGGCCGTCCGCCAGCAAATGGTTGGCGCCGCCGGGGTGCGCCTTGTCGGTGTTGATGGACAAACTGTTCGCTCCGGTGTAAAGCAGCATAGCGTTACCGACATTACTGGTGACATAAAGGGCAGGTTTGAAACAGGTCCACTTTTCAGTAATGAGCGTGGTCTTGGTCAGATATTTGTTTTTGGAAGACCACTTGACCCAGTTTCTGCGGGAGTCGGTGCGGGTGTCAACAGTACCGTCGCCATTGAAGTAACCCACGCGGCTGTTGTAGGCGAAACTTACAAAGGTGGTCTGACCGCCCTGATATGAAGTCTGCTTGGTATTGGCAGGGCAGTTCAGCACATCCGGATAGTAATAAGTTCCATTTTTTCGGAACTGAATATACTTATTCTTGGTGAAAACCTCCTGCCACCAGCCGGGGCCGCCTTTATTGGAATGAGCGCGACCGGACAAAATCACGCTGTTATTGGCATCTCCGTAGGCAATGATACCGCTGTAAAGCTGTTTCATATTGTTCAAACAGCCGGTTCCCTGTCCGCGGCGGCGCGCCGACTGCAGAGCAGGAAGCAATATTGCCGCCAGAATAGCGATGATAGCGATGACCACCAACAGTTCGATCAAGGTGAAGCCTGAGTGCTTCACTCCGCAATGGCGGACAGAACAATTTTCTTTACCGATCATAGAATACTCCTTAAAATATGTTTCAGTAACAGGTTGCAATCTGATGTCCGAAGTTAAGATAGCACACGAATAAATAAAATGCAACAACCGCATAAAAAATTTTCTGATAATTTGACAAATCACTTATTTGTGGTACATTAATGAAATACCGCATATTTTATATCTGCAACAGGAGAAAAAAATGAAAAAAAATCACTTTTTAAACAAACTGTTCGCCGTTGCCGCATTGGCAGCATTGCCGCTGTGGTCAAACGCCGCTGAACAGGTCAAAGACAGCAAAACCACCTTTGCAGCCGATGCAATCAATCCCTACATCCAATCCGGAGAACTCCCCGGTCTTATCAGCGTTTTTTATCAGAATGGTGTTCAGGAGACCGTCTGCCTCGGCTGGGCAAACGTTGAAGAAAAACGCCCGATCACTATGGACAGCCCCTTTATGCAGTGCTCGCAGACCAAAGGTTTCTGCGGTGTGACCATCGCCATACTCATCGAAGAAGGCAAAATTTCTCTGGACGATCCCGTTTCCAAATATCTGCCCGAATTCAAAGAACTCAAAGTGAAAGACCAGAAAAACGGCATCGTTCCGGCAAAAAATGTTCTCACCATCCGTATGGTTATGAACCACACCGGCGGCTTCCCCTTTGAGATCCCGACCAAGGTCAAAAAAGGTTGGCCCGGCCTTTCGCTGCGCGACACCGCAAAAGAGGCGGCTTCCCTCCCGCTGCTCTTTGAACCTGGCGAATCAATGAAATATTCCAACACCGGCATCGACATCGGCGCCGCCATCATCGAAGTTGTCACCGGCAAACCGTGGGATGTTTTCCTCAAAGAGCGCGTCCTCGATCCGCTCGGAATGAAAGATACCACCTTCCAGCCCACCGATGAGATGATCGCCAAATCAATCTCTATGTACACCCTCAAAAAAGGAGAAAAAGCCAAATTCCGTAAATTCAGCCCGTGGATGCCCCTGCCCCACAACGGCCCCACCGTCTTCCCCTCCGCCGGTGCCGGATTGTGGACGACCGTCAACGATCAGTTGAAGTTCTATAAAATGCTGATGAATCTCGGTGTCGGCGACAACGGCGTGCGCATTTTGAAAGAGGAAACGGTCAAAAATCTGTTGGCAACCAGTACCCGCCCGCGAAAACTTGGAAAATATTCTCTCGGACTGAACGCTGACGGCAACGGTTCTATGGGCCACGGCGGCGCCTGGAGCACCCGCTGTACAGTCAACTGGAAAAAGAAACAGCTTCAGCTGGTCGTCGTGCAGATCGTCGGATATAGAAAAGATTGGAGTGCTGCTCTCAACACAGCTGCCAAAAAGTTTTTCTCAAACAGCTTTGACACCTCCGGCACCGATGCCTACACCGGACGTCTCAAATAACCTTTTGTACTTCTGAAAACGGCGGTTTTCTTCTGCGGCCGGACTTTTACGCCTGACGCAGAGAGAAAGCCGCCGTTTTTTACGCTCAAAACATTTTTGATGGCACACAAACGCCCTTCTGTCAAGTCGTTTCCAACTCTTTTTTTGCAAAAAAATTTTGCCTTTTTTTTATAATCATACTTGCAATATCCGGCATTGGAGATATATTGAGAAAGCAACAAGATTTTGTGTTTCAAACGCAACAATCACCAATATATAGTGGTGGCAGTAAAAATAAATTTAACCTAGGGGAGTAGAAAAAATGCGCTTCGGCCTGCAGAAATTGACCTTGCTGGATTACCCCGGCAGAGTCGCTTGCACCGTATTTGTCTGCGGCTGCAATTTCCGCTGCCCTTTCTGTCATAATGGAACTCTTGTGACCGGCAATGAGAACGGTTTGGAGCTGGATTTCGCTGCGATGCTGGAGTTTCTGGAAAAACGCCGCGGCATCCTTGACGGCGTCTGCTTCACCGGCGGCGAATTTCTTATGCACTCTGATGCCATCGATGCCGCCGCCGCCGCCAAAGCTCTCGGATATAAAGTCAAAGTCGACACCAACGGCAGTTTCCCGGAAGCTCTGCAAACTTTACTGAAAGAGGAATATGTCGACTATGTGGCAATGGATATAAAAAACTCTCCGCAGAAATATGCGTTGACCTGCGGCAGAGACGATGTTTTGGAAAAGGTTTCCGCAAGCGTCGATATTCTCAAAAACAGCAATATCGATTTTGAATTCCGCACCACCGTTACCGGAAATCTGCACGATTTGAGCGATTTTGAAGAGATCGGCAAATGGATATCCGGAGCAGAAAAATATTTCCTGCAGCCCTTTGCCGAATCCGACGATGTGCTGGATAAGAGCCGCGACTACAGCGTTTCCGGAAAATTTGTTGACGATGCGCTGCATATAGTTCAGTGTTATGTTCCCCGCGCCGCCATCCGGGGCAAGTGACAGAAAAATAATAACAATTTTTATATAAGTTTCAGAATTACAGAAAAACGAGGAAAAAAAGATGTATCAGGTACAGAAGCGTAACGGAAAGAATATCGAGTTCGATATTCGCAAGATCGCAGACGCCGTCAAGCTGGCGTTTGAAGCCCAGGAGAAACAGTACAACCAGTCCATCATCGACTTCATCGCCCTCAAGGTCACTGCCGACTTTGAACCGAAAATCAAAGAGGGTCTGATCTCCGTCGAAGATACTCAGGACAGCGTGGAATCCGTCCTCGTTCAGGCCGGTTACGCCGATGTTGCCAAAGCTTACATCCTCTACCGCCGCCAGCGCGAAAAACTCCGCAATACCGAATCCACCATCCTCGACTTCAAAAAGACCGTCGATGACTATGTCAAAATCAATGACTGGCGCGTGAAAGAAAACTCCACCGTCACCTACTCCGTCGGCGGCCTCATCCTCTCCAACTCCGGAGCCATCACCGCCAACTACTGGCTCTCCGAAATCTATGACGACGAGATCGGCAACGCCCACCGCAACGCCGATATCCATTTGCACGACTTGTCCATGCTCACCGGTTACTGCGCCGGCTGGTCGCTCAAACAGCTCATCAAAGAAGGTCTCGGCGGCGTTCCCAGCAAAATCACCTCTGCGCCCGCTTCCCACCTTGCCACTTTGTGCAACCAGATGGTCAACTTCCTCGGCATCATGCAGAATGAATGGGCGGGCGCGCAGGCGTTCAGTTCATTCGACACCTATCTTGCGCCCTTTGTCAAAATCGACAATCTGGACTACAATCAGGTCAAAAAATGTATTGAATCCTTTATTTTCGGCGTGAACACTCCCTCCCGCTGGGGTACTCAGGCTCCCTTCTCCAACATCACTCTGGACTGGACCGTTCCCGCCGACCTTGCCGAACTCAACTGTACCGTCGGCGGTAAAGAGGACGACTTCAAGTACAAAGACTGCAAAAAAGAGATGGATATGGTCAACCGCGCCTTTATCGAAACTATGATCGAAGGCGACGCCCAGGGCCGCGGCTTCCAGTATCCGATCCCGACCTACTCCATCACCCGCGACTTCGACTGGAGCGAAACGGAAAACAACAAACTGCTCTTTGAAATGACCAGCAAATACGGTACTCCGTACTTCTCCAACTACGTCAACAGCGATATGGAACCCAGCGACATTCGCTCCATGTGCTGCCGTCTGCGCCTCGACCTGCGCGAGCTGCGCAAGAAATCCGGCGGTTACTTCGGCAGCGGTGAAAGCACCGGTTCCATCGGTGTGGTCACGATCAATATGCCGCGCATCGCCTATCTCGCAGAAGATGAAGCTGACTTCTACGCCCGCCTTGACCATATGATGGATGTTTCCGCCCGCAGTTTGAAGATCAAGCGCGAAGTCATCTCCAAACTTCTGGACGAAGGTCTTTATCCCTACACCCGCCGCTACCTCGGAACCTTCAACAACCACTTCTCCACCATCGGTCTGGTCGGTATGAACGAAGTCTGCCTCAACGCCAAGTGGCTCCGCAAGGATCTGACCAACAAGGAAGCGCAGAAATTCACCCGCGACGTCCTCAACCATATGCGTGAACGTCTTTCCGATTATCAGGAACAGTACGGCGACCTCTACAACCTCGAAGCCACCCCGGCGGAATCCACCAGCTTCCGTCTTGCCAAGCACGACAAGAAGCGTTTCGGCGATATCATCACCGCCGGCGGCGCTGACGGCACTCCGTACTACACCAACAGTTCCCATCTGCCGGTGAACTTCACTGAAGATATCTTTGCGGCGCTGGATATTCAGGATGAACTCCAGACTCTGTACACCAGCGGTACCGTCTTCCACGCCTTCCTCGGCGAAAAGCTCCCCGATTGGAAAGCCGCCGCTAATCTGGTGCGCAAGATCTCCGAAAATTACAAACTGCCCTACTACACCATGTCTCCGACCTATTCCATCTGTCAGAACCACGGTTACATCGGCGGTGAAGCTTTCAAATGCCCCGATTGCGGCGGCAAGACTGAAGTTTACAGCCGTATAACCGGTTACTACCGCCCGGTTCAGAACTGGAACGACGGCAAGGCGCAGGAATACAAAGACCGCAAGGTCTACAATCAGCAGAAGGCTCTCGCCAGAGAGTTCGACACCGCTGTTGAAGCGAAAGCCGAAGCCTGCTGTACCACCTGTACTCCGACGGCTGTTCAGCCGGCAACTCTGATGCTCTTCACTGCGACCACCTGCCCCAACTGCAAGATCGCCAAGGCATTCCTGGATAAGGCTAAAGTTGAATACGAAACCATCGTTGCCGACAACGAACCGGTTATGGCACAGGCGTTTGATATCCGTCAGGCTCCGACTCTGGTCATCCAGCGCGGCAATGATATCGAAAAGCTCACCAACCTTTCCGAGATCCGCCGCTATATCGACAGTTTGTAAAACTGCCCATCAAAAAGCCGCTGCAAAAATTTGCAGCGGCTTTTTTTTATGTCTTCTCTTTTCAAAAACGCTATATTCCCATTGATGGGAGATAATTTGACAAGCTTTTTGCGACCAACGGGAGCAAAAAATACTCCGCTTTTCTCGGAAGGGGTGGGGTG
>JAZOMB010000069.1:0-6143 GCA_045653515.1 Victivallaceae bacterium | reverse complement strand
CGCGGAAACGGGCAAAGAGAGCGGCTTCCTGGGCACCGGCGCGTTCAAGAGTCTTCCACTGTTCCTGGAAGGCGCGGAACTTGGCGGCGGTGTTGTTCCATTCGGTGGAATCCGCCAACGCATCAGCTTCATCGCAAATCTTCTGTTTTTCAGTCGCGGCAAGCTTCTGAAGCTGACGTTTATTGGCAAAAAATTCGTCGATACGGTGCTGAAGTTTGCGGGTCAGATCGAGATAACGGGGGTTGATCTCGTCATTTTTCTCTTTGGGAACGCTGCCGAGCTGTTTCCATTTTTCACGCAGTTCATTGAGTTTTTTGGAGATGCCGCCGAGTTCGGCTGCGGGGGTCTCGTTGAGTTTTTCCAACTCGCTGCAGATATCGAGCTTGAGAGTGTAGCTTTCCCAGCGGGCAAGGTCGAGCGTTTCATAATGCTGGGCAAGGCGGGTCGCTGCTTTGCGGTAGGCTTCATTGTAACGGCTGACGACGGCGCGGGGAGCTTTGGTGATGGCGGCAAAAGCCTTTTCGATTTCGGGTTTGCGGTCGTGCAGAGCTGAGATATCTTCCTGTGCAGTAAGCGCGACCAGCTCTTCGGTCAGCGCGGTGACCGCTTCGACGGCGGCGCGTTCAGCTTCCGCTTCGGCGAGCAGACGCTCTTTTACCGGTGCAAGTTTGGTCAGAAGTTCAGCATCTCCATTCAAATCGGCGATGCGCTTTTCCAATGCGGCGATCTCATTGAGCGTGATCAAGTCGCCTGCGGCAAGCAGCTGTTCGGTTGCGGCGGCAAGTCCGGCGCGCTGCTGCTGGCGTTTTTCAAAAGCTTCCGCGCCTTTCTTCGCCACTTCAAGCGCTTCGCTGAAACGCTTGTCCAGAACTTCAGAATACTCCTGCGGGATCACGCCGGAATTGGCATATTCGGCGCACAGCGCGGCGATGGCTCCGGCATAATCACTGACATCGGACCGTTCCGCCAATGCGGCGAGATCGGCACAAATTTTTTCCTTGCCATGCAGAACATTACGCAATTCTTCATTGATTTCACTCATAAATCGTCCTCTCATACTTATATCTTTTTGTACAAAAATATTAACATCAATCTACTATACCTCAGCAATGCTGAAAAATCAAACGCATTATGGCATACTTCGCTTGATTTTTTCATCAAACACGCTATATTTAGTCGAATAAACCTTTAAACAACGGAGTTTGCAATATGGCTGAAATCAGAGAATTTAAAACAGAAGTGCAGCAGCTGCTGCAGTTGATGATCCACTCACTTTATTCCAACCGCGACATCTTTTTGCGCGAACTGGTGGCAAACGCCGCCGATGCGATCGACAAGGCACGCTTTGAAAGCCTTACCAATACTGAACTTGCCCGCGATTGGCAGATCCGTTTGAGCATCGACAAAGATGCCAAAACTCTGACCATCACCGACAACGGTATCGGTATGACCGCCGATGAGGTCGCCGTCAATATCGGCACCATCGCCAAAAGCGGTACAAAAGAGTTCATCAAAGCCCTTGCCGAAAAAGAAAACACCGCCGATATGCCGGAACTTATCGGACAGTTCGGCGTCGGGTTCTACTCCGCCTTTATGGTCGCATCCAAGGTCGAACTCAACACCAAAAAATCCGGTTCCGATGCCCCCGCCGTCTGCTGGCGCAGCACCGGTGAAGGCAGTTACGAACTGGATTCCTCCGACCGCACCGAAGCCGGTACCGAAATCAAACTCTTCCTCAAAGATGACGCAGAGATCTATCTCGAAGATTGGAAAATCTCCGAGATCGTCCGCAAATATTCCGACTTCATCGCCTACCCTGTGATCATACCTGCCAAAAAGGTCAACGAAGACAAAACCGAAACCATCGAAGACCGCGTCCTCAATTCGCAGAAAGCCATCTGGCTGCGCAAGCCCTCGGAGATCACCGATGAAGAGTATCAGAGCTTCTATTCGCACTTGTCAAACTACGGCGGCACGGAGTATCTGAAAGCGATCCATATGTCCGCCGAAGGCGCCAGCGAATTCAAAGCGCTGCTCTTCCTGCCCAAGCAGGCGCCCTTCAATCTGCTGATGCCCGATATCCAGAAAAAGGGACTTCAGCTCTACATCAAACGTATGTTCATCACCGATGAATGCAAAGAACTGCTTCCGGACTATCTGCGCTTCGTCTGCGGTGTGGTCGACTCCAGCGATCTGCCGCTGAACGTCTCCCGCGAGATCCTCCAGCAGAACCCCCTGCTGGATAAGATCCGCACCGCCGTCACCTCAAAGGTCATTTCCGAAGCCAAAAAACTGCTCGAAAACAACCGCGCGGATTATGAAAAATTCTTCACCGAATTCGGCAAGATCCTTAAAGAGGGTCTCCACACCGACCGCGTCAACTGCGAAAAGCTCAAAGATATCGTCCTCTACGAGTCAATGAACACCGAACCGGGCAAATATCTCACGCTCAAAGAGTATGTCGATGCTATGCCCGAAAGCCAGAAAGATATCTACTTTATCACCGGTGACAAACGTTCTGCGGTCGCCTCCTCCCCCGCGCTGGAATACTACCGCTCCAAAGGCTACGATGTCCTCTTTATGACCGATCCCATCGACGAATGGATCATGCAGTCGATGTTCCAGTATCTCAAAAAGAGCTTCAAACCGGTCAGCAAAGGCGATTTCGAAGACAAGGATTCTGAAGACAAAGTCAAAACCGCCGAAACCAAATACGGCAAACTGGTTGACTTCCTCAAAGAAGCCCTTGCCGAAAAAGCCAGCATCGTCCGTTTCAGCGGCCGTCTCACCGAAAGCCCCTGCTGCCTTATCGTCGACAACAGCGCTTTGCCGCCCCATATGGAACGGCTCTTCAAAGCGATGCATCAGGAAGTCCCCGAAAGCAAGCGCATCTTTGAGCTCAACTGCGACCACCCGCTGATTAACGCATTCAACGCCAAAGTCGAAAGCGGCGAAGATAAAGATATGCTCAAAAAATATGCCAATGCTCTTTACAATCAGGCGCTGCTCCTCGAAGGAAGTCCGCTGGACAACCCGGCAGAATTTGCTGCAACTGTCACTGAACTTTTGGCAACTGCGTTGAAATAACAGTTTCTCAAACACACCCCATCAGCAGCAGCGCTTAAAACCAAGTGCTGCTGCTGTTTTTTTGCCCAGGTTGCAAAATAACCGGACAAAAAAACGGCTGCTGCAAACCATTGTGGTCTGCAACAGCCGTTGATTTTTCAATCAGGCGAACTATCAATCCAAGTTGTGCTTGGTGTAGTTCTTGCCGTCGATCAATTCGTAACGGATCTCAAAGCTCTTGACGAGATTGTCTTCATCAGCTTTGGCTTCGTAATCAGCTTTGTTCTTGTAACCGATCAGACCGGCGACTTTACCGTTCTTGAAGAGGTTCTTGAGCGCTTTGCCGGAAATATTGCCCTGGGAGAGCAGGAAGACGACCGGAGCGTTTTTGTCGCGGAGCATACTTTCACCTTTTTCGGGCAAACCGATATCGGTGACGATGACCTGCGCAGAACTGTTCTTCTTCAACAGTTCTTTGAAAGCTTTAACGGTCAGCAGATCTTCGGTGGAGTCGGAGTTTTCGTCAAAGTTGGCGGGAAGCGGGATGCTGTCAATAACGACATCACCGGAACCGTAGGTGGCTTTGAAAGCTTCGACCTGCTTTTCGACCTGTTCTTTGTGGACGTCTTCCTTATCCCAACCGGAACTGGTGACAAACAGCACCTTGGCGCCCGGTTTCACAGCCTTGAGGCATTCACCGGCAACGGCGCTGCGGGAATACAGGAACAGCTGTTCGTTTTCAATTTCACTGGCCGTACTGCCGCCCATCTGATCGTGAAGCGCAAGACCGAGACCGGTGAACATGATCAATGCAAAAACAAACGCAACAGTCTGCATCGCCGGATTGACACGCTGTTTTTTAGCGCAGAAAATCAAACCGATCACCCCGAAAACCATAATAGCAATACCAATGTAATACAAAATCTACCTCCCTCACTTGATTAGTTATTTTGTACATTTCTCCCGCAAAACGTGCGGATTTTCATTAAACATTTATACAATAACTCACAATCGTGCAAATGTCAACCGTTACAGTAAATTTTTTTTCAAAATCATTACAAAAAAAATTATTTTACAACATCTTCACGCATCATAAAAAAACAAATCCCGCAATTTGCAAAACACAAACTGCGGGATTTGAAGAAACGCTTTAACGCGCACCGAAAGGCTTACTTGAAGTATTCAAGCAGCGCCTGTTCGGCTTCGGCACTCCAAAGCATATTGCTCTTTTCGACGATCGTCGCCAGCTTGGCGAACAGAGGATCGGTCTTGCCGAGTTCAGCGAAATCAGCGATCGCGGTCAACGGCATATTGATACCGGTGTAGATCAGCTTCTTGCCGCCCTTGATGTTGGGCAGATTCAGCGTGGTCGGGATGACCGCATCGATACCGCCGACATGGGTGACCATACCGGCAGGATTGATCTTGCCCGCCGCCATCAGTTCGAGGGCTTCGCGCATATCATCGGTGTTACCGCCGGAGGTTCCGACGATGTGGGTTGACGCATAGTGGACGTTGTAGAAGTTGAATTCAGCGCGGAACTGGGGATCCAGGGGACCGGCAAAGAAGTTCAAACATCCGTCACGACCGAGGATGCGGTCGCCCTGTTCGACAACCGGACGCACGGGAGCAAAGCAGAGAACATCATCGTAACCGGTGTTGCCGGAGAGTTCCATAAGTTTTTCCACAGCATCGGGGCAGCCGGTGTTGAGATAGACCAGCTCAACGCCGTGAGCTTTGGCATCTTCAACGGTGTACAAGGTCGCGGCGCGGCTCAAGCGGGCATCATCGATATCGGTGACAACCAGCAGAGAGGGACGGCGCGGGCCGTGGATGGCGTAATCGACCGCGCCGAGTCCCATAGGACCGACACCGGCGAGGATCGCCATCTTACCGCCTTCGACGATGCCCATCTTGTGTTCATAGCAGCCGTTGGTGGTGTGGTACTGGGCATGGAAGGCACCGATCACGCAGGAAACGGGTTCCGCCAGAGAGCCGTGGAAGAAGGCTTCGCCTTTGTAGGCGAGCAAGCTGCCGGTTTCCATAACTTCGGAGGGGATGACGATGTAGGTGGCATCGCCGCCGATGTACTTGTAGGAATATCCGGGAGCCGCCAGAGAGCCCTTGTAGTTGATCGCCGGCTGAATGGCAAAGCGGTCGCCCGCTTTGAACTCATTCTGCCACTTGGCACCGACTTCGACGATCTCGCCGCAGAACTCGTGACCGACGATGATGGGGTTTTCCGCAACATCGTTGGGGACGCGCTTGTGAGCGGCGCCCTGTTCAGCCGCTTTGAAAGTGGACATACAGATGCTGTCGCTGACAATGCGGGCGAGAATTTCGTTTTCGGTAATCTCCGGCAGATCGAAAGTTTCGAGCCGGAGATCTTCTTTGCCGTAAAGTCTTACTGCAGTAGTTTTCATTGAGTTAGATTCCCAATTTGGCGCGACGGAGTTTTTCGACGCGGGTGAAGTTCATTTCCGAGGTGTAGCCCGGGAGCGGCAGAACGGCTTCGTTGACCGCATCGAGGATCCAGGAGGCCTGCGGATAGTAGAACTGTTCGAGTTCCGGACAGGGGGAGATGCTGTTCGGGGCACCGACCACGACCGGGGGCGCATCCAGATAGTCGAAAGCCAGACGGGTGATGTTGGCGGCGACGTCATTGAGGAAGCTGCCGCGTTCGCAGGCGTCGGAGATCAGGATCAGACGGCCGGTCTTCTTGACAGATTCAACGAGCTTGTCGTAGTTGAAGGGCACCAAGCTGCGGGCATCGACGATTTCGGCTTCGATACCGTACTTTTCGCTCATAGTCTTGGCAGCAGCCATAGCCGGGTAAAGGGTGGCACCGATGGAGAGAATGGTCAGATCGGAACCGGCACGCTTGATATCGGGTTCACCGATGGACACTTCATAATATTCGGTCGGGACGCCGCCTTCGTGGAACTGTTCGCTGGTGTCGTACAGCTTCTGGCTTTCGAAGAAGATGACCGGGTCGGTTCCGCTCAGAGCGGCGTTCATGAGACCCTTGGCATCGTACGGAGTGGCGGGGAAGCAGACCTTGAGACCGGGGATGTGGG
>JAZOMB010000068.1:0-66026 GCA_045653515.1 Victivallaceae bacterium | reverse complement strand
ACAGCCGATCGGAGTGATGCCGGGGAATTTTTCTTTGAAAGCTTCCAGCGCCGCACAGCTCATAGTGTAGATGGCGACCTGGCAATAGCGGGTCTGGGTGAGCTTTTCTTCGGGGCCTTCAAAGATGATCGAACTCAAGCTGTAACCGAGTTCAGCATCGGCGGTTTCAAAAATTTTGGCGGCGGCGGCAGAGCTGGCGGCCAGATCTTTGCCCATACCGACAGCCTGGGCACCCTGACCGGAAAAAACAAAAAACGGTTTCATTTTAATTTCCTGTTCTATATTTTATTGTGAGTAGGTCAATTTTTTTTGATTTTGGAAGTTTCCGGAGCGCTTTCGAGCTTCTGCAGAAGTTCTTTTGCTTCAATACTGCCGCTGGCGGCGGCAAGTTTGAGCATACGGATCGCTTCATCGCGGTCGGCGCGGACGCCGTCACCGGCAAGACAGCATTCGGCATAGTAATATTGAGCGTAAACATTTCCTTCTTCTGCGGCCTGCTTAAGCCATTTCGCCGCTTCGGAATCGCCGTTGCCGCCGGTGGGAAGTTCAGGCGCACTGCTGCAGCCGCAGATGAATGCGGCAATCAGTAAAAAAGCAAAGATTTTTTTGGTCATAACAACTCCAAATGTCTGATTGTATTTCACTTAATATACAGCATTTCTGCGGTTTTGTCAAGAAAGAAGTTTTTGGAAAGGAGGTGTTCAGAATGTTGAAAATGTGTATATAATGTTATAAAATATTGGGTTTTCCGGTTGAAAATAACCGATTTTGGCGTTATTTTATAAGACAGTAGCAGTCGGGATGTAGCGCAGTCTGGTTAGCGCGTCTGCTTTGGGAGCAGAAAGTCGGGGGTTCGAATCCCCCTATCCCGACCATTTTTTTTGCCTTGATTCCAAGGCAAAAAAACATGAAGCCGTCAGGCTTCGCTTCATACCGCGTCAGCGGTGCTTCATATATTTTGATGCTTGACGAGCAAAGCTCGCAAGCACAAAATGTGCTTCATACGCCGACAGGCGTGCTTCATAAAAGCCTGACGATGAAGCATTGTTTCGTTTCACTTCACAATATGAAGCAGCTGCATTTCCTCCTGCGCTAAAGCTGCGGAGGACAAGTCATTCCGCTATGAAGCATTTTCCGTTATCACTCCAAATATGAAGCATTCGCTTCGCTCATATGATGAAAAAATGAAGCATCTCTATTTCGTCCCGAATCGCGGTGAACTGCACTTCGAAACTGTTCCGCAGGATTTAAATTTTTTACGCAACTTTATTTTCGGAAATTTATTTGAAACGAGCTTGAAATGGTTAAACTGTTGTGGTATATTTAATCATACCAGATCCCGGAGAAAAGTATGACCACGGTAAGTTTTGCCAATTATAAATTAGACCACAGCTCTGCCAAACCGCTGCACTTGCAGCTGAAAGAAGAGTTGCTGCGCCAGTTGCGGGCTTTGCCTGCCAATGGTGAATACCGTTTGCCCTCGGAACGGTCAGTGGTCAATCTGTTTCAAATCAATCGTGCCACGGTACACAAGGTCTATGCTGATTTGCTCGAAAACGGTCTGGTGGAACGCAATTCTGACAAGTCTCTCAGTGTGGTTTCCGGAGCGAAAAAGCAGCTGCAGGGCGCGTTTCCCATCATCGGACTGCTCGTTCCGTGCCGTTTTTCAGATTACGTCGAATCCCGCGGACAGCGTTCTTTCCAATATATAAAAGGGATCATCGACCGTGCCGAAAGCCGCAAAGTGTCGATATTGACCTTGCAGCTGCCGCCGCCGGACTCTTCAAAAGAGGTGCTTTATTCTTTTATTGAAAAACGGTGTTCCATATTGAGCGGTCTTATCCATCTGGGGGCCAGAAAAAGTGACGATGACCGGCTGTTTGAGAGCATATTGAATTATCAGGGAATACCGCAGGTGTTCATTTCCGGTGATGCTGATTTGCCGCATATCGGTTCGGTGTGCAGTGATCCGGCTTCCGGAGCTGAAGAACTTGCTGCCGAAGCACGTCGTTTGAACTTCCGCAGTTTCGGAATGATATATAAAAATTCATACCATGACAAAATTTTCAGGTATGCCGCGTCAAAACGCCTGCCGGCGATAAAAAAAGCGCTGCTCGATGCCGGTTTGGTTCTGGACGGGAAATGGTATGTTTCGCAGGAATCGGATGACATTTTCAATGCCGCTGATATCCCTGAAGCTGACCGCTTGCCTGATCTTATCTGGTGCAGCAGTGATACGCTGGCTTCCAGACTGGTCAAACATTTGCGCCAAGCCGGTGTGCGGGTGCCGGAAGATGTTTCCGTGGTCGGATTCAATGGATTTTTTTACAAGGATTCACCGGAAGAAACGGTCGCAACCATCGGACACCCTTTTTATCAGATCGGGGAACGGGCGGTGGATCTGTTGCTCGAATATTTTGAACACGGTATAAACGGTGAAAACCGGCAGATTTTATTGAAAACAGTATTGGTCCCCGGCCCGACTTTACGGACGGAACCGTTAAAAGAAAAATAAGGAGGTTTTTTAGGTATGAAAAAGTTTTTATTAGGACTGTTGGGCTGTGCGGCACTTTCCGGAGTGTGCGGAGATTTCTTTGCGCTTCCGGCGGATAAGGGTAAAGATTTGCCCGCGGATAAGGTTTATCCCAAAGGCCGGATCTTCCCGATTATGACTTACAGCGCACGAAATCCGGAGCAATTTAAAAAAGACGGATTTACGGTAATCGGTCCGGTTTACGGAAAAGTTGACCGCGACCAGGCATATTCCAAAGCCAATATGCCGATCATCTATTCCCTCCACGCCAAACAGGACGGCGCGACTGTGAATAAAGACTTCCTCCGCCGTTCCGGAATAAAAATGAATAAGAAAAAAGTGGCGCAGAGCATCCGGGAAATAGTTGGCGAAGCGGTCAAAAAATATCCGAATATCGCATATTTCTACCTTACTCCGGAAGAGCTTCGCCACTGGAAGCGCAACGAATATGCTTTCATCAAAATCGTCACTCAGGCCGCCCATGAAGCCGATCCGGAAAAGCGTCCGGTCTGGATGTATCTGCCCGGTCACTACGGTCAGGACAGCATTGCCAAATATGCCGACCGTATGGATGTCATCGGCAAAGGATGCTACACCAACTATGCCAGTAGAAAAAATCAGCGGGCATGGGTGCGTTTTTCGGTCGATATTATGAAAAATGCTGCCGCGCAGGGCAGTGAAGCGGATATGGTTCTGGCGGTTCTGGAGATGTTCCGTCCGGTGGATAAAGCTGAATTGCACCGCATTCCCGACTGGGCTCGTCACGATTTTTACGCTTCGCTCATCACCGGGGCGAAAGGATTGGCGATTTTTACCGCAGTCAACCGTAAAGGCTTTACTGCTTCATATAAATTATACTACCCGGCATACAGCAAAGCTGCCAAAGAGGTAACCGGAGAAAACGGTTTGGGTGAAATCTTCCTTTTCGGCGAACACCGTCAGGATTTGAAGTGGACTGTCACCTCCGGCGATGCCACGACTCCTCTGACCTTCCGCGGCAATCCGAAGAAAAACCGCCCCGACCGGGTCGTTCAATATCCCTCCGTCGGACTTGCCAATATCGCCCATGCCCGCGGCCGCTATCTCTTTATGGTCAACTCGGCGGAAACTCCGCTTGCCGGAATCGTTTCCGGTATGCCGGAAAACACCGTGGTCAAAGATGCCGTCTCCGGTGAAAAGATCGCTGTTGCCGGTAAGGATGGAATCAAACTTGAATTTAAATCTATGGAAGTCAAACTGCTTAAATTGGAAAGGAATTGAGCAATGGACAAAAAATATATTTCTCTTTGCGGAGCTCTGCTTCTTGCCGGAAGTACCCTTCTCGGTATCAACACCGATACCAAAACCTTTTTCGCCGGTCCCAAGTGCGAAGATATCAAACTTCCGGCGGATAAACTTTATCCGATGGGACGGAAGTTCCCCTTCGGTTTCTACTCCACCGGCGGTAAAAATGGTGTCACAAGAATTGAAAACGGGGTCAAAAAAAAGACCGTGATCATGCCGCTGGAAGAGCGTATGGCTGACACCAAAAAGATCATTGAAGGCGGCGCCACGATGATCGGCCCGCAGTATGAATTGTGCTTTGAAATTCTGGAAACTGCCAAAAAATTCAACGTTCCGGTCGCCTATACCATCTGTGGTACTATGAACGGCAAACAAATCGACAAGGGTTTCTTTAGAACCAGAGAAAAACTGGATGTGGAAGCCTTGCGCAAAGAGACTGCTCCCATCGTCCGCGAACTTGCCAAAAATCCGGAAATCGCCTACTGGAACCTCACCCCGGAAGAACGCCGCCCGTGGAAAAAACGGGAAGTCCTCTATCTTAAGGAGATGTACAATATCATCAAAGAAAATGACCCGCAGAAACGTCCGGTATTCATGTATGAACCCGGACACCGCAGTGCCGGCTCACTTGCCCAGCTCCTGCCGTTCCAGGATATCAGTGCCAAAGGGTGCTACACCAACTACTCCGGCCAAAAAAACAGCCGTGTCTCGGTGCGTTATTCCATGGAACAGGAAACTGAAGCAATAAAAATCTGCAAAAAAGGTATCCCGTTCCTGCTTCCTGAAATGTTCCAACAGCCGGAAGAAAAAGAGCTGCCGATGGTTGAAAAATGGGTCAAACATGACGTTTACTGCGGTCTTGCCAATGGTGCCAAAGGTATTCTGGTCTTTTCCGCCCGCCGCCGTCCCAATTTCACGGCATGGGAACAGTATATCAATGCCTATCTGGAAACTGCCAAAATTCTCGGCGGCGAACTCGGTCAGGCTCTCCTCTTTGGTAAAGATACCACCGATCTGGAAGTTTCCGTCATTGAAGGCGTTGAAAAAATCGAATTCAAACGCCGCAACATAACTAGAACTTATCCCCCAATTTCGGTCAAGCAGGTGGTTTGGAACAACGCCCGCTATGTATTGATCGTCAACTCCGCCAACACTCCTGTTAAAGCGATGGTGGATAATCTGGTCTACGGAAGTACCGTCAAGGTGAAAGATCTGCTGGATGCCAAAGCAGACAAGTTCACCGCTCCCGAAGGCAATTTTGAAGTTGAACTTGCCCCGCTTCAGGCGGTCTGCTTCAAAGTTTATTGCGAAAAGTAAGTTGTTTTTTACAGCAAAGGGGATGCATAAATGAATACACATAAAAGACATGATGCAAAGACCGCTTCTTTTTCACCTGTCCGCGGACAGGTGAAGCTGCGCAGCTTCACCTTGATAGAACTTCTTGTCGTTATTGCCATAATTGCCATTCTGGCGGCAATTCTGCTCCCGGCATTGCAGAGTGCCCGTGAGCGTGGAAAAGCGTCAAACTGCAACTCAAATCAAAAGCAGATGGGGCAGATATTCTCCTTTTACACTAACGATTTCGGCAGTTATTTTGTCAATCATGATACGTCATCGGTCAACCGCGGTTCTTTGGACGATATGCACTCCAAAGGCTGGGCCTGGGGAAATTTGTACAGCCTGCTTTATATGAAATCAGCAAGGGCGGCATCCCGCGCTTTTATGTGTACCGCCCCCGCTAATTTTGAGGCCATAGATAATACTACATCCGGGCGATGGAGCTATACCTATGGTGCGAGGTACGGCGAAATCGCTCAAGGGCAATTTGCCTTTAAAACAGACCACACCGGAGTCCAGAAAGCCGGTTACGGCAAAGTTAACGTAATTGCATGTGCCGGAAAAGCCAATGAAGTCGGATCTCCTTTTTTCAAAATTCTGATCGCTTCATCCAGCAGCAGTTATGCCCGTATCGCGACCTTCCACAAAGGCAAGACCAATATGCTCTTTCTGGATGGACACAGTGCCGCTCTTTCCAGGGATGAAGTTGCAACGGAATCAATAGTCCGGTTCCTTGATTATAATAATGGTGTAGTTGATCTTGCCAGCAGAAATAAATATGTCTATTTCACCATTGGCAAGTATGGTGCCGCCGGCAGTATAAGAATCAGAGCCACCCCATAATAAGAGAATAAAATTATGAACAGAACTGTTTTTGAACCGGCACGCAGTGTCCCGGTTACTCACGAAGCTGATGTCGTCGTCTGCGGCGGCGGTACTGCCGGTGTCGCGGCGGCGGTCTGCGCCGCCCGTCAGGGATTGAAAGTTATCATTATCGAAAACTCCGCCCAGTTCGGCGGTATGATGTCCGCAGTCACCGCGTGGTCAGGCGATGTGGACAATAAAGGCGGATTTGTAAAGGAAGTTTTCCAGTATATGGACGAGAACGGTATCTACTGCCGTCCGCGTTACAATCCCACCGCGCTGGTCTCCTATTTCGATCAGCTGATCATTGAACACGATATCACCCCGCTGCTCTTGACCAGAGTGGTTTCTGCCGTTATGGAACACAATACAGTTGCCGGTGTGATCGTCGAATCCAAGCAGGGACGTCACGCCGTTATGGGCAGAATCATCATTGATGCCACGGGTGACGGAGATGTCGCGGCTCTTGCCGGAGCCGAGTTTGAATACGGCCGTCCCAGCGACGGCAGGATCCAATCTCTTTCAATGTCGCTTCTGGTCAATAATTATCATCTGCGGGATATGATCAATCTCAAAGAGGATCTGCTACCCCGCTTGCAGGCGCTCCAGCCGGGCTATGAACTGCCCTATGATGCCGGTAATATGCGTCCATTGTACGGAACCGATGCTTCGTTCTGGCTGATGATCTCCCATGACTGGGAGTGCAATGTTTTGAATGCTGAAAGTCTTTCCCGGTCAATGATGAAAATGCGCAAACAGTCCGTCGACATCGTCAAAATGATCGATCAGGCTTACTCCACCGAGTTGGAGATCAGTACTTTCAGCCATTTGCCGGGTGTGAGAGAATCCCGCCGCATCATCTGCGATGCCATGGTTACCGATCAGGATTTCATCGAGGGTAAATTCTACGATGATGCCATATTCACCGTCCGTCACAATGTTGATATCCACCGTTGCAAAGATGGAGAACCGGCAATCGAGATCATCAAGGTCAACCCCTATCAGATCCGTTACGGTTCACTTTTGCCGTATGGCTTGAACCATCTGCTGGTGATCGGCCGCTGTATCGGCGGCAGCCATAAAGCTCTGGCCAGTTACCGTTTGATCGCTGATTGTATGGCAATGGGCGAAGCCGCGGCTCTGGCGGCGAAACAGGCTGTGGAAAAGAATTGTGCCCTGCGGGGCGTTTCCATCGAAACCATCCGCCAGAAAATGAGTGAAGCCGGTTATCAGCTGTAAATGGCAATGCTTATTCAGAGTGACTATCATATCCACGCTTCATTCTACCGGGTGAAGCGTGAAACTGACGATCCCGGGCCGACTGCGGCGGAACAACTTGCCGCCGCCAGAGCTTCCGGGAGCGTTTATGTCGGGGTGCTTGAGCATTGCAACGCATCGTCAAAGCACCCGTTTTACTGTCTTGAAGAGTTGGCAAAAGAGTATTATTCACCCGGATTTCCTGCTGAAAATGTCTTTCTCGGCGTGGAAGCTGACTTGAATGATGACGGCAGTGATTTCTGCGGCACAGCCGGACGGGAGAAACTTGGACTGCACTATGTTATAGGTTCGGTTCATACTTCTCCTGCGGCACTCTCTTTTGAGGAGTACCTAGCTCTGGAACACCGGTGCATTGTCAATGCCTTGAAATACAACTCCAATGTGGACATAATCGGACACCCTTTCGGAGAGGGTAAACGCTGGGTAAAAAGCGGCGATATCGAATATTGGCACTGGGGGCTCATCCCCGAAAACTACCTCGAAGATATCCTCCGCTTCGCTTCTGAAACCGGCAAGGCTCTCGAAATCAACCGCGGTAACTTTGATGATCCGGTCTATCTGGATTTTCTGCGCAAAATGCGGGATGAAAATATTGTCTTTGAAGTCGGCTCCGATGCCCATATCCCGGACAGCTGCGTAAAAGCCGCTGTCCGGACACAGAAGTTGGATGAACTCGGCTTTAAAGAAGAGAACCATTTGAGGATACACCGATGATTTTATACATTGCAAGACACGGACAGCCCACTCTTGATGATATGAAACCGGGAGCCGATTATGAACTCCCCGACGGCGATTATCCATTGAGCGCGCTCGGCAGAGAGCAGGCTGAATTTCTGGGAAAATATCTCAAACAGGAAAAATTTGACGGTCTGATGATCTCTTCACCTTATGCCCGCACTATGGAAACTGCCGCTGTTGCAGCTTCGATTTGCGGTACATCCATTGTGCCGGAACCGCGTTTTCAGGAGCGGCTCTTTGCCGCCGAACCGCCGTGTCCCGGGATGACCATTGAAGAATTGCGCCGGTTTTATCCCATTTCTCCGGATGCCGAATTGGAATATCCCTGGATCATCACCAAAGGCCCGGAAGAAGCTGCCGACGTGGAAAAACGGGTGTTCCCGCTTATTGATGAATTGATTTCCGCGCCTCCGGCAGAGAAAATTCTCCTGATCGGACATGGGGCTTCAGTCAATACGGCAATGCGTTATCTTGCGCAAAAAGCCAATTTCTCCGGCAATCGCGGAATTGCCTTCAACGCCGCTGTCGGCTGTTTCGGCATTGACCACGATGGTTCAGTCAAGTTGATCCACCCCATGAAATTTGACTATATGCCAATGGAAAAGGTCACCAGCAACAAACGTACTTATGAAGAGGTGATCAACCAATGAAAATACTGGTTATCAGCGACCTTCATCTGTGCGACCGGCGCCATTACGATATGCCCGATGAAGAACGTTTGGAAAAACTCGGAACTTTTATCCGGACAAGCGGTACCGAAGCGGTTCTCAATCTGGGAGATACCGTTTCAAGAACACCCCTGCTGCTCGACTGTTATCCCACCCTTGAAGCGGGTTTTGAAGGATATCTCAAGTGGCGCAACACTCTCGGCATCCCTTTCGCCGAATGCGCAATCAAACGGGAGTTGGGATTTTTTTCCAGAATAATGGGGCAGGAGGCCGATCAACTTTTTGAACTTGATCAGAATTCCGCCATCATAACTTTGCTTCAGCAACTGCCGTGCCGTCTGGCATTGGAACAGGAGGAGTTTGTAATAAATGCTCTCGAAAAGTGTCAGGGAAAGACCGTTATTATCGGAACCCATCAGCCGTTTCAGGGAAGCTGTTCCAGAGAGGGGGACGTTTTCCTCAAAATCACGGACAACTTCAAAAATAAACTGGAGAATTTCCCCGGCAAAATCATCTGGTGCGGCGGACATTTCCATTGGGACAAGGAAGAGCCGACCGTAACTGGTTCTCTGACCGCACTTTATCCGTCAAGATTCCGGATAAAGGAAAATGGCGACTACACTTATACTACATTGATCGACACCGTTACCGGAAAATTGCAAACCGATTTTCACGATTTTTAATATATAAACAAATAATTATTATCCCGAATTTTGTGAAACTTTTTATATTACAGCATGCAATAACAACTGTTTCCATTACAGAATATACAACAAGGAGCGTAATTTATCAAGAATAAAAATGGTCGTTCACAGTCGGCGGATGGATCGTGAGACAAGGTCGGGTTTTGCAAGCGAGAAGCGCGGGGAGTGTACGATTGTACTCGACCCGGGCGGCGAGCGAAGCAAGGCGCGAGATTGCTCTCGAGCCGCCGCCGCAGGTTGTATTTTTTACAAAAAATGAGACAACACTAAAAAAATATTTTGAGGTTATGATGAAAAACAATATCTACTTACACTCCTGTAGAGAAGCCGGATTGTTGTACTGCGACAGCAGCAAAATTCTCGAAAACTGCACTGTTTCCACCGCTTCCGGTGAAATCATCCCGCTGCAGCTGTTGAGAAAAGAAACTCTAGCCGACGGAAACTGCCGCCATGTCTTCGATGCCGGAAATCTGCAGTACTGGTCGCCGGATAACCCCGTGCTTTACACCTTTGATGCCGACGGCATCGAACCGGAAGTTTTCGGACTCAATGAACTTAAAACCATTGGCAACACCTCGGTATTTGTCAACGGCAAGCCGTTTATTTTCCGCGGCTACATCCGGGGCATCGTCGCCCATGACCACCCCAATCTTTCCGGTAAAAGCGATTACGAAAGCTGCCGTTACCACATCAGTCAGGCAAAGAAATACGGCTTCAATCTGGTGCGTTTCCACAGCACCGTCCCCTCGGAAGATTTCGTCCGTGCCGCCGATGAACTGGGACTTTTTATCCACATGGAGATCGGTTTTGCCTATGAATTTGATGAACATGGCAAAAAGAAAAATCTTGCGCTCGACAATGCCAACTGGCGGGAAACCATTCTCCGTTACCGCAACCACCCCTCGGTCGCCATTTTCTGCATCGGCAACGAAATGCACAACTCCGGGCATCAGCCGCTGGTTCCCAAACTCTACGCCGAAGGCAAAGCCCTTGCTCCGACCAAATTGATCATGGATAACTCCGGCTGGGGTGAATTTGACCGTTCCAGCGCGGACATTCTTTCGCAGCATATCGCCTACTATTTTCCGTACAAAAGCCACCGGGATATGTTCACTTCCGATGCCTGCTGGCATATGAACGGTTCTGCCAAAGATACGCCGATGAGCGAACAGAACGGAGTGGCATCGGTTCGCCGTTACGCCAACCCGGTCAAGCCGGTTCTGGCCCATGAAGCGATACACTACATTGAGATCCCCGATTACGATGCGCTCAATAAAAAGTTTGATGCCTTCGCTGAAAAAATGGGCGCAGAATTTCTGGAAGCCCACGACATCAATAAACCGCGCTATATGGAAGGCTTTGCCGCGCTGGTCAAGCTCAAAAACATTGCCGACAAACTTCCGGAATACCGTGCGGCGTCCGAATACTTCAAAAAGTTCGGTATCAAAACCTATATTGAACGGCTCCGTCTGTCCGGTCTTGCCGGTTTTGAAATGCTTCAGTTCGCCGACTGCTTCAAGTACGAGAACAAAAACGGTATCGTGGACTGCTTCGATGATGACAAATATATTGACGCGGCATGGATGCGGAAATTCAACTCCGATGCGGTGCTGCTGACCGATCTTCCCGAAGAGTGCTTCGCTGACAATGAAGCGGTTAAGCTGCCGATCTATCTTTCCAATTATTCCGGAAATGAAAACTGTTTCGGTGCGCTTGAAGTCGTCATTGAAAACGGAGCTGAAAAAATCGAACTTTACCACCAGGACAACATCTTTGCCGTTTCCGGAGTGCAGAAACTTATCGACCTTGAATTCACCCTGCCCGCAGTTGCTTCTGCGCAGGAGTACACCGTAAGTGCGAAGTTTACCGCACTGGATTTCAACTGCCAAAACCACTGGAAGCTCTGGCGGTATCCTGCGGCGACCCCCATCAACAGCAAGTTTGAAATGAAACTTGAAAATGGCGAATTTGCCAAGTGGATCGCTGACCAGACTGCGGCAGATGCCAAAGAGAGCGGCATCGTCCTTTATGACCGGTTGGCTAAAGAGCTGTTTGTCGATCTTGAAGCGGGAAAGACTGTTGTCTTGTTCTATCACCGCGACAATCCTGATCAGAGCTATTACTGGCCGGGCGCATTGGAACGCTTCAAGCCCTGTATCTGGGATCGCGGAAGCAACCTCGGCGGTATCATCCGCAATGAGACCCTCCGGGATGCCATCGGCTGCGGAAAATACTTTGATGCGCCGATGTATGATTTGATCGAAGCTGGCTACAAACTCAATCTTGACCACTTCCCTGGCCTGATGACGGAACTGATTTCCGGTGTTGATAAACCGGTGCGCGACCGTATGAAAGGTTTGATCCACGGCGTGAAAGATTATCTTCCCGATGATACCTTGCGTAACTTCTGCCATTGCGGAGTTATCAATGTCGGAAAGGGTAAGTTGATTGTCTGCACCTTCAATACGGCTTCCGTAAATAAACCTGCAGGAGCAAACTTCTTTGCAGCTCTCCTTAACAACGCCGCCGCGCTTACTGCGGACAGCGGTATTGAAGTAAAGGCTCTTGAAGAATACCTCGCTACTGCGCCGCTCGTTAAGGAAGATGTGATGAACCACTTCTGGGAAATCGACAACAAACCGGTCGAAGACACCCTCTTCTGGGAAGAGACAGGTATCGACTTGAGAAAGCGGAAATTAAAAAAAGCCCAACAGGCTGCTGAGGCTGCCAAGGCGGCCGAGCAGCAATCGCAGAGCAATTCATAAAAAATCAAGGCGGCTGCGGCAAAAACACAACAGTTCTGCCGCAGCCGCTTGCTTTTACAACTTCAAGACAACAGTTCGGCAAATCGTTTACAAAAAATAAGACAATAAAAATACTTGAAACAGAAGTAAAACATAATGAAAAAATTTTTATTCGTAATGTTGTTGTTTACTGCCGTGATTTCATTTGCCGCTGAGCCGGTTTTGCGCATCGGTATTATGACGGATACTCATATTACCGGAATAAAAACATCCTGCAATATTTTGAAAGATGCTTTGACTTTGTTCAAGCAGAAAAAGGTTGATATGGTCGTCAATCTCGGAGATGTTTCCGAGGTATACGACGAACTTGCATATAAAAACTATCGCGAAACAGTAAAAGAGGTTTACGGTGACACACTGCCCCGCGAAGTATTTGTCTTTGCCAATCACGATCGTATGGCGCGTGAGAAGGAGTCGGTTTGGACGGTGTTCGAGGATGTGAAAAAACATCTTGAAGTCAAAAATGATTTTTATGATGAGATCAAACTCAAGGGATATACGTTTTTGGTTATTCCCCAGTTTGCCGATCGTGCAAAATATATTGCTATGCTGGATAAAGCCGTAAAAGAAAATCCCGGTAAACCGATCTTTGTTTTTGACCACGTCCCTGCATTTGATACTGTGTTCAGCAGTCAGAACTGGGGCCATGCCAGTCGTCGTGCGATTCTTAACAACTATCCGCAGGTCGTTCAGATCTCCGGGCACGTTCACGGTACTCTTACCAATGAACTTCATATCTGGCAGGGCGAATTTACCGCTGTAAATGCGGGTTCTCTGGCTCCGTGGTGCGGCTGGTTTATCGGCAGCGAGCCCGTCAGTATGGAGAGCGGTATGGCGCTGATTCTTGAAGTCTATCCTGATAAACTGCACTTCCGCCGTTTCTTTGCCGATACGAAAAAAGAGTATGGTGCTGATAAGCCGTGGATCGTTCCCATACCGTTTGACCCCAAAACAGCTCCTTATACCATCGCCCGCCGCAAAGCGGAGTCTTCTGCTCCTGATTTTGCCGACGATGCCAAAGTCGATGTCGTTTGCAATATGCGTGAAGTTCAGGTGACGTTCCCGGGCGTAAACGGTGCCTTCCGCTATAAAGTTGAGCTTTTCAAAGAAATTGACGGAGCTTGGAAAAGATATGCCCGCAAGGATTGCGTCAGTGAATTTATGAAGCCGGTTGCCATCCGTTCCGCAACTGTTGCTCAAAAATTTGATATCGGATATTTTGAAGCGGGTAAAGCGTATCGGGTGGAAATAACTCCTGTCAACTTCTTTGATAAAGAAGGTATGAGCATTACAAGTTCATTTACTGTAAAAAAACGTGCTGCCGATAAGGTTGTTTTCGAAAGTAAAGATCCGATGAAAGAACTTGCTTTTATGGATGGCCTTGCCGGTGGGAAGGCTTTTAAAATCGATTCTGACGGGTATTATATCCATGACTGCCATAATGGAAGATTGATTTTTCCTGACCACGTTTGGGAAGGCAAAGCCGGAACCGGATTCCGTCTCACCATTGATATGCAGACGATACAGAATGATCCGAAACGCTGGACTCTCTGCCTGCGTAACCCCAATCCGCTGAGCAACGGCAGTGACCGTATCGCGACCGAAGGCGGTGATTCCGGAGTTCAGCGTTATGTGATCACATTTTCCAAAGCCGGAGATCTCTTCAATTATTATCTGCTTATCCGCGAAGGCAGAAAGGGAAAAATCCGTTTTGATTATGTAAAAATCGAACGGATAGATTGAAATAAGAAAAAGAAATTTGTTTTAAATATTATCTTTTCTTTTTCACTATATTCCCATTGATGGGGGATGATTTGATAAGCTTTTTGCGACCAACGGGAGCAAAAATACTCCGCTTTTCCCGGAAGGGGTGGGGTGTGGGGAGGGGAAACTCGGCTTTTCGGGAACAGCGCAAATCGCAAAGACTGCAGTGTTAAGTATATATTGAAGCGCAGTTTCAAAAAAAATTTTGATTCAGTATGCAAGTGACGATTGTAAAAGTAAACGCAAGCTGTTTTTAAAAGCAGCTTGCGTTTACTTTCCGTCAGGCCAAATACCGCAAACTTCCGATGGTAATTCGCCGGAAATTTGCGGTCGGAACAGATAACAGTTATAAGACCGAAATCCTTAATTTGCGGATCATTCCGGTAAAGAATTCTCCACGTTCAGATGCGCCCATTACAGTTGCTCGCGGATAACGGTGGTATCCGTTGGCTTTGACCGGCTTACCGGGAACACCGTTGACATAAATGGTGAAATATTTCTGGTCAAATACCACTTTGATATTGTTCCACTGCCACGGCTGGAGCCGGGGACCGGAACACTCGGCGATCGCAGGAGTTCCGCCGTGTTCGGCAAATTGGTTCCGGTATATGGTCGCTCCGGGAACGCCGTTCCGCAAAAAGAGCCGGAACGCCATCATACTGTCGGTGAGCAGCGATTGCAACGGTGCGCCTTTGGGTCCGGTGAAAACCTCCATTTCCACGATAAATCCGGAGTATGCCGGAATCATCGCCAGCGGCAGAGAGACAAACTGACCGCCGTTGAATTTCAATGCCGGTTTATTATCCTCGATCACCCGTTCCGGGGTGGTCTTTTTTGCCTTTTCGGGGAATCGGGCAAAATATTTTTTCATCGCGGTCCCGTAGGATGATTCACCCTGACCGAATCCGGTGGTCAATGGTACCTGACCGTTTAAAATGCCGTCCCAACGGCTTCCTGCCCGACACGGAAACACCGAGCCGCGGTGTCCGGAGAAATCATATTCAACACTCTGCAGATATCCGGCATCGGCCTCCGCACTGACGGTACATTCGCTGCCGACGGAGTAGACATTGAATTTTTTCATCACCCCGGTCGGTTTGAAGTTGGTTATTTTACGGGAACGGAAAAGCCGGAACTGGTCATCCACCGTCTGTACAAAATATCCTGCATCAGGCATATCGGGGCGGAGCAGAACTTTGAAATTATATTCTTTGCCGCCCAAAACTTCCGGCATCCGATCCTGGAAACTGTTCGCCGCTACGACAAAGTTGGAACTGTATCTGCCTGCGATTCCGATCGAACCATATTTCAATACATCGGCAAGGCGGATTTTGGCATTTTCAACAAAACCGGGGAGATCGATCTCCATTACCGCCTGTTCCGCCTCTTCGCGGGGCATCTGGAAGAACCGGTGAACCGGTGAGCCTTGAAGCGGCTGAGCGGAAACTTTCCAATGATTCTTGTTCCAGACGATATGTCCACGCATCGGAGAGGGGACGCAATTCGGAGCATTCAAAATTTTAATTTTGCCATTGAGCATGATGTCGCTTTTGCTTACCGACTGCATGGAAAAGCGGAATCCGGCAACTTTATCATCGCTTCGGAAGGGAGAACCGGCCGGGCTGTGGCTGTAAACGACCAGATTGTCGCTACTGATAATTTCCACACTCCGCAGGGGGCGGGTGGACTTTACTTTAACTTCGGCTTCGATAAAACCGTCTTGGCGGGTTTCGCCGAGCTTGATCGAGGCAGTCGTATCAAACGGCATATCCCGCAGAACGTGTTTTGCCCAGAGGTAATCCCAGTGCCACCATGTGCGCAACTCAATGGGATGAAATCCCCGGTCAAAACGTCGACCGTTCACCGTGAGAACCGGATTGAGGAAACGGTATTTGAGCAGTTTTTCACTGGAAAGAGTCAAAACTTCAGCATTGACATCTTTGAAATCAATGGAAAATTCAGGGAACTGATGGACAATTTTTCCATCGTTGTCCGCCAACTCCAGTTTTACGGTGCTTTTTTTGCCGGTACCATCGGGGATTGCTGCCACTTCAAACTCCATAAGTTGTCCTGCCGCCATGACACGGGAGTAACTCAATACCAGATTGGGCAATGCGGTATTATCGCCTGGAAGAGGAGTTAAAGGTTTGTTATTGGCAATTTGTTCAAATGCCCGGCAGATGCGCAAGGTGGAAAAACCGGTCGTCGTCAGCGGACGGAAACAGGTGTTTTCATTCTCTTCATCCCATTCGACGCAGTTGACAAAATCGGCTTTTGCCATTACTGCCGCACCAACGGTGCCGCGCAGAGTATTGGTACCGTAAGCATCCACGGCATAGGGTTGAGAGTGGCAATTCATATGTCCGACCTTGGTTCCCCAGCCGAGATATTTATTTTTGAATTCCGGCTCACTCATAACGCTGTGGATAATGGGGATAAGCACTTCCCGGTCAAATTCCCAGTGATAACGGCGGTTTTGGAACGGGGGGGCATTGTGATAAAATCCATCCACATTACGGAGAATGGTCCGGAGATTTTCCTCCATTTTCTTTATATCGCCAACGCTGTATTTGCCATCTTTTCCGCTTGGTTTGAGATCGTAAGAGATAACGGTCCACGGCATAATGATAAATTTGTCGCCGAATTTTTCGATCAACCGTTTTTTCAATGCCGCCCACGGGCGGGAGTCTGCAGAGGCCGGATAGCTGGTGATGACCACTTTACCATTGATCCGGAAGGTGTGCGGAGATTTCAACGCCTGCTCCGCCAGAACCATGCGCCGGTCCAAATCTTTGAGATTTGCTCCTCCGGCATATTCCGGCATCAGGATTATCGGGGCGGCGTAAGGCTGACCGACATGGTCATAAATATTGGCCCGTCCGGAGGTTTCCGGAAAAAAGGCAAATCCGGCGAAGTTGAATTTCTTCAGCAAGGCTGTTTCCACCGCGAAGGTTTTGGGATTTATAAAACCTTTTGTGCTGTATGTGCCGCTGTAACTGCGCTCAAAAATCCCTGACCGCGAATATGATGAATCCTGCATCAGCGGGCGGTCGCACCACCGTCGCAGATAATCGTTTCGCTCCAAGCCGTATTTGAGTTGGGCACGGCTGAAAAAATAGGTTTTGTCGGCACGGCGTTGATAGTTTTTACTGCTTTGGGCGAGTTTTTTTAAATATTTGACCGCTTCCGCATCCGGCATCGGCCTGGCATTAAGCGAATAAAATACTGCTGAGACGGCGAAAAAAGCAAGCAAAGACTTCATTTTACTTTACTTTCTCCAATTTGAATTCTTTGATATTGATCGCTCCGGGGACAACCAAAAGCGGAGATATTTTGGCAACGCCGGGGAAAAGTTTATTGGTCACTCTGGCATCAGGAGAGATGCCTTTAACGATGATAAACTCATATTTTTTCCATTCGCCTGAGATAGAGATCTGCGGTCCGAGGATGGCACGGCGGCCGTCGGCGTGCTGCCGAACAACGTGTCCGGCAGGCAATTCAACACCGGCTTTGCCGGAAAAAGTGATTTTGAAATTGCCTTCGTGGGGCACAATAGAGATGACCCGGTTTCCAAGGTAGGAGTTGTTGGGAATGTCACGCAATTGTCCCGAGGGGTCGGCATCGTAGACGATACGGGAAGGCAGTTTGGGAAGCCATTTTGAAGCATCTTTAACAATGATAAAATTCTGTGCCGCTTCCACTGGCGCGACCAATACAGCCTCGGTGTTTTTGACCGGATTTACACCGGAAAAAAATACCGGATTTTTATCCGCTCCGAGAACAGACAAACCGAGACGGATGCGCAGTTTTGCATCGCTTGCACTGCGGATAAAGCATGAAACTTTGTATTCTGTATCCGGAGTTACATCAATATATTTTTTAGCAACAACCCATGATGCTCTGGATATGGCAAATACCCCCTCCGGCTGGGCAGAAACTCCCCTTCGGTTTTGAAAATCTTTGACAGTTTTAATTTCAATAAGATCATTGGCGGCGTAGCTCTGAAACGCCATTACCAACCCGGCAAAAACAAATGTGAATTTTTTCATTTTTCAATATCTTTCTATTTTGTGTAACCAGTTGAATTACCAGCCTTTCCAGTTTTGGCTGAGATTTTCCAGCGGATAGGTTGTGTTGTTTGCCCGGGCGCTGTTGGCATGACAGTCGGCATAGAGAATGTTGACATTTTTATTATGACGCATGTGAGGATACCCCTCGTTGTTGGAATTTTTTATTGTGGAACACACCCGGTAGATGCCGCTGGATAGGCCATTTTTGGTGCATTGTGTATCCATAACCAGAAAACATTGACTGTGGCGGCGGACATCTGATTCGTGTTTAAAGGTGGTATTGACCAAATCGTTTTCGCCCATAAGTTTACCACGGGAATAACGGGCATGACCGAATCCCTCCCAGTTGTAACCGTAACCGGTGTAGGTCATACTGTAACTCTCATTCTCCAAATTGATGTAGTCTTGCGGACGGTTGGCGATGGTATTTGTGGGCAAAGATGGACAGAGGAATGAGTCTTTTTCAATAAATTTGAGCCAGATAAGCACACCATTCCAAAGTCTGCCGCTGTGATTATTGGTGTGCTTGGGATAATATCCGCCAAAGGCGTCAGTGTAGGCGAGTACAGCTGTTCCCTGCTGCTTGAGATTGTTCAGGCAGTTGGCCATTTTGCCGCGTTCTCTGGCAGATTGCAATGCCGGAAGCAGAAGCGCCGCCAGTATCGCGATGATGGCAATTACTACAAGAAGTTCAATAAGTGTAAAGCGGTCATGCTTTACTCTGCCATGGCATAGTAATTTTTTCATAGCAAAGGATGTCCTCATTTGGTTGAACAAAAGTAAACTACCGCATAATTTAATCTGCATTAGCGAAAAATTCAAGTAATAGTTCCTTACCGGAGAAAAAAAAGTGTATATCGGGGTATATTTTTTGATATTTCATAAGTTATCCCCCTTCAAACTGCCTTACTCTCAAACATTGTAGTACTTGTAAATGTAAAATCTAAGGCAAATAAATATTCAGTAACGATATTGAAAAATACCTTTGATGTGGTATATTACGATGCGTGTATTATGAAATCTGCAGTATAGTTTTACCGAATTGATCGAACTGAATAATTTAGAGAAAGACAATGAAACATTTTGCTACAATGGAAGAATTTGCCGCAGAGCTTGGACTTTCCCGCAGTACGGTAAGCTATATCCTCAACGGACAATGGAAAAGCAGACATATCAGTGAAAAAACGGCTGATAAAGTTATCGCCTATGCCAAAAAGGTAAATTTTACTCCTTCGCTTTTCGGGCGGGCGTTAAAGGGTAAGATATGTACTGACGCTGCGATTTTGATACCGCCGCGAATGTATGAACATCATCGGAATACATTTTTTTCGATGCTGGATCAGCTGGAACAGCAGGAGCTTACTTATCTGATTATGCCACTGCATTCTATGGAAAAAAACCGCCTGACGATCCGGCAACTTCAAACCTTTCGTGTATCGAAGGTTATAATCTTTGCGGCGACCTTATCTCCAGAGGAGCTGTACTGGTGGGAAAAAAATATGCGCAGTATGTCGGATATCAACTGGTTATTTTATGATCACCGGTGGGAACACGGAATGAACAGAGATATTTTTGCTGCCAATGTTTCAGCAGTTGGTTTCAACCGGGTCAACGCATTTCAAATGCTGATCCGCCATACCGCATCCAGAGGATATCGCAAACTTTGTTACCGTTCGCCGTTTTATACCAACGCGGGAACCGATGTGGTTGCCAAGCAGGAAAATATTGAATTATTCAGCGTTTCAAGTGGAGATTCTCTGGAAAAATTTGCTGATTATGTTCAAAATATAATAATGGAACAACCGGGAACCGCACTTTGCATCCCCGATGATCTGCAGAGTATCAAATTGATCAAGCTGCTCTTGGAACGCAAATTAAATATCCCGGGAGATGCGGGGTTGATCTCCTGGGATGGTTTGCAAGTCAGCAGTTATTTTTCACCGGTTCTGGAAACGCTGGCGATTCCGCACGATGAGATGTGTAATGCTGCAGTGGAATTTTTGAGCGGTAACGGCAACGGATTTGTGGAAGTTACTCCGAAAATCCGCCCGGGTGAAACTTTGCCGTTACTGCACTGAAAAACAGCTATACTCTCGATGAGTCAGCGTACTTCTTCAAATTTGACCTCTTTGAATTCCAGCGTACCATTTCCTTCGAGCATAACGACAACCTGAATAAATGCCGTGCCCTGACGGAAAGCCTTGTGGGAAAATCCCCGTTGTTCGCCGGTGAATTCCCCGGAAAATTCCTGAAATTCTCCAGTCATCGTCTGATTCAGCGCACCCCCGTAAAGGAATGCCGCCAGACGGTGCTGCATACGCACTTTGGTGCCGGGGGCGTAGAATTCCCGCAGCGGTTCTTTAAGTTCCAGTACCGCTTTGCCGTCCGGCTGAATCTTGACTGCAGTTATTGCAACGGTGGTACGGTTGGGCAGATCGCTGAAATCATCTTTGGCATTAAAGGCGATATAACTGAAATTGGGAACGATCCGCCAGGTTTTTCCATTTGCAATCGTAACGCTACTCTGACCGTATTCCGCAGCGGCGGTAAGTTCAGTCGCAGTACGATTGATAACAGCAGTGTGTTCCGGCTGGATCGGACGTTTGTTCTTGTCATAGGTCTGGATGCCGAACTTAAGTTTGCCGGCTTTTTCTGCCGGCGGATTGACCAGACGGAATTTACCGCTCAAACGGTATTTCTTTGCCGGATCGACTGGAATATACGGAGTTGCAATAGAATACAACACCGTCTTGGAGCTGAAAGTCATTGCCGCAGGATCATTTTTGGACGGCCGTGCTTTTTTATCCCACTGTTCTTTGGTCAATTCCTGAGCAACACCCAGCATACAGGAGAGAAACAACGGCAGAGTAACGAACATTTTTTTCATCATACATTTTTCCTTTCCAATAATTTTTTACTGTTTTCACAGGCGATCTTTTCAAACTCCTCCGCAGAAAATCCGGCATCCATCATCTTGATGACCGACGGCAGCACCTCTTTGAAAGGCGCTCCGGAACCGAAAATTACCCGTTCCGCACCGACGGTTTCCACGATTCTGCGGAATATTCCGGTAAAACAGGTCAATTGACGGGAAGTTTCAATATAAAGATTTTTCAGCGGTGCAATTTCCGGCAGATCTTCATCAACGATCAATGTTTCAGTACAGACGATCCGGCATCCCGGATGCCGTTGTGCAAGCGCAAATACAGTTTGCGGCATAACGATGTTTCCGACATCCAGATGATGTCTCTGCCGCACATCCATGATCCGCTGGGGTATAAGCACAGCTATTCCCAATGCTTCGGCAGCACTGACGGCTTCATCCATCAACTCTCCGTCAGCATCGTAATCGTGATACAACGGTGTGAGCCGCACCGCACGGAAACCGAATTCTTCCACGCAGATGCGCAGATCTTTTTCCCATTGCGGATAGGCGGGATTTATCGAAGCGCATCCGATGAAAAATTTATTCCCGGATATCCATTGTGCCAATTCGATATTGGCATTGTGCACATCCCGGTAAAACAATCCATGGGTATTGACTGCCAATGCACCGGAAACGCCATACTCTTTCAGACGAGCTTCGAGTGCATCAACGGTTTCATACGGGAGTTGTTGAAACGGCCAATGCCCCAATGCGGTGTTTATATCAAAGAAATTCATATTACCGGAGCCTTCCTGCCAGAATTTTTTTCACATTTTCACAGCAAACTTTTTTCATCGTTTCATCATCCAATCCCGCAGCGAGAAGCTTACCCACTCCCTCCGGAATGAACATATCGGTTGCAAAAAGCACCCGGTCACTGCCCATTACTTCCACGGTGCGACGGATCATACCGGGGTCGATCACGCTGCCGCTGGTATCGATATAGTGGTTCGGCGTACTGTCTTCCAATACCCGCAATGTCCACTCCCAGTCTCCGCCTCCTCCGATATGACCTTGCAGGAAACGAACCCCGGGAAAACGGCGGCAGGCAGTCAGAAAGTGTGATGCATTGCTTAAATTTTTCGGATGTTCTCCCTTGACCGCGTGCATCAGTACCGGACAATCCAGTTCTTCGCACAGCTTGAATACCGGATCAAAAACCGGATCATCGATGCGGAACTGGTGATAAAGTTTCACTCCTGCCATACCGCCATCCCTTACACAGCGGCGGATTTCATCGCAGGACTCTTTGACAAATGCCGGATCGATAAAGCAGAACCCGGTATAACGCGGAGAAAGTTTCAGTGCTTCAAATATAATATCGTTGCCTTTACGGAACTCTTCCGGAGTGACCTGCGGTGTCATATACGGCAGGGAAATACAGAATTTTTCAATACCGAGCCGGTCTCCGTCAGCGAGCATGGCAAGTGCCGCTTCAGTACGCAATGCACTGTAATCCTTGCCCGGCATCATATTTAAATGGGTATGGGCATCTACAGCTTGAAATTTTTCAGGTATGCGCCAGATCATATTTCACTTCTCCTCAATGACCGCGATTTCCACACTATCACCGATTCCGGCTTGCCAGATGGAAACTTCTTTATTCACATAAAGTTCAGGTTTACTCAAAGGTTTGACCGGAGTGACAAGACCGTTTTCGGTCGCCGCTGCCAGCTGCTGCGGAGAAGTTCCATCGGCAGTGAACCACGCACCCACGTAATGAGTACCGCGTCTGCCGCCGCCCATGTAGCGGGCAAATACCAGATCAGCATCCAATTTCAATTGTCCTTCTGAAGTTATCCGGGAACAAACCGCCCGGGCAAGCAACGGATATTCTGCGATGGTAACGGCATACCCTCCGGCAGTTTTCTCAACTTTTTCAATAGTGAACATATTGCTTCTCATACGATTGAATACTCTGATCTTTCTGCCCGGGATCAGTACAGCGTTGCTGTTTTTAAAATCGTCAAGCAGCAGCGTGCGTTTTTCACCATCAAACTTTTTGACCACAGTACGGCAGAGTTTTTCTCCGACACTGACACTGCGGACACCATCTTTGCGTTTCGCAGTGCGGCGTATGGAGATCGCAGAACTCTTTTCCGGAGAAACCGTAAAACGGTCACTGCCGTCTTTGTGCATTACTTCCACGACCAGCGGTGAACGCGAAATCACCTTGATATCCCGGATGAACGGTGTATTCCTGAATGGTTCAAGAAGCGTGACAAAACGGGTCGGCTCGCGGAATCCGGTCTTGCGCCGCAGAAAGAGATAGTCTATCTTTTTACCCTTGGGCCATACCGGGGTGCGCCCTGAACCCATAATCGCTTCCAATGTACCGGATACCGGAACGATATGTATTCTGAATGCTTCACCGCCCGGCAGACCTGATTTCCACGTCCATGCGGCAGTTTTTTCAAGCGGAGCTTTGCTTACATTGGTGATAAATGACGGTACATCACAACGGCTGTCGCCCCATTGATCGACCCAGCTTCCGAATTCCGGAACATTTTCTCCTGCAAGCGTGCCTTTGGACTGTTTTTTCCAATTCAGCTGCGGAGGAACGATCTCCACCGGAAGCGAATGCCAGCTCTGGTCGTGCTGCGTACCGCCTGCCACGTCAAAAATATCCAACACATAGAAATCATTGCCGGAAAGTTCATTTTTCACCACTGTTCTGCGGAAAATATCCGCCAGCCCCTTTCCATCCTTTGCCTTTTTGTAATTGTTGGCAGTGTGTTCGGCACTTATTCCGGAAAATCCCGGCAGATCGAAGTAAAGCAACGCTCTGCCGATACCGCCATCCTGAAATTTTTCATCAATGGTCACGGTATTATGCGCCAGATTGTGGTAGTCGAAGTGGCGGCAGAAATTCCACGAGACCGGATAACCGACATCCCGCAGATGTTCCATGCCGAATGCGTGGACATTGATGCTTAAAACATCCGCCTGCCAATGTTCCCGGATACCGGCATAATTGAGCATGACGGTGCGGCATTCAGGGACTTTTCCGGATTCAAGGATGGCGATACCGGAACTGTCCAGCAGCCGGTTTTGCTTTTCACCATCCTTATCGGGAGCTTGAGCTGCGAGTTGGCGTAAATCATCTTCCGGGATATTTTCCCAAAGTTCTCCGCCGGACAATCTGCCGTTTTTAAATATCGCAGCAGCAAATGCCGGATTGCGGTAACGTTTGGCGGCAAAAAGGTAAAATTCCGGTTTGAGCGGGATGGGAATGACCGGCATTTTCAAAGTATTCTGAAAAGGATATCTGCCGGCACTGTCGCCAATGGAAGGTGTGGAAACACCCGAAAGCAGCAGTTTTTCAAAGAGTTCAAAAAACTTTTCCCCTTTGGGAGATGCCCAGATCTCCGGATATCTTTTCAACGGGTATTTATCCGGATGCGCTTGCCGGATTGCTTCCATCATACGTTCAACTTTTATGTACTCAAGGCGCAGCCCATTGTAACCGGGACTTTCATGACCGCCGCCGTCCGGCAGAATGAGATTGTTGATAACATTTGCAGCGTGACCATCCCAGTGGTAGACGAAATCGACCAAATCTCTGGAATTGGGACGGCGGTCAGGTGAATGATCGTTCAATGCCAGAGCTATCGCCAGTGAAGCTGCCTGATGCATACCATCATTGCCTTTGATCATTTTCCGGAAGATTGCCTGTGCAGCCGGACGGAAGATCGAACGGCGGATGAATTCCCGCCATTGGGCAGTATCATTGACATCGATCCCTTTGCTCCGGAAGTATTTGACAAGTTCCGGATCGTTTTCCGGATAATTTTTCACTGCATCAAAAGCAAGGGCAAAACGGGTCAGAGCAAAACATTCCCAGATCCGGTCGGAAATAAGTCCGCCTTTATGTTGAGGTTTGCGGGGATCCTGACCTCCGTATTCACCGTACCAGGTCAAAGCGAAACGGTCATCGTAATTGGGATAGACCGCTGCCACACGGGTGAGCAGAATACACGCTTTGCGGGCGTATTCCCGGTCGCCTGTCAGCAAATAAGCCTGTGACAGAGCTGCCGCGCCGGGACCGACATATGACATATAGACAAAGTGGGCATATTCCCGCAGCATATAGTAGCACTTGCCATTGATTTTAACACCGCTGCCGTCGTCCGGATATTTTTCATCGGGGAACCAGTATTTGCAATTGCGGCACTGGATTTTGTACGGTTTATTCAGCGGATCGATAGCCCACGGGCAATAATAATTGATATTACGGGCTTTCGGTCCGCATTGGGGACACAGGGCTTTGGTCTCTTCCGGAATAAATCTGCCGATGGTGGTATCCGGCTGAAGTTCCCAGATGAAATCATCACTTTTTTTTGCCAGTTCCCGGGCGGAAGTGTATTCCGCGCCGATATAATATCTATGAACATCTCCATTCATTATCCGGTCACGGATTTTCTGCGCCCACTGATATTTGTTTATATTTTCCTTTGCCGCAGCAATCCTGTCCGGAGTATAAAAGAGAGAATTCTCTGCAAAAATTGTCAGCGGCAGCAGGAATATCAGGAAAGTCCGTTTCATCAAAACGCCCCCAGAACTTTTCCGTATTTATTGCGGTTGGTATAGGCATCAAAAATAGAGATATTTTCTACATGACCGTCCAGGAAAGATACGTTACTGTTGCCATTGTGATGAGTGCCGAGCGGATATTTATCTCCGCTGTTACCGGATATGGTGCGAACAGTTTCCGGAGTATAGTGGAAATAAACTTTCGGGAAGTTTGCGGTATTATCATACTTCCAGCGGTCGGCGAAGATCACACTTCCTTTGGGAATCCGGCTCACTTTGGTTATAATGGCACTTGTACCGCTTTTGTATTGAGTAGTTTCAGAATTCAGACCATAGTCGGAGCGTTTATCACCTTTGGTCACCGGATCCGGCAGACTCGGACACATCAGCAAAGATGAATTGTAGTAGTAATACTGGTTGAGATTTTTTGCCCGGTCACTGGGCAGATAGCCATTGGCAACCAGAGCCGATTCCCAGAAACCGTTACCTCTGTATCCGGGAGCATAGTAGTGATAAGCTCCATAATCATCATTATCATTGGCATAATTGTTATATGCCATCATGGTATTTTTAAGATTATTGATGCAGCTTGAAGTACGGCCGCGTTCACGCGCCTGCTGCAGAGCAGGGAGCAGTATCGCGGCAAGGATGGCGATAATAGCGATAACGACGAGAAGTTCTATAAGGGTAAAGCCCAAGTGCTTTACCCCGGTATACCGGGACATCTGATGTTTCATTGTAAATCTCCTTTTGTAAAAACGGTTTAAATTTTTTCCGGATCGATATTCAGCAATTCCCGGTAATTGGTCAACACTTTGCGGTAGATGGCAATGTATTGATCGATTTCTTCAGGAATATATTTTTTGAACCAGGGCACAGTAAAGCAGAATTCTTCACAGTGCGCGGCATTAGGCAAAGTGGAATCATTCTGACGCACATCGCGTTCAGCAAAAGCTGTCACTGATGGTTTGCCGTGACCGTAAACATCAAAATCGTGGAACCAGCGGTGCCGGTGCAGCGCGGTATTTGCTCCCGGACGGCAGGGAAGTCCCTCTGCCGAAAGTGCGGCACAGAAAACTTTGCAGGATAATCCGTCAAGTTCTTCACTGCAAAAGATACCTTTGGGCAGATACCAGCCGCCCATGGTACTGCCGCTGTCAGAAGCCGGACGGTGAGCTTTTATACCCGGCAGATCGGAGAGATTGTCCCAGAGATAATTCATCGCTTTCTGGATTTCGGCGCAGCGTTCCGGGTAGTTCCGCAGCTGCACTCTGCCCATAGCCGAACAGGTCTGATTCATCCGGTGCTTAACACCGCCGAGCGGCACACCGACATAGGGGAGCAGTTCCGGAGAGCTGAGACTCATACTGGCAGTGGAATAGTTTGAAGCTACCAGTCTTTCATAGTGTCCGAATGCAACGCAACGGTCAAACAGCCGCTGATCGTTGGTGGTTACCATACCGCCCTCTCCGGCGACAAGAGCCTTACCTGCCATCAGACTGGTTCCGGCGATATGACCGATGGAACCGAGCTTTCTGCCTTTATAAAGACCTCCCTGAGCATGGGAAACATCTTCTATTACCTTTAAATCGTGACGTTCAGCGATGTCCATAATCGCATCCATATCGCAGGGATAACCGGCATAATGAACGACCACGATCGCTTTGGTACGCGGTCCGATGCGGTGTTCGATATCAGTCGGATCAATGCAGAGGGTATTGCGGTCAATATCGGCAAAATTAACTGTACCGCCGAGAGCAACGACAGGAGTGGCACTTGCCCAATAAGTCATAGACGGACATATAACTTCATCTCCAGCCCCTACTCCGCATGCCCAGAGGGCTTCGGTAAGAGCGGCAGTGCCGTTGCAGCATCCGAGAGCGTATTTGACACCGTTCCATTGAGCATATTCTTTTTCAAATATCTGGGTAATATCGGTTCCGCTCATCGAACCGGCGCGGAGAACTTCGATCACCGCATTTTCATCTTCTGCGGTGACAATCGGCCATTTAAAAAGTTCTGCAGACACACTGTTACCGGCCTTATATCCGCCGGTCAAGGCTAATACTCCCATCGATCAAAACTCCTTAATTATCAATTACGCACTCGTGTAGAGCAAAAGATGATATAATATATCAGCATTTTATTGATTTTGCAAATATACAACAATAATTTATCTCATAAAACAGCTGCTTTTACAGGAGATCTTGAGAACAGTGAAAAAGATTATTTTTTGTCAGAAAAGAATATTTATTTTGCAAAGACTCCCCTTGCAGCCGCCATCTGATCGATAGTCATTTGCAGATTATTTCGCAGCAGTTTAATGATTTTCTGGGAACTTTTCTCCGACCTTTTTCCCTGTTCCGGCGAATAGTTGTCATCCAGATGGATTGATCACCAACTTGTCCGGATTGTTGGCAACTGCACTGCGCCACTTGCCTGATTCCATGAGTTTGGCTTCAAAAACGGTGCTGATTGAATAGCTGTTGCCAAGGGTATAGCGTTTCATTATACCCTTTGGAATACCCACGCCGAAATTTCATCTCTTAATTTACTTCGTAAATCAGATTTTCGTAGATAATTTTCTCCTCTCAGCTTCTGAATGAGTGAGTGCTTCGTGCGGTTTGCCACTGCTGAACCATCGACTATCACTTTGATCTCGATGTTGAATTCCCCAAATGACAACGCCCGACTTTACCGCAGATCGCGGCGGATAATGGAGTCGGAAATGTGATTTTTTAAGATTTTACTATATTTTTTTAGATATTTCAGATAAAATAACCTTGAAATATTTAATTGTTGTGTTAAATTATATAAAATCATTCAAAAAGGAGAGTGCAATGAAATACGATGTCAATGGTTGGAAGATTTTGAAGAGAGAGTTTGAAAATGATTCTGAAATTGAAATTTTCCTGGAGCGGGTGCTGGGCGGTGATGTTGATGCAAAAACGCTTGCTGATGGCGAATATCTGTTTGATTATGAAGAGATTGCCGCTGTGATGGATTGCCTTGATTTGCCTCTTGAATGCCGCGTTGAACTGTTGACTGAAATCATTTCCGAACGGAGCAAAAGCAAAGGTCTTGCCGGAATTTCCGGCTTCCGTCAACTGCTTTGTGCGATTTTCAGCACCAAAAAACAGAAAATTTCCTGCCTTGAAATCGAAAATCTGCGTTCTGAAGGTGTGTCGGGCAAAAAATTAAGTGATTTTATCAAAAATACCGCCCGGAATACCGTCAAACTTGCTGTTCCGCCGCAGGCGTGTGCTTTGAAAATTGCCGATGAAGTGTCTGCCGGCGATCTGGCGCTACCCTGCGGCAGTCTGGTCGTGATCGATGCTGTCAACCCGCCCGCTTCTGACGAGTTGACTTTGTTTCAAAGAACGGATCTCTCTTTCGGACTTGCTGTTCTGAACGGCATCGCTTTGGAAAATCTCCTCTGGTGCGCTCCTGTCCTCCGTTTGCACATCATACCGCTTGAAAATTCCGGCAGTTGATAAATCACTGCTTTCAACGTTTACCATACACAATCGATACTGCTGCAAAGCTCCGTATCTGAAAAACAATGAGAGCAATCGGGACATTTTGCTGTATCCCTGGTGGATCATTGACGGGATTTCTCTGAAAAATGTTTTATGGAAGAATTTTTTCTGAAATCACTCGGTGTGTGTGAATACTTGTTTCTGAACAATGTGGCGAAATGTCCCGCATCAGAAAAACCGCAGAGTCCGGCAATTTCAGTTATGCTCCAACCGCTGTATTTAAGCAAATCGATCGCCACTCCAAGTCGGGTGTTCATCAGAAAATCAGTGAAACTTTGTCCGCATTCAGATAGGAAAAGATGAGAAAAACGTGACGGACTCAGATAAACCCGTTTTGCCATCTCCTGAAGAGTGATTTTTTCATTATAGTGCTGTTCAATATACTCAACGACTTCCGCTATGCGCGGATCACCGGGCTTTATATCCGGATGCATTCCGGCAAGCTGAGCGCCGAGCGGCCGGAGCAGCTGGATGCAAAGTCGCCCCAGAGCCAGGGCCTTGCTTTCGCAAATCACCGGTAATCCGCTCTGATTGCGCAGATCAGCGCAGGCAAATGGACCGACAAACAGCACTCCGTAAAATTTGTCAGCATCCCCCACCGGTACGATCAATTCAACGGCGCCACCGGGACAGTTGAGCAAAAATGGTTCTCCGTTCCGTCTCCGGATCGCCTGCGGCACGGTTATTGAATCGTGATGATGGCACAAACTTATGCCGTATTTTTCTTTGAATTCGCTGCAGAACTGACAGTTGTGCATAAAAAAATCCGGCCCGGCCCGCCGCTCGGTGATACACAATGCCGAACGTTTCCAGACCACGCAGGTACCGCAAATCTCTCTGATGTCGGCAAGCAATTGGGCCAATTTTTCAAACACACTGTTTTCCATATCCGGTTTCTCCTGACATTGATTATCTGAAATATAATCATTTTTCCATTAAATACAAGTGATTTTATAAAGTAATATGCCGATATTTCATACAAAACAGCATAAAAATAAAACTTTTCAGCATATTCAGCTATTCTTTTTACTCTGCGTTGCAGGTATATTATCTCAATTGAAGAAGTAACTGCAATACATTAAACTATAGTATAATAAAAAAGAGGTGCAATATGAAATCTTTGCAAAAGAATTTCTCTCCTGTCTTGAGCCGCCGGAACAAAAGTTCACAGTCATTCACCCTTATTGAATTGCTGGTCGTGATCGCCATTATCGCAATTCTTGCGGCAATGCTGCTGCCGGCACTGCAAAATGCCCGCTTGCGCGGTATGGCAGCTTCGTGTACCGGCAACATAAAGCAGATGGGAGTGCATCTGGCAAACTACATTTCTGATAAAAGCGGCAAAGTATCGGTACAGTATATGAGCGGCACCAGCATCCGTGAATATACTGTTCCATTGATGTATGATGGTGACTTGGAAAATGTCCGTGGCAACAGAGAACAGCTTATGCGCTGCCCCGCTCTGCCTCCGTCGATGGAACTCGACAGCAAAGCTTTGAGAAGTTATTACGCTTACGGCGTCCCCTGCAAACCGGAGAATATTCCCAATGCCGTGCAGCTGCCGAAAAACAATGAGATGGCGATAAATACGGTGAAAGTAAAAAATCATGCCCGCTTCGGATTTTTCTATGATACCGTCAGCAATGACGCCGCCGGCTGGCGTCAGGCAACAAGAGCCAACTTCATCTCATTCGGAGCCACTCCGACCAACCGCAACGGCAATCCTCATGGCCGGCACAGCAACAGTGCAAATGTCGGATTTTTGGATGGTCATGTCGGCGCCAATACCGCCGAAGCATTGGCTGAAAATCTTGCAATATCCTGGAGAGATTCCACCAATAAACCTGAAAAGTTGTACATTTATCAGCAGAATTACACTCAAAAAGTGGTAAATATTGGAGAGTGAACGTGAAAAAACTGTTTATCATTGCCTGTGCGGCATTTATGACTTCGCTGTTTTCCGGGGAACGGGTGATCACCGGAGAAGAGATGCTGGGTATGCAATTGCCGTCCACTCCTCTTTTGACCCTGCCTGCGGATAACTGGCGGTGCATCTATGCGGACAATAAAAAGTTTGCCGATCCTGATTTTGATGATTCCGCCTGGACGAAAGTACAGATCAACCGCCAGCTTTCGGGGAAAAACCGGCCGCAGGCTATGCCGGAAGATTATCGGCAGAGCAAATCGCATTGCTGGTACCGTTATACATTTGAATTGCCGGAAAAGACCCAGAGCAACAATTTTGAACTTCGTCTCGGTCAGGTTTCGGCTGGAGATCAAACCTTCGTCAACGGTCACTTTATCGGTTCTTTCGGATTTGATAAAAGGGTAAATAAATCCTCTTCCAAAGAGCGCATCTATCTGTCAAGCGGAGACAAAGCCATTCTGCGTCCGGGAAAAAATGTGATCACTGTCCGCTGTAAGATCGGACATTTGCGCGGTATGCACACCGGGATCGTTGAATTCCGCAAGTTGCCTGATTTGTATGTCACCGGGCGCTTCACCCACCATTCGACCGGTGCGACCGCGATCTGTCGGCAGATCACCGCCCGCGAAGAACTCAATAAATTCACCCCACTGGAAAAAATATTCTGCCGTCCGGAACTGACCGTCTTCTCTCCCGAAGGTTCTTTGAAAGGAACTGTCCAAATGGAGTTGACCCGGCAGAATAAAGTCGTCTGGAGCAAAATATTGCCGATGCAGCTCAAGGCGGGGAAATATGTCTCACCTGAAATTCAGGAGCTGCCGAAGCTTGCTTCCGGAAAATATGGATTTTCGATCAGATTTTCAACCGGAGAAAAAATCCTGTGGCAGAAAGATGTTCCGGTATCGGTCGCCCCGGCAGAAAAATTTTCGTTTCCAGCCAATGCGGAATTGAAAAAATATGATAGTGCTCCATTGCCGCTGACAGTAGCTGAAGCGTCTTTCAGCAGCTTCGGACCGCGCAATGTCGGCGCCGACAATAAATTATTTGACGATTACAAGCGGCCGGATACCCGCGGAACGCCGTTGTTTCTGACTGTTTCCGGTCCGGAGTGCAAGGGCGCTGTGCTGGGTTTGTCCCATATAAAACCGACTCCGGCGGCGGTAAATACCAAGCTGGTTTCTCACTCCATCGGCGGCCGATTCGATCACTTTACCGATATGTGGATATTGGGAGAAGTCATTGCCGCCGGAAAGAAACAGGAAGTTCCGACTCCGTCTACGGAAGAGGTGTGGTGGACAGGAAAGAAAGTTCGTTACAGCTACGCTTCAGGCGGAAGTTTTTCTATGACCTCCAGTCTGCTTTCCCCTGCGCTGACCTTTGAAGCCAAAGATTTGTCAAGTATGCTGTTCTTTGCGCCCACCCGCTGGAAAAGCGGTGCGCCGACCAAAGTTTATATTCCGCAAAAAGGCAGACTTACGGCAGTAACTTCTGCCAAACTGACCGGAAACTGGCTGATTTTGAGCTTTGAAGGGAATCCTGCATACGATGAATTCAACATCCCTGTTCTGATGGTGTTTGAAAAAGCTCCGTCCAAAGTCAATCTTATCAGCAAGGGATTGAGAACCTTCTTCAATGATAAATCATCCGGAAAAATCCACGTTATGCCGCTTTACGGATTGACTTTGCAAGCTCCTGGAAAATTGCCTGACAATGCTATGGAAACGGCAAGGAAATGGAGCAAAATATTGCCCGTTCTGCCCAGCCGTGTTGAACGTACTGCAAGAATCGATTATGATAAAAACCGCTTGCTGTTTCAGGATAAATTCATCTGGGCAAACGGAAAAAGTTCTGCAAATACATATTTGCCCGTACCGCCGACATTGCTGCTTGCCAGACGCGGCGGTATGGATATTTCCGCATCACAAGCTGTGGAAGATTTTGATTTGGCAACTATGTCCGGGCCCTTCGCGGTCGTCAGAGGCGGCGATACCGTGACTTGGGCGCTTGACGGTGTGGCGAACTATGTCCGGGAAGTCAGGCAGACGGTCGATATTGCCGACACTCCTGAAGCCAAAGCCGCCAGGGCAAGACTTGAAGCCACAGTCCGGCAAATCGCCGGAGAGATCAAAGATCATCCGTGGAAATTTATTGCCAAAAACAAAGGCAAAGGTGAGATCGGCGGACTTGAACCGTTTTTCTCAAATCTCCTGATGGCAGTTGAATATCTGCCGGAAAATCTCAAAAAGCAGATCCATTCCGCCATCATTGCCGAGATGCCGTTGACGATTTTTAACGATGATTTCAAAATTCCCGGCAGAAAACCGGGAACGATGATCCCGATAAATACCAAAGTGTTTTCACCGCTTTCAAAGAAAACCTTTTCCGCTCTGACCCGCCATCATAGAGATAATGGTGTTGACTGCCCGTGCTGGGAAGCCTTGCGCCTTTGTATGTATGAACATATCGGCAGAGCCGCTGATGCGGACGGATTGCTCAAAAAGAATCTTAAACAGATAAATTGCAGTTATGATCTTATCGTCAATTCGCACGATTGGTCATATTCAGCATCGTGGGACAGCTTCGGCGGGGTGAGAGTCGGCAACGGTTTTCAGGAAAACACCATCTTCCACGCCGGATTGATCGCCTATGCCAGAATGATCCGCCGTCTGGGGATGAAAGAGGAGAGCGATAAGGCGGCATATTATGCCTTGATGCAGCTTGTCGGCACAAAGAGCTGTGCTTCAGAAAGCACACTTGACTATTTGCGCCGTGTCCGTCCGGTATTGGCTTCATCGGCACACTATTCCAGAATCGAAATACTGGAAAATCTCCGTCCCTATCACCACCTTGAGATCAATGAACGCACAGGTTTTTATCACACTGTCATCAACGCCGAAAGCTCCTACGACAGCCACGGTTTCATAATGACCAGGTTGCCGGAAGTTATGCGGCCGTTCATGAAAGTCTGGGGTGATTATTCGGCGGCGCATATCAACTTCGTCCGCCCCGAAGGCAAGACATTTTCGCACATCCAGCCGCCGCCTGTGGATCACTTCCTTTATGTGACAGGGACTCATCCTTTCCCGTTGAAAAAACTTATTGAGCTCAGACTTGCGCCCGAAGTCCGCAGCAAACTTCCGCTTCACCAGCAGCTGGCTGACGACAGAGCGGCATTGGAAGTGTATGGCAAAACTGTTTATCGGAGATTGTGGTAAAATGAATAAAATCTGTGGAGCTGCTTACGGTTCAGATGATCTTCCGGTTTTTGCCGAAGCAGATGTGGTGGTTTGCGGCGGCGGCCCCGGCGGCCTCGGAGCGGCGCTGATGAGTGTCGCAAGCGGTGCATCGACATTGGTTCTTGAAGCCTACGGTTTGCCCGGCGGTATGGCGGCGATCTCCGAAGTTCACCCCTTTATGGTCAGCGTGAAAGATGGTCTTCCGCTTGATGCCCCCGTGTACAACCAATGGCGGGAAGCGATGAATGCTTATCTGCCGGATAATATGATGAAAAATCTTGCCAATGAACACGATTACTCATTGCGTTCAATAAATAAGGAAGCGGCCGCACTTGCGGCGGAAGATCTGCTTCTGGCTGCCGGTGTGAAAATATTGTATCACCACACCGTTGCCGGTGTCCGGAAAAAAGATCAGACAGTTACAGAGATCATCTGCCATACTAAAGGCGGCTTCGGTGTCGTCCGCGGCAAATGTTTTGTCGATTGCACCGGTAACGGAGATGTGGCGGCGATGGCGGATTGTCCGTTTGAATACGGCAATGCCGAGGGTGATTGTCAGCCGATGACATTGTGTTTCAAACTTTCCCACGTTGATATACCCTATGTCACCAATGCTCAAACCGGTGCGCGGCTTATTGATTCCGCTTGGAAAGCAAAACTCAATCAGGCATTCAATGTTGCCAAGCAGGCAGGAGTCATTGATTGTCCACGGGAAAATGTTCTTGTATTTCCCTTCCAGCTTGCGGATGAAAATGTCCTGCACTTCAATACGACCCGCATTTGCGGCTATGATGCGACCAATGGCGCAAGCTTTTCGGCAGCCGGGATCGAAGGGCGGCGCCAGATGCGGGAGCTGATCGCGTGGCTGCGTAAAGAATTACCGGAATTCCGCAACGCCCGTTTGATGTCGGTGGCAGTTCAGACCGGAGTGCGGGAGAGCCGCCGCATTATGGGCCACTATAAATTGAACTATGCCGATTTCATCAGCCACGCAAGATTTGATGATGCCATTGCCCGATGCAGTTATCATATCGACATCCACTCGCCCAATGGCTCGGGAACCAGACTGCAATCTTTGGCGCCCAATGAATTTTATGAGATACCATACCGCAGCGTGGTACCGTTGAATTGCGACAACCTCACCGTGGGCGGCCGACCGATATCTGCCGATGTGGATGTCCACAGCAGTTTGCGTATTATGCCGACTGCCGTATCGATCGGGCAGGGCGCCGGTCTGGGGGCGGCATTGGCGGCATTGCGCGGAACTGCTCCCATTGAGGTGTCAGGTGAGGAGATTCGGGAAATCCTGATTTCGCGCGGAGCACATCTGGAGAAATAATGTTATGAACACTATCGTTACACCCCGCCCGGGAAATCACGATCCATCTCTGCCGGATTGGGGGCCGTATTCAAAAAAATATTTTGGAATATCCCATATCGCAGACAAGGGCAGCGCCTTGCGTTTCGATGCGTTTGTTATGCCGCAGCTTCTGCGCCGCAAGCGGGAACTGCCCGACGCACTTTCGCCGTGCGGGTTGATTCCGGAATATGCTTCTCCGGATCTGAGCAGTTGGAAATGCAGTTGGCGCTTGAGCGATACGATCATTGCCGAGATAACATTTTTGCGTTTTGCCGATAAAAATTCAGCGGCAATAGAGTGTTGTTTTATCAATGATTCGGATGCGGTCGCCGATGCCGCATTGCACTTGTTCGCTCAACTAATTCCGGAATATCCCGCATCAGTAAAAGTTGAAAATGCCCTGTTCACAGTCGAACCTGAACTCCCCGCCGGAGCCGGAGTTGTGTATGATTCCAGACGTCCGCGGGAACAGGTGGAACTGAATGCGGTAAATCACCGGGCATTCAAGTTTTTTGCCGGAGAAAAAGTATGTTTCAATATTCAGGAAGAGTTTGCCGGAAAGGAATTTTTCCTCCGTTACCGCCCGATAAACGGCAATTGGAAGATTGAAAAATTGTCCGGTTCTGAATTTATTCCGCAAGAAGATATTCTGGTGGATGTTCTGGCAGTTGCCGATGGAGATATCCCTGAATTTGCTGCCGAACGGTTTGATGCGCTGCCCGAAATAGATCATTATGATCCGCGGAAAATAGAATTTTCATATCCCGGAAACGGCAATATCGGATACCGTTTTTGTGCCGACAATGATATGACATTTTTCCGGCGCTACGCTGTCGAAGATCTGCGGAGCTGTTTCCGGTACAAAGATATCGTTCAGCAGCCTTACAAAATCGACATCCTCCGTGACGGCAGTCAAGCTGATACGGCATTGGATTGGGTGGTGCAACCGCTGCACATTCCACCGCACTCTGAATTGAAACGCACATTTACTATTCAGCGCAAAGGAACAGAGGCGGCTTCTGTTTCATTACCTGAAGCCGCGCCGCGCATTTTTTCGCAGCCGTATGCCCGCAGTTGTCAGAGATTGGCGGCGGTAACGTTGACCAATGTGGTTTTTCCGGTGAAGATTTGCGGCGAACCGGTGCGGCACTTCACCCCTGGACGGCAATGGAACTCATTGTATACTTGGGACTCCGGATTTATCGGACTGGGAATGCTGGAGCTTTCTGAACAGCTGGCGGCTGATATTCTCAATGCGTATTTAACTCCGGAGGGCGACAGAGAGAATGCGTTTGTTCTGCACGGCACGCCGCTTCCGGTACAGATATTTTTATTGCTGGAGCTGTGGAACCGCACCGGCAATAAGGAGCTGCTGAAAACCCTTTATCCGGGGGCAAGGCAATATTACCGTTATCTTGCCGGACACCATCCAAATTCTACCACAAGGAAATATTGCAGACAGCCATTGATTTCGACGTGGGATTATTTCTATAATTCCGGCGGCTGGGATGATTACCCGGCTCAAATGGAAGTTCATAATCAGCATCTGGAATCGCGGACGCTGCCGGTCATTTCAAGCGCTGTGCTGATACGGTGCGCGAAAATCCTGACAATGCTTGCCAAATGCGCCGGATTTCCTGAAGAAAAAGAATATGCACAGGATATTGCCGACTTCACGGAAGCGCTGTTGAAATATTCGTGGGACAGCGAATCGGGTTACTTCGGATATGTCACCTGCGATGCCGACGGTGAGCCGGCAGGAATTTTACGCACCATTGACGGAGAAAACTTCAACAAGGGATTGGATGGCACATCGCCCTTGATATCCGGCGGATTCCCGCAGGCAATCTGTGACAAATTGTGGGCGCATCTGGAGTCTTGTCAGGAGTGTTTCACTCCTTACGGCATATCGACTGTCGACCGGAGTGCTTCATATTTCAATGAAGAGGGTTATTGGAACGGAGCCGTATGGATGCCGCACCAGTGGTTCATCTGGAAAGCGGCACTCGATGCGGGAAAAGGAGATTTCGCCTGGAAGATCGCCGAAACCGCATTGAAGACCTACGATCGGGAATGTGAATCCAGCGGATACTGTTTTGAACACTTCTCCACCAACAGCGGCTGGGGGGGCGGCTGGCATCACTTTTCCGGTTTGTCAACTCCGGTACTGTGCTGGCACGAAGCATATTACGGTAAAAAACGGATCACCTGCGGATTTGATACCGTACTGCTTGAACGCGAAGAGCATACAGACCGGGTCGTTGTGAATTTTGTCAGAAACGCTGCCCCCGGAGCTGCGTCAAGTGTTCTTTTCAGTGAAACAGTCAAAAAAGTATGCTGCAACGGAGCGGATCTGCCGATCATCCGGCGCGGCAAAGCTTCAGAAATATCACTTACTGATATATCAGGGCGTTTAGAGTATTATTTATAAAACAATGAAGGAGTTTTTATTATGCTGAAAAAAATTTCGTTGCTTCTGGTTTTGTTGTCAACAGCGGCAGTTTTCGCCGAACGGACAATATATATAACCCGTCACGGACAAATGGGAGATCCGAAAATCAGGGCTTTCAACGGAGAACACGCATTGACTGATCTTGGCAAACAGCAGGCAAAACAGCTTGGAGAATACCTCAAAGGCAAAAAATTCAATGGTGTCATATACTCTTCGCCTATGTACCGGACGATGCAGACGTCGGAAATTATTGCAAAAATAAACAACTGCAGTGCTTTTGTCGATCCCGGATTGCAGGAATATGCTCCCGTTCTGCCCGAACGGAACAATGGAAAATACGGCATTTGCGCCGAAGGATGCAATCAGAAAGAGATCAAAAAATATTTTCCGGAAATGAAATTGTCTGCCCGCTTCACCTATCCGTGGAGGTTGATGAATGAACCGGACAATATGCGGCACGAACGGAGCGAGAAGACCTTGAATGCGATCCTTGCCGAAACAAAAGGAGACATTCTGCTGGTCGGTCACGGTGCCACCGTAAGTTCAGTTTTGCGTGCATTGTCAAAACGTTCCGCCAAACCGCTCACCGCCATTGCGTGGAACTGCTGTCTGGTTGCCGTCACGATCGATGAAAATAATAAAGTCACAAATTTTACTGTCGAAACCGACCGCTATTTAAAACCGGAACAGACGACCAGCAACTTCCGCAACTTCCTTATCCGCAAATGATACAGACCTGATTTCAGGGGCGGAAAAATTCCAGTTTGCGGAAAAAGGATGGGGTGTACCACCGACCTTATCGTAAGATGCGCATTGCAAAACTGCGAATAAATGCTATATTATAGGGATGTTTCAGGGAAAACAGGAGATTGATATGAAACTTTTTTTGATGATTGCGGCAGGCGTTTGCATAATCGTATTGACTGGTTGTATGAGTGTCAGTGAACCGGAAGCTCTCACTGTAACGGCGAAATTTTCCACTGATGCTCAATTGCATCTGGAAGGATTTCAGCTTTACAGCGTGAGAGAAAAACAGCACCATATGGGCAACTCTGTTTTTACCGGTTACAACTTCAAAACCGACAGCTGGATAACCGGTGGCAACTCTTATTCCGGAACGACTTATGAACGGATGCTCGATGACCGCTTCCCCGGGATCGTTAAGGATATTTTTGAATCTGCCGGAGCCAATATCAGAACCGGCAAACCTGAATTGAATATCGAAGGCCGCATCGGTGACGGACGTTATATGTGGAGTGCTCCGGCGATGTGGTACCGTGATGTTCCGGTTGCGGTGGTGTCGCTTTTTACGCTCGGTATGGTCATCAGCCGTGAGCGGGAAAATGATGTGCGGTTGATCGTTTATAACATTGAAGGCAAACGCCTTAAAGAATACCGTGCGACCGAAACCTATCACACCTCCGGTATCGGACTTCCTTTCTCGATCTTGGTAACTGACAAGATCCGCGCGTGGTACTGTGACCGTATGGCGGCAAAGTCTGCGTTGATCAGATGTGTCAACGAATTTGTCCGCGATTACAATAACGGATATTTTAAGTAAGTTGTTTTTATTTGGAGATGAAAAATGAAAAAGTTTGTATCGTTGTCGCTGTTTTGCGGTTTGATCTCAACCGTTTTTGCCGCTCCCGCCGCCAATGTGCCCGATCCGGAAATATTTGCCGCCGGTAAAAAAGTCCGCAATTTCGCCGGAATTTTTCCGGATCACGTCAAAACGATCGGTCTGGTCACTCCCGGTTCTTATCCGGTGGTGAAAAATGTTATGGCGACGGTCAAACTCCTGGAAAAAGCCGGATACAAAGTCAAAATCTACCCCAACGCTTTGCGTCCGCGGGAAAAATCCGATATCGATTATTATGCTTCTATGCCGGTGAAATACCGGATACAGGACTTTGAAGCCGCCTGGAACGACAGAGAAATTGATATGATCCTCTGCTGTCGCGGCGGTGCCGGTACTGAAGATGTCGTTGCAGGAGTGAACTGGAGCAAGCTGCCCAAGCGCCCGGAACTTTATCTGCAGGGGTACAGCGCGGTAACTTCGATATTGTGCGCGCTCGATGGCAAAGGTTACGGCAGACCGGTCGCAGGGCCCAATGCCTCTGCTCTTTCCGCGCTCGATCCGGAGCTGATCCCGCAGATGAAAAGGATGTATCACGGCGAAGAGGTCGGGCCATTCAAACTTAATGCGCTCGTTCCGGGGGATTGTTCCGGAAAAGCTCTCGCCGGTCTGTTGAGCCGCTTCAACAAAGTTGCCAAAGCCGATTACAATGTCAACACCAAAGGCCGGATCGTTTTTATGGAAAGCGTTTTCTGCAAAGCCGACAAGTTCCGTGCTGAACTTACTGAACTTTGCAATTCGAAATTCCTTGACGGTGCCGCCGGAATCGTTATCTGCCACCTTACCAAGGGTGATACGCTGGAAGTGCTTATGCCGATACTCAAAGAGTTTGCGCCGAAGTTCAAAGTCCCCGTCTATATGGGCTTCCCCTTCGGTCACCATCCCAGCAATCTTGCTATCGATTTCTCGCGTGAAGTGGTCATTTCCAATGGTGTCCTGACCTTCCCGGCAGTCAAAAAATAATGTGTGATTTCCGACAGATGCCGGAGATGAATTTGCGGTACTTGATGTACCGCTTTTTTTATTGCTGTTCCTGTGGAAAAAATGGTTGAAAAATCTTAAAAATCAAGCTGCAAACCCTTGTTTTTTTTTTTTTCGATGATATATTATAATTTAATCACATAAACTTATTTACGGGGATTTGATTATGAAAAAAAATATTGTTCTGTCTGCGATCATCGCTTTCGCTGCCGCCTTTTCTCTCGAAGCTGCCTATCAGTATGACGGCAAGGGTAATGAGGTGTATCTGACCTTTGACTCTGAAACTACCGTCGCGTTCGATGTTTCCCGCAGCGGCAAGGACAAAGATCACGAAAACTTCATCGACCGCGGCGAAGGTATCGCCGACTACGGCTGGTACAATCTCGATAACAATGAAGAATACGGCTCTTTTGCCAATGGCGCTTCGGCAACTTTTGACGAAAATGACCGCATCGGTCTCTATGTCAAAGATGCTGACGGCAACATCTTCCGTTCCACCAAACGCGGCGGTGAACCCGGTGTCGGTACCGATCTGATCTGGGGAAAAGCCAACGAAATCGATGGTTCCATCGCTCTTTACGGCGGCAACAAAGGTTCCAACGGGACCCACGAATACTATGTCTTCAAGGTCAATAGCGCCAATGCCAACGGCAAAACCCCCTCCGGTCAGCCGCTGCCCGGTATCATTGCCACGCTCGTTGTCGGCGGTGGTGCGATCGCTTACATAAAAAAACGTAAAAAACTTATCGCTTCCAAGTAATAATATCTTCCGCATTTCCTGCGTTGAAGGTGGATGATAATGAAGCGTTTGAAAAAATCTCACCTCTTATTGATCATTTTTTCAGTACTGATACTTCTTGGATGTGTCGGTATTACCGCTTTTCTGCTTTTTTCAAACCATCAGAATGTCCGCCTTTTCAAACAGGCCAAAAGCAATTTTCAGCGCGGAGATGCCGAATCGCTTGACCTCGCTGAACTTCAGCTCCAGCAGCTCATCCGTACCGATGACGATAATGAAGCTGCCTACATTATGCTCGGCGAGATCGCCGCTCGGCGGAAAGTTTACCCCGAACAGGTCTATTACTGTTATGTGGCTCATCGGCTCAATCCGTTGAGCGTGGAGAGTAAGACGCGCTATATAAAGAGTTTATGTATGGCGCGTTACTTTGACCGCCTGGAGAATTTTCTTGCCGGAGAAACCGTGCTTCCAGATCACTGGAAGCCGTTTTTGCTTTATGCTTCCGGGCGCAACGGCAATGTGAACAAATATAAACAGCTCTGGAAAACTGCTGATACAAAGAGCAATATCTACAAACTTGCCGATGTCCTGTACAGAAAAACCGATTTGACCATCGAGCAGAAACTTGCTGAATTTAAGAAGCTGCCGGCAGATGATTTTGAAAAACAGGAGTTTCTCGCATCGCTGGCGGAACTTTATATCGACCGCAACTTGAGCGAAAATATCGGCAAAGCTGAAAAGGCGTTGAAAGCCGCGTATGAGATCAATTCCTACGCTTTTGCCCCGGCGCTGGGAAGATTTTACGCCAATTTGCGTTCGTTCAAACAGGCGCTTCCGTTCTTTGAAAAGCACCTGGCAACCTACCACGACCCTATGATCGCATTGCAGACGGCGGAAATTTACTGTTTGCTGAAAAAGAGTTCGGAAATTGCCGAACTGCGCAAGCAGTATCAATCCGATTCCGGCAGTCGGGCGATGATGATATGTTACTATTTTGATGCGTTGACCGCGATGGCGCGGAATGATTTTGCCGCGCTCAAAGAGCTGATAATCCCGCTGCGGAAAAGCATCAACACGCCGTTGGCACTGTTTATTTTCTTCTGCTCAGATATTTACGAAAAGGATCTGAATGCAATTCTGGAGAGCTACACCGCTTTGATCTCCTGCCGCGACTATCTGGATTTGCAGCGCCGCGCCGATGATATGCTTTCAGATTTCCTGAAACGCACTCTTTCGGAAATGCGCGGAAGCGAGGAAAAATTGCTTACGCTTGCCAATCTCCTTTACCGCCGCAAAAAAGAGCCGTTTACTGCCAAATTAATTCTGCTCAATTCCCGGAAACAGCGGTCACTGGATGCCGGAATTTTGAAAGATGCACTGAATCGCTTCCCCGCCGATCAGGGAATCCTCAAAATCGCCATCGAATATTACATCGCTCTCGATCCGGCGGCGGCGGAGCGGCTTATCGCCCGCTTCAAGCAGAAGTTCGCTTACCAGAGCGGCGATATGTTCCGCTATGAAATCGTGCTGGCCTCGCAGAAAAAGGATTTTGAGCTGGTCTCCAAACTCTTTAAAAAGAATTTTTCTCCCGCCGTTCTTCCGGCGTACTGGAATTTCGCCGCATCCAGCGGCAGAGAGGATGATCTGCGTTTTTTGAGCAGAGAAAAATTGTATGCACCATTCTGCAACGCATTGCTTCTACTGAAAAAGGGTGATGCCAAATCGGCGTGCGATATTCTGGAAAATGCCGATGCCGGGAAAAATCTGTCTCTGCTTTTCTTTGCCGCCAAAACTCTTGCCGAAAACGGCAGGAATCAGGCGGCGTTGAAGAAATATGCGCTGTTTCCGGATAATTCCGCCTACCAGCTCGCCGTGTTGCTGAACACCTCCGAGCTCTTTGCCGAAAACGGCAATATCGAACGCGCATTGACTCTCGCTGCCAAAGCCTATCAACAGGCTCCCGATCTTCCAGAAACCCAGTTTTGCTACGCTGATAAACTGCATAAAGCCAAACAGTTTGCCAAGATCCCCGATGTGATCCGCCTCGTCGGAACATCGCCGTTCCGTAAAAAGTTAGAACAGTTGTGGGTCATCGGTATGCATCAGCGCATCCGCGACGCGGAAGAACGCAAGCAAAAGGAAAAAGTGCAGGAGTTGCGCCGGCAATTGAAGTTTGTCGCTCCCAATGACCCGGTCGCAAATGCAGGGCAGAACAAAAATAAAGATATGTCGCAGAGAAAATGATAAAGAACATTACAGGTAAAATCGCAAAACATCCCCTGGGAGCGTTGTATGGAACGCTTCTGGGGCTTGTTGCTTTATTTGCGGCAGTTCCGATGGCGTTTGCGGGGATGTGGGATGCCGCGTTGGTGGACATCGCAATGGCGCTGATATTGATTTATCTGATGCTGAAACATTTTTTTAGAACGCCGCCGGAAAAGAGCTCTTTCAAAGAGAAATCCGCCGCGTGGGTCATTATGATTTTTGCCGATATCCTCGCATTGCTGCCGACCAATGATTTCCCCGGCAGTTTGAGTACGGCGTTTGCGCTGTCGCTCCTTATCTGCGCGCTGGTGCTGTACTTCAGCGGCAGTTATATGGCGGCGGTGAGCATCGTCCCGGCGCTGTGGTGCTGTGTCTTTATGCCGTATCACGAAGAGTTTATGCTGATGCTGAGTTTTCCCTTGCGTTTGAGTGCGACGGTACTGAGCGCGGTAACGCTCAAAGTTTTCGGTATCAATGTGATAAATGCCGGGACTTCGTTGACGATGCCGGGCATTGATATTGCCATAACCGATGCCTGCAGCGGGATAAAGCAGCTGGATGCGTTTATTCTGATCGCTTTTATCGCGGTGCAGATGATGCACCGGAAATACGGGTGGAAGATACTCCACTTCGCCTTTATCATCCCGGCGATCATCGTCGGCAACAGTTTTAGAATAGTTATCACCATATTACTGTTCCGCCAATTCGGCGAAGTGATATTGCTGAATACGTGGCATACGGTTCTGGGATATGTGCAGATCATCTTTGCCTTGCTGATATTTCTCGGCATCGGCAGGATTTTTGCTGTGGCAGGAAATAAACCGGAGGAGACGGAATGATGAAAAAGCTTTTGTTTATGCTGATCGCCGTGATCCCGCTGGGAACAAAAATGCCGTATCTGCTGTCGGCGTGGCGGAATTCGCGCCTTGACCAATGGGATTGGATATTTTATCTTGCGGCAATTCCGGCACTGCTTTATGCCGGACGGAAAAAGATGGAAGTCAAGTTCGATCTCCGTGCGCTGTTTTTGCTTGTTCCGATGCTGGCTTTGGCATTGGGCACTGCATTGCACCGGGTGAATGCGCTCGGTGTCGCGGCATCGGCGGTATTGATTTTTTCCGTTTGCTGGCTGGTGTATTCCTGGCGGGCGGCGTGTGCACTTCTGCCGGGAACGATGATACTGCTTCTGGGTACGCCGAGTTCAAGTTATGCGTTTTCTCTGCTTCTGATGTGTCCCGTCTGGCTGGCGTGGACGGTGAAATTTCTGCTGGCAGGAGTGAGTGTCATCTGGCAGGTTTGCAATGAACGCTTCAACTGGCAGATCAGAATGGGTACATTGTTTTTCGTTGCGGCGATGGCGGGAAGCGGATTTCTGCTTCTGCACTCAAAGGAGCTTTACTTTGAGGGCAGAAGTTTTATTCCTGAATTCAGCGGCCACGTCGCGGACTTCTGGGGGCGCAGTATTGAACCTGACGAAAATACCAAACGTTTTTTTGTCACCAGCACCGTCAGGCAGTACCGTTACACCAGAGGTGATACCGATGTGTCAGTATTGGCGGTCAAGTGCGGAAACGATATCCACGAGATCCATCCGGCAAGCCATTGTCTGCGCACCAGTTTCTGGACCATCAATTCGGAAAAGAGCCTCTATCTGCAGGATGATTTCGCCGTGACCGAGATCGAAGCGGAAAAGGGCGCAAACCGCTTTCTCATCTGGGTGTGGTACAGCAGTGACACCTTTTCCACGCCGGGCTTCCTCGGATTCCGGCGCCACTTCCGCAGTGACGGAAATTATTTCACCTGTCAGCTGTCCACACGGATAGACAAAGATACCGAGCAGAGCCGGAAAGTTCTGCGGCAATTTATCGGAGCATTGAACCACAGAACTACCGTCAAGGTAAAGGAGATGAAACCATGAACCGGTATGAAGAGATCATCGCATTGCGGCAGGAGTTGAAACATCCGACCGTATTTCATCACAACCATATTCAGATCCGGATGCTTATCTGGCATATCACCATCGCCGCATCCAAAGCGTTCAAGCGCACGATGGATATCGCATTGTCCATCCTGGCGATCATTCTGGGCAGTCCGGTATTTCTTGTTACCGCATTGCTGGTCAAAGTTACCAGTCCGGGACCGATAATTTTCAGTCAGGTGCGGGTCGGCAGATGCGGACGCCATTTCAAGTTTTACAAGTTCCGCAGTATGTATATCGATGCCGAAGCACGCAAGGCTGAATTGCTGAAGCTCAATGAATCCGGTGACGGCGTTATTTTCAAAATGAAACGCGACCCGCGCATCACCCCGGTCGGCCGCTTCATCCGTAAATTCAGCATCGACGAACTGCCGCAATTGTTCAACGTTCTTCTGGGCGATATGAGTCTGGTCGGACCCCGGCCGCCGCTGCCCTCCGAGGTGAGAACCTATTCTCTGGAAGAGCGCAAACGTTTGAATATCACGCCCGGCATAACCTGTCTGTGGCAGGTGTCCGGCCGCAGTGAGTTGCCGTTTTCCAAGCAGATCGCGCTGGATAAAGAGTATATCGCCAGCCGCAGCGCGTGGAAGGATTTTCTCATACTGCTGAGAACTGTTCCTGCGATCCTTACCGGAAAGGGGGCGTGGTAAAATGAAACATCTGCTTATCAATCCCTATTCGCAAGTTCAGGAGTGGTGCAAGGAATATTTCCCCGACCGCAGTCTGGGAATGATGCCGGTGGCGGGCCGCTGTGCGGCAGAATATTTTATCGACCTTGCACTGCGCTGTGAAGCTGAATCTCTGTTGCTTCTGGGACCCGCCTACAATGAACATCTTGCTGAACACCTCTATCAGTATCAGCATGGCGAACTGCATCTGGACTACCGCAAAGGCGGCGGTCACTTCACCGTCCGTCAACTGCTTGACACTTACAGTGCCGAATGCGGAGATGACTGCCTTATTCTGCACGGTATGCTTATGCCCAAAGCCTACACGCTTGAGGAGCTGCAGAAGTCATTTTTTCCGTGCGAAGATGACGGCGCTGCGGACGGAATATATTATTATAAAGACGGTGTGCTGCTGAAGAGCAATATTGAATTTTATCTGATAAATTCGCTTGAGAGCTATTTTGAGGTGAACTTTCAGGTGTTGAACGATGATTTTTACAATCTGCCCGGCTACTCCATCACTGACAATATCCATACCGGAACCAACGTTGTTATGAAAAGCGACTGCAATCTGGCGGGCCCGTTGGTGCTGGGAGACAACACATTCCTTGAGAGCAAAAGCAATATCCGCAACGCCATCATCGGTGAACGTTCTCTGGTGGATAAAGAGAGCGTGGTTGAACACGCCATCATCTTTGACCGCACCTATGTCGCCGGAAAACTGGAGATAAAGAACAAGATCGTCACCCCGGGACGGATAATCGATCCTGTTACCGGCGGGGTGTTGGAGCGCAACAGTTTCAGCTACGCCTTTTCTCCCATCAAGAACCGGGCGGCGTGGATCTTGCGTCTGTGGGAACACTTCCTCGCTTTTGTGCTTGCAGTTACCGGACTTATCCCCTATCTGCTGATACTGCCCTATTATGCCGGGCACAAGGATTCGCATTGGTGCTGGAAGCTCTCAATGGACCGTTATCCGGGGTACTGGGCGGTGCTGTTTTTCCGCAAAGAGCTGATAAAGAGCCACCCTGCCAACGAACACTATGTCTTCCAGATGGGGGAGATCTACGGGCTGCAGAATACTCCGGAACAGCGTCGTATTTATGACTATTATTACCACTACCATTGCTCCTGTTTTCTGGTGCTTCAGGTAGTGCTGCGCAGTTTGGGAAAGAGAGGATTTGCGACCTATGTCGACCGCAAACGTTCATAAAAAATTTACCGCCTGCGGCGATAGCGAAGCTGAAAATCTGCTGGAAAGAGTGCTTGCTGAAATCGGAAGCGCTCTTGCCGGTACGGAGCTTTGTGTAGTTTTGGGCGGCAGCTACGGGCGCGGAGACGGCGGTGTGCGGCAGGATAAGGAAAACGGTGTATTGTACAATGATCTGGATTTCTTCGTCTTTGCCCGCAGGAAAGATGCTTCCGGGACTGAACTGCTCAAAGCCATTGCCGAAAAATATGAACATGAATTGAAAGTCGATGTCGATTTCAGCGCGGTGATGACGGTGAAAGATATTAAAAACAACGCCTCCCGCTTGATGATGCAGGAGTTGAAGCGGGGCTATCATCTGGTTTCAGGCGTTGATCTGCTTGCTGAATATCTGCCCGAAATACCGGCGGAAAATCTGCCCTTTTCCGAAGCGTGCCGATTGATCCTCAACCGCGGTATGGGATTGCTCTTTGCCGGAGAAAAGATCGCCAATGATTCTGATGAAACTGATTTTATTCTGCGCAATATTTACAAAGCGATCCTCGGGGCAGGGGATGCGATGCTCATTGCCGGAAAGATGTATCGCTGGAAGATCTCCGAGCGTTTGGAGTTGATCGAAAAATTCGATATGCCGGAAATTTACAAGGAACTTTACCGTGAAGCTGTGGAGTTCAAGCGCGCACCGCACCGGAAAAAGAAGCCGGATATGAAGTCGTTCCGGAATGTTGTCCGCGATTTTTTTCAGGCGGCGGTCGTGCGCTGTTCGGGTGATAAGAAGGATTTGCACACCGGTATCTATTGCCGCTGCGCTGAAAATGACGAACTTTCGCTGAAAAATTTTATAAAGTATTGTATCAAAAGCCGTTCGTTGCCGCTTATGGGCTGGAATTATTACACCATGCCGACGGTCGCGGTGTTGGCGGTAGATGTATATATCGCATTGAGTAAGATGCCGGGGAAAATCGACAGAGAAGGCAAACTTTATCAGCATTGGCTGATTTTTAATTGAAGGGAATATTTATGGACACGATGAACAGTGACTACAATGTTCAGGAAGAGACCAGGCAGATGAAAAAGCTGCAGATGTATCAGAAACTGGTCATCTTTATCTTGCTGAAATTCAAATGGAGTATTCTGCTGGTTTTTGCGCTGACGGTGATTTTCGGATGTGCGCTGCGTTATGTGCAGTTCAAACGTTCCTACAAAAAATTTGAGGGTGGCGTAACGCTGTTCTACACCCCGCGCGCCAGCGAAGAGGTCAAACCGTTGAGTTTGAACCACGTTCTCGGCGTGTTTTCCCGTCAGCAGATCTTTCAGCAGCTGGTCGATGAGCTGCATCTGACCGATAAACAGAAAGCGGTTTTGAAACAGAGTATCGAAGTAAAACTGCTGCGGGATCACGATGATATGTTCGTCATCACCGGTGTCGGTGAAAGTGACGAATATGTGAAGCGTCTGGTCAATACCTTTGTCGCTCTGGGCATACGGAATTATGAGGAGTACCGCACCGCTGAATTGCGGAACTTCCAGGAGAGCCGCGAACGGAGATTGCTCGAATTGCAGGATTTCCAAACCACCCAGATCGAAAGGATCCACGGTCTGCACCGGAAATACGGCATTATCCATCCGCAGGAGGAGATGGATACGGTAAAGCGTATTCAGGGTGAACAGTCTGCCGCACAGGCGGAGCTTAATGTGAAACTTGCCGATGCTGAACACCGGTTCAAGGTGGCGGAGAAAAATTACCGGAGCGTTCCGGAAAATGTTATAAAAAACCGTGTCGCATTGCGGAATTTCGTTCAGGAGCTGCGCAAAGCTTCCCGCGAATATGAAAAAGCCAAACTTATGTTCGCCGAGCGCAACCCCCGCTATGTGGAGGCAAAAAGCGCTTATCTGGCGATTTTCAACGAGTTTGAAGATTTCAAAAGGAAACATGAAATCACAACCTTTGATGAAAGTATGCTCGTCGGGCTCGATGGATATGTCAACCGCTTTCACGAAGCTGAAGTTGCTCTGTATCAGCTGAAAATCAGCATGAAGTCTCTGCAGGCTGAAGTTGCGCTTATCAAAGAAAAAGAGAAAAAACTTCAGCAGATGATTCCGGAACACGAGCGAGTGGAACAGCTGTCGAAAACAGTAAATAAAAACATCTCCCTGGTGGTCGAGGAACTTACCCGCGTGCGAAGCAATATCGCCCACGTTCCCAACGATATCACCGTCAATGAACGGCTGGTCAGTACCAAAGCCTTTTCGGCGTTCCCGGTCAAAATCATCGCTGTCATCGTCATCGGCGGAATTTTTCTCAGCGGTCTGTATGGCGTTGCCAGGGTGACATTCGATATTGTCAAAGGTAAATTCAGCGGCATCGAAGAGGCGAAGTTCCACAAAGACTTCTTTGAAACGGTCGGCGTCATCCCTCATGAAAGCGCAAGTTTCACCGCCGAACAGCGTATGATACTCAATAATGAAATGTTTTACCGCTTCATTTTGCGTTTGAAAGATACCCGTACTATCTTCTCCTGTTCGCTCAACGGTTCATTTTTAAGTTCGGTTATGTTTGACGAACAGTTCACCAAAGCCAAGCGCAACACAATTCTGGTCCGCCTCATCCCCGAAAGCGATGTTGAGCTGATTTGCGGCAATATGCAGAAAATCGGCGATTTCTACTACTCCGATAAAGGCAACGTCGGTGTGAACTATGTGGAAAAAGATGTGCAGCACGATGTGGAATATCTCCACGGATTCTCCAGCGGTGACGGCAAGGGTTACGGTTTCGGATACGGTTTTGCCTTCTTCCCTGTGCGCAGTTTGTCGGTGCTGGAGCCGGACGAGATCAGCGCATTGTACAATGTGGTCAATGAATTGAAAAAACATTATCAGCTTATCCGTATTTCCAGAGAAAAACCCTTCGATGCCTCCTGTATTCTGGTGCGGCAGCTGCACGACATCTGCGATGCAACGATGCTCTATATCGGAAAACGCAAGACTCCGCGCAGTGTATTGAGAAGGGTGTTGAAACTGCACGAAGACGATCATAAAGTTTATGCGGTTCTGACCGATGTTACCGACGTTGAAAAAATTATTTCAGGAGACTATATCTGATGAAAAATATTTTGACATTATTGACGGCGATCTTTACGGTTTGCACGATTAGCGGCTGTTACAACCGCTACACAGGAAACTTTGACCAATTTCCTGATATCCACAATCTGCCCAGCGGCGTGGTCGATCAGGCTGGACTTACCGACGAAGACAAACGCCGCCAGCTGGAGTTTCTCAAACAGCTCGATGCCCAGAAAGAACCGGTCTACCGCATCAACGCCGGTGATAAAATCAGCATCCGCGTTTACAATCACCCCGATCTGATTATGGAATCTCTGGTCACTCCCGACGGCGCGATCGGTGTGATGTTCGCAGGTCAGGTGCAGGTTGCAGGGTTGACCCTTGAAGAGGCGAGCGAAAAGATCAAAAATATTTACAGCAAATATATCAAAAATCCGGAACTCGGTGTATTTGCCATTGACGTGAGAAGCCAGACCGCCACCATTTCCGGTGCGGTCAACAATCCGGGGATGTTTGTGATTTCCAACGGAATGCGCCTGGCGGATCTCTTCGCCAAAGCGGGCGGTTCGGCGGTGCGCGACTTCGATGACCAGATGCTCGATGCCGCCGATTATCAGAACAGTATCATCGTCCGCGATGGAAAAATTCTGCCGGTAAATATCTCGCTTGCCATTGAAAAAGGCGACCGCTGGCACAATGTAAAACTCAAAAAAGGCGACTACATCTATATCGCCGTCCGCTCCGAAGCGATGGTCAGCATCATCGGCAGTATCAACCGTCCGCACAAGCGCCTCTGGGATCAGAACCTCGGTATATTGGAGCTTATCTCTTCCGGACTCGGACTTAAAGAACAGTATTGGCAGTACGGAGTCATCATCCGCGGCGGTATGGAAAATCCCCGCTTCTACCGGATCGATGTCGACGGCATTTTGCAGGGCCGCTGTGCCAATGTACGGCTGCAGCCGGGGGATGTGGTTTACATCCCGCATGACGATGTTTCGGAATACAATGTGTTCGTCCGCAAACTGCTGCCGACCGCACAATTCCTGAGTACATTCACCTTCCCGGCTCTGAACTTTATGAAGTAAAACGAAATATGAAATACCTGATCTTTCTCATTACCATTATGGGCGTACTGCCGCTGGGGTATATACTTACTATGAACAGTAAGTTTATGCGCTATGCGTTTTTTGCGGTATGCCTGCCGGTGATGATGTTCAATCAGGTATCGATCAACTTCTTTTCGCACGAAACCTACCGCGGAACCTCCCGCGGTATGGAGGTGAGCCTGGTTTACCTCGCGGCGATGGCGATGCTCATCGGAATGCTTATTCTGCACCGCACCAAACCGCTTTTCCCTGATAAAGGCAGCAAGATCTATCTGGTATATTTCCTCTTGTGCATACCATCATTGATCAATGCGGACAATACTTTGTACAGCTGGTTTGAACTGTGGAAAATGATGATGATGTACATCGTTTTTCTCACCACATACTACTATTTGTACTATTACCGCGATTTCAATACCGTTATGGTCGGCTTCGGCATCGTGGCGGCGGTGACCTTCGGTTCGGTGGTAATGCAGCACGTCAAGGGCATCCATCAGGCAAACGGACTCTTTCCGCATCAAAACAGTATGGGTATGTATATGAATCTGATCGCACCGGTGTTTTTCGCCTACTACTTCAATGCCAATAAGGGATGGAAACGTTTTCTCTATGTCGGATTTTTCCTCGTGGCATCCGCCGCATGTATGCGTACCTATTCGCGCGGTTCGATGGTCTGTCTGCCCTTCGGATGTTTCATTACGGCGATGCTGTCGCTCAGATATCAGTTTCATATGCGCAAAATCCAGATTTTGCTGCCGATCTTCCTGATCTGTATTTTCGGAGCTTTGCTGCTTTTGCCCAATATCATAAAGCGGTTTGAAAATGCGCCCAAAGAGTCGCTGATGACCCGGCAGTATCTGGCCGCTTCCGCGTGGAATATGATGAAAGATAAACCCTTCGCCGGTGTCGGTTTAAACAACTGGGGCATCAAGATCAATCCGCCGTACCCCTATTGCGAATACCGTTACGAAAACCGCCGCATCGCCAAAGATTTCAAAGAGGGCATCGTGGAAACAAGTTACCTTCTGGTGGGCGCGGAGTGCGGATTTTTCGCGCTGGCGGCATTTTTGAGTTGGCTCGGGTACTATTATATCTGCGCCTGCAAACTGGTGAAACAGCTGCGGCGGAGCAATTTTTTCTTTATCCCCGCCGGAGTGGTGGGCGGTTTGACTGCGATATATATGCAGTCCACGCTGGAATGGGTGATGAAACAGCAGGTTAACTTCATCCAGATGATGATACTGTTTGCCACGTTGAGCATTCTTTACAAATACCGCAGAGATCTCCTGTCCGGTAACGTGGAGGTGTCGATATGAGAAGCGTGTTGTGGTTCATAATGCTCTCTGTCATCGCCGGCTGCGGTCAGGAGAGCAACGCTGTCGAGTACGAATTTCTCACCCCGCAGGTGGTGGTCATTAAGGGAAACAAACCCAATCCCGCCGGAGTGATTTCCACTCAGTACCGTGGTGTATGGGCAAAGGAAAATGCGTTGGCCCGCAATAAAGACGGAAAAATTCTCCGCAAAGCAGATATAACTTACTATCAGTATTTTGTTTTAGATAAACCTTGTATCGCCGGAAAAAAAGAATATATCGGTTCTGTCGAGGTACAGTATGATCCCGGTAAGCCCAGCAATATTTTTAAACTCAATCAGCTTGGCAACGGAGCAAGTCAGAAGAAAAAGTTTGCCTATATGGGCGCGTGGCTCGGACGGATGGGGGCGCTGCCCTTGAAACATCTTGACGGATCAGAGTTTGAACTCCGCCGCAGCAGCGATGGCAAAAGCGTTTTCAAAAACCGTTTGAAGTATCGCGGTGACGATCCAAAATATCAGGGTAAGACCGCCTTTACCGGTGAAGAGGTGCTGGAGCTGGATTATTCAAGTTTCAATGTACCGGGCAAATATCACTTCTTTGTGGAAAATATCGGCCGCAGTATGGATTTTGTCATCGGTTCAGAAACTGTCAATGAAGCTTTTTACATTCATGGGCGCGGACTTTATCACAAGCGGTGCGGTATCGCTAAAGCGCAGCCATTTACCGCGTGGGAGAGTCCGGCGTGTCATTTGAAGGTGTCCCAAGGCAAATTTCCGGAAAATGATGCGGATTATCGGGTGAAAAAGGAGAAGCGTTCCCACGGATTTTTTGACCGTAAAGGCAATCAGGTCGAAGTCAAACACTTCGAGCTGATACGCGATAATCCCGCTGGCGGCAATGTCGTCTATTCTGTTTCCGGCGGCTGGCACGATGCGGCAGATTATGACCGCCGCCCCTACCACTTGCGGATAGTCAGCGATCTGGCGCTCGTTTATCTGATGAAGAGCGAAAACTTTATCGACGGTCAGCTCAATATCCCCGAAAGCGGCAACGGCATCCCCGATATTCTCGATGAAGCGGCGTGGGGATTGAAACATCTTTTGAGTGTTCAGCAGCCCGACGGCGGTGTCGGCACCTGGTTTGAAACTACCGGACACCCCGGTCCCGGCGAAGGTTTGCCCGATAGAGAAAAGCGTAACTATTATGTTTCAGCACCAACGCGCAACGGAACATTGGAGTATGCCGCCGCTGCCGCCACTCTTGCTCTGGCGTTGAAAAAAGCCAATGCTGCTGTTGCTGACAAATATCTTGCTTCCGCCATTAAAGCGTGGGAGTTTGCTTCCAACCGGAATAATCAGCTCGTTTCGTGGTATATATTGAAAGATAAAATGGTCAACTATGTGGAAGATCATCAGCTTTCCGCCGAAAATCTGGTCAAAGCCGGAATTGCCCTCTATGCTTTGACCAAAGATGAAAAATATTTATCTCCGGTACTGGAAGCTGAAAGCCGCATTATCGACAGTTTCAATAAAGATTTCTGGAAGTGGTCGCCGTTGACATGGATGAGTCTGGAGCTTTTCCCGGTGAAGGCGCTGGCAAAAATCAGCTCCGAATACCGCAAAGTTATTTTGCGCGATGCCGACAAGATGCTTCACGATCAGGAAAACAGTTATCCTTACCGGACACTCTGGCACGCGCCGAATGCCGGATGGGTCCACGCGATGGCGTGGGGCAGTTACCATCCGCTGCGCCGGGCGGTGACACTTATTGCCGCGCATAAGCTGACCGGAATGGAAAAGTATCTGACGGGAGCATATCTTGCCAACGATTTTAATAACGGCGCCAATCCGCTCGGCCGCAGTATGACCTCCGGTTTGGGCAAAATCTATCCCGCAGTCTTCCTCGATCTGGTAAGTTACAATGGAAATTTCCGCGAGTTTGTGCCGGGCATCACCCCCTACGGCAACACCTTCGGAGTAGATCGCAACGCCGTGAAGATGGTCTATTTTTCCAGCGGGGATGATCTGCCGATCTTCAGAAGATATGTCAATCTGGAATTTTTAAGCGTACCCTCAAGCGAATACAGCGTGTGGGAGACCATCGCTCCGGCGGCGGTCACGACCGGTTATCTCATTGAAAAACCGGCTTTGCCGTCAACTGAATTGAAAAATCGCAAACCTGCCCCCGATTTCCGGAAACTTCCAGGATACAAGGCGTTACCGTGAGGTGGATATGAAACACAAAACTATTGAAATATTTTTGTTTATAGATGCGCTGGGGTGGAAAATCGTCAATGACCACCGGTTTATGACCCATCTGCTGCCGCACCGCAAAGAGATTTTTATGCAGTTCGGTTACTCAAGCAGCGCTATTCCGACGATACTTTCGGGAAAAACTCCGTCCGAACACGGACATCTCGGATTGTTCCGTTTCGCGCCTGAAGCTTCGCCCTTTAAAACGCTCTCCCGTTTTGCGTGGTTCTTTAAACCTGCGAGCTTCTGGAACCGCGGGCGGGTGCGGCACCATTTGTCCAAACTGCTGAAGAAAATTTATAAATTTACCGGATATTTCCAGCTGTACAGGATGCCGATATGGAAGCTTGGCTTTGTGGACTATTGCGAAAAGCGGGATCTGTTCGTTGCCAACGGTATGGAAGATATCGCCAATCTGCACGATGTATTGAGTGAAATGCAAATAAATTTCCATATTTCAGACTGGCACTTGTCCGATGATGAAAATTATCTTGCCGCAGAAAAAGCGATAGATGAAGGAAAAAATTTCCTCTTTGTCTACACCGCAAGTCTGGACGGCGTCCTCCATAATAAAGTTTCCGATGCTTCGGCGGTTGCCGGGAAGCTCACTCAAATCCGACAGCGCATTGAGTCACTCTATGCCAAAGCGCAAAGCTCCGCTGAAACAGTACATTTTACCATTTTCTCCGACCACGGTATGACCCCGCTTGCCGGAACTGCCGATATGATGAGCAAGGTCGCAAACTGCGGTTTGGAGTTCGGCAGAGATTACGGCGTTTGCTTCGACTCCACTATGGCGAGATTTTATTACCTGAATGAGAAAGCTGAACCTGTTATAACGGCGTTGCTCAAAGAGTTCCCCGGACACATTTTAACTGAAGATGAAGAGCGCAAGTACGGCATTTACCGTACCGACCGCGCTTTCGGCGATGCGATCTTTCTGCTCGATGCGGGCATCCAGATCGCGCCCTCGGATATGGGGGATAAACCTTTGAACGGTATGCACGGATTTATTCCTGAAGATGAACACTCCTTTGCGGCGGTATTGTCTGATACGGAGATCCCGCAAAGTATTGAAAAAGTTGCAGATTATTTTAATTTAATGATAGAGAGAGCGAAACAATTATGAAAATCCCATTTTTCAAAAACACTGTGACCAACTACTTTTCCATGTTTGTCCGGCTGGTGCAGGGCATCCTTGTCACCCGCTGGCTGATCAGTCACCTCGGCGAAGCGCAGTACGGCCTGTGGGTTATGCTGTGGAGTTTCTTCAGCTATGCTCTGCTGCTCGACCTCGGCTTCGGCGTGGCGGCGCAGAAGGTTACGGCGACCGAGCTGTATAAAAAGGATATCGATAAATACAATCACACCATCTCCAGCATCTTTTTCAGCCATGTGAGTATGGCGCTGTTGATTCTTCCGTTGACCTTTGTCGGAATGTATTATATCAGAGAATTGTTTCACCTGCCGGCAGATGCGACGGCGGAATATATCTATTTCTGCCGCGAGGCCTTGCTGTTGAGCGGACTTGCCGCGACGATCGTGTTCCCGTTGGGGGTGTTCCCTGAAATTCTGGTAGGTTTGCAGAAACTTTATCTGCGCAACTACATCATCATCGTTTCCAAGATCGTTGAACTTGCCGGTGTTATCGCGATTTTTGCGCTGGGCTGGGGATTGTTCAAGCTGCTCTTCTTTGTTATGCTCATTATGGGCGCGACCCAGCTGGCAATGCTGGTCGCGGTGTGGAAGATCATTCCCAAATTCCGTATCCGTTTTGCCTTTGACAAGGCGGTGTTCAAAAATATTTTCCACTTCAGCAGCGCCGTTTACATCATCTCCATCGGCCGTATGATCTGGGAACGCGGAATGTTTCTGCTTATAAGTATCTTCTGCGGACTGGCGCCGGTCGGTGTTTTCCAGCTCGGCAGCCGTCTGCCGTTCCTCATTCAGCAAATTTCTCTGCCCTATGTGGAAAACATTTCGCCCATTTCGGCATTGCTGCACAGCCGTAACCGCACGATGCATCTGGCGCAGATATTGATGCGTGCCATCCGCTGGGTGAACTTTTTTGCCGCCGGAGCGACGATGATGGTGATGATCTACGCGCCGCGAATCATTCTGCTGCTGTTCAATGTCGAGAACGCCGAAGCGGCATTCATCTGCCGTCTGATGGTATTGTTTGTCTATTTTCTGCTGGTGTACCGGATCATCCCGGAAAAGTTTCTCACGATGGCGGAGGAACACAAATATCTTGCCAAAGTGCAGAGTTTTGAAAGTATCTTCTTTATCGTGATCTCTATTGTTGGACTTCTGATCAAGCCGCACGAATTGATCGTGGTGGGCGCGATGATCCTGACCAAATTGATCGGAACGCTCGGCTTTGTGCTGCCCCATCTGGTGCGGCGGACCAATATGAAGTGGCTTTTCCTGATATTTAACTCATTTTTTGAACCGGCACTGCTGGCGCTGGCGACCGGAATGGTCTGCTACTGGCAGTACTATTTCCTGCGCGGTCAGATGCACGAATTTTTCCTGCTGGCGCTGGCGGGAATTTCCGGAGTCTTGATCTACTTCCCGGCGCTCTATTTTATGATGTTTGACCACGCGGAAAAGATCCGCTGTCGGAAAATTATTGCGAAAATCACCGGAAAACTGCGGAGAGCGTAACTATGGAAATGCGTTTTGAATATATCGGCAATGTGTTGGTCGCCCATGTGCAGATGTTCCTCGATCAGGTCGGTGCGGAAAACTTCAAGTATGTTTTGAACGAGCGGATGAAAGTCGGCGAAAAGGTGGTGCTCGACCTGGAAAAACTGGTCAATATCGACAACTTCGGCTTGGATGCCCTGCTGGCTGTCGCCCAGAAAGCATTGGAAAATAATTCTGAAATCAAACTCGCCCGGGTGAGCGCCGATATGCAGATCGTGCTGGATATCACCAAAGTTTACCGGGTATTTGATATTTATCCCACCATCGAAGCGGCGGTGGCAAGTTTCAAGGGGGGCGAAGCATGATCTCGGTATTGATGCGTTCCCACAACGATATAGCCTATATTCAAAAGACCGTTGAAGCGCTGTTGAGTCAGGTCGTCGACGACAGCGTGGAGATCATCTCCTGCGATGACCGCTCCACCGACGGTACTGCAGAATATCTGGCAAGCGTGCCGCAGCTGCGGCGCATCGCCCCGCCTGAAGGCCGTTATGTGCCGGGAAAAACTTTGAATTATATGGTAAGTTGTGCGCAGGGTGAGTATATCATATTCAACAACGGCGATGCCATCCCGCAGCATAAGGAGTATCTGCAGAATCTGGTCGCCCCGCTGAAAAATGCGGAAGTTGACTGTGTGTTCAGCAACCAGATCGCCCGTCCGGATGCCTATACTGTAGTGCGCAAAGATTACGAACGGGCTTTCGGAGACGGTTCAATTTCGCGGAATTGGGGGAGATTTTTCTCACTTGTTTCATCCGGATTCCGCAAAGAGACGCTGGTGAAAATTCCGTTCAATGAGCAAATCCAGTACTCCGAAGACTCCGAATGGGTCAACCGCAATTGTGCCAATATCGTCTATGTTTCAAGCGCAGTGGTCGAACACTCCCACAATTATACTTTGCCCGAAGTTAAAAAACGTTTTTTCAATGAAGGAATCGCTGACCGCCAGATGGGCAAAACTCCGATAACTTTGCTTCGGGCGCTGCGGAATGTCATCGCTGAAACATTGCGTGACTATATATATATAATAAGGAACAGGAAATTCCGCAAGTTTTTTTATCCGGTCGTTTACCGCTGGGTGCAGAAGATGAGCTATTACCGGGGGATCAATCAATGAAAATCGCTCATATCGTCCGCCGGTTCAGTTTTGCCGAATGGGGCGGCACCGAAAGTGTGGTGTGGAATATCGCCAAGCAGCAGAAACTGCAGGGATTGACTCCGGAAATTCTGTGTACTTCCGCTTTGGACAAGGTCGGAGTTGAAAACATTGACGGTATCACCATCCGCCGTTTTCCCTACTTTTATCCCTATTTTCCGATGCCGGAGGATGATAAGCTGGCTCTGGATAAAAAGGGCGGCAACCCTTTTTCACCGCAGCTTATGAAGTGTTTGAAAAACGGCAGCTATGATGTTTTCCATATCCACGCCGGAGCGCGGCTGGCAAATTGTGTGATGAAACTCGGAAAAAAGCTCGGAACTCCCTGCATTATGAGTCTGCACGGCGGTTCGTGCGCGATTCCGGAGCAGGAGATGGCACTGATGCTCAAGCCGCTGAAAAATAAGTTCAGCTACGGCGGCATTATCGACCGTATTTGCAAGATCCGCTGTGTTCCGGAAAGCAAATCCGATATGCTTCTGGCATTGAGTAAAGAGGAGGTTGCCAAACTTCAGGCGCGTTTCCACGGTAAAAAAGTGGAACTTTTCCCCAATGGCATACTGCACCGTGAACTTCCGGAAGCGGGAAGCTTCCGGGAAAAATACGGCATAGCCGGAGAAAAGAAAATTATTTTGTGCATCTCGCGCATCGACTACCAGAAAAATCAGAAGATCCTGCTTGAGATAATCAAAAATCATCCCGATACCCATTTACTGCTCATCGGACCAGTGACAGCGCAATGGTATTTTGAAGAGTTGCAGAGCGAAGCACAGAAGGCAAACGTTTTTGACCGTGTGACGGTGATCCCCGGTTTGCCGCCGGATAGCATCGAACTTTTGCAGGCGTTGAAAAGTGCATACTGCTTTATCCTGCCCTCCCGTCACGAACCGTTCGGTATTGCCGCATTGGAAGCGCTGGATGCTGAAGTGCCGTTGATAGCTTCGGCGGTCGGCGGCTTGCGCGATTTTCTGGTTGACGGAGAGAACGCATTGCTCTTTGAAGATAACGATGCGGCAGCTCTGCTTGAAGCATACGGCAAACTTGATGCGGTAAAAGCACAGCTCGTTGAAGGCGGCAGAGTTACTGCCGACTCTTACAACTGGCAGACGATCGCCGCCCGTTTGACTGCCATTTACCGGGGGCTGTTATGAAAAATATCGTATATATAGGTAAATACAACGGCATCATCGGCGGCATTGAGCGTTATATGCAAAACAGTGCCGCATTGCTCCGGCGCCACGGTTTTGCCGTACATTGCCTTTTTATGGAAGACGGCGGCAAAGATCAAGCCGCATTTGCCGATGCGTTTGACAGCATCGCCGTGTTTTCGCCCGGCAGCGCTGTGCTTAAAAATGCCGATATGGTGATCATCCACAACATCATCCCGCCGGAAACATTGCCGCTTCTGCCGGAAAAGAAAACTTTCTTTTTCGCGCACGATCATAATATTTATTGTCAGCGTCACCACTACTACACTCCGCTCGGCAGGATCAACTGCCACCGGAAATACAATAAATTCATCTGCAAACTCTGTTCATTGGGGCGCAATGAAGCGCCGCCATTGGCGGAATATTGCAAACTTCCGGCGCTGGTGCTGTCCGATTTTATGGCGGAAAATCTGCGCAAAAACGGTTTTGAAAAGGTGGTCAAACTTCCCGCATTCATCAAAACTGTTGAAAAAGAGCGGACATTTATGCCTGACGGCGTACTGCGGATCCTTTTCCTCGGTCAGCTCATAAGAGGCAAGGGGGCGGATCTGATGCTGGATTCGCTGATGTTGCTCACTGAACCCTTTGAGTGCATCATCGCCGGGGACGGCAATGACCGGGCGATGTTGGAAAAACGCGCCCGCGAAGCCGCGTTGAATGTGAGATTCACCGGATTTGTCAGCGATCCGGAGACATTGTGGGATAATTGCGATATACTGTTTTTCCCGAGCCGCTGGCAGGAGCCGTTCGGTCTGGTCGGGCTTGAAGCGATGGCGCACGGCGTGCCGGTGATAGCCTTTGATACCGGTGGTGTGCGGGAGTGGCTTACACAGTTGGAAAATGGCATCATCGTTCCGGAAAAAGCTGACGTCACTGCCGCCGGTATGCTCGGCGGCCTGGCTCAGAACCGCGAAGCTCTGGAAGCTATGGGCAAGCGCGGACTGGAATTGGCAAGAGAAAAATTTTCAGAGGAAAAATTTGTGGAGAATTTCAAAAAATTACCGGAGGCGCTGAAATGAAGATATTGTTGTCAGCCATTCCGTTCGATAACGGAAAATCGGGGATCTCCGTCTATATCCGCGAGGTGGTCAAAGCTTTGGAAAGTGCCGGGCACGAACTTACTTTGATCGTCGAAGATGACGGAGCCAGAGAGTTTGAACGCTTTGATCTTATAAAGATAAAGAAGCGTAACGCGCTCTTTTCCATGCTTTACAGTCTGTTTATTCTGCCGTTCCGGGTGAAGTGGAAAAAGTTTGATTTCTGCATTATGCTGGCGGCAAACCGGCGGGTATTCTGCCGTTATCCGATATTTACCATTGCGGTGGTACACGATTTGTCGCAGTATCATGTGCCTGTAAAGTATGATAAATTCCGGATGTTCTACATCAAAAAGGTGCTGCCGTACTATGTCCGCAAAGCGCAGAGCATCGTGGCGATCAGCAACTCCACCCGGAACGATCTGATAAAATATTGGCACATCCCGGAAGAGAAAATCGCCGTGGTCTACAATGGTTTCACGCCGCCGGAAAAAGTCGAAGCGGAAAAAAAGAAGCAGATTCTCTACATTTCCCGCATCGAGCATCCCGGAAAGAACCATTTGAATTTGCTCAAAGCCTTTGAACTTCTGCCGGAAAATTTGCGCAATGAATATCAGCTCGTTATGCCTGGCGCCTCCTGGAACGGTGCTGAAACGGTCTATGAATATGCCAAAAATTCGCCCTGTGCCGATAAATTTTCCTTCACCGGTTTTGTCGATTTTGCCAAACTGCCTGAGCTGTACGCCGAGAGTACGATGTACATATTCCCCTCGCATTTTGAAGGTTTCGGCTTGTCGCTCCTTGAAGCTATGTACGCGGGGTTGCCGTGTGCGTGTTCAAACAACTCTTCTCTTGGTGAGCTGGGGCAGGGGGCGGCGGAGCTTTTCGATCCGGCTTCTCCGGAAGAAATTTCCCGCAGTATGGAAAAGATCCTCTCCGATGGCGCTTATCAGCAGCAGCTTGCGGCAAAAGGTATGGAAAAAGCTTCCGGTTTCAGTTGGAAAAATACTGCAGATGCTCTGCTTGAAGTTTACCGCAACCGGACGGCGATGGTGCTGGATGTACCGTTCTTTTCCGGGACGATGGATGAAGCATTGCAGCAAATAGATGATCTGGTCAAGAGCAACAACTCTCATCACGTCGCATTTATCAACGCCCATTGCCTCAATCTCGCCCATAAAGATACTGCTTACAAGCAGGTGCTGAAAGCGTGTTCCGCCGTCTTTGCCGACGGTATCGGAGCTAAAATCGGCGCCGCGATGCTCGGTTTCAAGGTCGAAGAAAATGTCAATGGAACCGATATGTTTCCGCTTCTGGCGCAGAAGCCGTATCGTATTTATCTCTTTGGCGGTTCTCCGGAGGTCGCTCAAACTGCGTTGGAAAAGGCGCGCGCTATCGGCGGAGCGGCAGAATTCATCGGTTGTGCTGACGGATTTTTCAAGACCAAAGGCGAAGAAGAACTCTTTGCGGAGCTTGCTGAATTGAAACCGGATGTAGTTCTGGTCGCTATGGGCGTACCAAAGCAGGAGATGTGGATAAATCACAATCTTTCCAGACTTCCCGGCTGTGTCGCCATCGGGGTAGGGGGGCTGCTCGATTTCGTTTCGGAACGTATCCCCCGCGCTCCGCTGTGGATGCGGAAAGCCAATATCGAATGGTGTTTCCGGCTCTACTGCGAACCGGTCAGATTGTTCAAACGTTATATAATTGGAAATCCGCTGTTTATTGCCCGGGTGTTCTTAAGCAAATTATGGAGGAAAAAATGAAGCGACTCTTTTACTGTTTTATTGCCGTTGCGGCGGTTTGGCTGATCGGCGGCTGTGCCGCATCTCCCTATGAATACGGAGACAACTGGCTGATCCGGGAAAATGATATCCCGCAATTTTATTCAAAGTTTGACCTGTTCTATATCGGAAAAGCTCCGGCAGGTTACGGCGATACCCACGAAGTTCAGTTCAACTGGACGAAAACGCATACCAATGACGTGTTTGGACGCGGAGTGCGCGTTTTTGCTCCGAAGATCCATAAGCCGGATGTGGACAATGTGAGTGCGGCATTGAAATTTTATCTGGATAATTTCCACGAAGCCGGACACCCGTTCGTTCTGCTTGCCGAGGGAAAAGCGGCTGACATCCTCTATCAGGCGATGCAGAAAGTCAGCGGCCTCACAGTAAAAAACGGTTTTATCGCCGCCTATCTGCCCGATATGACGCCCAAAAGCGCCGCCCGGATCGCAGATGATTTTTACTGGGATGACTTGAAAGCCGCTGCCAAGGCAGACGATTTCGGCGTGATCATCACCTGGATCAGCTGTATAAATGATGAACAAATGGAACTTCCTTCAGATAAAAAAGCGGTGTACAATATAAATCCGTTGAATTGGAAGCTCGACAACACCCGTGCTTCCGCCAGAGAGAATATCAAAGCGGTATTCTATATGCCCGAACATAAAAATCTTTTCTGGCGCAAGGTCGAAGCCGAAAACTTCAGCGGCGCAGTCATCAATCCGGAAAAAGGCGTGTTGGAAATTTCTGCACCGCTGCCGCTTTTGCACATGGTCAACGGCAGATTTACCAATAACTGCATTTCGATTTTTGCCGGAAACATCGCCGCCAATGCAAAAATACGTACCGAAGCTCTGATCAAAGCCAGACAATGGGGAGGAAAATAAATGGGATTTTTTGAATATCTGCCGGCGTATGAATTGAACCGTTCGCCGCGGATCATCGCCGCTTTTGAAATGGATTTTTTGCGTAATTTACCCGCTTTTCAGAAGGCGATACCGCAGAAAGATAAGTTTACTATGCTTTTGCAGCTCGGCTGGTCTGCCGAACTGCCGGAAGTCGCCAGCGAGTTGAAAACCCGCCTCGCCGAAGCAAGAAACGCTTTCCCCGAAGCGCGCTTCATCGTCCTTGCAAATTCAGCAAGCGAGGTCGCGATCATTCAGGAGTTCGCCGAGGTTTATCTTGCTCAGCATAATGCATTTCTCTCTCCAAGCCGTTATCCTTTGGCCAAGGGCGGGAAAAAGCAGTACGATGCCTTGTATATCGCCCGCATCACGCCCTTCAAGCGGCACGAGTTGGCGGGAAAGATAAAAAATCTGCACCTTATCGGCAGTTTTGCCGAAAAAGAACGCGAATATTTTGAAAATACCATAAAAGATTTCACCCACGCCCGCTGGACGCAGAAAGTTCCGTCATTTCTGATCGGCCGTGAGATCGGCAAGGCGGCTTGCGGTCTGGCGTTGTCGGCTATCGAGGGCGCGATGTTCTCCTGCGGAGAATACACCCTCTGCGGTGTGCCGGTGGTCAACACCCGCAATTTGGGCGGCCGTGATACTTTGCTGCCCGAATTCGCTGTGAAATATGCCGATGATACCCCCGAAAGTGTCGCTGAAGCGGTCGAATACTGGGTGGATAATCCAATCGCTCCGGAAGATATCCGGCAGGTTTTTTTGGATAAAGCTCTTCCGCAGAAAGAGTTAGTACAGGAGTTGGTCAATTCCATCGCAGGAAAAAAAGTGTATTTACCGCATAAATTAAATATAAGATGCCGCCTGCTGCCGCATACAAAGCTGCTGCACGGTATACGGAGGATAAAATGATGAAGATTGCCAGAGAAAAGATTTTTGCTGTCATTATGGCTGGCGGCAAAGGCGAAAGATTGTGGCCGTTGAGTACCGAAGAACGTCCCAAACCGCTGTTGAGCCTCAATGGTCAGCAAACTTTGCTTGAAGAGACAGTCCAGCGGCTTTTCCCGCTGCTTGATGCCGAAAATGTGTTGGTGATAACCGATGCGCAGTCAGCGGTTCACGCCCGGGAAATTCTCTCCATCCCGCCGGAAAATGTTATCGCTGAACCCTGCCGCAGAAATACCGCTCCTTGTATAGCATTGGCGGCGGCGCTGGTGAAAAAACGGTGCGAAGATGCGGTGATGATCGTGCTTCCGGCGGACCATAAGATCACTCCTGTGAAGCGTTTTCAGGAAGATTTGCAGGATTGTATCGAGCAGACCGTTTCCGGAAGTCTGGCGGTTTTGGGCGTGGTGCCCGACTCTCCCGCCACCGGGTACGGATATATTTATGCCGGAGACAAAATCGACAACGGCTTTTATAAAGTCAACAGTTTCAAAGAAAAACCGGATTTTGAAACTGCAAGCAAATATATTGCCAACGGCAACTACTGGTGGAACTGCGGTATCTTCGTCTGGTCGGTTGCCGCGATCACGGCGGCGTTTGAAAAATTTGTACCGGAACTCCACAGTAAAATTGAAAACTGGAGCAATGGCGCTGATTATCAGGAAGATTTTGCAACTTCTCCCAAAATATCCATCGACTATGCCATTATGGAAAAAGCGGATAATGTGGTCGTAAAACAGACCTCATTCAAGTGGAATGATATCGGTTCCTGGCAGGCGCTTTATGAATTGACAGTGAAAGATTTCTATGGAAACGCTGTTACTTCCAACGGCAAAGTTCAGCTTAAAGAATCACGCGGCAACCTCGTCATCTGCGATGATGATACCGAAATCTGCGTGGAAAATATTACCGACTGCACCATCGTCAAGTCGGGAAAATCTCTTTTGATAAAGAGTAAGTGAGCGGTAATCGCGATTGATGAGCGGCGGGCCCTCGTGCGCGCTGACTTTAAAAGAGCGGGGAAGCCCCTGCACGTGAGTTCAC
>JAZOMB010000067.1:0-3000 GCA_045653515.1 Victivallaceae bacterium | reverse complement strand
AGAAAAGCGGAGTATTTTTGCTCCCGTTGGTCGCGCATTCGTTATTTGATAATTTCAGATTTCCTTGCATTGCTGAAAGGTCAAGCCGAACTTTTCAAGATATTTTCCCAGACGGTCGGAATCGTTGGTGGTGTTACGCTGTTTGCGGGAGACGGCAAAGAGCTTCTTACCCGCTTCGGCGCGGTTTTTGCTTGCCCGGCAGACCTCAACGACCTTTGCAAGCTGGCAGAGATCGAATTCATCAAATCTATCCTGATGATCCTGACCGAGAAGTTGGTTCAAAATCTCACTTCCGGAAGACGGTTTGGGAGCTTTCCGCACCCGGGCAATTTCATTTTTCACCACCGTTTCATCGATTCGCCCGCCGGATGAGAGCGTTGCCATCCGGGTGATGATCGCATTGAGATCGCGGAAATTCCCCCGCCACGATGTCGCAGGATCAAGGGCGTAACGCATAAATTCGGCACGCGCCTCTTTATTGAAAGTGATATGCTTGCCGCTTTTTCGGGTGAAGTGCTTGAGTTCGTACTCAACATTCGGCTCGATATCTTCGCGGCGGTCAGCCAGTCCCGGCAAACAGAAATCCCACAAGTTTATGCGGGCAAGCAAGTCGGAGCGGAACCGCCCCTCATCCACGGCAAGCTCCAGATCGCGGTTGGTGCCGCAGATAAGTTCAAAACTGCTTTCGCTCTCCGTATCAGATCCCAACGGGAAAAACTTCTTTTCCTCAATGGCGCGCAGCAGCATCGCCTGTTCATCCAGCCCCAATTCGCCGATCTCGTCCAGAAAGAGTATGCCGCCATCCGCCTTTTTCAATAAGCCCGGACGGTCGGCGATCGCCCCGGTGAACGCACCTTTTTTGTGGCCGAAAAGCACACTCATCGCCTGATCGCCGCGCAGTGTGGCGCAGTTGACATTGACAAATTCGCCTTTGACCTGATTATTGAGTTTTTTCAATTCATAGATGCGGCGGGCGAGCTGGGATTTGCCCGCGCCGGTGGGGCCGGTGAGCAAAATCGGTTCAGCAGAACGGATCGCAACGCGTTCGATGGTTTCGATAAGCTCGTTAAACTGCCGGTTGCGCGTGGCGATACCCGATTTGAGAAAGTCAAGGTCGTTTTCCCGTTCGACGGCAAAGCGTTTGGCAAGCATATCATAGCGCGAAAGGTCAAGGTCGATGATGCTGTAAGAGCCTTCCGGGCTGTTTCCGGGGTGGGTTTGAATGAGTTTACCCGGCAGATGATGCGATTCATTGAGCAAATACAAACAAATCTGGGCGACGTGCGTACCGGTAGTGATATGGATGTAATAATCATCATTCTCGCCGGAAAAATCGTGATGACAGCTGAAGTCGTAGAGTTTGCTGTAAACCTCTTCAAAATCCCACGGATTTTCCATTGCTATCGGAACTGTGATGACTTCGGTTTCCGGCGAACAGCTTTTGATGTCTTCGACGACTTTATTCAGAAGTCGTTCATAATCGGGCGGATATATCAGGAAATATTTATCGAAACGCAAATCATTCTGCATAGCAAGAGCCACCGACGGCCGCCACACGCTCCAACGGTTCAAACCGTGGCGGCTGCCGCGCTGATCAAGAGTAGTTCCCAGAAGTGAAATAACGATATTCATATATAAATCCCTATATAACATATAATATTTTATATATTTTAATATACTCCGAATCTGCGCCATTGCAAGTTGAAAAAGTATTGAAAAAATTTTTTTACGCTGAAAATCAAGTTTTTTTCAAAAAATTTTGCCATTTTGGCACAACTTTGGCACGCTATTTGCTATATATGCTGGCAGAGAAGAAAAATTCTCGGGTTGTTTGAAAATTTTGCGGAGTGAACAGTTATTGTTTCAACGATCAGAACGAAGAAAATCAATTGCGGGAGCGATGATGCAGAGTCAGAACTCCAGTTTCAACGCAGTTGGGACGGCGGTTTTTTGAAGTGCGTATGAAAGATTGCGTTAAGGTTTTCACCGCCAGCGGCGTGGCATCCGTTAAAAGCCTGTCCGACTTGCCGAAATGACGTTAGACATTAAACTACGGCAAAAAAGCAATAATATTCCCTATTCTCCGCAAATCTTTTTATAAAACAACGGGGTGTTGAAGTCTGTTTCAACGTTTTGTCTGGATAACAATATGTTCCACCGGGTATCGGAAAAGATGATAAACTTCTTTGCCGATACGATGCGAATATCTGCCATCCTGAACATTCAGGACAGCGGACTCGTGGTAACGCAGATTTTCCTTTATTTCCCGTTGTCCCTTTTTGGCATGGAGTGCTGTATAAAATTTATAACTTGTACGGGCACATTGTTACTGTGACATCCGCAAGTCAATAATTTGCCGGTTTCAACAAACGCAAAGGACTGAAAATCCTTGTCCGGTGCCGGATACGCCATTCTCTATGCCGCCTTTTACAAAACAACGGGGTGTTGAAGTCTGTTTCAACCACCAGGCAAGTATCGGGGGGGAGTTCCCCGTACCTGATTTTCAGCAGATCCCAACTTCGCCAGCCCCGGGGAATCAGACCCCGGCCGCACGATTTTGGATCATTTACGGTTGACAGCGAGAAGCCAGCCGCTTGGTGTTGAGCCGCTGTTCGATCGCCTTTGCAAGCGGTGTAAGCAAAGGAACAATGGTAATGCCGATTACCACGTCCTATGGCATGATATGGTTGGACGAAAAACTCAATTGCCCCAAGCAGATTTTCCTTTATTTCCCGTTGTTTCTTTTGTAAAATTTACAAGGCAGATTATTTTGGTTCCGTTCCCAAGATAACAAAGCAGCCGACCGTCTTCGACAAATAGTTCGCTGCGACAATCCGCCGTCGCCATAGGCTATGGCGAGACAAGTCTGGAGCAGCCATACCTCGCTTTTTTTGAAAAAGGATGGGGGGCGTGGGGGAAGGGATACTTCGGTGCCGACGTTCGGCTTTTTCCCGTGAAAAAAAGTTTTTCCTTTCCCCCACATCACCGACCTTTATCGGG
>JAZOMB010000066.1:0-22071 GCA_045653515.1 Victivallaceae bacterium | reverse complement strand
GCAAAGGTTTTCTTTTGCCAATGCCAATGAGTTGAGATAACAGTTTTTCAAAAGTTCTGCTTCGTTGCGGTTGCCTCCGTGCCAAACCGGTCCCGGAGTGTGGATAACGAATTTTGCCGGGAGTTTGAATCCGGGCGTGATGCGGGCTTCGCCGGTTTCGCAGCCGTTGAATTTACGGCAGGCTTCGAGCAGTTCCCGACCTGCCGCCCGATGGATCGCTCCATCCACGCCACCGCCGCCTAAAAGCGAACAATTGGCGGCATTGACAATGGCATCAACTTTCAATTCAGTGATGTCGGCGGTTATAATTTCGATCATATTGTACCCCGTTTTTCAGATTCCATTGAAAAACACCGCATCGTAAAAGCAAGATCAAGTTCTGCCGTAGTGATGGATTATCTTGATTTACCTTTGGAATGTGCATCAATTATATTCTTTGAATATGTCTGTGAACTGCACCTGGTGCTCCAGAAGCTGTTGCCACGCCGGGTAGTTTAATTTGTACCAATCACAAAAATCTGCGAACTGCGGCTGACAGCTCAAGAGGCTGCTCCAATCCCGGCCGGTCAACTTGCGCCAATCGCACCGGTTGGCAAATTGCGGCTGCTCACTTAAAAGTTCACTCCAATCTGAGCCGTCGAGTTTCTCCCAATCGCACCGGTCGGAAAATTGCGGCTGTTCGATCAGCAATAATCTCCAATCCGAGCCGTCGAGTTTATCCCAGTCGCACTTATCAGCGAACTGCGGCTGACTGTACAAAAGGTCGCTCCAATTTCCGCCGTCAAGCTTGTCCCACGGGCATTTGTCCGCAAACTGCGGCTGACTGCGCAAAAGGTCGCTCCAATTTCCGCCGTCAAGTTTCTCCCACTCGCACTTGTCGGAAAATTGCGGCTGCTCACTTAAAAGTTTGCTCCACTGCCAGCCATCCATAGTGATCTCATCCCAATTATCCAGTGCATTTGCAAATAAGGGATATTTCTTTGGATAGCGTTCCAACGCACTTGCACTTTCCGATGCGGGCAGATTGTTGTCAGGCATATTTTTCTCCGTAATTGTATAACTGTTTATGATAATATAGTCCAACATATATTTTTTTCAAGATTGCGGAAAATTAAAAACATTCTGACTGCCAGCCGGAGTCAGCCCCGGTTTTACTTCAGATTTACCGGGGCATTTCCGACAGAATGATTTATTTGCCGTAGCCGAAAGACAACAGCATATAAGCATCCATACCGTTGAGCCGCGTGCCGTCTTCAGAACACTCGTTAAGCGCACGGAACCGTTGTTTTTTGCCGTGGCGCGGGGTGACATCAATGACATTACCGACCATATTCAGCATATCTTCAACTTGAAGCAGTCGGCTCTGCGGCGCATCAAGCATTGCGGCGATGCGGTCGCGGAGTTTGCGGTATAAAGTGATTTTGCGTGAAATGCGCTGACACTTTTTCCGGCAGAGATTTTTGTAGGCGTCCATGCCGTTTGCCTTGATATAAAAGTAGGCATCCATAGCGCCCCGGTAAGCGGCATAATGGTTGAATTCTTCCTTAAGCCGGTCGATCGCGGCACAGCAGTGGGCCCAGCGGCGGATATCCGTGGAACAGTTTGGGTGAAGAAACATCTTGCGTCTTCCTTTCTGCAAAAGACGCATCAGAAGGCAATGACATAATAAATGTCACGGATTTTTTTGACCGCTTATCAAGCAAGTCCGCATCGCCGCAAAGAAAACTGCTCTTTGAAGCGTACCACCGTGGGTTCCGACCCCGGTTGGCGGGTATGATTTCATACCGCTCCTGATGCAACTGTATTAATAATATATACCAACTTTTTCAAAAGTCAAATCGCTTGCCGATACGCAAGCGCAACGGCAGCCTCTTTATAAAACGGTCAAGTTAATATAATGCGGATAGAGTTACATTACAAACGGAAAACTCTTATTTTTTTCATCATATGAGCGGAGCGAATGCTTCATATTTGGAGTGATAACGGAAAATGCTTCATAGCGGAATGACTTGTCCTCCGTAGCTTTAGCGAAGGAGGAAATGGAGCTGCTTCATCTGAAAAGGGGAATATATGAAGCGCACCTGCGGTGCATGAAGCACATTTTGTGCTTGCGAGCTTTGCTCGTCAAGCATGAAAATATATGAAGCGGCACTGCGTGCCATGAAGCGAAGCCTTTTCAGGCTTCATGTTTTTTTGCCCATTCGGGCAAAAAAAATGGTCGGGGTGAGAGGATTTGAACCTCCGGCCTCTGCGTCCCGAACGCAGCGCTCTAGCCAGGCTGAGCCACACCCCGACAGGTGTACAACACTATATCGTGCTGTTATAATAATATATCACGTTTTTAGATTTTTGCAAGCCGGTAAAATAAATTTTTTTGCAAAGAGTTGCAAGAATTACGCAATTAAGGGCAAAAATATCCTTTTTATCGCTTGCCGGGAGGGGGCGGCAAAAGCCGGATGAAGCACCCCGTTGGTATCATCCTTGCAAATTTGTTGCAAATAAAAGAAAATCGCAAATTGAAATTCACTTTGCCGATGCTATATTACATTGACGGTGCCTGATTTATAAATTTTTATACTTCAAGATAAAGGCGGATAATGATGAAACGGATTTTTTTATTGGCAGGTGCGATCGGATGGGGTATTTCCATATTGGGAGTGCTTCTACCGTGGAGCGTTATGGATATTGTTTTGCAGAATATGGGTGCAACGGCTCCGGTAACAGATGTGCAAGTGCAATACTGGTTCCGGATGGCAACAGGAGCTTGGAGTATTATCGGCTTTCTGTATTTGATGGTACTTCTGAAACCTCAGAAATATAATAACCTCATTCCGTTGCTTGCCTGGGGAACTGTTTTTGAAGGTATTGTCTTGTTGATCCACGGTTTATATTTGAATTTGCCGTTGTTCCCCTTTGCCGGAGATGTGGGCTTCTGCTTGATCGTGGGCGGCGGACTGCTGTTGACAAACAAGAGGTGACAAATGAAAACGTTTTTTACTGTTATGACGTTGTGTACTGTTTTTTCCGCATTTGCGGCAGTTGATTGTCAGATGCTTTTGCCGGAAAAAGAACAAAAAGAGATTCTTTCCTTACGCCGGTATCCGCAAAGCACCAAACGCCGTTTTTCGGTGGCGGCAATCAAAGAAGGTTTCGCGGCTCTTGATAAAAAAGATTTGGATAATGCTATGCGGGAATTCAACCGGGCGTGGCGGTTCAATCCGGAAAATATGGATGCTTATTGGGGCGCGGCAATCGTAATGGGATTATACGCCGAAAAAGCCCGAAGCACCGCCGAAGCCAAAAGTTTTATTGAAAAATCACTGAAATTGTTTGAGCTTGCCCGCAAATATCTTTCAGGCGACATTATCGTAAAAGAAAATTTTCAGTTGGACTATGCGGCATCATTCTATGTGGCAGGACAAATTTTACTCAAGTCAGATAAAAAAGCCGCCGAAAAATATTTCCTTGAGGCTGAAAAGATCTGGCAGCCCCTCCTGAAAGACCGTGATATGAAAAAGCAGCGTGATGCTTTGGTATATTACCGTACTTGCTGGCACTTGACCAAACTTTACCGTGACTGGGGCAAAGAAGATTTGTATAAAAAATATCTGAATAGTCTGCCTGCGGCACTTCGGAAAGGTTTGTAAATCTCAATGAAAAAAGATGACTTTTTCTTTCAATACCAATACGATTACGAATTGGATGCCAGATTAAAAAATCGGCAAGAGCGGATGTGGCATTATTGGAAAAAGGTACTGATATTCAGCGTGCCAGCTTTTGTTATTCCGCTCTTTTTCGGTAAAATTGATCTATCAGCCATTATTTTTCTGATTGTATTTGTCGTTTTTCTGTTATGCGCAACAGTAGATATTTTTACTCAAACAATGATACGGCCGTGCTGTAAGAAGTGCGGAAAACGGATGTTGAAAAAATACATATCTACCGGTTGCAATGGCGAAGAGCAACTTTATTTTTATTGCCCCGATTGCCGTATTTATTCCGATGCTTACTTCAGGCGGGATTAAAAAAATACTCTGTATTTATTGCAGAAAGACAATATTTTTATTCTAAAATTGAACTTTCATCCTTGACTTTTTTGCTTGATGGTGTATTTTAGTAATGACAATGTTGTAACGAAAGGAGGTTCCTGTGATTAAAACACTGACAAAACACGGCAACAGTGCGGCATTGGTTATTGAGCGTCCTATATTGGAACTGCTCGGCGCAAGTGCTGACACTGCTTTTGAAGTTGTAACCGATGGTCACGCTTTGATTCTCACTCCGGTCAAAGATGCTGTTCATTCTGTAAAGGTCCGAAAATCCATGGATCGGATCGGCAAACGCTACGCAAAGTCTTTTGAGGAACTTGCCAAGTGAGTGAAATACAGTTTTTGACCTTTGCTGATATTGTGGAAATTCATAAATATCAGATAGAAAATTTCGGTGGAGCAAGTGGATTGCGTGACATCGAGCTGCTGAAATCTGCCATCGGGATGCCGGAAAGTACATTCGGTGGTGCTTTTTTGCATCCGACGATTTACGAAATGGCGGCTGCATATTTGTACCATCTTGTCGAAAATCACCCGTTCGTAGATGGCAATAAGCGTGTCGGCGCAATGGCGGCGTTGGTTTTTCTGGACATCAATAATATTGATTTTGATGCCCCGGATGAGCTTTTTACCGAAATGGTCTTAAAGGTGGCAAGCGGCAAAATGCTCAAAGCGGAGATAACGCTCTTCTTGAAAGAGTATTCTCATTCCCGCTGATTATTTTCCGAAAAGTTTTTTGATTTTTGCCCAAAGACTTTCGTGAATTTTTTCTGTCCATTCAAAGTTGCGCAGATATTCACCATCACCGCGATAGTAGGAAATAAAAGCAGCTTTGATTTTTTCCTGATCGACCGGAGAAGCGGCTATCCGATAATTTCTGCCGTTGGCTCTGTACTCCAACTCCCCGCCCGAAGTCTGGATAAAATCATCTCCGTTATCCATGACCACAAATTCAACGGTCTGGTCAAATTCTTCCTGTAAAGCAGTTAAAATTTCTTCTTCTGAATGAATTGTTTTTCCGTCAATTTCCATCTTTTTTTACTCCTTTTACTGCTTGAAAAATATTTTTTACTGCAAAAATCAGCACGATAAAACCGACAGTAAAAAATAACAGTGGGATAAAACCGATAATCAGCATCGGAAAGTATATTTCCCGGGAGATAACAGATTCTGAAGGATTTTCCGGATTGACCAGACAGGTGATTTCAGCTCCGACCGGATGTCTGTTTACAGCTTCTTGCATCGCTTCTTCGCCGCCATTTGAATATTTATCCAATGAGCGGAAAAAGTCGTATCGTTTCCCGATATATGACTTGCCTTTGTATAGGTACTGAAAATCAATATGAATGGAGTAATCTCTACGGTCGATCCGTGATCTTTGGGTGGATGATTTCGTGGCAAGTTGACTTTTTACAACTGTTGCGGGAGTGGTGACCCAAGATGAACTCTGCATAACCTTTTGAAGCGGCAAATAAAGAAAGAAATAACAACCGCATCCGCCAAGCGCAATAAAGATGTCAGCCATCAGCAGCAGTAAAAAAGGATTGGCTTTTTTACTTCCCTTCCGTTTTGATTTACGGGTAACGGTATACTCAAATCCCAAGTTATTCATAATACTCATAAATCTCCTCCCCCCTCATTCCTCAACGAGCGTTTCACTTTGACAATTGCATATAACCCGCCGATCAGGAGCAGCAGTATTATTGCTCCTGCGGTAATATGTTGGACTGTGTGCCGCGGAAATGATATTATCAAGCCCAGAAAACATACCAAAACGATTTCGTGCATGATAAGAGATTTCAGAACCATTTTTTTACTGAATTTCAACAAATGCAGCGTTCCCAATGCACACAGTAACGAAAATGCAAGCAATATTACCCCCATTATAATACAGTCTTTAATGGAGTCGTGTTCGCCGCCACCAGCCAGACAAGCCAATCCAAAACCAAAAGCAGCAAGATCAAAAAACATCAGCAGAAAACAAGCAATAATTTTGATTATTATGGAAAATATGTTCATTTTTCTGCTCCGGCAACAGAGTATATTATATCATCTTTTTCGCTCTTATCGGACACCCCTTCATCATTTTTCAAATTACGCCCGACACTCCAGATTTTGATCGTTCCTTTTTTTCGATCTATGACATAATGGCATTTTTGCTTGGAGAACCAGTCGACCGGCAAATCAAAATTTTCCGGGAATTTTCCGTTTTGCAGTTGACTGTATTTTAACTCAAGAATGGTCTTTATGATCCGATAAGCCATCTCCAACTCGTGAAAACGCTTGCCTGCACTTGGCAGTGACGGCAAAAGCACCCTGGCAAGTATGGTATGAGCTGCAAATTGATCATGCAAATCATTTACTTCGGTAAAGTCATTGACTTTATAAACTTTTATCAGAGTTTCCCGGTTGCGGGTCATTGTATACCAAACTGCCGGAGCAAGCCAACGGTACGGATACATTGCCGGAATGAAATTGTCAGGCTCATCCTCTGACAACTTTACATTTTGACCGTGAGCAATCATTTGCGTAACATCGGTTGTAAAAGTCCCTTCTCCATGAATATATTGCCGATGAAATTCCGTAAAATCAGCGAGTCGATTTTCTATATCAGCTTTGAATTTAAAAAGTTCTTCTTCGGTTAAAAATCCGGAGTTAAGTAACTGTTCCACTCCTGCAAGACGAATTTTTTCTATTGCAATCAAAACCAATCCGGAAATCAGAATTTTGTCGCGGGACAAGTGTTGATAAACATAATTCATTCTTTCAATGGATATCATCGCCTGTTTTTTGTTCTTATGAAGAATTGCAAGGCGGATTTGAATCAGCTCCAGACGGCAAAAATCCCGGAGCAGCACAAATTCGGGCATCCTGAGATATGAAAGTTTGCCCGTTGAATAATCTCGTTTCAAAACCGGCAGTTCTTGAGAAAACATTTGCTGCCATTGGGCAAAACTTTTTGATTTTCCAAGAATATTTTCTATGGTCCGTAATTCTGCCGCAGAAAAATCCTCCGCCCCGGAGGAGAATTTAAAAGAAATCTCTTCAGGTAATTCATTCTTTACAGTATCACGGAGAACTGAAACCTTTTTCCAGAAATTCTCATCAGCCTGGTGTCCACGATAGTAATCGTTTTTTAAGGCTTCTGAAGTCAAAGGTTTGCCGAAAAAACGTCCTATTTCTTCTGCTGTTTTTTCTGTTTTACAACTGCTGTTGACCGCCAGTATCACAGATACCAGATACGTTAACCCAAATAAAATCAAAACACATATAGTACCGCGTCCATAAACATTATACCAACGACAGGAGGCGAGATTTGCAGCAATTTTACTGACTGTTAGAAACACTCCCCATGCGGCACAGCAACCGGCATAAAGCCATAAAGGTGATGGAGGGGTGCTGAAAAACATCGAAGTATCCCCGTAATGCGAAAATATAGTACACCACGAGAGTATCAATAAAAACAAAAGAATCGTTCCAATTCCACATAACGCCATACATACAAACAAAACAGGAAACCATTTCCATTGTTTCAGAAGCTGTTTTCTGTAAAATATGATCACATAAATAAGTTGTATCAGAAAATAAAATAGAAACAACAATGGTAAAGCAAACAATAAAGATTGCCATGGAATTTTATCCGCAAGACTTGTTCCTTCAAATCCGCAAGCGATTAATCCCATAAACACAGGAGACAATCCGCCGGACAAGATCAATATACTCCACAAGCTCCAACTGCCAAATAACAACAACGCAAGCGCAAATACAATACCCCGTTCCGGGGCGTTCCAATACAGAAACTTTTTCATATTCCGTTTCTCCACACTCAAATCAACCGTCTCATCGGTAATATACCATCTCCCGCAGACGTTTACAACTGCGGAAAGGCAATTTTTGCATTTATAGGGGCGTGTCGCGGCGGTTGCGGCAAGGTTCGGGTAAGTGGCAAAGAGCAGCACAAAAGCCCTTGTGAAGCGGTTTTGTGAAAAAAACTTCACAGAATTTTTGGTGAGAGTTGAAAAAATGGTCAGCATTTTTTTATCTTCCCCCATTACCTCGGTAAGAATTGATGATTTTTGAGGGTAAAATGTCGGTAAAAATCCCAATAGACCGTTGGGTGAAGATAAAAACTTGCCAGCGTTTTCATATCTTCCCCCATGCGCAGGTTCGGTACAAAAACAAGATTTTGTTAATAATCAAGCACTTACAAAAAGAGCCTTGGTTTTTACACCTTTCCAGAAAAACTCAGAATATCTTTGGATTTCTTCGCCTTTAATACGGGAAGCGAAACTTTTATCGATGATTTTCGTATTTTTCCTTTGGAATGGAATAACTGTCTCCGATCGATAAAACCGAACCATCAAAAGCAATATTGCCGAACTTTTCTTTGGCTTCCTGCCAATTCCAAGCGAAGCCGATTTGTCCGCAATCGTGATAATATGCCCGGTCAATACCACCGATATGCACGCGTGCGTACACTTCAATGCGGTTTCCGACATCTTTGCCGAAAACTTCCACACCGTAAAACGCTTTGCCGTATTTACCTTCAATATGTTTAACCGCGATCAATTCTGATTGGTAATCATCTTTACCACAGTAAAAACCAACAAAAAATATCAATACTGCAAGTAATACCACTCCGACATATTGAAAAATACTTTTCGTTTTCATTTCTCTTCACCTTTTGCCGTGGGCGTATTGTGCCTCGTGGATATTGGCTCCGATACTGGTTCCGGCTCTGCCGATTTGATTGGAAACGATCGTTTCGTGCTGACTTTTCAGAAATTTTACCAGATTGAGTATCTGCACTGCAAAATCAATGGAAAGTATACGCAATTTACTTTCAGCCATAGTGTAATCTCCTTCCGCAAAGTAATATATCACCGCAAGTGAAAAAATCAAGGCGGCTTGCCGCCGTGTAAGCGAAGCGCAGTAAAAGATAACACCATCCTTACTCCCGAAGGGAGAAAACTTCACAAGTGGAGCGTGAGCGAAACGTCTTCACAAGCGACCAAAGGGAGCGACTTCATCCACCTTCGCACAAGGCTACGGTGGACAAGGAGAGAGGGATTCGACGGCGGAGCGAAGCGACGACGAGCCTGACATGCGCAGCACTGTCAGGCAACCCTAATAAAAAATCACGCTTTCTGCGCTATGCAGAAAGCACAAAGCAAAAATGAAAAAACTCAAGGGCAAGTTTACTTGCTACCTTGAGTTTTATTATTTTTGCAGTGATTTTTTACCCAGCTTGAAAAAGGCAAAAAAAAATGGCGGAGAAAGAGGGATTCGAACCCTCGGAGAGTTGCCCCTCGGCGGTTTTCAAGACCGCTGCCTTAAACCACTCGACCATTTCTCCGCGTGTTTTATAAAATACCACCATATTGGCAGTTTTGCAACCCATTTATATAAAAAAAACAACAGTTTTACCGGGAACAGGGGTGTGTTTTCAGTACGATATGGCTGCGGCTGCCCCCGCGATATCGTCAGGTAAATAAATTGCATAATACCACTTCAGGTGCGACAAACTGGAGCACCATACTCCGCTTTTCTTGAAAAGGGAGGGGGGCGCGGGGGAAGGGGAAACTTCTTTTCACGGGAAAAGAAGTTTCCCCTTCCCCCGCATCACCATTTATTTTTTCCGCTGACGTTCAGCACGTTGCTGATATGCACGTTGCGCATATTTTCTTTGCCGGAGGTGCAAGTGACAACCTCTTTATTGTCCGGGTTGTGGTTCAGCACGTTGGTGATGGTTGAATCCTGCAGGCTTCCGGCAATCAAAATCGCATATTTTGAACGGCTGTGGATGTTGCTGATATGGAAACCGCAGGTGTCGCCCAAGGGCGTGGGGCCGCCCCAGTTTTTGTTGCTGTCGCCGATTTTCACGGTGGCGCGGTTCAAGTGTCCGGCGGGCGAAGTGTCGATAACGCCGTCGAGGACGATATTGTACATTTTCACGCCGAGGGTATTGAGGAAGCGGACGATATGGTGGCCGCCGGCGCAATATCCGCGCACGTTGCGGATGATGATATTGCACACATCGCCATCGGAAACTTTTTCATCACCGCCGAGGATCATCGTGCTGTTGCCGCTTCCCGCGGGGCGCGGTTTGGAGGGGATGGCGGTCAGGGCGATAAGGTCATCGCCGGTCACGCCGGAGATGTTTTCGATCAATATATCACGGCAGCCGCGGCGCAGGTCAAGTCCGTCCTGATTGCGGAAGAGCTGCCATTCGCCGTTGATTTTTTTACCGTTGCGGGAGTCAAAGACGATGTCACGGACTCGGCCGCGGACACAGTATTCAAGGGAGATCGCCCAGCAATGAGAATCGCGGACGGTGAGATTTTCAATGGCAAAATCGCTCACCTTTACCAGAAGTATACCGATGTTGCGCCAGTCGCCTTTCTGATAGGTTCCAATCTTTCCTGCATCGCTGCCGAAGCTCAACGGTCCTGACGGCTGCACGCCCGGCTTGCACAACGGTTTGGCACCGTCACCGGTGGCGCGCGGGATGTCCGCACCTTCCAGAATCGCATTTCCGATACCGGTGATGCGGATATTTTTCAACGGCGCGACCGTAATGCAATTTTCACCGCTGTTGGCGCTGCGGATCATATTGTCGCGGCAGATATTGCTCAGCTTAACGGTGGTGTTGTCGATGATGAGGTGAACGCCGCCTGGGATCAGCATCGCGGAATCGATCACCCAGATGTCGCGTTCTTCCAGCGTGCTGATGCCGTAATTGCCGTGCATTTGAACGGCGGGTTTGCGTTTGCCGATGCGGACGGTACCGCCGCAACTTCCGGCATCTTTCAACGCGGCGTTGATGCGTTCAATATCGCTGCCGGAGTAGTTGTTGGGGTCGAAAACGCTATTCTGCACCGGAGCGGAAAGTACCGCCGGAGTATCAACTGCCGGAAGTTCTTCAACCGGGGCAACGCCTTGTGCGGGATATATTATCGGATCATCATCAGTATGGGGTTTCATATAATCGCATCCCTGAAACAGCACAAACACAACTGACAGTAAACAGTAAAACCAACGCATAAATCATCTCCTTAAATTATTATGCCGCGACAATCCGCCGTCGCTCTGCGAGCTATGGCGGGACAGGCAGAGCGGCAAATACATCGCTTTTTTTGAAAAAGGATGGGGGGATGAAAATCCATTACTGGTTGATATCCTGCGCTTTCAACACGGCGACAAATGCTTCCTGCGGGATATTCACCTGACCGATGAGTTTCATACGCTTTTTACCCTCTTTCTGTTTTTCCAACAGTTTGCGCTTACGGGTGATGTCACCGCCGTAGCACTTGGCAAGCACGTTTTTACGCAGCTGGCGGATGGTTTCGCGGGCGATGACCTTGCCGCCGATGGCAGCCTGAATGGCGATCTGGAACTGCTGCGGCGGGATGGCATCTTTCAACCGTTCGCAAATCTGCCGTCCGCGTTCATACGCCATATCAACATGAACGATACTGCTGAAAGCATCCACCGGGTCGCCATTGACCAATACATCAAGCTTGACCAGTTTTCCGGCGCGGTATCCGGCGGGTTCATAGTCCATACTGCCGTAGCCGCGGGTGATGGATTTCAACTTGTCGTGGAAGTCGATCAATATTTCGTGCATCGGCATTTCTGCGGTGATGATGACGTGGTTGGCATCGACACTTGCCGTATCGGTGCAAAGTCCGCGTTTGCTCATAATGAGGTTCATCACATCGCCGATGTAATTGCTCGGGATCATCAGATGGCAGTTGATGATCGGTTCTTCGATCTGTTCGATACCGCTGGGGTCCGGCAGGTGGATCGGGTTGTCGATATCGAGTTCTTCGCCGGATTTCATATACACCTTGTAGATCACCGACGGATAGGTGGCGAGAATGTCCATATTGTACTCGCGGCGCAGACGCTCCTGAATGACCTCCATGTGGAGCAAGCCGAGGAAGCCGCAGCGGAAACCGAAGCCCAGCGCAGCGGAACTTTCCGGCTGGTAGAAGAACGCCGCATCGTTGAGCTGCAATTTCGCCATACTTGCCTTCAACTGGTCGTAATCATCGGTGTCAATGGGATAGATGCCGCTGAAGACCATCGGGCGCACTTCGCGGAAACCTGGAAGCGGTTCGGCACACGGCTGCATAGTGTCGGTCATCGTATCGCCGACGCGGGTGTCAGACGGAGTTTTCAAGTTCGGGATGAAATATCCCACGCTGCCGGGTTCCAAAGTGGCATCGGGGTGCATCTTCGGATTGAAGAAGCCGACCTCTTTAAGTTCGCTTTCAATACCGTTGGAAAAGAGCTTGATCCTGGTACCGCGCTTGAATACGCCGCGGCGCACACGGACGAAGTTAACCACGCCGCGGAAGGTGTCATAACGGGAGTCAAAGACCAATGCCGCCGCGCCCGGTTCATCATCGACCACCGGGTGGGGGATACGTTCAATGATCGCCTTGAGCAGTTCAGCCACACCTGCTCCGGTTTTACCGGAAACGCTCAACGCCTCTTCGCGCGGCAGAGCGAGGATCTCTTCCATCTGCTCGTAACACATTTCCAGATTGGCGGCGGGCAGGTCGATCTTGTTGATGACGGGGATGACTTTCAAGCCCTGATTGAACGCCAGATTGACGTTGGCGACGGTCTGCGCCTGTACACCCTGCGTGGCATCGATAAGCAATATCGCACCTTCGCAGGCGCTCAAACTGCGGCTGACTTCATAGGCGAAGTCAACGTGTCCCGGAGTGTCGATAAGGTTGAGTTCGTAGGTAATGCCGTCACCCGGATCGTACTGCATACGCACGGGGTGTGATTTGATGGTAATACCGCGCTCACGTTCCAGATCCATACCGTCGAGGAGCTGTTCCTGCAAATCCCGTTTGGCGACAGTTTCAGTGATTTCCAGCATTCTGTCGGCGAGGGTGGATTTGCCGTGGTCGATGTGAGCGATGATACAAAAGTTTCTTATGTGTTTGATTTCAGACATTGGGAATATGGACCTTGTTAAAATTTTATTCCGGAGAAATTGGCATCTTCACCGCTGCGCAGCACGGTGTTTTGAGTATTGCCGAGCAGAGAATTCAATGCGGTGATATTGGCCTGGACGGAGTAGTTGATATCCCACTTTTTCTCGTCGAAGTCACGTTCAGCGCCAATGCTCGCGATAAGATACCAGCAGTGGAATTTGCGCATAATAAACAATTCCGCCTCATCGATGTTTCCTTCTTCGAGATCGTAGGACATCTGGAACTTACCCAGCGTGCGCCGGTCGGGCGTAATGGGGAAATCCAGGCCGATGGAGAAGGTTTCATTGCGTTCGGTGTATTTCCGCTGCATATTGCTGGTCGCATTGATCTGGGTCAGAGTTGAACCCATTGAATATGCTCCGCGCGAGGAATACGGCTTCAAGTAATTGTAATTGAAAGTGAACTTCCAATCCTTTGCCGGTTCATAGCTGATACCGAATGTCCACTGATTGAGCCAACGGAGTGCCAGACCGGTTTTTCCTGCGTTGCGGCCGCGGCGGTAGGTGTCGGGAACTTCGCCGTCGCCGCTGATATCCAGCAGGAACTGGGTGTGCATGGAAAGGCCTTTGAAAATCTTCCATCTCAACAAGGTACCGAAATTGCCGAGCTGGCTCATTCCATCCTTTTTCTCAACGTGCAGATCCCAGAAGTTCTCCATCATAAAGACTTCAGATAATCCGTTGCCGGAACGGGTCTGCAAACGGTTGATCAAACCGAAACGGAAGAAGTTCTGCTTGTCAAGGCGGTCGATCTCATCAAAGAAGTAGAGGTGATCGCGGCTGACCGTCGGTTTGCTGATGTAGGTGTAGTTCAAATAGGGCTGCATAATATGGCGCAGGCCGTCGAGCTGGAAGAAGCCGCTGCGGACATTCTGCCAGGCGTTGTGGATCTTGGTGGACAATTCAAAACCGAGTTCCGCCGCCAGACGCGCCTTGGAACCGCCATGGTCATCGTAGGTCGCGAAGGTGTATTTTCCGGAACTCTGCGGCTCGGAAGCGGAGATCATTTTCATCAGATCGTCTTCTTTTACCTTGGCATCGCTGGTGTGGGAATAGGCGGTCAAACGCACACCGGCACGCGGAACCAGATTGAAGTAGCGGGTCCTGATGGGATAGTAGAGGAAGTGAGTCGTATCAAAACGGAACGAATCATAGTTTTCCAGTTCAGTGTAGCGGCCTCCGGGATGAGAATCGAATTCCACCCATTTCATCCGGAGATTGGATGCGGTCATATCAGATTGATAGTAGACACCGGTGTCAAAAATTTCCTGCCGCGGTACATCGATGCGGAACTCCGGCAATCTTTCCACCGTGGTGAAGAAGTCATTGACCTGGAAGCGCATATACAGCGAAGTGCTGAAGCGGTCGAACTGCTGTTCCAATGCCGCATAAGTCGCCGGCTGCGGGTCGCTGTTGAAGCGGGCGCTGAAGAAGTCGCGGAGGATATAGGGGTCGCTCGACAGATCAAGCACGCCGCGGAAATCCAGACGCGGAGTGATGTGGGTGATATTGGTCAGACGGAAGTTGTAACGGTCTTTCGGCACCTCAAGACGGTACAAATCGTAGTCATCCTTTTCAAAACGGTCACGGTCGCGGATGCCGTAAGCGAAAAATTCCGTATGGCTTCTTTCGCTGGAAACCTTGAATTCAGCACCGTAACCGACACCGCGCTGTTCGTAGAAATCACCGCGCAGCTTCAGTTTCACCAGAGGATACTCGTTAAGCACAAAACGTTTGGCCAAGCTGAGATAGAAGCCCCAGTCGCTCTCCTTACCCCAGGTGACATTCAGCAGACCGAGATGTTCATCTTTGGGTTTCCAGAAGACCGGAAGCCAGATGAGCGGCAGGCCGTGGATTTTGATAAAGCCATTGGTCATCAATACCGTACGGTCGCCTTTGTCAGAGTCGAAGTGCTTGAGTCCGTAGAACTTCTGCGGATGGGGAATGAGTTTGATCTTGGAGCCGGAGATCGAGTAGTGGGCGTTGCTGGATCTCAGGTAATCGCAGGAGCTTATTTCGCCGTTGGTGATGATCGTTTCACCGTTGGGAAGCTGTTCAGCGCTTTCACCGCGGCAGACGAGAGTCTGGTAAGTAAGCACCATGTTTTCAAAACGGAAATAACCGCTGTTTATATTTCCGCAAATGCGGTCGGCGGTGATGGAATCACTTTGCATGGCGATTTTTGCTGAATAGGTGCGTTCGCCCATAAGATTCTGCGAAGTGCTGATTTCGCGGATCAATATTTCCGGACGCTTTTCCAATTCGGCGATCTGCTGCAGATCAACGGCTTCGGTACAATCTTTCCAGGTGTACATCCTGACATTGCCGATCGCTTCAAAATCGCGGCTGTCCATATTGATGATCGCCTTATCGGCAAAAATTTCAGTATTGTTAAGCGGCAGATGCACCCGGCCGTTCAAAATGATATTGTTTCCCACGACCTGCCAGTTATCGGCACGCAGCTGTTTGAAATCCTCTTCGGAAATGTTTTCAAACGTCGATTTAAAACCGAACAGCTGCACCGAAACAAGGCAGCAGAATACTGCCAATATCCGCCGCAGAAAGCCGATTCCGAATATCCCCGTATTTTTTGTCACTTTTCAGTTCCTTCCTGTTGCCACCGCTGAAAACAGCTGCTGATAAACTCAATTACCTGCTGCTGCTGCTGTTGACCGTTGCCCTCGATTTCAAGCGGTGCGCCGAATTCAAAACGCACCTCTTTTTCCGGATAAACCGGGCCGAGGTCGCGGCAGATTTTACCGTTTCCGATCAAGTCGGTTTTAAGTGCGAGCGGGATAACCGGGACTCCGGCGGATTTGGCAAGCTTGATGCCGATGGAGTTGAACTGCGCCGGATCAAATTCAGCCGAGCGGGTCGATTGCGGGAAAACGATCATCGAACAGCCGGACTGAAGCATCTTTTTTCCTTCAGAAAGAACGATTTTGAGGTCTTCACGCGGATTGGTGCGCGATACCGGAATGGCGTTCATCGCTTTGAGGATGTGGCGGAAAAACGGGACTTTCATCAATGAGTCTTTGACCACAAACGAAATGTCCATATGTTCGCGGACGATGGCATGCAGCAGCGCAGTTTCGAGCAGACTCATATGGTTGGCGACGATCACCGCCGGCTGACCGTTGCGGTTGCGCAGATGTTCCAGACCGCGCAGATGGACTTTGCCGCCGATGCGTTCAATGAGGGGAACGTTTTCGCTTGAAAGGCGGATCTGAGCATCGCCGTCAAGTTTGCCGCGGCTGCCGAGCAGTCCGGAACGGATGAAAATACCGAAATTATAGAGATAAAAGTACCAACGGCTGCGGAACATAAGCTTGTAAAGCCAGCTTACTGGTAAGCCTTCCGGAGTATCATAACTGTCGAGACCGCTGAAAATATATTTACCCATAGTGTTGTTTATTCCCAAAAAAGCGTTCAAAATAAATAGTCTTACATTAAATATAGCATATCATTTGACTAAATGCAATTTTAAGACTTGATTTTTTCATCAAATGAGTGCATATTATGTAGAAAGCATTTCTTATGGCCCGGTAGCTCAGTGGATAGAGCAGCTGCCTTCTAAGCAGTTGGTCGTGGGTTCGATCCCCGCCCGGGCTACCATTTTTTTGCAGTTAAGAAGAATCGCTTGCATCCCGGCAGGAGATGTATGCCTGTGAATACACTATAAATGCCAACGAATGGATCGGCTTGCGCTTTACCGTCGCGGGCGGGAAAAATGCCTTTGTCATCCTTGATGATGTATCGATCACTTTTCCCAGGTGAAAATACCGCCTCCGCTTTTGCTGCGGGCAGGTGATTCAAGATGCCTGTGCGCCCGCCGGGGCGCCATATTTCACTTTTTTTTGCAATCATTTCAAGAGTGGACGCAAAATGTCCACTTGTGTGATGTATATTATGTTTCATTGCTTTATACTCAAATGGAGAAACACTTATGCCGGATAAAAACTTTCCGCCGCTGATGGAGAATGCCGTCCAAGCCGGTTTCCCCTCTCCGGCTGAACACTACATCGAGCGGGAACTGGATCTGAACGACTATTTGTCCTCCAACCGCGATGCGGTATATTATGTGCGCGTGACCGGGGAATCTATGATCGAAGCAAACATTTTCCCCGGCGATATACTTTGTGTTGACCGCAGTATGGATTTTTTTGACGGTGCGATCATCGTCGCTTCGGTCGATGGGGAGTTCACAGTAAAATATCTGCGCAAAAACGGCGGGATGACCTTTCTTGAGCCTGCCAACAGGAACTTTCAGGCGATAACTTTCGCACCCGGTCAGGATGTGCGTTTCTGGGGTGTTGTTACCGGAGTGGTGAGAAAAATCAACTACGGTGCAAAGCGCAGAAGTATTCCGGAACCGGAACCATCTCTGCCGCAGAATATTTCCGTTGCCAATCCCGGCATCCGGCTCCACGGTACCAGAGAAAAGTACAAAGTAAAACTCGGCGGCAATAAATGAAGATGACCGGATTACTGGATTGCAACAACTTTTACGTTTCTTGTGAAAGAGTTTTTGATCCGTCATTGAACAACCGTCCGGTGGCGGTGCTTTCCAACAATGACGGCAGCTGTATTTCGCGCTCCAACGAGTTCAAAGCGCTGGATCTGCCCAAACGCATACCTTACTATATTTTAAAGGAGTATGCCCGGAAACTCGGAATCATTTTCCGTTCGAGCAACTATTGTCTGTACGGGGATATGTCCAATCGTGTGATGCGGACATTGCAGGGGATGGTTCCGGTTGTTGAACAGTATTCCATAGATGAATCATTTTTCCATATGGATTTTGCCGGAGGATTTGATTATGAAGCATTCGGAGCGGCGATACGGCAACGGGTCCTGCGCTGGACGGGCATCCCCTGCGGCATCGGTTTTGCCAGAACTAAAACTCTGGCAAAAATCGCCAATCATATCGCCAAAAAACAGCCTTCGGGCATCTTTATTATGCCGGAAAATCCTCTGCCGCTGTTGAAAGAGTTGCCGCTCACCGAAGTCTGGGGGATCTCGTGGCGGCTGGAAAAGCAGTTGAAAGCATATGGCATAAACAATGCCGGAGATCTGGCAGAGTGCGAAAGTTACGATATCAAAAAGAGATTCAATGTCATACTCGCTCAGACTGTTATGGAGCTGCAGGGCGTGCCGTGCATACCTTTTGAAGAGTTCAACGGAGCTGTGAAACAGATCGCCTTTTCCCGCAGTTTCAGCAAGCCGACATCTTCAAAAGAGGCAATAAAAGAGTCGGTACTGCATTACACTGCGGTCGCAGCAAGCAAACTGCGGGCGTTGGATCAGGCGGCGGGGTTCATTTATATATATGCTTTTTATACGGCGGAATACTCCGGCGATACGATGCTGCCAAGCGGCCAATGCGGCCACGTTACCGGTTTCCCGCTGCCGCTCTCGGAACATTTGTCGATGATAAAATATATCACTCCGGTAATTGAAAACATCATCGTTCCCGGCAGGCGGGCGATGAAAACCGGAGTGGTGCTGTTTGAATTGTGTCCGGCTGACGGAGTGAATATGGATTTTTTTGAAGCGCCGGATGAAAAAAATATGGTTCTGGCGGAGGCGATGGATAAGATAAATCATAAGTACGGCAGAAATACCATATTTACCGCCGGAGAGGGGATAACGCGGCCGTGGACGATGAAACAGGAGTACCTCTCCCGCCGCTTTACCACGAACTGGAACGAGCTGCCGGAAGTGAAATGATTTGAAATAAGAGAGAGGCTATGGGATTTCTGATTGTGATGTTTGTTGCGATTTGGGGTTTGAAAGAGATCTTCCGGGATTTGTTTGGTGAATAACGGAAAATCGGGACAGAAAACGGCTGTTCCAAGTTGAAGTGCCTGTGTCGTATCCCGGATTATTCCACGGGGCGAGAGGGAGGCAATCCAACCGGAACAGCCGGAAAATTTGGGCATCGGGGGTGGGAGTCGAACCCACTACACGCCGCGCTGGGGACGGTGAAAACCTGCTCCGTCAACGCTTGACCCATACGTTTCCGGAGACGATCCCCGCTCTTCGACTGCTCTACCGGTGAGCTACACCCGATGATAAATCAGGATTTTTTTATCCTTTCACCACCGCCAGCGGGGTCAGGCGGACTTGGACTTCCACCAGATCACTTTCTGCGGCGATGACATCTTCGATATCCTTGTAGGCTTGCGGTGCTTCGGAAAGGTCAAGCATTCCCTTGCTCTTACCGTAACGCTTCACCGGCTGCCAGCGGTCGCAGACGATGCCGTGCATTGCTTCGTCGCATTCGGCGGCGGTCAGCGTATTGCAGGCAACGGTACGGCTCATCCGGCGGCCCGCGCCGTGCGAACAGCTCATAAAGCTTGCCGGATTACCCAGACCGCGCACGATGTAGCTGGCAGTTCCCATAGAACCGGGGATAATACCGACTTCATCAAGTTTTGCGCTGGTGGCTCCTTTGCGGTGGATGCAGAGCGTTTCGCCGAAGTGTTCTTCAAACGCGGCGTAGTTGTGGTGGATATTAACTTCGCATATAAAGTTCACTTCCGGAACAAATTCTGCGAGTGCCTCCTTGCACACTTTCATCATCCGCTGACGGTTCTCAAAGGCGTACTTCAGCGCGAAGTTCATATCGCGGAAGTAGTTGTGTCCGTCCGCTTCCTCTATCGGCAGAAACGCCAGATCACTGCAGGGCAGCGGAGAATGAAAACGTTCGCAAAGCGCCATCGCGCGTTCCTGATAGCGTTCCTCGATACGCTTACCGAGGTTGCGGCTTCCGGAGTGGATCATCAGCCAGACGAAACCGGAATCACTCTTCTGTATTTCAATGAAGTGGTTTCCGCCGCCGAGGGTACCGAGGTTGCAGCGGTCGAGCTTGGTGATGAATTGAGCATCGACTCCCTTGGTGTCAAGATATTCTTCAAAGCCGTCCCACTCCTGCGGAGTTTTGTGATAATTTCCTTCGCCGACGGGGATAAGCTCCTTGATGCGGGTGTGGATCGCGCGGCGGAAGCGCATATCTTCCAGTTTTTCTGCCCGGATGTCAGTTTCAACGGCGATCATACCGCAGCCGATATCCACGCCGACTGCGGCAGGAATGACCGCATCTTTGGCGGCGATAACGCCTCCTATCGGCATCCCGATACCGCAATGGCAATCCGGCATAAGCGCGACAAAGCGGCTCAACGCCGGGTGGCGGGCGAGGTTTTCGGCTTGCGCCATCGCCACAGGTTCTATATCACGGCACCAGCTTTTAATAGGCAGAGCTCCGCCATCTCTCTTTACAAATTCCATTTTATTTTCCTCTTTCAATAACAAATTTCATATAATCTATCACGCTGTCATTCCAGCCGAAAATCTGGTGGATGCCGTACTTTTCCGCCTGATCGTCGGGCATAGGCTGGGTATGGTAACTGTCCAGCCGCAACAGAAATGCCTGTGCGGATGGATTGAGCTGCTTGTACTGTTTCCACGCCGCCAGCCACCCTTTGCCGTACTCCATAGAGTCGGTGATAAATACCGCATAATCGGTTATGATGCGGTGCTTTATCATATACTCCACCGGAGCTTCCATATATGTTCCGCCATTACTCATATTGCGGATAGTTTCAATATGTTCCAGAACGGGATCGTTTGCACTTGCCCGGTATGGTTTTACTTCAGTATCCCACGGCAGGACGGTCACATCATCCAAACCGCGGCTAAAAAATCCGGTAAACATACCGCTGACATCGGCAAATGTCAAGCTGCCATTGCCGATCCGACTGGTCATTGAGCCGGAAACATCCGGTGCGATCACCCAGCGGTGCGAATTGAACTCCTTCCAATCATACGCCAATGCATAATCATCAAGCAGACTTTTCAACAATTCAGAAACGGAGGGATATTTCGTCAATTCGCACAAATTATTCTTCGCCAATTCCTGAAGTATGGAGTCATTTTCCGGGCGGGTGAAATCATACGGAAGTGCCTTGTACGCCGTGTACAAGCGGAACGGAAACACCTTTGCCGCCTTGAGAGCATCGACCGAAAGTTTTTTTGCGGCGATGCGGCGGACATCCACACCTTCGCGGGAGAATTTTGCCAGATATTTCAAAAAACGCATAATTGGCGTAACTTGCGCGGCAGCTTCCCACACCTTTGAATCAAATTTGTGGTAATACGCGCTCAAGCTTTCCACATCCAGACGTTTTTTCAGCAGAACATCGGCGGCTTGAGCGGATTTTCCGTTTTCAAGCAGTTCCAGAAACTCTTTGCGGGCGGCAAATTCCGGATATTTAGTGTAAACATCGGCAATTTTGCTTTTATCCAGATTTTTGACCTGCGAATAGGCACTCAAAATATAGGCGTAAATGGGGTCATCTCCGGCGAAGCGGCTTATACGGATGGCATCGGCGAGCTGTTTGCGATACTTCATTGCATAGTAAGGCGTTACGCTTTCCTGCAAATATGTGTGGATCGCCCGCTTCACCGAACGGCCCAAACCGCGCAGACGGCGGGTCATATCAATAAAATCTTCCAGATCGTTTCCGGTCAGCACCACTTTAGGGAATGCCTGTTGAAAGAGTTCGGGAGATTTTTTAGACAATACAACCAGACCGAGCAGCGGAAAGGTGCGGATGAATCCTTCGTTGCGGCCGCGGATGATGGCGCGGCTCAAAGCTTCGGCATCGGCGCGTTCCAAAAGAGCGAGGGCATCGGCGGTAACTTCACTTGCTGAAGCGTAAAAGCTGCTGCCCAATGTACCGGTCATCGCCAGCTGATCAAGCCGTGCTTCATCGCTCATCTTCCACGCCGGGAAATTTTCGTGATTTACGGTATCGGCACTTTCGTAAGTTCTGATTCTTTCAAGTTCTTCAATAATGTTTTTCATAATAGTCTCCTTTCAGCCCGTTACCGGGCAATAAAAATGCGTTGTTCCAGATAAAGGTCGGTGTTGTGGGGGAAAGGAAAAACTTTTTTTCACGGGAAAAAAAGTTTTTCCCTTCCCCCTCGCCCCCATCCTTTTTC